>NZ_JBIDCI010000009.1:0-319067 GCF_043204535.1 Streptomyces sp. NPDC047853 | reverse complement strand
GACTGGGCGGCGCAGGTCACCGCCGGCAGGACGGTACCCAGCGGGGCGCGGGAGCCTGACTGGCCCAGCTGCTTGAGGTGGGGCATGTGGTCCAGCAGGCGGGGGGTGAGACCGACCACGTCGAGAACGAGCAGAGGGGTCGGTCCGTCGGAGTGCGTCGGCGCGGTCATGGCAGTTCCTTGAGGCCGAGGTCGGTCAGCAGGTCGCGGGCCAGGGTGAGTTCGGCGGCGATCCCGTCGGTGAGCTGGGCGCGGGCGCGGGGGCGTAGCTCGGGCGGCAGGGCCTGCCAGGTGTAGGTCTCCACCTCCAGGTGCCGGGTGAGGGGGTGCGGGCCGCCCACCAGACGCGCCAGCGTGGCTTTGAGGACCTCCATCGTCGAAGTCAGGGGCGCGGCGGGCGCCGCGTGCAGGGGCACGTGGAAGTGGGCCCGCCAGGGCGCACGGTCGGGCAGCGGCCCGCCCTCGGCCAGGGCCTCGTCGAGGTCGTCGGTGCCCCGCAGGTCTCCGGCCTCGGTGGTGGTGCGGGTCTGGTGGAGGAAGCGGGGTTCGGCGAAGGCCGCGAGCGCTTCGCGGACGGCGGGGTCGGTGGGCTGCTCGGCGTGCAGGGCCGCCGACAGCTGGGACTTGACGATGGGGATGCGGGCGGCGGTCAGGGCGTCCAGGGCGGTGTCGGGGTTCTCGAAGGAGGTGGCCAGGTGGCAGGTGTCGACACAGACACCGATGCGGTCGTGGCCGACCGCGGTCAGCGGGGCGATGGCGTCACCGGTCGTCTCCACGACGCAGCCCGGTTCGGGTTCCAGACCGACGCGGATGGAGCGGCCGGTCAGCTCCTGAAGGGCGTCGAGGCGTTCGGCGAGGGTGGCCAGCGCGGCGCGGGCCTGGCCGGCGCGGGCATCGTCGTAGGCGGTGCGCCAGGCCAGCGGCAGCGTGGAGATCGTGCCGTCGGTGACATCGTCGGGCAGCAGTCCCGCCAGCACCCGGGCCAGGGACGTCGTGTGCTCCAGACGCTCGGGGTCGGCCCAGTCCGGCGCGTAGACGCGGTACTTGACCTCTCGGGCGCCGAACCCTTCGTAGGGGAAGCCGTTGAGGGTGACGACCTCCAGGCCCCGCCGCTCCAGCTCCCCGCGCAGTCCGCGCAGCGCTGCCGGATCGGTGACCAGGGCGTGCGCGGCGTCCCGGGCCAGCCACAGGCCGATACCGAGGCGGTCGCGGCCCAGCCGGCGCCGTACCGGCTCACAGTGCTCACGCAGCTGCGCCAGCACCCCCTCCAGCGTCTCCGCGGGATGCACGTTGGTGCAGTAGGCGAGATGGACGGTGGAACCGTCGGGATGGCGGAAGCGCATGGTTCACTCCCCGCCGCGCAGGATGGAGTTGCCCTCGTGGGTGGCGTCGGCGGAGGTCACGTCGAGCGCGAGGCGTCCGCTGAGGCCGTAGAAGGCGACGGGGTTGCGCCACAGCACCCGGTCCACGTCGTCCTCGGTGAAGCCCTCCGCGAGCATCAGGTCGCCGACCTTGCGGGTCTTGAGCGGGTCGCTCCTGCCCCAGTCGGCGGCGGAGTTGACCAGGACCTTCTCCGGACCGTACTCGTGCAGGAGGGCGACCATGCGGGCCTCGTCCATCTTGGTGTCCGGATAGACGGAGAAGCCGAGCCAGGCCCCGCTGTCCTTCGCGGCCTTGACGGTGGTCTCGTTGAGGTGGTCGACCAGCACCCGGTCCAGGGGCAGCGCGGACTCCCGCACCACGTCGAGGGTGCGGTGGAGTCCGGCGAGTTTGTCGCGGTGGGGGGTGTGCACGAGGGCGGGCAGGCCGTGGTCGGCGGCGAGCTGGAGCTGGGCTGCCAGGGCGGTGTCCTCGGCCGGGGTCATGGAGTCGTAGCCGATCTCGCCGACCGCGACGACCCGGTCCTTGACGAGGTAGCGGGGCAGGTCGTCCAGGACGGGCAGGCAGCGCGGGTCGTTGGCCTCTTTGGGGTTGAGGGCGATGGTGCAGTGGTGGGCGATGCCGTACTGGGCGGCGCGGAAGGGCTCCCAGCCCAGCAGGGCGTCGAAGTAGTCCCGGAAGGAGGCGGGCGAGGTGCGGGGCTGGCCCAGCCAGAAGGACGGTTCGACGACGGCGCGGACACCGGCGGCGTGCATGGCCTCGTAGTCGTCGGTGGTGCGGGAGGTCATGTGGATGTGCGGGTCGAAGATGCGCATCAGGACTCCTTGCCGTGGGGGGCGGCCGGGGTGTGCGACGCGCCGGGCTCGGTCAGGGCCAGGACGCGGTGCAGGTCCTCGGGGACGGGGCGGCCCGCGGCCGTGCGTTCGGCGGCGTAGTCGGTGAGCATGCGGGCCAGTTCGGCGTCACCGCGGGCGCGTCCGGCGAGGTCCGCGACCTCGTCCAGGGGCACGCCGGTGAACAGGCACTTCAGTACGGCGTGCCGCCACTGGTGGGCGTCGAGGTGCCGGGCGGCGTAGGGGCCGAGGGCCGCGGCGACCAGCCGGGTGTCGTTGGTGCGCAGCGCGTCCTCGACCAGGGGCAGGGCCTCGGGGCCGGACACCAGGTGGGGCAGCGCGTGCAGGACGGCGCGGCGTTCGTCGGCGGTGCCCTGGGAGTAGACGCGGGTCAGGGCGTCGGTGTCCGCGCGTGCCGCGTGCAGGACGAGGACACGGGCGGCGTCGGCGTGGGCGGGGCCGCAGCGGCGTGCGGCCTCGGCGAGGCGCAGTTCCCAGACGGAGATGGGGCCGTGGGCGCCGGGGTGGGCGGCGGCCTCGTCCAGGGCCTGGTCCAGCCAGGCCCGGGCGGCTCCGCCCAGCTCGGCGGAGAGGGCCGCGCGCAGGTCGGCGGGCGGGACGTGGGCGGGGGTGGGGCCCTGGTCCCGTCCGGCGGTGGGGGCGTCCGCACCCTGGGTGTCGGGGGTGACGTGGCCGGTGTGTGGCTGCGTCATGGGGGTGGCTCCCTTCAGTGGGTGGCGGAGGGCTCGCCCGAGCGGCGCGTGCGGGGGTCCGCCGTCGCGGCTCCGCGGAGGAACGGGAGGGAGAGTTCGGCGAAGCGCGGCCCCGCGTGGGAGTGGCGGGGCAGTTCGACGACGGTCAGGCCCCGATAGCCGGTGTCGGCGAGGGCTTGGAGGACGGGCGGGAAGTCGATCTCGCCGTCGCCGAAGGGCAGGTGCTCGTGGACGCCGCGGCGCATGTCCTCGATCTGCACGTGCCGCAGCCACGGCCCGGCCTGGCGCACGCAGTCGGCGGGGGGCAGCGGTTCCAGGCACTGGCAGTGCCCGATGTCCAGGGTCAGGCCGAGCTGCCCGGGGTCTCCCAGCAGTCGGCGCAGGTGGTGGAAGTCGGCGAGGGTGGCCAGCAGGTGACCCGGTTCGGGCTCCACCGCGAGGGGCACGCCGGCGTCGGCGGCGGCGTCCAGGACCGGGCCCAGGGCGTCCGCCAGGCGCTTCCAGGCGGTCTCCGCGTCCGTCCCCGGCGGCGTGATGCCGCTGAAGCAGTGCACGGCGTGGGCCCCCAGGTCGGCGGCGACGCGCACGGCCCGTACCAGCAGGTCGGCCCGGCGCGCCCGGTCACCGGGGTCCGGATCGAGCAGCGAGGGGCCGTGTTTGCGGCGGGGGTCGAGCACATAGCGGGCGCCCGTCTCGACCGTGACGTCCAGGCCCAGCGCGTCGAGGCGGCGCGCGACCCGGCGGGTGCGGGCGGCGAGGTCCTCGGCGAGCGGGTCGAGGTGCATGTGGTCGAGGGTCAGACCGACACCGTCGTAGCCGAGGTCGGCCAGCAGGGCGAGGGCGTCGTCCAGGCGGAGGTCGGTGAGACCGTTCGTGCCGTAGCCGAAGCGGAGAGGGAGGGTGGGGGCACCGCTGCTCATGTGATGCTCACCTTCCTCAGGCCGGCCCTGCGCACGAACATCCGCCCGGCCGGGGCGAGCGCCGCGACCAGCAGCGACGTGGCAGCGGCTCCGGAGCGGGCGGCGAGCGCCGCCTGGAGCGGGATCGTGGCCCTGATGCCGCCGCCGACGGCGCGTTGGGTGAGCGGGGGCGAGGGGTTGAGCGCGGCGTGGACGTAGGGTCGGGCGGCCGTGGCGGCGTAGGCGGCGCCCAGGGCGGTGGTGAGGGCACCGGTGGCCTGCGCCGGGCGCCCGGTCGGGCCGGGGCCCGGCAGGCCGGGGGCGGCTGCTGCCCACCGGCCTGCCGGGAGTCGGGTGCGGCGGCGGGTGACCAGCCGCGTCAGCGCCGCCGTCGTCGTGAGGGCGGCCAGCGGGGCCAGGACCGAGCCGCCGTCGGTCTCCCGGCGGGAGACGGTCGTGACCGCGAGGGTGTGGCTGCCGAGCAGCGCGGCGGAGGGCAGTGCGGGGCGGGTGGCGCCGCCGGTGGCGGCGGCGCCGAGGAGCAGATCCAGTCCGCGGGCGGCGGCCATCGCCACGGGCCCGGCGGGGGTGTGCTTCAGCGCGAGGTCGTAGGCCCAGACCGTCGCCGCCAACGGGGCGGCCACCGCCAGGGCGGGCCGGCCGGCCGCGGCGGCGAGCGCCAGACCCGCTCCGGTGAGGCCGCAGGCCGCGGTCAGGGCGGCGGCGGGACGGATCCGCCCGGAGGGCAGCGGGCGGTGCGGGCGCTCCACGGCGTCCTCGGCCCGGTCCGCCCAGTCGTTGAGGGCCATGCCCGCCTCGTACAGGCACAGGGACGAGCCGATGGCGAGCAGCGTGCGGGGTCCGGGACGCACACCGGTCGCCGCAGCGCCCGCCAGGGCGTCACCGGGGACGGTGAACAGGGCGGGCAGGCGCAGCAGTTCGGCCCAGGCGCCGGCGCGTCCGGTACCGGTCGGCCGGGAACCGTGCGCCGGAGTCCCGGCGGCGCCCGACGGGGCGTTCTCCGCGGCCGGTCCGCTGCCCGCCGCGCCGGCGGGCGCGGAGGCGTTCCGGGCCACGGCGACCGCGCGGCTCACCGCTGCTCCTCGCCGTCGCCGGCGCCGTCCCGGAGCCGTCCGGCGAAAGCCGTCAGCTCCGCGTACTGCTCGGCCAGGGACGAGGGGCCGTCCCCCACCGGGTCCTTGAAGTAGAAGCCGAGTGCGCGCAGCGGACCGGACAGGCCCCGCTCGTGGGCGCGGGCGGCCAGCCGGGCCAGGTCGAGGACGAGGGGCGCGGCCAGCGCCGAGTCGCAGCCCTGCCAGGTGGTCTGGAGGACCATGCGGGCGCCGAGGAAGCCGTCGAAGGCGATGTGGTCCCAGGCGGTCTTCCAGTCGCCGAGGGCGGGCACGTCGTCGATGTGGACCTCGCCCTCGGGTGCGGCACCGAGGGTGTCGGCGAGGACGCGTTCCTTGCCGGCGTTCTTGGCGGCGGCCGCCGCGGGGTCCGCGAGGGCCGCGCCGTCGCCGCCGCCCAGGAGGTTGGTGCCGGACCAGGCGCGTACGGCGAGGGCCCGCTGGAGGAACATCGGGCCGAGCACGGAGCGCAGCAGGGTCTGCCCGGTCTTGCCGTCGCGGCCCGCGTACGGGAGCCCCGAGGACTCGGCGAGCGGGGCCAGCGCCGGGTGGTGCAGCCCGGTGGAGGGCGTGAAGTTCACGTACGGGCAGCCGGCGCGCAGGGCGGCCGCCGCGTAGAGGGAGCTGGGCGGCAGGGTGCCGTCGGTGGGGGCGGGCTCGGTGGAGGCCACGTTCACCACGACGGCGCCGGCGAGGTCGTGGCGGCGGACGAAGTCACGGATGTCGTCCGCGAACACGTCGATCCACTCGTCCTGGGTGCGGGCGGGCCCGCCCTCCGGAACGCCGGTCACGGGGCCGCCGGGCCTGATCTCACGGTCGGCGGCGACGAGTTCGGCGTGCACGGCCGACGGCAGGCCGTGCGGCAGGACACCGCCCTCGGCCAGGTGCTCGGCGCGCTTGGGCAGAGGGCAGTCGAGGGTGTCGTGGCCGCCGAAGACGAGCGACGACAGCGGCGGCAGACCACTCGACGCGAACGGCGGGGTCTCGGTGACCATGCCGGTCGGCGGGTGCAGGCCGGCGGCGACGGCGGCGCAGCCCGCGATCGCGGTGGTGGCCACGGAGCCACGGGCCCCGATGAGCCAGACGCCGAGGCGCGGGGCCGAGGAGGGGGTGGGCGGGGACGGTTCGGCGGACATGGGCAGCCTCCTTGTCGTACGCGAACCTGGTGCGAGTGCCGGGAGGGGGACGAGCGGGGTGCCGGGCGCGGGCCCGGCGGGACGGCGGGCGGAGGTCCGGCGTCCTCCGCCCGCCGCCGTTCCGGTAGCCCTAGGAGTTCAGTTCCTTGAGCTGGATGTTGCGGAAGGAGACCTGGTCGTCGGCGCCGTGGTTCTGGAGGCCGATGTACCCGTCGGTCAGGCTCCGCTCGGGGTCCTTGTTGGTGAAGTCGTTGATCTTGACTCCGTTGAGGAACACCTGGAGGCGTTCGCCCTGGACCTTGATCTCGTAGGAGTTCCACTGGCCGGGGGGCCGCAGGACCTGGTCACGGGCCTTGATGTTGGCCGACTTGAAGGAGTAGACGGAGCCCGTGGTGCGGTCCGCCGCGTCGGTCGCGTCGATCTGGATCTCGTAGCCCTTGTTCACCGCGGACCAGGGGTCGTCGGAGGCCGGGAAGCCCACGAAGATCCCGGAGTTGTCGTCGCCCCGCATCTTCCAGTCGAGCTTGAGGGAGTACGACTTCAGCTCCTTGGCCTGGTACCAGAGCAGGCCCATGCCGCCGTTGGACTCCAGCGTGCCGTTCTTCACGTCGAAGGTGCCGGGGCCGGCCTGCTTCCAGCCGTCCCTGGTCTCGCCGTTGAAGATGTCCCGGTAGCCGGTGTCCGGCTTGCAGTCGGCCTTGACCTGGCCGGTGGCGTACTGCATGCCGCCGAGCAGGTGGCCCCGGAACGCCTCGTCGGCGTAGGACTCCTTCGTGTGACCGCCGCCGGTGTAGAAGGACCGGCCGCCGCCGTAGCTCTGGCACCAGGCGATCGGGTGGTCGCCCTTCATGGTGCCGCCGTCGTAGGTGGTCTCGTCCAGGGTGGCGAGGATCTTGGCCTGGTCCCGCGGGTTGGTGCGGTAGTTGTACCACTCGTCGGTGCGCTCCCAGGTGTCGCCGAGGTGCGCGGTGGAGGGGTGGTCGTGGTCGTGGACGCGCACGGTGGCCTTCTGGATGGCCGGGTGCGAGTCGAAGTGGGCGCCGACGAGGCCGCCGTAGAACTCCCAGTCGTACTCGGTGTCGGCGGCGGCGTGGATGCCCAGGTAGCCGCCGCCGTTCTTGACGTAGTTCTCGAACGCCTTCTGCTGGTCGGCGTCGAGGACGTCACCGGTGGTGGACAGGAACGCGACCGCGTCGTACTTGGCGAGGTTGGCCGTGGTGAACTGCTTGGCCTCCTCGGTCGCGGTGACCGAGATGCCGGCCGGGGCGCCGAGCTCCTTCAGCGCGGCGACGCCCTCGGGGATGGAGTCGTGGCGGAAGCCGGCCGTCTTGGAGAAGACGAGCACCTTCTTGCCGCCCTTGAACGGCTCCTTGGAGAACTCGAAGTCGTCCAGGTCGTACAGCGCGCCCTCGCCGCCCCGGAAGACCAGGTAGATGTCGGTGGTCTTCTTGGGCAGGGCCCGCAGCGGCACGTCGACGTCCTGGAACGTCTCCCAGCCGCCGGTCGGCGGGATGTACGCCGAGCCGTGCAGCGGGCCCTCGGGCGAGCCGGTGCGCAGTTCGACGAAGCCGCCGGCGCCGCCGGAGGAGGCCCGTACGGTGAGCTTCTTCTGCCCGTCGAACTTGTAGGGGCTGAAGGAGATCCAGTCGCCGTCGTCGATGTTGCCGACGGTCTTGCCGCCGTTGGCGCCGGTCTTGTCGATGACCGAGACGCCCTGCTGGCCGGCGAAGTGCTCGGCCTGGCGGTGCAGCGGCTGGAGCACGGTGCGGGCGGTGCCGGTCAGGGCCTCCTGGCCGTTCGCCCCGCCGTCGGTGTAGCTGGCGCCGACGACGCCGTAGATGTTGGCGTTGGGGTCGTGCCCGCCGTCGCCGGGCGGCGGCTTCAGGGTGCCCTCACAGCCCATCTCGCTGGTCAGCTCGTGGGCGTGGGAGTCGTGGCCGAGGCTGTAGGCGACCTTGACCTTGGAGCAGTCGACGGTCTCCTCGGGGTCGGTGACGGTCACCTTGAAGGGGACGGGCTCACCGAAGGCGGCCAGCGTGCCGTTGCCCGGGACGTCGATCCGCACCTTGGGCGCGGTGTTGCCGACCACGATCCGGACGCTGGCGCTGCCGGTGTTGCCCTCGGGGTCCTTCGCGGTGAAGGTCGCGGTGTAGGTGCCGACCTTCTTGTACTTGTGGGTGGGCGTGAGGCCCTCGCCCTTGGTGCCGTCGCCGAAGTCCCAGCTGTGGGTGAGGTCCGGGGAGTCGGCGTCCTTGACGGAGGCGGTGAACTGCACCTTGAGGCCGGCCGCGCCGGACGTCTTGTCGGCGCTCACCTCGGCGATCGGGGAGAAGCCGTCCTCGGCGTTCTCGATGCGGTACAGGGCGGAGTTCTCGTCGCCCTGGAACCAGGAGACGCCGTAGTCCAGCACGTAGAGCGCGCCGTCGGGGCCGAACTCCATGTCCATGATCTGGGTGCCGGTCCACGGGAAGTCGTTGATCTTCGCGACCGTGCCGTCGGCGTTCTGCTCGATCCGCTTGATCCACCGGCGGCCGAACTCGCCGGCGAAGAAGTCGCCGTCGAACTCCTCGGGGAACTTCACGCTGGAGTCCAGCTCGGGGTCGTACCGGTAGACCGGGCCGGCCATCGGGGACTCGGAGCCGGTGCCGAACTCGGGCACGGAGCCGCCGTCGTACGGGATCCAGGCGGCCTGCGCGGGCGGCAGGTCGACCAGGCCGGTGTTGTGCCGCGAGGTGTTCTTCGGGGCGGCGCAGTCGAACTTCTCGCCGGAGGTCTTGGTGGCGAAGTCGTAGTCGACGTAGGCGTCGTTGTTGCCCGTGCAGAACGGCCAGCCGAAGTTGGCGGCCTTGGTGACCTTGGCGAACTCGACCTGTCCGGCCGGGCCGCGGTTCGGGTCGGCGGCGCCCGCGTCGGGGCCGTAGTCACCGACGTAGACGGTGCCGGTCTCGTCGTCGACGCTCATCCGGAACGGGTTGCGGAAGCCCATCGCGTAGATCTCGGGGCGGGTCTTCTCGGTGCCCGGGGCGAAGAGGTTGCCGTCCGGCACGGTGTACGAGCCGTCCTCGGCGACCTTGATCCGCAGGATCTTGCCGCGCAGGTCGTTGGTGTTGCCGGAGCTGCGGCGGGCGTCGAAGGCCGGGTTGCGGTCCGGGCGCTCGTCGATCGGCGTGTAGCCGTCGGAGGCGAACGGGTTGGAGTCGTCGCCGGTGGACAGGTAGAGGTTGCCCTCGGCGTCGAAGTCGATGTCGCCGCCGACGTGGCAGCAGGTGCCGCGGGAGGCCGCGACGTCCAGGACCTTCTTCTCGCTGGCCGTGTCCAGCGTGCCGTTGGCGTTGAGGACGAAGCGGGAGAGCCGGTTGACGCCGTCGAACTTCTTGAAGTCCTCCGCGGTCCCGGTCTCCGGCGCGTCGCCCGCCGGGGTGTCGAGCGGCGGGGCGTAGTACAGGTAGATCGCCCGGTTGTTCTCGAAGTCCGGGTCGATGCCTACGCCCTGCAGGCCCTCCTCGTCGTGGTTGTAGACGTCGAGCTTGCCGGCGACCTTGGTGACGCCGCCCTGGTCGGTGAGGCGCAGTGTGCCGTCGCGGGCGGTGTGCAGGACGCTGCGGTCCGGGAGGACGGCGAGCGACATCGGCTCGCCCATCTCGGGCTCGCCCTTGGCGAGGGGCACCTGCTGGAACTGCCCCTCTGCGGCCGCCGGTTCGTCGTGCTCCGGGTGGCCGGGGTGGGCGCCGGCGACGGTCGCCGGAGTTCCCACCGCCAGGATCAGGCCGGTGAACAGGGCCAGCGTGGTGCGCAGCCTGGGGCGCCTCGTGGTCCTGGTGCTTTTGAGTCTGGTTCTGTGCACGAAGTCCCTCCGGGAACGGGATGGGCCGTACGGAACGGGTGCGAAGACGTGCGGTGCGGCGGGCTCCGGGGTGCGCCGTCACCCCGGGGGCGTGGGTGTCCTGAACACTTCAGGGACGGTAACCGCGTTCTTCCGGGGCCAACACCCCTTGGGCCCGGACTGGTTCAACTTTTTCCCAATGCAGGACAAAGCGGGATTCGGGCAGGCCTGACCGGGGACCGGCGGTTCGGCCGGCCCCCGTCCCCGACCTGCGGTCGGGCGGTCGGGCGCTCGGGTCAGCTGTTGAAGGCGGCGTCGAAGGACGCGCTGGGCGGGTCGAAGTCGAAGGCCTTGAGGCGGGTGAGGGCCTCGGGGGCGCCCTGGAGCCGGTCCATGCCGGCGTCCTCCCATTCCACGGAGACCGGGCCCTGGTAGTCGATGGAGCGCAGCATGCGGAAGACGTCCTCCCACGGGACGTCGCCGTGGCCGGCCGACACGAAGTCCCAGCCGCGGCGCGGGTCGCCCCACGGCAGGTGGGAGCCGAGGCGCCCGTTGCGGCCGTCGAGGCGCTTGCGGGCCTCCTTGCAGTCGACGTGGTAGATCCGGTCGCGGAAGTCCCACAGGAAGCCGACCGGGTCGAGGTCCTGCCAGACGAAATGGGAGGGGTCGAAGTTGAGGCCGAAGGCGGGCCGGTGGTCCACGGCCTCCAGGGCGCGCTGGGTGGTCCAGTAGTCGTAGGCGATCTCGCTGGGGTGGACCTCGTGGGCGAACCGCACGCCCTCGGCGTCGAAGACGTCGAGGATCGGGTTCCAGCGGTCCGCGAAGTCCTGGTACCCCCGGTCGATCATCGACTCCGGGGCGGGCGGGAACATGGCCACCAGGTGCCAGATGGCCGACCCGGTGAAGCCGATGACGGTGTCCACGCCGAGGCGTGCGGCGGCCCGGGCGGTGTCCTTGATCTCGGCCGCGGCGCGCTGCCGTACGCCCTCCGCGTCGCCGTCGCCCCAGATGCGGGCCGGGAGGATGGCCTGGTGGCGCTCGTCGATGATGGCGTCGCAGACCGCCTGGCCGACCAGGTGGTTGGAGATCGCCCAGCACTTGAGGCCGTACTTGTCGAGCAGCTGGTGGCGGGAGTCGACGTAGGAGGGGTCGGCGAGGGCCTTGTCGACCTCGAAGTGGTCGCCCCAGCAGGCGAGCTCCAGGCCGTCGTAGCCGAAGTCGCGGGCGAGGCGGCAGACCTCCTCCAGGGGCAGGTCCGCCCACTGGCCGGTGAAGAGAGTGAAGTTGCGCGGCATGTCGCTGCCAGCCTCCTCAGGGGGCGATCGGGGTGTAGACGGAGTTCTTCTCGGCGCTCTCCTCGACCGCCGCGAGGACGCGCTGCACCTGGAGTCCGTCGGCGAAGGAGGGTTCCGGCCGGCGGCCCTCGGCGACGGCGTGCACGAGGTCGCGCGCCTGGTGGACGAAGGAGTGCTCGTAGCCGAGCCCGTGGCCCGGCGGCCACCAGGCGTCCAGGTAGGGGTGTTCGGGTTCGGTGACCAGGATGCGGCGGAAGCCGGCGTGCTCCCCCTGCTCCGTGCCGTCGTGGTACGACAGTTCGTTGAGCCGCTCCAGGTCGAAGGCGAGCGAGCCGCGTTCGCCGTTCAGCTCGATCCGCAGGGCGTTCTTGCGGCCGGTGGCGTAGCGGGTGGCCTCGAAGGAGACCAGGGCGCCCGAGGTGAGGCGGCCGGTGAACACGGCCGCGTCGTCCACGGTGACCTGGCCCATGGCGCCGTCCGCCGAGCCGGCCGAGAGCCCCCGGGCGGCACCGGCCGGCAGCGGGCGTTCCCGGACGAAGGTCTCGGTGAGGGCGGAGACACCCGCGATCCGCTCGCCCGTGAGGTACTGCGCGAGGTCGACGATGTGTGCGCCGAGGTCGCCCAGGGCGCCCGAGCCGGCCAGTTCCTTGCGCAGCCGCCAGGTCAGCGGCGAGTGCGGGTCCACGAGCCAGTCCTGGAGGTACGTCACCCGCACGTGCCGGAGGCGGCCGACGCGGCCCGCGGCCACCATCCGCCGGGCCAGCGCGGTGGCCGGTACCCGGCGGTAGTTGAAGCCGACCATCGCCAGCTGGCCGCGGGCCGCGGCCTCGTCGGCGGCCCGGGTCATCGCCTCCGCCTCCCCCACCGTGTTGGCGAGGGGCTTCTCGCACAGGACGTGCTTGCCGGCGGCGAGGGCGGCCAGCGCGATCTCCGCGTGGCTGTCACCGGGCGTGCAGATGTCGACGAGGTCGATGTCGTCCCGTTCGACCAGGGCCCGCCAGTCGGTCTCGGTGCTCGCCCATCCGTGCCGGTCGGCCGCGGTGCGGACGGCGTCGGCGTCCCGCCCGCAGATCGCGGCCAGGACCGGGTTCAGCGGCAGGTCGAAGACCCGGCCCGCGGTGCGCCAGCCCTGCGAGTGCGCGGCACCCATGAAGGCGTAGCCGACCATGCCGACGCGCAGGGGCGGTCTGGTCGCGGATGCCCCCGTCGCCCTGGTCCCGGTCCCGCTGTCGGTCCCGGTGCCGGCGGCTGCTGCCCCCGCTCCGGCCCCCTCGGGCTGCTGCGGCTGTCCCATCGGATGTCCTCCTCGTCGTCGTGGCGCGGTGGGGGTGGGCCCCGCCCCGGCCGGCTGGTCAGGCCGCTGCCGGGGCGGCAGCCGTCACGTGGTGCCCGTCACTTGAAGCCCGTGGACATGTACTGGTCCACGTTCTCCTTGTCGACGACGGCCGAGTAGCAGGTGACGGTCGAGGGGATCTCGAACTCGGCGAGCCCGCTGACGCCCTTGCCCTGACCGAGGGCGCGGGCGAGGTCGATCGCGGAGGCGGCCATGGTGGGCGGGTAGAGCACGGTGGCCTTCAGCACGCCGCTGTCCGCCTTGATGGCCTGGAAGGCGGAGAGCGCTCCGGCGCCGCCGACCATCAGGAAGTCGTCGCGGCCCGCCTGTTCGATGGCGCGCAGCGCGCCCACGCCCTGGTCGTCGTCGTGGTTCCAGAGGGCGTCGAACTTCGACTGGGCCTGGAGCAGCTGGGCCATCTTGGCCTGGCCCGACTCGACCGTGAACTCGGCGGCCTGGCGGGCCACCTTCTGGATGTTCGGGTAGTTCTTCAGACCGTCGTCGAAGCCCTTGGTGCGCTGCTGGGTCAGCTCCAGGTTGTCCAGGCCGGCCAGCTCGATGACCTTGGCGCCGGACTTGCCCTTGAGCTTCTCGCCTATGTAGTGGGCGGCGTTGAGGCCCATGCCGTAGTTGTCGCCGCCGACCCAGCAGCGGTAGGCCTGGGGGCTGTTGAAGATGCGGTCGAGGTTGACGACCGGGATGCCGGCGCGCATGGCCTTGAGCCCGACCTGGGTGAGGGCCTTGCCGTCCGCGGGCAGGATGACCAGGACGTCGACCTTCTTGTTGATGAGGGTCTCGATCTGGCCGATCTGCTGGGCGGTGTCGTTGGAGCCCTCGGTGACCTCGAGCGTGACGTCCGAGTACTTCTCGGCGCGCTTCTGCGCCTGGTCGTTGACGGCGTTGAGCCAGCCGTGGTCGGCCTGCGGGCCGGCGTAGCCGATGGTGACCTGCTTGCCGGGCTTGTCGTCGGCGGCCGGCTGGGTGTCCGCGGCCTTGTCGTCGCCGTCGTCGGGGTCGTTGCTCGTGCAGCCGGTGAGGACCACGCCGGCGGACACGGCGGCCGCTCCGAAGAGCAGGCCTCTGCGGCTCGTGAGGTTCGTCATGACGGTGGACCCTTTCCTCAGTGCGTGCTTGCGGTACGGCGCTGGACCAGCACGGCGGCGACGATGATCGCGCCCTTGGCGATCTGCTGCACGTCGGTCTGCAGGTTGTTCAGGGCGAAGATGTTGGTGATGGTGGTGAAGATCAGGACGCCGAGCACGGAGCCGAGGATGTGGCCCCGCCCGCCGGTCAGCAGCGTCCCGCCGATGATCGCGGCGGCGATGGCGTCGAGTTCGTAGAGGTTGCCGTTGGTGTTCTGGCCGGATCCGGCCAGGACGATCAGGAGGAAGGCGGCGATGCCGCAGCACAGCCCGGACAGCAGGTAGAGGTAGAGCCGCTGGCGGCGGACATCGATGCCGGCGAGCCGGGCGGCCTCCGCGTTGCCGCCGACGGCGACGGTGCGACGGCCGAAGGTGGTGCGGTTGAGCACCAGCCAGCCGATCACGGTGACCGCGGCGAACACCAGTACCAGGGGCGGTATGCCGAGCACGTAGGAGTCGCGTTCGCCCAGGTCCAGGACGCTCGGGACGGTGACGACCTGGGTGCGTCCGTCGGTGATCTGGAGCGCGAGGCCGCGTGCCGAGGCCAGCATGGCGAGGGTGGCGATGAAGGGGACCATCTGGCCGAAGGCGATGAGCACCCCGTTGACCAGTCCGCAGCCCACGCCGACGACGACCGCCGTGAAGAGGATGCCGACGAAACCGTACTCCTGGGTGGCGACGGTGGTCGCCCACACCGAGGCGAGGGCGACGATGGCGCCGACGGAGAGGTCGATGCCGCCGGAGACGATGACGAAGGTCATGCCGACGGTGACGACGCCGATCACGGACGCCTGGGTGAGCACCAGCTGGAGGTTGCGGGTGTCCAGGAACGAGTCGGGCTGGGTGATGCCGCCGATCAGGACCAGTGCGGCGAGCACCCCGAGCAGGGTGAGGGTGCGGACGTCGGCGCGGCCCAACTGGACTCGCCAGGCGGGCGGGTTGTCCACCGGAGCCGCCTTGCCGGTGCCGTCCCGGGGCGGGGACACGTGCTGGGTCATGACGCCGGGCTTCCTTCCATCACGAGGTCGAGTACGCGGTGTTCGTCGAGTTCACGGGCGGGGGCCTCGTGCACGACGCGGCCCTCGCGCAGCACCAGCACGCGGTCGGCGAGGCCCAGTACCTCGGGCACCTCGCTGGAGACCAGCAGGACGGCGAGGCCCTCGTCGGCGAGGCGGCGGACGACCGCGTACAGCTCGGCGCGCGCGCCGACGTCGACGCCGCGGGTGGGTTCGTCGAGCAGCAGGACCCGGCAGCCGCGCAGCAGCCAGCGGGCGAGGACCGCCTTCTGCTGGTTGCCGCCGGAGAGGGTGCGCACGGGCGCCGACGGGTTGTCGGGCCGCAGGGACAGCTCCCGGGTGGCCGCGCGGGCCGCGCCGAGTTCGGCCCCGCGGTCGATCCAACCGCCGCGCGAGAAGCGGGACATGGCGGAGACCGACACGTTGCGGGTGACGGACTCCAGCATCAGCAGGGCCTGCGCCTTGCGTTCCTCGGGGGCGAGCCCGAGCCCGGCGCGGACCGCGGCGCGGACGCTGCCCGGCCTGAGCGCACGGCCGTCGACGAGGACCTGTCCGGTGCTCGCCTTGCGGGCTCCGTAGACCGTCTCCAGGATCTCGGAGCGGCCCGAGCCGACGAGTCCGGCGAGGCCGACGATCTCACCGGGGCGGACCTCCAGGTCGAGGGGCGCGAACTCGCCCTCCCTGGACAGTCCCCGCACGCTGAGCACCGGTTCCCCCACCGCCGGGGCGGCGGGCCGCTCCGGGAAGACGTACTCCACGTTGCGTCCGGTCATCAGCGCCACCACCTCGCGGGTGGGCGTCTCCTTGGCGGGCAGGCCGCCGGCGACGGCCCGTCCGTCCTTGAGGACGGTGACCCGGTCGCCGATGCGGCGGATCTCCTCCAGGCGGTGCGAGATGTAGACGACGGCGACGCCGTCGGCGGTGAGGTCGGTGACGATGCGGAAGAGGTTGTCCACCTCGTCCGGGTCGAGGGCGGCGGACGGCTCGTCCATCACGATCAGCCGTACGTCGTGCGAGAGCGCGCGGGCCATGGACACGATCTGCTGCTGCGCCGCGGAGAGTTCCCCGACCAGCCGCCCGGGATCGACCTCCGGGTGCCCGAGTCGCTCGAGGAGCCGGGCCGTCGACGCCCGGGCCGCCCGGGCCCGTACGACGAAGCCGGCGGCGGTCGGTTCATGGCCGAGGTGGACGTTCTCGGCGACCGACAGGTGCTCCACCAGGTCGAGTTCCTGGTAGATGGTGGCGATGCCGAGGCGCATGGCCGCGATGGGCGAGCGCAGGGTGACGTCCTCGCCGCGCCAGCGGATGGTGCCGGTGTCGGGCTGGTGGGCACCGGCCAGCACCTTGATCAGGGTGGACTTGCCGGCGCCGTTCTGGCCGAGCAGGCAGTGCACCTCGCCGGCCTGGACGTCGAGGTCGACGCCGTCCAGGGCCCGGACTCCGGGGAAGGACTTGGTGATGCCGGACATGCTGAGCAGCGGTGGTTCTGGAGCCATGTGAGGTCCCCTCGGCGGGCGTGCGGGCCGGTGTCAGGGCAGAGCGGGGCTGGGTGGGTCGGGACAGGGCGGATCGAGGCAGGGTGGAGCCGGGCAGCGGCGAGCAGAGCGGGGTGGTGCGCTGTGCTGATGGGGCGCTGTGCTGGTGGAGCGCGTGCTGGTGGAGCTCGCGAGCCGGGCCGAGGGGGCCCGGATGAGGAGGGCGTCTACGCGGGTGAGAACAGGTGGTCGCTGATCAGCCGGGCCCCGCCGATGACGCCGGCGCTGGGGCCCAGCTCCCCGAGGACGATGGGCAGGTTGCCGGTCGCCAGCGGCAGCGACTGGCGGTAGACCTGGGTGCGGATGGCGGCGAGCAGGTTGTGGCCGAGGCCGGTCACCCCGCCGCCGATCACCACGAGCCCCGGGTTGAAGAAGCTGACCAGACCGGCGATGACCTGGCCGGTGCTCCGGCCGCCCTCCCGGATCAGGTCGAGTGCGGTGGCGTCGCCCGCGGCCGCGGCGGCGGCGACGTCGGCGGCGCTGAGGCCCCCGCTCGCCTCCAGCCGGTTGGCGAGCTCGGCCGACCGGCCCTGCTGGGCGGCCTCGGTGGCGTCGCGGGCCAGGGCCGCGCCGCTGAAGTGGGCCTCCAGGCAGCCCCGGTTGCCGCAGGCGCACGGGCGTCCGTCGGGCACGGCCTGGATGTGCCCGATGTCGCCCGCACTGCCCGTCGTCCCCCGGTAGACGTCGCCGCCGACGACGATGCCGCAGCCGATGCCGGTACCGATCTTGACGACGAGGAAGTCGTGCTGGGTGCGGGCGACGCCCGCGTGCTGCTCTCCCAGGGCCATCAGGTTCACGTCGTTGTCGACCATGACCGGGCAGCCGAGTTCCTGGCTGAGCGCCTCCCGTACCGGGAAGCCGTCCCAGCCCGGCATGATCGGCGGAGCCACCGGCACACCCTCGGGGAAGCGGACCGGCCCCGGGACGCCGATGCCGGCGCCGTCGAAGCCCTCCGCGAGCCCGGAGGCCCGCAACTTCGCCGCCATGGCCAGTACTTGCTCGAAGACCGCGACCGGCCCCTCGCGTACGTCCATGGGCTGGTTGATGTGTCCGAGGATCTCCAGCTCGGCGTTGGTGACCGCGACGTCGACCGAGGTCGCGCCGATGTCGACGCCGAGGAAGCGCAGTGCGGGATGGAGCCGGATGTTGTGGCTGCGGCGCCCTCCGCGCGAGGCGGCGAGTCCGTCGGCCACCACCAGGCCCGTCTCCAGCAGCCGGTCCACCTCGACGGCCAGCTTGGACCGGGAGAGGTCCACCTGGTCGCCGAGCTGGGCGCGGGAGTTGGGCCCTCCGTCGCGCAGCAGCTGGAGCAGTCGTGCCTGGTGGGCGTTAGCGGGTCGTGCCGTCATGCGTCTCACGAGCCCCTCCCCGCCTCAATCGGCCTTCGAGTGTGCCGGTTCCCGGCCACGTCCTTGGCTTGCTTTCGGAGGGAACGTAGCAGTGGCCGCCGGGTGTGGGAAGAAGTCACGCACGAATTGCTGCGAACTTTCTCCACTGAGTGGACAAAGAAGTGCGGGGCGCTCGTCGTCCCCGGGCACGAGAAGGCCGCCCGGGGGATGCGCCGGGCGGCCTTCGTACGTCCGCTGACCTGGGAGTCCTCCTGATCTGGAGTCCTACCTCACGATGCGCCGCGCGCGTGGTAGGAGCGCCGGGTGTGCTCGGTGTGCTCGCGCATCAGCCGGGTCGCGGTCTGCTCGTCCCGGTCGGCGACGGCGGCGATCAGCTGCCGGTGCTCGATCCAGGACTGCCGGCCGCGCTGCCGGGCGATGGGCGTGTAGTACCAGCGGACCCGGCGGTCGACCTGCGCGGCGAGTTCGGCGAGGACGGCGTTGCCGGCCAGCTCCATGATCTTCGCGTGGAAACGGGCGTTGGAGGCGACGGCGGCGTCCACGTCGTCGGCGGCGACGGCCCGCTCCCCCTCCGCGCACAGCTCCTCCAGGGCGGCCACGCCCCCGCTGCCGGCGTTGGCGGCGGCGAGCCGGGCCGCCTCGGCCTCCAGCAGCGTACGGACCGCCAGGAGCTGGTCGGCCTCCTCCTCCGTCGGCTCGTGCACGAAGGCGCCCTGGGCGGGGCGCAGGTCGACCCAGCCCTCCGTGTTGAGCCGTTGCAGGGCCTCGCGCACGGGCTGCCTCGACACCCCGAGGTGACCGGCGAGTTCGCTCTCGACGAGGTGCTGGCCGGGCTGGAGGGCCCGGGTGGTGATGAGTTCGAGCAGCGCCTCGTAGACACGGTCGCGCAGCGGGCCGGGCCGTTCGAGCTTGGGCACCGCGCCCTGCGGCAGTCCTGCGGACAACATCGGTCCCCCCTCGAAGGCGGCAAGGCCGGTACGCCGAGTATCGATTGTCTTTCGTCTACAGTCTACGGCGCACCGGGCCGTCAGGGCCGGGAGTAGTCCATGTCACACCAGGGCCGCGGCGCCGTTCACGGGCAGCGGACGACCTGACCGGCGTAGGAGAGGTTTCCGCCGAAGCCGAAGAGCAGGACCGGGTCGCCGGTGCTGATCTCACCGCGCTCCACCAGCTTGGAGAGCGCGAGGGGGATGCTCGCCGCCGAGGTGTTGCCGGACTCGACGACATCGCGGGCGACGACCGCGTTGACGGCGCCGATCTTCGCGGCGAGGGGTTCGATGATGCGCAGGTTCGCCTGGTGCAGGACGACCGCGGCGAGGTCGGCCGGCTCCAGGCCGGAGCGCTCACAGGCCTGGCGCGCGAACCCGGGCAGCCGTGTGGTCGCCCAGCGGTAGACGCTCTGCCCCTCCTGCGCGAACCTCGGGGGCGTGCCCTCGATGCGGACCGCGTTGCCCATCTCCGGCACGGACCCCCACAGCACGGGGCCGATCCCGGGCTCCGCGCCGGGCGCCGAGGCCTCCACGACGGCGGCCCCCGCCCCGTCGCCCACGAGCACGCAGGTGCTGCGGTCGCTCCAGTCGGCCACCTCGGACATCTTGTCCGCGCCGATGACCAGGACCCGGCTCGCCGAACCGGCCCGGACGGCGTGGTCGGCGGTGGCCAGGGCGTGGGTGAAGCCGGCGCAGACGACGTTGACGTCCAGCGCGGCGGGCCCGGGGATGCCGAGGCGGGCCGCGACGCGGGCGGCGGTGTTCGGGGAGCGGTCGATCGCGGTGGAGGTGGCGACCACGACCATGTCCACGTCGGCGGGCGTCAGCCCGGCCGCCGCCAGCGCCTTGGCCGCGGCGTGGCCCGCCAGCTCGTCGACCGGCTCCTCGGGCCCGGCGATCCGGCGGGAGTGAATGCCGACCCGGCTCCTGATCCACTCGTCGCTGGTGTCGACCATGCCCGCCAGGTCCTCGTTGGTGAGAATCCGGGCGGGCTGGTAATGGCCGACGGCGGTGATGCGGGAGCCGTGCATGTGGTGGAGTCCTCGCTGCCTCGGGTACGGGATCCACCAGTGTGATCAGTGACCGACGGGTACGACGGCAGGTGATACGACAGGAAACGTGCGCCCGCCTTGTCGGCTTCGGTCAGCACCCCGGGTCCCGCGAGCGGCGTCACCCGGTGAACAGCTGGGTCGCCTTCCGGACGAGTTCGTACAGCCCGTAGGCGAGCGGCGCGCCCACCCAGATCCAGGTGAAGGCGATCAGCGGACGCCGGTCGGGCAGGTCAGGCGGACTCTGGCTGCTGTCGCCGGACATCGGCGGCCTCCTTCGGTGCGGGGTCGACGCCGACGTGGTGGCGGGGGTGGACGGGTCGGACGAGTTCGTTGGCGACGAAGCCGACGACCAACAGCCCGATCATGATGACGAAGGACGTCCCGTACAGCGACGCGCCGTGCCGCCCGGCCTCCTCCTGGCGGTCGGCGATCCAGTTCACGATCAGCGGTCCGAGGACGCCGGCCGTGGACCACGCGGTGAGCAGCCGCCCGTGGATGGCGCCGACCTGGTAGGTGCCGAAGAGGTCCTTCAGGTAGGCGGGGATCGTGGCGAAACCGCCGCCGTAGAAGGACAGGACGACCAGCGCGCACAGGACGAACAGCGGCTTCGAGGAGTCGCCGAACAGCGCGATCAGTGCGTACATGAGGGCGCCGACGCCGAGGTAGACGCGGTAGATGTTCTTGCGGCCGATCAGGTCGGAGGTCGAGGACCAGCCGATCCGGCCAGCCATGTTGGCCGCCGACAGCAGGGCCACGAACCCGGCGGCGGCGGTCGCCGACACCGGGGTGGAGGTGTCGGCGAAGAAGTCGGTGATCATCGGCGCGGCCTTCTCCAGGATGCCGATGCCGGCCGTGACGTTCATGCAGAGCACGATCCACAGCAGCCAGAACTGGGGGGTGCGCATCGCCCCGCGCGCCGAGACCTGGACGCCGGAGAGCGCGGCCGGCCCGCCGGCGCCCTCCTTGGGGCGCGGCACCCGCACCAGCAGCACGCCCAGCAGCATGAAGACGGCGTACGTCAGTCCGTGCACGAGGAAGGCGAGGGCGATCCCCGAGCTGTCGCTGCCGAAGGACTCCAGCATCTGCGCCGACCAGGGCGAGGCGATGAGCGCGCCGCCGCCGAAGCCCATGATGGCGATGCCGGTGGCCATGCCGGGCCGGTCCGGGAACCACTTGATCAGCGTGGAGACGGGCGAGATGTAGCCGATGCCGAGGCCGATGCCGCCGACGAAGCCGTAGCCGAGGACGATCAGCCAGTACTGCTCGACCGCCGCGCCGAGCGCGGAGAGCAGGAAGCCCGAGGAGAAGCAGACCAGGGCGACGGTCATCGCCCAGCGCGGCCCGTGGCGCTCCACGAGCGTGCCGCCGAACGCGGCCGACAGCCCGAGCATGACGATGCCGAGCTGGAAGGGGAGCGCGCTCTGCGTGCCGCTGAGGCCGAGCGCGGACTCCAGCGGCGGTTTGAACACGGACCAGGCGTAGGCCTGGCCGATGGAGAGGTGGACCGAGAGGGCGGCGGGGGGAACGAGCCAGCGGCTCCAGCCCGGGGGTGCGACGGGGGGACTCATGAGTCCCCAACCGTAGGGAGGGGTGGGGCTGTTGAGAAGACAGTTGAGCAGACAACCACTGTCCTTGCACAAAGCCTTGCTGGGTCAACTTCCATACTGTAGACAATATTTCGTCGACATGGTCGGCAGTTCCTCGGTATCCCTCGACCGAACGGAGCTCCCTCGCATGAAAGTCGCAGTTCTCGGCGCCGGGGCGATCGGCGCCTACGTCGGCGCCGCGCTCCACCGTGCGGGCGCCGACGTGCATCTCATCGCCCGTGGACCGCACCTGGCGGCCATGCGGCAGTACGGCGTACGGGTGCGCAGCCCGCGCGGGGACTTCACCGCGCGTCCCCACGCCACGGACGACCCTGCCGAGGTCGGCCCCGTGGACTACGTGTTCCTGGGCCTGAAGGCCCACTCGTACGCGGCGTGCGGGCCGCTGATCGAGCCGCTGCTGCACGGCACCACGGCGGTCGTGGCCGCCCAGAACGGCATCCCCTGGTGGTACTTCCACCGGCACGGCGGCCCGTACGACGGGCGCCGCCTCGACAGCGTGGACCCGGCCGGCGCGGTCAGTGCGGTGCTCGCGCCCGAGCGGGCCGTCGGCTGCGTCGTCTACGCGGCCACCGAACTCGAACGGCCGGGCGTCGTCCGGCACGTGGAAGGCACCCGGTTCTCCCTCGGCGAACCCGACCGGAGCGTCTCCGCCCGGTGCCTCGCGCTCGGCGAGGCGATGCGGGCGGGCGGCCTCAAGTGCCCGGTCGAGCCGGACCTGCGCAACGACATCTGGCTGAAGCTGCTGGGCAACATCTCCTTCAACCCGATCAGCGCGCTGGCCCGTGCCACCATGCGGCAGATGTGCCTGCACGGCGGCACCCGCCAGGTCATCGAGACCATGATGACCGAGACGCTGGCGGTCGCCGAGGCCCTCGGCTGCGAGGTCGGCGTCTCCGTCGAACGCCGCCTCGCGGGCGCCGAGAAGGTCGGCGACCACCGCACCTCCACGCTCCAGGACCTGGAGCGGGGCAAGCCGCTGGAACTCGACGTCCTGCTCGCGGCCGTCGTGGAGCTGGCGGCGATCACCGGGGTCCCGGTGCCCACCCTGCGCACCGTGCACGCCCTGTCGGACCTGCTCGCGCTGAGGAGCGCCGCATGAGCCCACGTGACCCGGACCGGAGCGACCGAAGGCGGCGCGCCCGCGACCCGAAGACCTACACCCGCCTCACCCACCCCCTGGTCCGGGACTCCCGTGACGAGCCGTTCCGCCGGGCGAGCTGGGACGAGGCCCTGGACCGGACCGCGCGGGGCCTGGCGGCCGGGCGCGACGCGTTCGGCATGTTCTCCTGCGCCCGGGCGACCAACGAGATGAACTACGTGGCGCAGAAGTTCGCCCGGGTCGTCATGGGCACCCACAACGTCGACTCCTGCAACCGCACCTGCCACGCGCCGAGCGTGGCCGGCCTGTCCGCCGCCTTCGGCTCCGGCGGCGGCACCTCCTCGTACGAGGAGATCGAGCACAGCGACGTGATCGTGATGTGGGGCTCCAACGCCCGCTTCGCGCACCCCATCTTCTTCCAGCACGTCCTCAAGGGCATCCGGGCCGGTGCCCGCATGTACGCCGTCGACCCCCGCCGCACCTCCACCGCCGAGTGGGCGGAGAGCTGGCTCGGCCCGAACGTCGGCACCGACATCCCGCTGGCGCACGCGGTGGGCCGCGAGATCATCCACGCGGGGCTCGTCAACGAGGCGTTCGTGGCCCGGGCGACCACGGGCTACGAGGAGTACAAGGCCCTGGTCGAGCCGTGGACCCTCTCCCTCGCGGAGAAGGTGACCGGCGTCCCGGCGGCGGCCGTCCGCGACCTGGCGCACGCCTACGCCCGCGCGGAGCGCGCCCAGCTCTGCTGGACCCTCGGCATCACCGAGCACCACAACGGCACCGACAACGTCCGGGCGCTGATCAACCTCTCCCTGCTCACCGGCCACGTCGGCCGCTACGGCTCCGGGCTCCAGCCCCTGCGCGGCCAGAACAACGTGCAGGGCGGCGGCGACATGGGCGCGATCCCCAACCGGCTGCCCGGCTTCCAGGACGTGCTCGACCCGGAGGTGCGGGCGAAGTTCGAGTCGGCCTGGGACACGGTCATCCAGCCGCGGCACGGCCTCACCCTGACGGAGATGTTCGAGGCCATGGACGACGGCACGCTGCGGGCCGTCTACTGCATCGGCGAGAACCCGGCCCAGTCCGAGGCGGACAGCGAACAGGCCGTGCGCCGGCTGCGGGCCCTGGACTTCCTCGTCGTGCAGGACATCTTCCTGACGAAGACCGCCGAACTGGCCGACGTGGTCCTCCCGGCGACCGCCGGCTGGGCGGAGACCGAGGGCACCACCACCAACAGCGAGCGGCGCGTCCAGCGCGTCCGCAGGGCCGTGTCGCCGCCCGGCGAGGCCCGGGAGGACATCGACATCCTCTGCGACCTCGCGACCCGCCTCGGCCACGACTGGAAGTACGCCGACGCCGAGGCCGTCTGGAACGAGCTGCGCTCCCTGTCGCCGGACCACCACGGGATGACGTACGCGCGCCTGGAGGAGCACCAGGGCATCCAGTGGCCGTGCCCGAGCGGCGAGCGGCTGGAGCCCACCTACCTGCACGGCCGGCTGTGGGCCGAGGACCCGGAACGGCGTGGTCCGCGCGCGCCCTTCGGCCTGGTCCGGCACGACCCCCCGGTGGACCTCACCGACGAGGAGTACCCGATCCGGCTGACCACGGGCCGCCGGCTCGACTCCTACAACACGGGCGTGCAGAGCGGCGGTTACCCGTCGCCGCTGCGACGCGGCGAGTGGCTCGAACTGTGCCCCGAGGACGCCGAGCACTACGGGGTCGCGGTCGGCGAGGAGGTACGGGTGTCCTCCCGCCGCGGGTCGCTGGTCGCGCCCGTGTGGGTCGACACCGCCCTGCGACCCGGGCTCGCCTTCATGAGCTTCCACTTCCCCGACGAGGTCGACACCAACCAGCTGACCATCGAGGCCACCTGTCCGATCGCCGGGACGGCGGAGTTCAAGGCCTCGGCGATCCGGATCGAGAAGGTGAGCACCGGTGGACCTGCGCTTCGGTGACAGCAAGCCCACGGACGAGGAGCGCGAGGCCGTCGACGCCCTGCTCGGCCCGCCCGAGTCCTCCTGGGAGGGCGCCGCCCGGGACGGGGCGGCCGCCGACCTCAGGTGGGCGCGCGGGGGACGCGCGGCCCGGGACCGCCGCGACCTGCTGCTGCCGGCCCTGCACGCGGTCAACGACCGGGTCGGCTGGATCAGCGAGGGCGCCCTGCACTACGTGTGCCGGCGCCTGACGGTCCCCCCGGCGGAGGCGTACGGCGTCGCCACCTTCTACGCCATGTTCTCCGTCCGCCCCCGCCCCGCCACGGTCCTCCACCTCTGCACCGACCTGGCGTGCACGGCGGCGGGGGCGGCCGGGCTGTGCGCGGCGGTCGAGGCGCGGCTGGGCCCGGAGAGCGGTGTCCAGGTCGAACGCTCCCCGTGCCTGGGCCTGTGCGAACGAGCACCCGCGGCCCTGGTCGTGCGCGCGGGCGAGGCGGCCCGCCCGGCGTCGGGCGAGGAGACCGTCCAGGGCCAGGGGGTGACCGGGGGCGCGGCCCCCGGGGCCGGGGAGGGGAGGCGGGGGCGTGCCAGGCGCCACGCCACCGCCGTCGCCGCCCCCGCGACCCCCGAGGCCGCCGTCAGCGCGGCCACCGCCCCCGAGACCGCGCCCCCCGAACCCGCCCCCGCCCTCGCCGTCCCCCAGGCCGGCGACCCCGCCCTCGTCCTCCTCCGGCGCGTCGGCACCACCGACCCCGCCTCCCTCGACGACTACCGCGCCCGCGGCGGTTACGCGGCCCTGCGCCGCGCCTTCGAGCTGGGCCCGGCCGGCGTGATCCGCGAGGTCACCGACTCCGGTCTGCTCGGCCGCGGCGGCGCCGCGTTCCCCACCGGCCGCAAGTGGCAGGCGACGGCCGCCCAGCCCGACCACCCCCACCACCTGGTCTGCAACGCCGACGAGTCCGAGCCGGGCACCTTCAAGGACCGCGTGCTCATGGAGGGCGACCCGTACGCGCTGGTCGAGGCGATGACGATCGCGGCCTACGCGACCGGCGCGCACCAGGGCCACCTCTACCTGCGCGGCGAGTACCCGCGCGCCCTGGCCCGCCTCACCCACGCCGTCACGCAGGCCCGCGCCCGCGGTCTGCTCGGCGACGACGTCCTCGGCCGGGGCTACGCCTTCGACATCGAGATCCGGCGGGGTGCGGGTGCCTACATCTGCGGTGAGGAGACGGCCCTGTTCAACTCCATCGAGGGCTACCGGGGCGAGCCGCGCTCCAAGCCTCCGTTCCCGGTGGAGAAGGGCCTGTTCGGCAAGCCCACGGTGGCGAACAACGTCGAGACACTGGTGAACGTCCTGCCGATCCTCACCCTGGGCGCCCGGGCGTACGCGGCGATCGGCACCCCGGCCTCCACCGGCCCGAAGCTGTTCTGCGTGTCGGGCAGTGTGGACCGCCCCGGCGTCTACGAGCTGCCGTTCGGGGCGACCCTCGGCGAACTGCTCGCGCTCGCCGGTGTCCGGGACGGCCTCAGGTCGGTCCTGCTCGGCGGGGCCGCCGGCGGCTTCGTACGCCCCGACGAACTCGACCTCCCGCTCACCTTCGAGGACACCCGCCGGGCGGGCACGACCCTCGGCTCCGGAGTGGTGATGGCCTTCGACGACACGGTTCCGCTCCCCCGCGTCCTGTTGCGCATCGCGGAGTTCTTCCGTGACGAGTCGTGCGGGCAGTGCGTGCCCTGCCGGGTCGGGACCGTGCGCCAGGAGGAGGCGCTGCGCCGCATCGCGGAGCGCACGGGCGCCGCCGCGGCCGGAGACGTCGCACTGCTGCGGGAGGTCGGCCGGGCGATGCGGGACGCCTCGATATGCGGTCTGGGGCAGACCGCGTGGAACGCCGTGGAATCCGCCATCGACCGTCTGGGGGCGTACGAATGACCGCGATACCGCTCGGAGTGCCGCGCCGGCTGGTGGAGTTCAGCCTGGACGGGCAGGAGGCCAGGGTCCCCGAGGGGGTGACGATCCTGGAGGCCTGCCGGGCCGCCGGGAAGGACGTCCCGACCCTGTGCGAGGGCGACACGCTCACCCCGAAGAACGCCTGCCGGGTCTGCGTGGTCGAGGTCGAGGGAGCCCGGACCCTGGCCCCCGCCTGCTCGCGCCGCGCGGAGCCCGGCATGGTGGTGCGGACGGACACCGAGCGGGCCCGGCACAGCCGCAGGCTCGTCCTCGAACTCCTCGCCTCCTCGGTCGACCTGTCCACGACCCCCCGGGCGGCCGACTGGATCAAGGAGTACGGGGCCGAGCCGGACCGCTTCGGCCCGGCCGCGGCCCGCGTCGACGAGCAACCCAGGATCGACAACGACCTGTACGTCCGCGACTACGGCAAGTGCATCCTCTGCTACAAGTGCGTGGACGCCTGCGGGGAGCAGTGGCAGAACAGCTTCGCGATCTCCGTCGCCGGCCGGGGCTTCGACGCCCGGATCTCGGTCGAGCACGACGCGCCGCTGACCGACTCGGCGTGCGTGTACTGCGGCAACTGCGTCGAGGTGTGCCCGACGGGAGCCCTGTCGTTCAAGTCGGAGTTCGACATGCGTGCGGCGGGCACCTGGGACGAGACACGACAGACGGAGACGACGACGGTGTGTGCGTACTGCGGAGTGGGCTGCAACCTCACCCTGCACGTGCAGGACAATGAGATCGTGAAGGTCACCTCGCCGCACGACAACCCGGTGACCCACGGCAACCTGTGCATCAAGGGCCGCTTCGGCTACCAGCACGTACAGAACCGGGACTGACCGGCAAGGGGCACGGACATGGGACGAGTCACGGAACGACGCAAGGTGATCCGGATCCGGGACGGGGCGGTCTCCGCCCGCCCGGACACGCTCGTCGCCGAGGAACCACTGGAGATCCGGCTGAACGGCAAGCCCCTCGCGATCACCATGCGCACCCCGGGCGACGACTTCGCGCTGGCCGCCGGGTTCCTGGTCAGCGAGGGCGTGCTCGCCGAGCAGGCGGACCTCCAGAACATCGTCTACTGCGCGGGCGCCACGGCCGACGGGGTCAACACGTACAACGTCGTCGACGTGCGGACCGCCGCCGGCGTGCCGATCCCCGACATCACCCTGGAGCGGAACGTCTACACGACCTCGTCGTGCGGACTGTGCGGCAAGGCGAGCCTGGACGCCGTGCGCACGACGGCCCGCTGGCCGATCGCCGACGCTCCCCCGGTCCGCGTCACACCGGAGCTGCTGGCCGGCCTGCCCGACCGGCTGCGCGCCGCCCAGCGGGTCTTCGACCGGACCGGCGGACTGCACGCGGCGGCCCTGTTCACCGAGGACGGAGAGCTGGTGGACGTACGGGAGGACGTGGGCCGGCACAACGCCGTCGACAAACTGGTCGGCCGCGCCCTGCAGAACGGCGACCTGCCCCTGTCCCGGTCCGTCCTGCTGGTGTCGGGCAGGGCCTCCTTCGAGCTGGCGCAGAAGGCCGTGATGGCGGGCATCCCGGTGCTGGCCGCGGTGTCGGCGCCGTCCTCGCTGGCGGTGGACCTGGCCGCCGAGACGGGGCTGACCCTGGTGGGTTTCCTGCGCGGCACCTCCATGAACGTGTACGCGGGTGAGGACCGCGTCGCCCTGCGGGCCGCGGCCGCCCAGGGCTGACCCTCTCCCCCGCGGCACGGCGGCGGGGCCCCGGCCGGCGGGGAGCGCCCCCTGCGCCGCCGGGGCCCCGTCTCGACCGAGCCGCGCGTGCCCGTCGGCGTGCCGTCGCACGACACGCGCGTGATCACACGGGACGGAGATGGCCCGGTACGTCCTGTTCTACTGATGCCCTGACGACCGGCTCCCGACCAGCCGCCCGAAGGGCAGACCGATCCATGCCGTCATCTCCCCGCGCGCGTCCGCGTTCCCCCCTGCTCGCCCTCGCCTCCCTGTGCGCCCTGGCCGCCGCCCCGCTCCCGGCCCACGCCGAACACGGGGGCGGGGCGGCCGGGTTCGAGCAGCAGGTCCTCTTCGAGGCGGGCCGGGACCCGGGCGGCTACGCCTGCTTCCGCATCCCGGCGATCGTGCGCACGACGGACGACACCCTGCTGGCCTTCGCCGAGGGCCGGGTCCTGAACTGCGGGGACGCCGGCGACATCGACATCGTCGTCAAGCGCTCCACCGACGGCGGACGCACCTGGGGCCCCCTCCGGGTGGTCAACGACGGGGGCGGCGACACCCACGGCAACCCGGCCCCCGTCGTGGACCGCGCCACCGGCCGCGTCCTGCTGATCGAGACGTACAACGCGGGCCGCACGGATGCCGCCGGCTGCGCGGTGCCCTGCGCCCGCACGCCCCACCTCCAGTACAGCGACGACGACGGCCGCACCTGGTCCGCGCCCCGGGACCTGAGCGCCGGCATCCTGCCGCCCGACTGGAACTCCTGGTACGCGACCGGCCCCGTGCACGGCGTCCAGCTCAGCGGCGGCGCCCACCCGGGGCGGCTCGTCGTCGGCGTCAACGCCGAGACCTGGGACGGGGAGCGAAGCGAGATGGGGGTCCCCCCGGCCGGAGGCCGGGGGAGGGTCACCGCCCACCACGCGGCGCTGGTGGTCAGCGACGACGGCGGCGAGCACTGGAGGGTGGGGGCCACCGACACCTGGCCCGTCGCCGCCGACGGCACCTTCCGGCAGAAGCCGTCCGAGGTCGCCCTCGCCGAACGCGCCGACGGCTCGCTGCTGGTCAGCGGCCGCGAGGAGAACGGCACCGACCTCGGCCACCGCACGCAGGCCGTCAGCCTCGACGGCGGCGACAGCTTCGCCGGGCCCTTCCGGGCCCTGCCCGACCTGTACACGCCGCAGGTGCAGGGCTCGGTGCTCCGCCTGGAGGACCGGCTGCTGCTGTCCGCCCCCGCCGACCCCGACCGCCGCCGGACGATGACGGTCCGCTCCTCCTACGACGGCGGCGCGACCTGGGAGGGCGTGGGCCACGGCACGGTCGTCACCCGGGACTGGTCCGGCTACTCCGGCATGGTGGCCGTCGACGACGGCACGGTGGGCCTGCTGTACGAGGCGGGAGCCGTCGACGCGCGCGACGAGATCCGCTTCGCCCGTTTCACCGAGGACTGGCTCCAGCCGCGCCGGGACGCCGGCCCGACCACTCCCGACCTCGCTCCGGGCGCCGCCCCGGCGGCCGTCGCCGGCGGCGCGCGGGTGACGGAGGGAGCGGTGGGCGGCGCGCTCGCCTTCGACGGCGCCGACGACGCCGTACGGCTGCCGTTCGACGAGCGGCTTCCGCTCGGGGAGGGGGACTTCACCGCGTCGCTGCGGTTCCGGTACACGGCGGCCGACGGGGAGCAGCCGCTGCTGTGGATGGGCGGGGTCGGCACCGCGCAGCCCCAGGTGTGGCTGCGGGCGGAGCCGGGCGAGGACCGCGTCCAGGGCCTGATCACCACCCGTGCGGGCGGGGCCGCCCCGCGCTCGGCGTGGGTCCGCACCGACCGCGCGTACGACGACGGCGCCTGGCACCACCTGGCGCTGCGTCGCGGCGGCGGGCGGCTGACGCTCTTCGTCGACGGTACGGCGGTCGGCGCCACGGCGGACGTGCCGGGCTCGGTCAGCCGGAACTCGCCGTTCGGCGTGCACATCGGGGAGCGGGTGGACGGCCGGGCGCGTTTCACCGGCGCGATCGACGAGGTGCGCGTGTGGGACCGGGCCCTGAGCGACGAGGAGATCGCCGATGGCGATCCGCCCTCGGCCCTCGGGAACACGGTGCTGCACCTGCCCCTGGACCGGGTGGACGCGACCGGCTGAGGGGTGCGCGGCGACTCAGCGGCTGCCGCTGCCGGCCGTGGTGCGCGCCGGGGTCGCGTCATCGGGGGCGACCGCCTCCGGGTCGTGGGAGCGCCGCTTGGCGATGACCGCGCACACCATCAGCTGCATCTGGTGGAAGAGCATCAGCGGCAGCACGGCCAGGGAGGCCTGGGCGCCGAACAGGACGCTCGCCATGGGCAGCCCGGCGGCGAGCGACTTCTTCGATCCGGCGAACTGGACGGCGATCCGGTCCGCCCGGCCGAAGCCCAGCGCCTTCGCCCCGTACCAGGTCAGCAGCAGCATCACGGTGAGCAGCACGGCCTCCACGACCAGCAGCCCGGCCAGCCGGGCCGGGCTGACTTGGTGCCAGATGCCCTGGACCATGCCCGCGCTGAACGCAGTGTAGACGACCAGCAGGATCGAGCCGCGGTCGACCAGCCCGAGCACCTTCTTGTGCCGGGACACGAAGCCCCCGATCCAGCGGCGCAGCAGCTGCCCGGCCACGAACGGCACGAGCAGTTGCAGCACGATCTTCACCACCGAGTCGGCGGAGAACCCGCCCCCGCCGCCCAGCAGGGCGGCGGCCAGCAGCGGTGTGACGACGATGCCGACCAGCGAGGAGAAGGACCCGGCGCAGATCGCCGCGGGCACGTTGCCGCGGGCGAGGGAGGTGAAGGCGATCGACGACTGGATGGTCGACGGGACCAGGGTGAGGAAGAGCAGGCCCTGCTGGAGGGGGTCGGTCAGGAGCACCGGGACCAGACCGCGGGAGGCGAGTCCGAGCAGCGGGAAGACGACGAAGGTGCACGCCAGCACGGTGACGTGGAGTCGCCAGTGCCGCACGCCGTCCATCGCCTCCCGGGTGGAGAGCCGGGCGCCGTAGAGGAAGAAGAGGAACGCGATCGCCGCGGTGGAGGCGCCGGAGGCCACGTCCGCGCCCGCGCCCCGGGCCGGCAGCAGCGCCGCGAGGCCCACCGTGCCGAGCAGCAGCAGGACGTACGGGTCGATCGGCGGCCGACGCGGCCGTCGCAGGCGTTTCACGGTGCTCCACTTGCTCGTTCGCGGGTGCCCGAGGGGCGGGACAGGGGTCACGGGTCCCCGCTCCATCCTGCTCCTCCGCCCGGCGATCGGGAATCCGGTACACCGCTCTGACTGTCATCACGATCGCCGATAGGCTGGAGGGATGTACGACCCCTCTCACCTGCGCACCTTCCTGACGGTGTCCCAGACGCTGAGCTTCACGCAGGCCGCCCGGCGGCTCGGGCTGCGCCAGTCGACCGTGAGCCAGCACGTGCGGCGGCTGGAGGACGCCACCGGCCGGCTGCTGTTCAGCCGCGACACCCATTCGGTGGAGCTGACGGAGGACGGGGAGGCCATGCTGGGGTTCGCGCGCCGCATTCTGGAGGTGCACGAGCAGGCGACCGCCTTCTTCGCCGGCACCCGGCTGCGCGGCCGGCTGCGGTTCGGGGCGTCGGAGGACTTCGTGCTGACCCGCTTGCCGGAGATCCTGGAGGGCTTCCGGCACGAGCACCCCGAGGTCGACCTGGAGCTGACGGTGGAGCTGTCGGGGACGCTGCACGAGCAGCTGGCCGCCGGGAAGCTCGACCTGGTGCTGGCCAAGCGGCGGCCCGAGGACCCCCGGGGCGAGCCGGTCCGGCGCGACCGGCTGGTGTGGATCGGTGCGGAGCGGCTGCGTCTCGACCCGGACCGTCCCGTCCCGCTCATCGTCTACCCGCCGCCGGGCATCACCCGGGCGCTCGCCCTGGAGGCCCTGCAGCGGCAGGGCCGAGCCTGGCGCATCGCGTGCACCAGCGGCAGCCTCAACGGCCTGATCGCCGCCGCCCGCGCGGGTCTCGGCGTGATGGCGCACTCACAGGGACTCGTCCCGCCCGGCCTGGTGCGGGTGCCGGACCGGGCCGGGCTGCCCGAGCTGGGCCGGGTCGACTTCGTGCTCGTGCACGGCCGGCGCCACCCCTCGGCGCAGGGCGCGGCGGACGCCCTCGCGGCGGCGATCCTGACGGGCGGCGACCGGCTGCAACGACCTCGGCGCGCGGGGCTCGCATAGGCGGGCCGACCGTCCCGGCGCGGCAACGGCGACGCCTTCCCGTACCGGCCCCGGAGACCCCGTACCGGCGGTAAGCGGGGCGTACAGATTCGGTGGAGATTACGCCACCGAACCTTACTCATCCGTCAGTAATGTGTCCGACCCTTCCCCATGTGCGTGCTTTTCCTCTCGCTGACCAGCACGAACATGAGCACTGTCCGTTTCTGGCGCCCCTCCCGCCCCCGTCCCGGGTGGGGTAGCTTTCACCGCGCTGTGCGGGGGCTCATCAGAAGCGGGGAGCGGGGTTTGCGCGAGTTCACCAGTCCTCCCTCGACGTCGGCACCACCCGTGGGCGGTCTGGCCGACGCCGTCTTCCACCATGCGCAGGACGATCCGCACCACATCGCGCTGGGCCGCAAGGACGAGGCCGGGCAGTGGCGGGACGTGACCGCCGGCGCGTTCCGCGACGAGGTGCTGGCCCTCGCCAAGGGGCTGCTCGCCCAGGGCATCCGCTTCGGCGACCGGGTCGCCATCATGTCCCGCACCCGCTACGAGTGGACCCTCTTCGACTTCGCCCTGTGGACGATCGGCGCCCAGGTGGTGCCGGTCTACCCGACCTCCTCGGCCGAGCAGTGCCTGTGGATGCTGTACGACGCCGAGGTGACGGCCGCGGTCGTGGAGCACGAGGACCACGCGATGACGATCGCCACCGTCATCGACCGGCTGCCGCACCTGCGCGGCCTGTGGCAGCTGGACTCCGGCGCCGTCCAGGAGCTGTACGACGCGGGGGCCCACCTCGACGACGAGGTGGTGCACCGGCACCGCAAGGCGGTCACGCCCGACACGGTCGCCACCGTCATCTACACCTCGGGCACCACGGGCCGCCCCAAGGGCTGCGTCCTCACGCACGGCAACTTCATGTACGAGGCCGACACGGTCATCGAGCGCTGGGAGCCGGTGTTCCACTCGAAGAAGGGCGACGAGGCGGCGACCCTGCTGTTCCTGCCCCTGGCCCACGTCTTCGGCCGGATGGTGGAGGTCGCGGCGATCCGCGGCCGGGTCCGCTTCGGCCACCAGCCGCAGCTGAACGCCGCCGTCCTCCTGCCCGACCTGGCCGCCTTCAGGCCGACCTTCATCCTGGCCGTGCCGTACATCTTCGAGAAGGTGTTCAACGCGGCCCGGCGCAAGGCGGAGAAGGAGGGGAGGGCGGGCGCCTTCGAGAAGGCCGTCGAGGTGGCCGTGAAGTACGCGGAGGCCGTCGAGGCGAGGGCCTGGGGCATCGGTCCCGGCCCGTCGGCGGGCCTGCGCATGCAGCACCAGCTCTTCGACAAGCTCGTCTACGCCAAGGTGCGGGCCGCGATGGGCGGACGCATCCGCAACGCCATGTCGGGGGGCTCGGCGATGGACCGGCGGCTCGGCCTGTTCTTCGCGGGCGCCGGCGTGCAGATCTACGAGGGCTACGGCCTGACCGAGTCCACGGCGGCGGCCACCGCCAACCCGCCCGAGCGCACCCGCTACGGCACGGTGGGCCGGCCCGTCCCGGGCGTCACCGTGCACCTCGCGGACGACGGCGAGATCTGGCTGAACGGCGACAACGTCTTCCAGGGCTACCTCAACAACCCCAAGGCCACCGACGAGACGCTGCACGACGGCTGGCTCGCCACCGGCGACCTGGGCGCGCTGGACGAGGACGGCTACCTCACCATCACCGGCCGCAAGAAGGAGATCCTGGTGACCTCCGGCGGCAAGAGCGTCTCCCCCGGTCTGCTGGAGGAGCGCGTGCGGGACCATCCGCTGGTCAACCAGTGCATCGTCGTCGGCAACGACCGCCCCTACGTCGCCGCCCTCATCACCCTGGACACCGAGGCGGTCGACCACTGGCTGGCGATGCGCAACAAGCCCCGGATGGCCGCGGCCGAGCTGGTGCACGACGCCGACCTGGAGACGGAGGTGCGGCGCGCGGTCGTGGCCGCCAACACGCTGGTGTCGCAGGCCGAGTCCATCCGCACCTTCCGCATCCTGGCCCAGCCGTTCACCGAGGAGCACGGCCTGCTGACGCCCTCGCTGAAGCTGAAGCGCAAGGCCATCGAGAAGGCCTACGAGGTGGAGGTCGAGGCGCTGTACACGGCTTGAGTTCGCCGGTCAGGAATGCATCACGGCCCGTGATCGTTGACGATATGACGTACCACCTGACCACAACCGAAGGATCAAGAGCTCGTGAGCAGCAAGGTCCCCCCGATCACCCTGAACAACGGCGTCGAGATGCCCCAGCTGGGCTTCGGCGTCTGGCAGGTGCCGGACGACGAGGCCGAGACGGCCGTCGCCCAGGCGCTGGAGGCCGGGTACCGCAGCATCGACACAGCGGCGATCTACGGCAACGAAGAGGGCACCGGCAAGGCCATCGCCGCCTCCGGCGTGGCCCGCGAGGATCTCTTCGTCACCACCAAGCTCTGGAACACCGACCAGGGGTACGACTCCACCCTCCGCGCCTTCGACACCTCGCTGGAGAAGCTCGGCCTGGAGTACGTGGACCTGTACCTGATCCACTGGCCCATGCCCGCCAAGGAGCGGTACGTCGACACCTACAAGGCGTTCGAGAAGCTGCACGCCGACGGCCGGGTCCGGGCCATCGGCGTCTCGAACTTCCTGCCGGAGCACCTGGAGCGGCTGATCGGCGAGACGTCGGTCGTTCCGGCCGTCAACCAGATCGAGCTGCACCCCCACCTCCAGCAGCAGGCCCTGCGCGCGTTCCACGCGGAGCACGGCATCGCCACCGAGGCCTGGTCGCCGCTCGGCTCCGGCAAGGGCATCCTCGAGATCCCGGCGATCGTCGCGATCGCCCAGAAGCACGGCCGCACCCCGGCCCAGGTCGTGCTGCGCTGGCACCTCCAGACCGGCAACGTGGTGATCCCGAAGTCCGTGACGCCGTCGCGGATCGCGGAGAACATCGACGTGTTCGGCTTCGCCCTGGACGACGAGGACCTCGCGGCGATCAGCGCCCTGAACGAGGACCGGCGGCTGGGCCCCGACCCCGCGGAGTTCAACGCGGAATGACCCGCCCGCGCGAAGGGGCCCGGCCGTCACCGGCCGGGCCCCTTCGCGTCAGGCCGGGCGTACCGCCGTGTACACCGTGTGCGCCAGCAGCACGAACACGTCCGGCCTGCGGTGCACGCCCGCCTCGTCCGCGGGGTCGAGCAGCCGGTCGAGCGTGGCCCGGTCGGCGGCGTCGAGGCCGTCCGCGATCCGGTCCCGCAGCCGGGTGAGGGAGGTGACGACGTACGCGCGTGCCTCGTCGGTGAGGGGTGCGGGCAGGTCCAGCAGGAAGCTGCGGGTGCCGGTGTGCTTGAGGCCCGCCGCGGTCAGCAGGGCGGCCCAGTCCTCGGTCTCGGCCACGCTGCCGGGCAGGTCGGCGCGCATCTCGGCGAAGAAGTCCTCCTCGACCGCGTGCATCCGGGCCTGGAGTCCGGGACGCCCGATGCCGAGGTCGCGGGGCAGGAAGCGGGCCGGGAGTCCGCCCTCCAGGACCGCCAGCGTGCCGCCGGGCGCCAGGTGCCCGGCGAGCGCGGCGAGGGCCGCCCGCTGGTCGCCGAGGTGGTGCAGGCTCTGGCTCGCCCAGATCAGGTCCGCCGGGTACTCCAGCTCGCCCAGGGCGCCGGGCAGGTCGCCGGCGAGGGTGCCGAAGCGGTCGGCGACGCCGAGCCGGGCGGCGCGGTCGCGGGCCCGCTCCAGCAGCGGTGCGGCGCCGTCGGCGGCGACCACGCGGGCGCCGGGGAAGGCGTCGGCGAACAGACAGGCGACGACGCCGGGTCCGCTGCCGACGTCGACGACCAGGCCGGGCTCGGTCACCTCCCGCGCCAGCCAGGCCATGGCCTGCCGGTACAGCGGCGTGTACAGCTCCGCCTGGGCCTCCAGGAGCGGGGCCATCGCGGCCCAGTCGATGTCCGTGTGGTCGTGGGCGTGACCGTGTGCGTGTCCGGGGTGGTCGTGTCGGTGCCGGTGATCGTCGTGATCCTGGTCGTGGTCGTGGTCGTGCGCCATGGTGGTCGGCCTCCCGTTCGCGTTGCCGCCAGCGTGCGACGGAGCACCACGGGGAGGCAAGTTCCCTTGCCGCAACCGCAAAAAGCGTGCCACCGGGGCCCGGCCGGGGAGGGCCGGGCCCGGGTGGCGTCAGCTACGCCGGAGTCCGCTCAGGACAGGGGCGGGTACGCGTTCTTCATCAGCTCCTGGAACTGCGCGGAGAACCAGTGGCCGGACACCGGGGCGTCGCCCAGGGCGCCCGACATGCTGTTGCCGTTGCGCGCGTTGCCCTCGTAGGTGGGGTCGCACATCCGGTCGAAGCCCTTGCCCTCGTCGTTCGGGATCTCCTTGCTCGCGCCGTCGGACTCGCCCGGGGGCTTCATCCAGACGTACGCGTCGATCCCGGCGGCGGGAGAGGCCTTCGGGCGTTCACCGAGGCCGGCTCCGGCCTGGTTGCACCAGTTGCCGAGGTGGATGCGGCGGTCGTAGCGCCCGCCGTTGACGTAGGTGTCCACGTTGGTCGTCGCACCCGGTCCGGTGGGCCGGGCGGTGCCGCCCCAGCCGTTGCGGGAGGTGTCGATCAGCATGCCGAGGTTCTGGTCGAAGCCGAGCGAGACCAGCTTGGCGCGCATGGCCTGGGCGTAGGACAGCTCGTCGGTGTACTGGTTCCAGTCGACCCACTTGGACTGGCGGACGGAGGTTCCGTTCACCGAGTCCGTGATCTTGAAGTTCTCCTCCTTCAGGGCGCTGTAGTTGGCGGTGTTGACGATGAAACCGTGCACGTCGCCGACGGTCGCCCCCTCGGTGGTGGCGGCGGTCTTGAACATGTCGGCGGAGGGGCCGAAGTTGCTGTCCCACCCGAGCCAGCCGTGGTGGCCGGCGTCGACGTAGTTGTAGACGTTGTCGATGTCGCCGAGCTTGTTCAGGGCGTAGCCGACGCCCTTCTGGTAGTTGCCGTTGGCCTTCATCACGTCGCAGTTCGGCGTGGCGGTCGGCCGCCCGGAGACGTTGGTCACCAGGTTGGGCAGCGAGTCGATCTCGACCGTGGTGACGATCCGCAGGCCCGCGTACTTGGGGTCGGCGAGGATCGCGGCGATCGGGTCGATGTACTGCGTCTTGTACTTGTCGATCTCCGTCGGGCCCAGCTCGCCGTTGGAGGCGAGGGCCGCGCAGTCGCGGCCGGGCAGGTTGTAGATGACGAGCTGCACGGCGAGTTCGCCGGAGCCCTTCTGCGTCAGCGCCTCGTCGAGGTGGTCGCGCAGCCCCATGCCGCCGTTCACGCCGTTGATCGCGGCGATCCGGTCGAGCCACACACCGGTGGGCTGGTTCGCGATGCGGGAGCCGCCGGGTTCGGCGGCGGCCTTCTCGGACCACTCCGGGTTCACGTAGACCTTGGCACCGTCGTAGGGGTTGTTCACCCGGTCGGACGGGCCACCGGGGTCCGGCGGGTCGGTCGGGTCCGGGTCGGTCGAACCGCCGTCGTCGACGTTGCAGGTCACGCCGTTGAGCTTGAAGGTGGCCGGGACGGCGTTGCTGCCGCTGTAGGTGCCCTGGAAGCCGAAGCTCGCCGAACCCCCGGTGGAGAGCGTGCCGTTGTAGGACTCGTTGGCCGCCGTGACGGCGGCGCCGCTCTGACTGACCTTCGCGTTCCAGCTGTTGGTGACCTTCTGGCTGCCGGCGTAGGTCCATCCGAGCGACCAACTGGAGGTGGCCGCACCGTTGTTGGTGACGGTCACGGCAGCGGTGAAGCCGCTGCCCCAGTCGTTCTGCACCTTGTAGTCGACGGTACAGGGGACGGCTGCCGCGCCGGCGCTCGCGGAGTGGGCGGCGAGAGCCGTGCCGGACGCCCCGGCGACCAGCGTCAGGGCAGCGAGCATCGCGGTTCTGCTACGGGTCATGAGTGCGCAATCCTTCTTTCGTGGGGGTGCGGGTGCTGTCGTCCGGGACCGCGCGCCGTCACGGGCGCGGCCCGCTGCCGGACGGCATGGGGGTGCCGCCGGGTTCGGGGAGGATCAGGAACGGTCCGCGGGCACGGTGGAACCGCCCGGGGCCGGTACGGGCCGGCGAGCCGGCCGGTGACGCGTGGGACGGGCCGCGGCTGCGGCTATAAGTCCTGAACGCGGAAGGTGGAGCGGGGGGTGGCGCATGAGCGACTCCTCGCAGTTCAGGCGCGCCGTGACTGGCGCGTCGACTGATGGAACCGCTCCCACTGGTTCAGCGAAGGTAGCGCCAAGTGACGGCAAAGAACAGAGGAGTGACCAACTTTCTCCCGCCGTCGACTGTCGAATCTTTTCGACTGTTCACACATCTTGACCGCTTCCAGTGCCCTCTTCACTATGGGAGCGCTCCCACTGGTTCAAGGCTTGTCGCTCCTCCCCCACTCCCGAGGCGCAAGGAGGAACCAGCACCATGTATCCCGGACACAGACCCGGACGCCGCACCGCGCGGCGCCTGTGGACGGCCGCGCTGGCGGCCCTCGCGTTACCCCTCACGCTGCTGGGCACCGGTTCGACTCCGGCCCAGGCGGCGGCACTTCAGTGCAGCGTGGACTACCGGACCAACGACTGGGGCTCGGGCTTCACCGCCGAGCTGACGCTCACCAACCGGGGCTCCGACGCCATCGACGGCTGGACCCTGACGTACGCCTACGCGGGCAACCAGAAGCTGACGAACGGATGGAACGGCACCTGGTCCCAGTCGGGCCGGACCGTCACCGTGAAGAACGCCCCGTACAACGCCCGGGTCGCGGCCGGTTCGGCCGTCACCGCCGGCGGCCAGTTCACCTACAGCGGCACCAACGCCGCGCCGACGAGCTTCGCGGTCAACGGCACCGCCTGCGCCGGCGCGCACCAGCCGCCGATCACCGTACTGACGAGCCCGGCGCCCGGCGCGGTCTACTCGCAGGGCGAGGCGGTCCCGCTGGCGGCCACGGCGGCCGCCGCCGACGGTGCCACGATCAGCAAGGTGGAGTTCTACGACGACACCCGGCTGCTGGGCACCGACACCAGCTCGCCGTACACGTACTCCGCCTCCGGCTTGACCGTGGGCAGTCATTCTCTGGTGGCGAAGGCCTACGACAGCACGGGGGCCTCCGGGGACTCGACGCCGGTCGGCATCACGGTCGCCTCGGGACCGACCGTGGTGGCCACACCGGCGCAACTGGGCGTCCAGCAGGGGACGTCGGGGACCTACGAGATCAAGCTGTCCAAGCAGCCGGCCGCGAACGTCGCCGTGACGACGGCCCGCGCGAGCGGCAACACCGGCCTGACCGTCACCGGCGGGGCGAGTCTCACCTTCACCCCGTCGAACTGGAACACCGCCCAGAAGGTGACCGTCGCGGCCGACGCCTCCGGCACCGGCTCGGCGGTCTTCGAGTCGACGGCACCCGGTCACGGCAAGGCCGCGGTCACCGTCACCCAGCTGGCCGCGGCGAAGGACTACGACGCCCGGTTCCTGGAGCTGTACGGGAAGATCACCGACCCGGCGAACGGCTACTTCTCGCCGGAGGGCATCCCGTACCACTCGGTCGAGACGCTGATCGTCGAGGCGCCCGACCACGGCCACGAGACGACCTCCGAGGCGTACAGCTACCTGCTGTGGCTCCAGGCCATGTACGGCAAGGTGACCGGCGACTGGGAGAGGTTCAACAACGCCTGGGAGATCATGGAGACGTACATGATCCCCACCCACGCCGACCAGCCGACCAACTCGTCCTACAACGCCTCGAAGCCGGCCACGTACGCCCCCGAGCTGGACACGCCCGAGGAGTACCCGGCGAAGCTGGACGGCACGGTCTCCGTCGGCCCGGACCCCATCGCCGGCGAGCTGCGGTCGACGTACGGCACGGACGACGTCTACGGCATGCACTGGCTCCAGGACGTGGACAACACCTACGGCTACGGCAACTCGCCCGGCAAGTGCGAGGCGGGCCCGTCGGACACCGGACCGTCGTACATCAACACCTTCCAGCGCGGTGCGCAGGAGTCGGTGTGGGAGACGGTGCCGCAGCCGACCTGCGACGCCTTCAAGTACGGCGGCCAAAACGGCTACCTGGACCTGTTCACGGGTGACGCCTCCTACGCCAAGCAGTGGAAGTTCACCAACGCCCCGGACGCCGACGCGCGGGCCGTGCAGGCCGCGTACTGGGCGGACAAGTGGGCCGAGGAGCAGGGCAAGGGCGACGAGATCGCCGGCACCCTCGACAAGGCCGCCAAGATGGGCGACTACCTGCGCTACGCCATGTTCGACAAGTACTTCAAGAAGGTCGGCAACTGCGTGGGGCCGGCGAGCTGCCCGGCGGGCACCGGCAAGGACTCCTCGCACTACCTGCTGTCCTGGTACTACGCCTGGGGCGGCGCGGTGGACACCTCGGCGGGCTGGGCCTGGCGCATCGGCTCCAGCCACACCCACGGCGGCTACCAGAACCCGCTGGCCGCGTACGCGCTGAGCACCTACGACGACCTGAAACCCAAGTCGGCCACGGGCGCCGCGGACTGGGCCAAGTCGCTCGACCGCCAGGTGGAGTTCTACCGCTGGCTCCAGTCCGACGAGGGGGCCATCGCGGGCGGCGCGACCAACAGCTGGGCGGGCCGCTACGCGACCCCGCCGGCCGGCACGCCGACGTTCTACGGCATGTACTACGACGAGAAGCCGGTGTACCACGACCCGCCGTCCAACCAGTGGTTCGGCTTCCAGGCGTGGTCCATGGAGCGGGTCGCCGAGTACTACCAGCAGAGCGGCGACGCGCGGGCCAAGGAGGTCCTGGACAAGTGGGTCGACTGGGCGCTGTCGGAGACGACGGTCAACCCGGACGGCAGCTTCCTGATGCCCTCGACGCTGAAGTGGTCGGGCAAGCCGGACACCTGGAACGCCTCCTCGCCGGGTGACAACGGCGACCTGCACGTCACCGTCGCGGACTACACCAACGACGTGGGCGTGGCCGCGGCCTACGCCAAGACCCTGACGTACTACGCCGACCGCTCGGGCGACACGGAGGCGGCCGCGACCGCCAAGGCGCTGCTCGACGGCATGTGGGAGAACAACCAGGACGCGCTCGGCATCGCCGTCCCGGAGACCCGCGCCGACTACAACCGCTTCGACGACCCGGTGCACGTCCCCAGCGGCTGGACCGGGACCATGCCGAACGGCGACAGGATCGACGCGTCGTCGACCTTCTCCTCGATCCGCTCCTTCTACCAGGAAGACCCGGCCTGGTCGAAGATCGAGAGCTATCTCGCGGGCGGTGCCGCGCCCACCTTCACGTACCACCGGTTCTGGGCCCAGGCGGACATAGCCCTCGCCATGGGTTCGTACGCGGAGCTGCTCGAGTAGTCCCCGCCGGGCGCTCCGCGGGGCGCGGGAGGTTCTCGGCTGCGGGCCGTGCGTGGCCGGTCGCGCAGTCCCCCCGCGCCCCGTCGGTGCGCTTGACAGCTCCGTGTGCCCGGTCCCGTCACCGGACGACGGGACCACACCGCCGGGCGGCCCTCGTCCACGCCGAGGCCGCCCGGCCCTCGCATGTGTTCTGCTCCTGACGGAAGGACGGTTCCCCACCGTGCGAAGAACCCGGATCCTCACCCTGCTGCTGGCCCTCGGGGCCGGCCTCCTCACCGGCGGTCCGCCCACCGCGCTGGCCGCCGAGGCGCCGCGGGCGGCCGTCGCCGCCGACACCTACACCTGGAAGAACGCCCGCATCGACGGCGGCGGCTTCGTCCCCGGCATCGTCTTCAGCCGCACGGAGAAGGACCTCGCCTACGCGCGTACGGACATCGGCGGCGCCTACCGCTGGCAGGAGGCGTCGAAGACGTGGACGCCGCTGCTCGACCACGTCGGCTGGGACGACTGGGGTCACACGGGCGTGGTCAGCGTCGCCTCCGACGCCGTCGACCCGGACCGGGTGTACGCGGCGGTGGGCACGTACACCAACGACTGGGACCCGGGCAACGGCGCCGTGCTGCGCTCCGCCGACCGCGGCGCGAGCTGGGAGAAGGCCGACCTGCCCTTCAAACTGGGCGGCAACATGCCGGGGCGCGGCATGGGCGAACGCCTGGCCGTCGACCCGCACGACAACGACGTGCTGTACCTGGGCGCGCCCAGCGGCAACGGCCTGTGGCGGTCGACGGACGCGGGGGTGACCTGGGCCGAGGTGACGGCCTTCCCGAACCCCGGCGACTACGCGCAGGACCCGTCCGACGCGAGCGGCTACGCCTCCGACAACCAGGGCATCGTCTGGGTGACCTTCGACGAGTCCACGGGCTCCGCCGGCACGCCGACGAAGACGGTCTACGTCGGGGTCGCCGACAAGGAGAACGCCGTCTACCGCTCGACGGACGCGGGCGCGACCTGGCAGCGCGTCGCCGGGCAGCCCACCGGGTACCTGGCCCACAAGGGCGTGCTGGACGCGGAGAACGGCCACCTCTACCTGGCGTACAGCGACACAGGCGGCCCGTACGACGGCGGCAAGGGCCGGCTGTACCGGTACGCGACGGCGACCGGCACCTGGACGGACATCAGTCCGGTCGCGGAGGCCGACACCTCCTACGGCTTCAGCGGACTGACCGTGGACCGGCAGAACCCGGGGACGGTGATGGCGACGGCGTACAGCTCCTGGTGGCCGGACACGCAGATCTTCCGCTCCCGGGACAGCGGCGCGACCTGGACGCAGGCCTGGAACTACACCTCGTACCCGGACCGGGAGAACCGGTACACGATGGACGTCTCCTCGTCCCCGTGGCTCACCTGGGGCGCGAACCCGACACCGCCCGAGCAGACGCCGAAGCTGGGCTGGATGACGGAGGCGCTGGAGATCGACCCGTTCGACCCGGACCGGATGATGTACGGGACGGGAGCGACGATCTACGGCACGGAGAACCTCACTCAGTGGGACTCGGGCGGCAGGTTCGCCATCGAACCGATGGTGCGCGGCCTGGAGGAGACGGCGGTCAACGACCTGGTCTCTCCCCCGTCCGGCGCCCCGCTGCTCAGCGCGCTGGGCGACGTCGGGGGCTTCCGGCACACGAGCCTGACCGAGGTGCCGCCGATGATGTTCACCTCCCCGAACTTCACCTCCTCCACGAGCCTGGACTTCGCGGAGGCGAAGCCCGACGTCGTCGTGCGGTCCGGCAACCTGGACTCCGGCCCGCACATCGCGTTCTCCACGGACAACGGCGCCACCTGGTTCGGCGGCACCGACCCGTCGGGGGTGAGCGGCGGCGGCACGGTCGCGGCGGGCGCGGACGGCGGGCGCTTCGTGTGGAGCCCGGCGGGCGCCGGGGTGCACCACACGACGGGCTTCGGCACCTCCTGGCAGGCGTCCAGCGGCATCCCGGCGGGCGCGGTCGTCGAGTCCGACCGGGTGGACCCGAAAACCTTCTACGGCTTCAAGTCCGGGAAGTTCTACGTCAGCAAGGACGGCGGAGCGACCTTCACCGCGTCGGCCGCGGCCGGCCTGCCCGCCGGTGACAGCGTCCGCTTCAAGGCCCTGCCGGGCCGCGCGGGCGACGTCTGGCTGGCCGGGGGCGCGCCGGACGGACCGTACGGCCTGTGGCACTCCACGGACGGCGGGGCGACCTTCGCCAAGCTGCCGGACGTCGAGGCGGCCGACACCGTCGGCTTCGGCAAGGCGGCACCCGGTGCCTCCTACCAGACCCTCTTCACCAGTGCGAAGATCGGCGGTGTCCGCGGCATCTTCCGCTCCACCGACCAGGGCGCCACCTGGACCCGGGTCAACGACGACGCCCACCAGTGGGGCTGGACCGGCGCCGCCATCACCGGCGACCCGCGGGTGTACGGGCGGGTGTACGTGGCGACCAACGGCCGGGGCGTCGTCTACGGCGACACGTCCGGGACCGATCCGGGGCCGGGCCCCGACCCGACGGGCGCCTGTGCGGTGACGTACAGGATCACCAACCAGTGGTCCGGCGGCTTCCAGGCGGACGTCCGGCTCACCAACACGGGCACCGGCCCGTGGAACGGCTGGTCCCTGAAGTGGCCCTTCGCGAACGGCCAGCAGGTGACCCAGATGTGGAACGCCGAGCACACCCGCTCGGGCACCACGGTGACGGCGAGGAACGTCGACTGGAACCGCAACGTGGCGCCCGGCGCCTCGGTGAGCTTCGGTTTCACGGGCAGCTGGTCGGGGACGAACGCGGTGCCGTCCGTCTTCGAGACGGCGGGCGGGACGTGCTCGGTCGTCACCTGACCGGTTCCGTGAAGATCGCCGCTGGGGCGGAGGCCGCCCCCGGTGGTGATTCCGCCGGGGCACCGGGGGCGGCGAGGGTCCCGAGGACGAGCCCTCGTCCCCCTTCCCCCGGCGCCCGGCCGGCGGATGCACCCGGGCAGCGGCGGCCCCGCCCGCATGACCGGACGGGGCCGCTTCGGCTCAGGGCGTGACCACGGTGGGCCTGGGAGCCGTCGGCATCCCGTTGCCGATGAAGAAGCTCGGGTGCGGGGGCTGGTTGTAGGCGGTGTTCTGCCAGGCCAGGGCCGTGCGGTACTGGGGGTCGTGCAGGAGGGTCGTGATCCTGCGGTCCGTGTCGTGCGGGGTGGAGTAGATGCGCAGGGCCGTGTTGTTGCTGGTCCGCCAGACGACCTCCTCGCGCCAGTCGCCGAGGATGTCGCCGGCCAGGACCGGGGTGGCCTTCGTGCCGTTGTTGGACGCGACGCCGGAACCGGTGAGGAGGCGGGTGTCGCCGGACGTGCCGTACTTGTCGACGCGGGTGCCGTCGAGGAGTTCGCGGACGGGATCACCGTCCCACCAGGACAGGAAGTTGGCGCTGGAGGGCTTGCGGCTGTGCACCACCGTGCCCTTCGGGTTGCGGATGCCGCTCTCGGCCGACGACCAGGACTCGGCGCCCGCGCTGCCGGACCAGATGTCGGCGGCCACGCCGCGGCCGTTGTCGCCGCTCGCGCCGGTGGACCAGAGGATCTGGCCGGTGCGCGCGTCCGCCATCCAGGAGGAGGGCTTCGAGCTGTCCTCGTCGACCTTGAACTCCTCCAGGCCCGCACGCGACGGATCGAGGTCGCCGACGTGCATGGCGTCGCCGTGGCCGTTCCTCGTGGTCCACAGACCGTTGCCGTTGTCGTCGACGGCCATGGCGCCGTACACGATCTCGTCCTTGCCGTCGCCGTCGACGTCGGCGACGGACAACTGGTGGTTGCCCTGGCCGTCGTAGCCCTTGCCGGCGTTGGTGGAGGAGTTGGTGTCGAAGGTCCAGCGGCGGGTGAAACGGCCGTCCCGCCAGTCCCAGGCGGCGATGACCGAGCGTGTGTAGTAGCCGCGCGCCATGATCAGGGAGGGGCGGGAACCGTCGAGGTAGGCCGTGCCGGCCAGGAAGCGGTCGACGCGGTTGCCGTAGGAGTCGCCCCAGGAGGAGACGGTGCCCCGGGCGGGGACGTGGTCGACGGTGCCCATGGCCCTGCCGGTCAGGCCGTCGAACATGGTCAGGTACTCGGGGCCGGACAGGATGTAGCCGGAGGAGTTGCGGTGGTCGGCGGAGGAACTGCCGATGACCGCGCCGGTGCCGTCCCTCGTGCCGTCGGCCGTCTTCATGGCGACCTCGGCCCTGCCGTCGCCGTCGTAGTCGTACACCTGGAACTGCGTGTAGTGGGCGCCGGAGCGGATGTTGCGGCCCAGGTCGACGCGCCACAGCCGGGTGCCGTCGAGCTTGACGCCGTCGACGATCGTGTTGCCGGTGTAGCCGGACTGGGAGTTGTCCTTGGCGTTGGTCGGCTGCCACTTGAGGACGAGGTCGAGCGCGCCGTCTCCGTCGAGGTCGCCCACGGAGGCGTCGTTGGCCTCGTAGGTGTAGGAGACGCCGTCGGGGGTGGTGCCGCCGGCGGGCGGGCTGATCGGCACGTCCTTGTAGCCGGCCCGGAACTGGACGGCGTGTACCGAGTCGCCCTGCTCCGTGCCGTTGACCACGGCGCGGACGGTGTAGTCGGCGTGCGAGGGCGCGCCGGCGTGGAAGAAGGTGGTGGTGGCGGTGACCGGCGCGGAGTTGACCTTCGTACCGGCCCGGTAGACGTTGAAGGCGACGTTGTCCGGGTCGGTGCCGAGCCAGCGCCAGCCGACCAGGTTCCCGTCACCGGTGTGGACGCTGACCACGCCCCGGTCGAGGGCCTCGACCTGCCGGGCCGTGGCGGCCTCGGCGGTGTCGGTGGGGAGAGTCGCCAGGCCGGCGCCGAGGAGCCCTGCGGCGGCGAGCCCGGCGGCCAGGGCCGACGGACGTCTGCGGATCTTGTGGGGGTGCCTCACGGGACGAACCTCCTGGAGGACGGATGAGTTCCGCCTCTCAGTCGCCACCCGGTGCGGCGGGGTTGCCGCCCCTCGCCTCCGGTTTCGCGAAGGCCCGCAGGGTGAAGACGGGGTCGGGCCGGGGCCGGTCCTGGTCGGGGAGGTCCGCGAGCCGGGCGGCGAAGTGCTCCGCGCGCGGGTCGCCCGGCGGCAGCGTGACGAACCAGCCGCGTCGCAGGTCGGCGATGGTGCGGCGGGGGCTGCGCCCCTGACCGTGGCCGACGAAGCGGGTGGAGCCCGCCGGTACCAGGCCGTGCGCGCGGGCGTGGGACTCGACCTGCCCGGCACAGTCGTGGGCGGTGCTCGGCGGGCGGGAGGCGAGCACCGCGTCGATGTCGCTGCCCACGTTGTGCGAGGCGCCCTTGTCGACCGTCGTCACGTACACCCCGCCGGGCCGCAGGACCCGGGCGCATTCGCCGACGACGGCCCGCACCTCGTCGGTACCGCCGACCAGGTGCAGCAGCCAGACGCTGCTGACGGCGTCGAACTCCCCGCTCCTGAAGGGCAGTCGGCGGCTGTCGGCCAGGACGACGGCGCCGGGCAGCCGGGCGGCGGCGTAGCGGGCCATGGTGGGGGCGAGGTCGGCGCCGGTCACCCGCATGCCGTCCCGTCCGGCGGCGAGGCGCCGGGTGACGATGCCGGTGCCGCAGGCGACGTCGAGCAGGCTGCGCGCCCGCGGCGGTACGAGCGTCAGGACGGCCTCGGCGGCGGCCGCGGCCCGGGGCTCGCCACCGCGGGAGGCGTCGTACCGTTCCGCTTCCTCGTCGTAGTCGAGCACGTCCGTCAGTGTGCCCCATGGCCGGCGGCCAGGTCCTCCACCCGGCGGGCGAGCTGTACGTCCTTCTCGGTGACGGCTCCGCCCGCGCTGTGGGTGTGCACGGCCAGGGAGACCGTGTCGTAGCCGAGGGTCAGGTCGGAGTGGTGGTCGAGCTCCTCCTGCACCTGGGCGACGTGGACGACCATCGCGGTCGCCGCGACGTGCGAGCCGAGCCGGTAGGAGCGGGTGAGCCGTCCGTCGTCGAGCGACCAGCCCGGCAGCTCTGCCAGCCGCTCCTCGATCTCCTGCTGCGACAGTGGTACGGCGGGTACGGCGGGCATGGGCTGCGCTCCTCACGTGGGGGTGGCGGCTACCGTTTCAGCCTGCCACAGCACGGCCGCCCGGGCCCCGGCGCGATGCGGCGTCGACTACCGTTCGGCGTATGACCGCACTCCCGTCCACCGCCGCGCCCACCGCCCAGGGCGTGGGCCCGATGCTGCGTTCCTGGCGGGAGCGGCGGCGGGTCAGCCAGCTCGAACTGGCGCTGCGCGCCGACTCCTCCGCCCGGCACATCAGCTTCGTGGAGACGGGCCGCTCGCGGCCGAGCGAGGAGATGGTGCTGCGCCTCGCGGAACACCTGGACGTCCCGGTACGGGAGCGCAACGCCCTGCTGCTGGCCGCCGGTTACGCCCCGCACTACCCGGAGACGCCCCTGGACGACCCGGCGCTGGACGCCCTGCGCGAGGGCATGGAACGGCTGATCCGGGGCTACGAGCCGTATCCGGCGCTGGTCGTCGACGCGACCTACCGGGTGCTGGCCGCCAACCGGGGCATCACGTTGCTGATGGAGGGCCTCCCGGAGCACCTGCTCGAACCGCCGCTCAACGCCATGCGGCTGACCCTGCACCCCGAGGGACTGGCACCGCGCATCCGCAACCTGCGCGAGTGGCGCGGGCACCTGCTGGAGCAGATGCGGCGGGAGATCGCCCTGCACCGCTCACCGCGGCTGCGGGAGCTGTACGAGGAGGTGTCGGCGTATCCGGTGCCGGACACCGCGCCGGGAACGGAACCGGCCGAACCGGTGCCGTACTTCGCGCTGCCGATGCAGATCGAGCACGAGGGCCGCACCCTGTCGTTCATCTCGTCCATCTCCACCTTCAACACCCCGATGGACGTGACGGTCGCCGAGCTGGCCATCGAGACGCTGCTCCCGGCCGACCCGGCGACGGTCAAGTACCTTCACACGTTGCTGGGCTGACGCTGCCTCAGCGCGAGATGCTGGAGCAGCCCGAAGCCGGCGACGGTGAGGGCCTGGAGCACCGTCCACACCGCACCCGCCGTGGTGGGCGTGAGCCAGAGGGCGAGGGCGGCGAGACTGAGCGCCGCCCAAGCGAGGTTGGCCTCCACGACGGCCCGCACCCCGAGGGCCGGCGGCGCGGGGCGGGCGGCCAGCAGGGCCACGCACCCGGCGTACACGGCCAGGAACGCGCCGAGACCGAGCAGCAGCCCGGAACCGGCACCGAGGAAGCGGCCCAGGGGCCCGGAGAGCGTGAGATAGGCGACGGCGTTCGCGCCGGTCACGGCCGCGTCCAGCGCCAGGAAGCGGCGCAGCACCAGCTGCGGCTCGTGGGTGCGGGCGAGTGCGGCGATCTGGTTCGTGGACATGGCGAGTCACCCTCCGTCGGGTCGGACAAGGCTGGGAAGCCGGGTCCCGGGCCGGAGTGCGCCGGCCCGGAACCCGGTGGAGCCAACGATCCCGTCCGGGCCGCGTCCGGTCGATTACCCGCCGGGTCATGGCGTCGGTCCACGGCCTCCCCTTGTGAGCCGGGCGGGGGTGCATGACAGACTGCGGTGTGACTTGGGCGCGTTGGGGAGGCGTGGCGTGAGTGAGCGGCGGGCCGCACCCACGGTGGGCCAGGTGGTCCTGGGCAGGCGGTTGCAGGAACTGCGGGAGACGGCGGGCCTGAAGCGCGAGGAGGCCGCCAAGGTGCTCCGGGTGGCACCGGCGACCGTTCGGCGCATGGAGACGGCCGAGGTGGCGCTGAAAATTCCGTACGTCCAGATACTGCTGACGGCGTTCGGAGTGCCCGCGGACGAGGTGTCGGCGTTCGTCGCCCTGGCCGAGGAGGCGAACCGGCCCGGCTGGTGGCAGCGCTACCACGACGTGCTGCCGGACTGGTTCAGCATGTACGTGAGTCTGGAGGGCGCCGCGCGGATCGTACGGTCCTACGAGCCGCACTTCGTGCCCGGGCTGCTGCAGACCGAGGAGTACGCACGCGCGGTCCTGGAGGCGGGCACGATCGGCACCTCGGGAGCGGACGCGGTCGAGCGGCACGTGTCCCTGCGCATGGAGCGGCAGCGGCTGCTGGAGCGCGCGGACCCGCCCCACCTGTGGGTGGTGATGGACGAGACGGTGCTGCGACGCCCGGTGAGCACCGACGGCCGGGTGATGCGCGAGCAGTTGGACAAGTTGCTGGACTTCTCCGTCCGGGACCGGGTGACGCTCCAGGTCGCCGAGTTCGAGGACGGCCCGCATCCCGGGACGTACGCGCCGTTCACGCTGTTCCGGTTCGCCGAGCCGGAGCTGCCCGACATGGTGTTCACCGAGTACCTGACGGGTGCCCTGTACCTGGACTCCCGCACGGAGGTCTCCGCGCACCTGGAGGTCCTGGACCACATGACGGCGCGCGCCGCCTCGACCCAGCGCACCGAGAAGATCCTGCGCGCGTACCGGGAGAACCACTGACCCCGCGCCACCGACCCGCTCGCCGTCCCAGACCCCCGAGGAGACGACCCCGCATGACCGGTTCCGACGCCGCCCCCGGCCCCCTCGACACCAGCCGCCCGCATCCGGCCCGGGTCTACGACTGGTGGCTGGGCGGCAAGGACAACTACCCGGTGGACGAGGAGCTGGCCCGCAAGATCCTCGCCGCGGACGACACCGCGGTCCGCGGGGCACGCGCCAACCGCCGGTTCATGCACCGGGCCGTCCGTACGCTGGCCGAGGCCGGCATCCGCCAGTTCCTTGACATCGGCACCGGCATCCCCACGGAGCCGAACCTGCACCAGGTGGCGCAGGCCGTGGCCCCCGAGGCGCGGGTGGTCTACGCCGACAACGACCCGATCGTCCTGCGGCACGCCGAGGCGCTGTTGCACGGGTCGGCGGAGGGTTCCACCGACTACGTCCACGCGGACGTCCGGGACCCGGACACGATCCTGCGGCTGGCGGGCCGGTCACTGGACCTGGGCCGGCCCGTCGCGCTGTCGCTGGTGGCCCTGACGCACTACCTCGGCGACACGGCCGACGGCGACGGCGTCCACGGCCTGCTGCGGCGGTACGTCGACGCCCTGGCACCCGGCAGTCACCTGGTCCTGTCCCAGGTCACGCCGGATCTGAACCCCGAGGCGGTGGGCCGGGCGGCCGCCCTGTTCACGCGCAGCGGCACGCCGTTCCATCCGCGTTCGCTGGCCGAGTTCTCGCGCTTCTTCGACGGGCTGGAGCTGCTGGGCCCGGGCGTCATCCCGGTCATCGGATGGCGGCCCGACCCCGAGGACGTGGCGGCCCAGGCGGAGGGTGTCGTGCCGGTGTACGCGGGGGTCGCCCGCAAGCCCTGACCGGTACCCCGGCCGGCCCGCCCTGACCCGTACGGGCCCCGCGAACAGGTGCGCTCCCGCACCCGCCCCTAGGTTCGGAACGTCAGGACCCGGGCGACCGAGGGAGCAGCGCACGTGACCGACACGCGGACACCGCCCACCGAGCCGGGCGCGGCCCTGCTGCGCGCGGGGCGGTTCTTCCGGCCCGGGACGGCAGCCCCCGACCTGCACAGCATCGGGCTGGTCGGCGGCCGGGAGTCGGACGCGTTCTACCGCGACCGCTGGAGCCACGACAAGGTCGTCACCTCCACGCACGGCGTGAACTGCACCGGCTCGTGCCGCTGGAACGTGTTCGTCAAGGACGGCATCATCACCTGGGAGACCCAGGCGACGGACTACCCGTCGGTCGGCCCGGACCGTCCGGAGTACGAGCCGCGCGGCTGCCCCCGGGGCGCGGCGTTCTCCTGGTACACGTACTCGCCGACCCGGGTGCGCTACCCGTACGTGCGCGGGGTGCTGCTGGAGATGTACCGGGAGGCGAAGGCGCGGCTGTCGGACCCGGTGCTGGCCTGGGCCGACATCCAGGGCGATCCGGAGCGGCGGCGGCGCTACCAGCGTGCGCGCGGCAAGGGGGGCCTGGTCCGGGCGCACTGGGACGAGGCCGTCGAGATGGTCGCCGCGGCCCACGTCCACACCATCCGCAGCCAGGGCCCGGACCGTATCGCGGGCTTCTCCCCCATCCCGGCCATGTCGATGGTGTCGCACGCGGCGGGGGCCCGTTTCCACTCCCTCATCGGCGCCCCGATGCTGTCGTTCTACGACTGGTACGCGGACCTTCCCGTCGCGTCCCCGCAGGTCTTCGGCGACCAGACGGACGTTCCGGAGTCGGGCGACTGGTGGGACGCGGCGTACCTGATCATGTGGGGCTCGAACGTGCCGGTGACGCGCACGCCGGACGCGCACTGGATGGCGGAGGCCCGCTACCGGGGCCAGAAGGTCGTCGTCGTGTCGCCCGACTACGCCGACAACACCAAGTTCGCCGACCAGTGGCTGCATCCGCACCCGGGCACGGACGCCGCGCTGGCCCTCGGCATGGGGCACGTGGTCCTCAAGGAGTTCTTCGTCGACCGCACCACGCCCTTCTTCGACGGCTACGTGCGCCGCTTCACCGATCTGCCGTTCCTGGTGACGCTGACCGAGCGGGACGGGGCGTACGTCCCGGCGAAGTTCCTGCGCGCGGCCGACCTGGGGCAGGAGGGCGAGGACGCCCGCTGGAAGACGGTGGTGCTGGACGAGGCGTCGGGGCGGGCGGTGGTCCCGAACGGCTCGCTGGGCTTCCGCTGGAACGAGGCGGACCGGGGGAGGTGGAACCTCGACCTGGGCGAGGTGCGCCCGCGGCTGAGTCTGCACGGCCACGAGATGGCCTCGGGCGTCGAGGTGCTGCTCCCCCGCTTCGACACCGAGGGCGGCCCGCACGCGCAGGGCCGCGGGGACGTACTGAGGCGGGGGGTGCCGGCGACGCGGCTGGGCGGGGCGACCGGACCGCTGGTGACGACCGTCTTCGACCTGCTGCTCGCCCAGTACGGTGTGGCGCGCCCCGGAGTGCCGGGCGACTGGGCGGCGTCGTACGAGGACGCGGCGGCGCCCGGCACCCCGGCCTGGCAGGAGACGCACACCTCGGTGCCCGCGGCGGCCTGTGTGCGTATCGCCCGGGAGTTCGCGCGGACCGCCGAGCGCTCGAAGGGGCGCTGCATGATCCTCATGGGGGCCGGGACCAACCACTGGTTCCACTCGGAGACGATCTACCGGGCCTTCCTGGCCCTGCTCCAGCTCACCGGCTGCCAGGGCCGCAACGGCGGCGGCTGGGCGCACTACGTGGGCCAGGAGAAGTGCCGGCCGTCGACCGGCTGGGCGACGCTGGCCGCGGCCTCGGACTGGTCGCGCCCGCCGCGCCAGATGATCGGCACCGCGTACTGGTACCTCAACACCGACCAGTGGCGCTACGACCGCTTCGGTGCCGACGTCCTGGCCTCGCCGCTGGGCGAGGGACGGCTGACGGGGATGACGGGCGCGGACTGCCTCGCGCTGTCGGCGCGCACCGGGTGGATGCCCTCGTACCCGACCTTCGACCGCAGCCCGCTGGAGCTGGGCGAGACCTTCGGCGACCCGGTGGCGAAGGCGGTGGCCGAACTGCGCGCGGGCACCCTGAAGTTCGCCTGCGAGGACCCGGACGCGCCGGAGAACTGGCCCCGCATCCTGACCCTGTGGCGGGCCAACCTGCTCGGTTCCTCGGCGAAGGGCGCCGAGTACTTCACCAAGCACCTGCTGGGCACCCACTCCTCGCTGCGCGCAGAGGAGGCCGCGCCCGGCGAGCGCCCCCGGGACGTGACGTGGCACGAGGAGGCGCCCGAGGGGAAGCTCGACCTGCTGCTCTCGCTGGACTTCCGGCACACCTCCTCCACCCTCCTGTCCGACGTGGTGCTGCCCGCCGCCACCTGGTACGAGAAGCACGACCTGTCCAGCACGGACATGCACCCCTACGTGCACGCCTTCTCCCCGGCCGTGGACCCGCCGTGGCAGACGCGGACCGACTTCGACACCTTCAAGGCGCTCGCGGAGAAGCTGAGCGAGCTGGCCGTCGGCCACCTCGGCGTGCGCAAGGACCTGGTGGCGGCCCCGCTCCAGCACGACACCCCGGGGGAGATCGCCCAGCCGGGCGGGGTCGTGCGGGACTGGCGGCGCGGGGAGTGCGCCCCCGAGCCCGGGAAGACCTTGCCGAACCTCGTCGTCGTGGAGCGGGACTACACGGCGATCGGCGCGAAGTTCGCGGCGCTGGGCCCGCTGGTGGAGGGCAAGGGCCTGCCGGCCAAGGGCATCACCCTGAAGCCGGACGAGGAGGTCGGCCGGCTGCGGGACCTCAACGGCGCGGTGCGCGGCGGCCCGGCCGACGGGCGTCCGGCGCTGGACACGGCGGTGAAGGCCGCCAACACCATCCTGGCCCTGTCCGGCACGACCAACGGGCGCCTGGCCGTCCAGGGCTTCCGCACGCTGGAGGCGAGGACCGGGCAGGAGATGGCCCACCTAGCCGCCGAGCACGAGGGCAAGCGGATCACGTACGCGGACACGCAGGCGGCGCCCGTGCCGGTGATCACGTCGCCGGAGTGGTCCGGCAGCGAGGCCGGCGGGCGCCGCTACACGGCGTTCACGCTCAACACCGAGCACCTCAAGCCCTGGCACACCCTCACCGGGCGGCAGCACTTCTTCCTGGACCACGACTGGATGCACGAGCTGGGCGAGGCGCTGCCGGTCTACCGTCCGCCGCTGGACATGAGCAGGCTCTTCGGCGAACCCCGGCTGGGCCCGGACGGGCACCGGGAGGTGACGGTCCGCTACCTGACCCCGCACAACAAGTGGTCCATCCACTCCGAGTACCAGGACAACCTGTTCATGCTGGCGCTGTCCCGCGGCGGCCAGACCATCTGGATGTCGACGCGGGACGCGGAGGCGATCGGGGTCGCCGACGACGACTGGATCGAGGCGGTCAACCGCAACGGCGTGGTCGTGGCCCGGGCGATCGTCTCGCACCGCATGCCGCCCGGCACGGTGTACATGCACCACGCCCAGGAACGCACGGTCAACGTCCCGCTGGCCGAGGCGACCGGCAGACGGGGCGGCATCCACAACTCGCTCACCCGGCTGATCCTCAAGCCGACCCATCTCATCGGCGGCTATGCCCAGTTGTCCTGGGCGTTCAACTACCTCGGCCCGACGGGCAACCAGCGCGACGAGGTGACCGTGATCCGCCGCCGCGGTCAGGAGGTCGAGTACTGATGCGCCCGATGGCCCAGGTCGCCATGGTCATGAACCTCGACAAGTGCATCGGCTGCCACACCTGCTCGGTCACCTGCAAGCAGGCGTGGACCAACCGCCGGGGCATGGAGTACGTCTGGTTCAACAACGTCGAGACCCGCCCCGGACAGGGCTACCCCCGCCGCTACGAGGACCAGGAGAGGTGGCGGGGCGGCTGGGAGCTGAACCGGCGGGGCGCGCTGAGGCTGAAGGCGGGCGGGCGGCTGAAGAAGCTCGCCGGGATCTTCTCCAATCCCAGGCTCCCGGAGATCAAGGACTACTACGAGCCCTGGACGTACGACTACAAGAACCTCACCGACGCCCCGCTCGGCTCCGACTACCCGGTCGCGCGGCCCGTCTCCCAGCTCGACGGCAAGCCGATGAAGATCGGCTGGTCCTCGAACTGGGACGACAACCTGGGCGGCGCGCCCGCCTACGGCGACCTGGACCCGATGGTGGAGCGCACCCGGCAGCAGGCCTCGGAGAAGGTGCGGTTCGCCTACGAAGAGACCTTCATGTTCTACCTGCCGCGCATCTGCGAGCACTGCCTCAACCCGTCGTGCGTGGCGTCCTGCCCGTCCGGGGCGATGTACAAGCGCTCGGAGGACGGCATCGTCCTGGTCGACCAGGACCGCTGCCGGGGCTGGCGGATGTGCGTGACCGGATGCCCGTACAAGAAGGTGTACTTCAACCACCGCACCGGCAAGGCCGAGAAGTGCACCTTCTGCTACCCGCGCATCGAGGTGGGCCAGCCGACGGTCTGCTCGGAGACCTGCGTGGGACGGCTCAGGTACCTGGGGGTCGTGCTCTACGACGCGGACAAGGTGACCGAGGCCGCCCAGACGCCGGACGAGAAGCAGTTGTACGAGGCCCAGTTGGGCGTCTTCCTGGACCCGCAGGACCCGGCGGTGCGGCGGGCGGCGGAGGAGGCGGGCATCCCCTTCGACTGGATCGAGGCGGCCCGGCGCTCCCCCGTGCACGCGCTGGTGAGCAGGTACCGGGTGGCGCTGCCGCTGCACCCGGAGTACCGCACCATGCCGATGGTCTGGTACATCCCGCCGCTGTCACCGGTGGTGGACGCGCTGACGGAGACCGGGCACGACGGCGAGGACGCGGACAACCTCTTCGGCGCGATCGACACCCTGCGCATCCCGCTGGAGTACCTGGCCGAGGTGTTCACGGCGGGCGACACCGGCCCGGTGCGGGCGTCGCTGGAGAAGCTGGCGGCGATGCGCGCCCACATGCGGGCGATCAACCTCGGCGAGACCCCCGACCCGGCCGTCGCCGGCGGCGTCGGCATGAGCGCCCAGGAGATCCAGGACATGTACCGGCTGCTGGCCATCGCCAAGTACGAGGAGCGGTACGTGATCCCGACGGCCGCCGTGGGGGACGCGCACCGGCTGGAGGCGTCCGCCCTGCCGGACACGTGCAGCCTGGACACCGACGGCGGCCCCGGCATGGGCGGCGACGGCCCGTTCGGCCAGGACTCGGGGCGCAGGCGGCTGCCGCTGGTGCCGGTGGAGAACTTCCACGTCCTGCGCCGGCGGCAGACCGCGGACGACGAGAGGGAGGTGTGATCCGATGCCCGGGTTCGAGGTGCTGTACCAGGCGGCGGCGCTCTGCCTGACCTATCCCGACGACGACTTCCGCGCCCGGCTGCCGCTGCTGCGCGAGGCGGCGCCCCCGCTGCGCGCCTTCACCGACCACGCGGCCGTGACCCCGCAGGGCGAACTCCAGGCGCACTACGTGGAGGTCTTCGACTTCAAGAACCGGCACAGTCTCTACCTGAGCTGGTGGACGGACGGCGACACCCGCAACCGCGGCATGTCCCTGGTCCGCTTCAAGGAGCTGTACCGCGCCCACGGACTGGAGTTCACCGGCGAGGAACTCCCGGACTTCCTCCCGGCGGTGCTGGAGTTCGTCTCCCGCACCGGGGACATCGGCATGCTCACCGAGCACCGCGACGCCCTGGACCAGCTCCGCTCCCGGCTCACCGCGTTCGGTACGCCCTACGCGTGCGTCCTGGACGCCGTGTGCGCCACTCTGCCGCCCGCCTCGACCGGAGCACGCCGATGAACGTCTTCCTGTGGGGCGTGCTGCCCTACGCCGCCTTCGCCCTGCTGATCGCGGGCCTGGTCTGGCGGCACCGCTACGACCGGTTCGGCTGGACGACCCGCTCCTCCCAGGTCTACGAGTCGAAGCTCCTCAACATCGCCTCGCCGGTGTTCCACTACGGCATCCTGTTCGTGCTGGTCGGCCATCTGATCGGGCTGTTCGTCCCGGCGTCGTGGACGGAGGCGGCCGGCGTCAGCGAGCACGCCTACCACCTGTTCTCGCTGTACGGCGGCACCCTGGCCGGGGTGCTGACGGTGGCCGGGATCGGCCTGCTGGTCTACCGGCGCCGCACCAAGGCCCCCGTCTTCCGCGCCACCACGGCCAACGACAAGTTCATGTACGTCTTCCTGCTCGGCGCCATCGTCCTCGGCATGATCGCCAAGCTCTCGGACACCTCGGGCGACGGCTACGACTACCGCGCCACCATCGCCCCCTGGTCCCGCAGCCTGTTCGTCCTGAACCCGAGGGTGGAGCTGATGGAGGGCGTGCCGGTGCTCTACCACGTGCACGCGGTGATCGGGATGGTGCTGATCGCCCTGGTGCCCTACACCCGCCTGGTGCACATGTTCAGCGCGCCCCTGCAGTACCTGACCCGCCCCTACGTGGTGTACCGGTCGCGCGACCCCAGGCAGCTGGGGCCGCGCCCGGACCGGCGGGGCTGGGAGCGCGCGGGCTCCTGACCGCTAGGCCAGCTTCGCCGTGAGGGTGATGGTGGTGCCGGTCAGGGCCTGGCTGACCGGGCAGTTCTTCTTGGCGTCCTCGGCGGCGGCGACGAACGCGTCGTTGTCGAGGCCCGGGACGGTGCCCTCCACGGTGAGGTGGATGCCCGTGATGCCCTCGCCGGGCTGGAAGGTGACGTCGGCGGAGGTGGTGAGCTTGGTGGGCGGGGTGCCGGCACCGGCCAGGCCGTGCGAGAGCGCCATGGAGAAGCAGCTGGAGTGGGCGGCGGCGATCAGCTCTTCCGGGCTGGTCTTCCCGTTGGCCTGCTCGGCGCGCGAGGGCCACGACACCTGCTGCTCGCCGATGCCGGACGAGTCGAAGGTGACGACACCGTTGCCCTCGAGCAGGTTGCCTTCCCAGACGGTGTGTGCGGAGCGCGTGGTTGCCACGGCGGAGTCCTCTCGAATTCTCTTGCTGTACGGGGGTGGTGGGAGCCCGTGCCCGGGTCCCCGCCCCCATCCGATCACACTCCGGCTCGGCTCACGAGGAACACCCGGGTGTCCGCGCTGCCTCCGTGCGCCGCCTGCGGGCCGCCATCACCGCGTGGACCAGCACGCCGGCGAAGAGGAAGAGCACCCCCTGGTAGACCGCCGCGTAGCCGGCGCCCGCGACCAGCCACAGCGAGAAGGCCGCCGCGACGGACGCGATCACGCCGTCCCGGACGAGGCGGGCCCGGTCGACCTTCTCGCCCTGTCCGGAGAGCAGGTGGAAGAGCTGGGCGGCGGTGGCCAGCAGGTAGGGCACGGTCGCCGTGAAGGTGGTGACCAGGACGAGGATCTCGAAGACCTTGGCCGAACCGGACGTGTAGTTGTACACGGTGAGCAGCGAGGCGAGGACGACGGTGACGCCGACGCCGAAGGTGGGGACGCCGCGCCGCCTGCGCGCGAACGCGGCCGGGAACAGGCCGTCCTTGGCCGCCGCGTACGGGGTCTGGGCGCTGAGCAGCGTCCAGCCGTTGAGGCAGCCCGTCATCGACACCAGGGCGGCGAGCGCCACGGCCCAGCCGCCCCAGGCACCGCCGAACATGGCGTTCACGGCGTCCGAGAAGGGGGCGGTGGAGGTCACCAGGCGCTCGTGGGAGACCGTGCCGAAGACCGCGAGGGTGCCCAGCAGGTAGACGAGGGCGGCGCCCGCGGTGCCGATGACGGTGGCCCGGCCCACCGTGCGGCGGGGGTTCTTGACCTCGCCCGCGCTCACGGCGGCGGACTCCACCCCGAGGTAGGAGAAGAGCAGGATCGCGGCGGCGGCGGAGACCGCTCCGATGCCGCTGCCGCCGCTCGCGTTGAACGGGCCGAGGTTGTCCGCGTCGAAGAAGAACAGTCCGCCGACCGCGACCAGCAGCAGCGGCGCGAACTTCAGCACGGTGGCCACCAGCTGGACGGCGCCCACGTAGCGGGTGCCGGCGAAGTTGGCCAGCGCCGGCAGCCACTGGACCACGAGCGCGGCCAGACAGGCGGTCCAGCGGTGGTCGTTCACCGGGACGAGCACGTCGAGGTAGCCCACGGCGGCGACGGCCAGCGCCGCGTTGGACACCCAGGTCGTGATCCAGTACGCCCAGGCGGCGAGGAAGCCGGCGAAGTCGCCGAAGGCCTCGCGGGCGTAGACGTAGGGGCCGCCGGTGCGCGGGTCGCGGGCGGCGAGGCGGCCGAAGACCAGGGCCAGCGCGATGGCGCCGACGGTCAGGACGCCGAAGGCGAGCAGGCTGATGGTGCCGAAGGGCGCGACGGAGGCCGGGAGCAGGAAGATGCCGCCGCCGATGATGTTGCCCATGACCAGGGCGGTGGCGACGGGGAGCCCGAAGCGGCGGGCGTGCCTGCCGTTGCCGGGAGCGGGGTCGGGGGCCGCGGGGTTCTCCCGCGGGTCCGGAGCCGGTGGGGGGACGGTCCCGGTGACGTGCATGGGGTGGGGCGCCTTCCTTGGAACTGGTGCCCGGGATCGCCGGGACGGCGCCCATGGTCGGGCACCGTCCGCCACACCTCCAAATCAGGCGCTTTTGTCCTGCGCGACCCCGCCCACCACGGGAAAAGGTGCGTTGTCGACGGCTCTGGACGGTGAATCGTCCACGGGCACCTGCGGTCCGTTCGACTCCCGCAGCCAGCGGCGCAGGATCCGGTGGACCTGTTCGGCGCCGACGATGTCCGCGCCTTCGGCGACCGGCGCGGACAGCACGGCCGGCGACAGCAGGAAGGCGCGCGACTGGGCGCCGCCGAGTCCGCCGTGGGAGCCGATCTGCTCCTCGAAGGCGAGGACCTCGCCGTCGGCCGGGTCGTGGAAGGAGTTGACCATGATGTCGGCCGTGTGGGGGAAGGAGTGCGTGCGGCGGACGGCGTCGGCGGCGCCGGGTCCGAAGGCGGCGAGCGGGCCGGGGTCCTCGTCGAGCCGGTCCAGGGGGATCTCCGCGCCGCGCGCGCCGAGCACCACCCCTCCGTGCCGCTCGCTGCGGACCAGCAGGAAGCCGACGCCGGGGTGGTTGGCGAGGGTGGGCAGCAGCGCCGGGTGGCGGGCGTCTATCTCCTCCCGGGTCATCCGGTGCGGCACGTCCGGGAAGGAGACCAGGCCCAGGTTCCCCGAGGCCAGCACGATCGGTTCCGAGCGGCGGCCGGTGGGGGTGTCGGCGGGGCGCTGCTGCTCGGCACCCTCCTCGACGGGCCGGTGCAGGGCGGCCCGTACGGTGTTGCGCGCCTCGGCGCCGCTGCGGGTGCGCTGGGCCCGGCGCGGCACGGGCAGTCCGCAGCCGGCCCGCACCAGGTCGCCGAGGGTGAGGCCGTAGCGGGTGCGGAAGGTCTCGCCGGGGCTCTGACCGTGGTCGGACAGGAGGACGACGCGGTACTTGCGGGGGGCGTGCTCGGTGACCGTCTCGATCAGGGCGAGGGACCGGTCGAGGCGCTGGAGGACCTTCGCGGCGTCCCGGCCGCGCGGCCCGGAGTGGTGCGCCACCTCGTCGTAGGCCACCAGGTCGGCGTAGACGGCGGTGCGTCCGGCGAGCATGTCCCCGATCACCGCGGCGACCACGACGTCCCGTTCGACGACGGTCGCGAAGGCGCGGACGAAGGGGTAGAGGCCGCCGCGCGAGACCCGGGGGCGGACCTTGTGCAGGCGGGCCCGGAGGGACTGGCCGATCTCCCGGCCCACCTCGGCGACGAAGGACAGCGCGGTGCGCACGGCGTTGGCCGGGTCGGCGAAGTAGGCGAAGTAGCCGGACCGGGAGCGTGTCTCCGGGCTGCGGCGCCGGGTCGCGATCGAGAGCACGAGCGCCTGTTCGTCGGCGCCGCCGCCGAACAGGTTGCCGCGGCTGGCGCCGTCGAAGGTGAGCAGCCCGCCGTCGCCGGTGCGCTCGATGGCCCGGCGCTGCAGTTCGGCGGCGCTGGTCGGGCGGTTGCAGACCATGACCTCGCCGCTGTCCTTCTCGTACCAGCGGAAGGCGGGGACGTCGTGGTTGCTGCCGTGCAGGATGCCGAGCTGGCTGGCGCCGGTCTGGCTGGACCAGTCGGTGTGCCACACGGCCAGCCGGTGGGTCGCCGACCTGCCGTCACGGCCCAGCCAGCGGGCGACGGTGGGCATGGCGCCGCTGTCCACGGCGTCCAGCAGGACGTCGTGGCCGACGCCGTCCAGTTGCAGGAAGACGGTGCCGGGGCCGGACGGGCAGGGCGGGCCGGATCTGCGGCGGCGGTCGGCGAGGCGGTACAGCCGGCGCCGGTAGGCGTCGTCGTCGCGCACGGTGAGGGCCCCGCCGGTGGCGGAGGCGACCGCGGACATGACGGCGGCCACCACGACCGCCGTCTCGGGGGCGACGCCGCCGCGCCCGGCCGGGTTCACGTCGATCGCGAGGAGCAGCAGCCCGCCGTTGAGGAAGAAGACCAGCAGCCCGAGGACGAACGCCGGCACCAGGAGCAGCATCCGGACCATCAGCGGCCACACCAGGGCGGACAGCAGGCCGAAGGCGCCGGCCCCGACCGCGGCGGTGACGGCGATGTCGGTGGCGCTGTCACCGTCGGGCGACTGGAGCCGGAAGTCGGGCAGGATGCCGGCGAGCGCGAGCATGGTGACGGTGGACACGGCCCACACCGCGACACTCCGCCCGATCTGACTGGCGACCCGGCGCCAACGCCCTGCACCCACGCTCCGTACACCTCACGTCCGGGCCCGTTCTCGGCGCGGGCCTGCCCCACCCTGTCACAACGGTCCGGAGCGCCCGTTTGTCCCCCCGGGTCCGGTTCACACCCCCCGACGGGGTCAGCGGCCGTCGTACCCGGCCGTCGGCATGGACAGCCTCCGGTGGACGCACGCCTTCATCCGGGCGTCGTAGGACGGTTCGGCGTGGCCGGCCGTCTCGACGCGGGCCCCGCGCCGCGCGCACTCCGCGGTGAACTCCTCCACGGACGACAGGGCGCTCTCCAGCACCCGCCGGCTGGGCGCGACGAACAGGTCGTGCCCGGGACGGACGCCGTCCCACAGTGCGTCGTGGTCCGGCCTCAGGCCGCGCACCAGCAGCTCCCTGGCGACGACGTAGCCGTGCTCCGCGGCCCAGCGGGCACACATGGCGTGCTGGCTGCGGGAATCGACCAGGAAGGGGTCGTCGTCCAACTGCTCCAGCGGCGTCAGACTCGCGATCGCCGTCACCCGCACCAGACCCATGGCGTCCCCCTCACCTCCCGTTTTCGCCGCCGACCCTACTCCTGGACGTAGGCTTCGGGGAGTCGCGCGAAGGAGGCAATGAGGTGCCGGTGGAGCTCACGTGGTGGGGTCATGCCACCTGCACGGTCGAGGACTCGGACATACGTGTACTCACCGACCCCCTGTTCGCCCGTCGGCTCGCGCACCTGCGCCGCCGCCGGGGCGCGGTGCCGCCGCCGGAGGCCTGGCGCGCGGACGTGGCGCTGGTGTCCCATCTGCACGCCGACCACCTGCACGTGCCCTCGCTGGCGCGGCTCGCCCCGGGCACGCGCCTGCTCGTGCCCCGGGGCGCACGCCGGTCGGTGCCGGCGCTGCGCCGGCTCACGCATCTGGAACCGACGGAGGTGGCGCCCGGCGACGAGGTCCCGGTCGGCGACCTGCGGATCCGGGTGGTGCCGGCCCGGCACGACGGGCGGCGGCTGCCGATCGGACGGCAGCGCTCCCCCGCTCTCGGCTACGTCGTCGAGGGCGAGGCCCGGACGTACTTCGCCGGGGACACCGGTCTGTTCGACGCCATGGAGAAGGAGGTCGGGCCGGTCGACGCGGCCCTGCTGCCGGTGGGCGGCTGGGGGCCGAACCTCGGTCCGGAGCACCTGGACCCGGGGCGGGCGGCCGAGGCACTGGCCCGGCTCGCGCCGCGCACGGCGGTGCCGGTGCACTACGGCACGTACTGGCCGATCGGGATGAACGCGGTGCGCCCCCACGAATTCCACACGCCGGGCGACGAGTTCGTGCGCCTGTCGGCGCTGCGTGCGCCGGGGGTGGCCGTGCACCGGCTGGGGCATGGCGAGAGCGTGCGGGTGGAGGTCGCGCGGTGAGCTGGCTGGACGCGGCGGTGAGCATACCGACCGAGCCGACGCAGCAGGCGTTCGGCTATCCGTCGCTGTTCCTGCTGGTGCTGATCGGCGCGCTGGTGCCGGTGGTGCCGACGGGCGCGCTGGTCAGTTCGGCGGCCGTGGTGGCGACCCACCAGACGCTGCCGTACTCGATGCTGATGGTGTTCGTCACGGCCTCGCTGGCCGCGTTCTGCGGGGACATGGCGCTGTACTGGCTGGGGCGGCGCGGGGTCGGTTCGAAGAACGGCTCGCGCTGGCTGGAGGCCATCCGCTCCCGGGCTCCCGAGGACCGGCTGGAGCAGGCGCAGGAGAAGCTCGCCGACCACGACGTGGCGGTGCTGGTGCTGTCCCGGCTGGTCCCGGCGGGGCGGATACCGGTGATGCTGGCCTGTCTGCTGGCCGAGTGGCCGTTGCGCCGGTTCGCCCACGGCAACCTGCCCGCCTGTCTGGCCTGGGCGGTGACGTACCAGCTGATCGGGATCCTGAGCGGCGCGCTGTTCGACCAGCCCTGGGAGGGGGTGGCCGCCGCGATCGCGCTGACCGTGCTGCTCAGCGTGGCGCCGAGCCTGTGGCGGCGGCTGCGGGGGCCGGCGAAGGCGTGAGCAGGGGACGGTGTTGCTCCCCCGCCCGTGGTCACTCCAGCACGCGGGAGCCGCCGACCGGCAGGTCCCACAGGTGCTCCCGGGGCAGGCCCGCGCGCTGCCAGGCGGCACGGACCCGGGTCAGCGGCTCCAGTACCGGCTCGGCGGACAGGACGAAGGTGCCCCAGTGCATGGGGGCCATCCGCCGGGCGCCGACGTCCTGCGCGGCCCGCACCGCCTCCTCCGGGTCGCAGTGCACGTCGCTGAGCCACCAGCGGGGGTCGTAGGCGCCGATGGGGAGCAGCGCGAGGTCGATCCCGGGGTAGCGGCGGCCGATGCGGGCGAACCAGTGGCCGTACCCGGTGTCACCGGCGAAGTACACGCGCCGGCCGTCGGGGCCGGTGAGGACCCAGCCGCCCCACAGCGTGCGGCAGGTGTCGGTGAGGCTGCGCTTGGACCAGTGGTGGGCCGGTACGAAGTCGAAGCGCACGCCGTCCAGTTCGGCCGCCTCCCACCAGTCCAGCTCGGTGACGCGGGTGAAGCGGCGGCGGTGGAACCAGCGGCCGAGCCCGGCCGGCACGAAGACCGGTGTGTCCCGGGGCAGTCGGCGCAGCGTCGGGGCGTCCAGGTGGTCGTAGTGGTTGTGGCTGATGACGACGGCGTCCACGCGGGGCAGGGCGCTCCAGGGAACGCCCACCGGAGTGACCCGGGCCGGGGTGCCGAGGATGCGGCGGGACCAGACCGGGTCGGTGAGCACGGTGAGCCCGCCGATGTTCACCACCCAGCTCGCGTGCCCCGCCCAGGTGACGGCGACGGTACCGGCGTCGACGCGGGGCGGCCGGCCGGGTGCGTACGGCAGCCGGGGGATGTCGGCGAGCCCATCGGGGCCGGGTCTCACCTTGCCCTCGCGGGCGAATCTCGCGAAGGCCTTCAGGTCGGGCAGGGGTGTGGTCAGCCGGTCGTGGAAGGTCCGCGGCCACACCCGGTGCTCGGCCAGTGGCCGCGGTTCCGCGAGCGGGGGGTCCGAGGGCGGCGAGGCGGGCGTGGCCGGCGGCGCGCCGGGGTCCTTGACCGACGTGGAGGTGCTCGTGGTCGACCGGGGCTGCTGCGTCATCGAGGAGGCTCCCATCGCTGAGCGTCGCGGAGATCGTCGAAGACCGACTTCAGACCGATCAGGGCGCGTTGCACGTGTGGCAGTTCCAACGGGTCGGGGACGGTGGGGCGTTCTGTGCGCTGCTCATCAGTACCACCGTCGGCCAGAGGACCGGTGGAGAGCCGGACGCGCAGGGCCTGGAGGTCGTCGCCGAAGCGGTGCCCGCCCGGCGCGGGCATGCCGAGGCGGGCGGTGAGGAAGTCCTCCAGTTCCTGGGCGTCGCCGACGCCCCGGGCGGCGAGGGCGTCGCGCAGCGGGCCGAGGTCGGCGTACAGGTGGCGGCCGGCCTGCGGGGGCCGTGCGGTGGCGCCCGCGGCGACGACCGCGGTGTGCACGGCGGCGGCCAGGCGCGCGTGCAGGCGCACCGCGGCCGACCGGCGGGCGGTGACCGGCTCGGGTTCGGCGAGGGCGTACCCGGCGACGGCGGCGACGGGCGCGGCGACGCGGGCGCCGAGCGCGGTGAGCACGTCCAGCACGCGGGCGTGCAGGCCGTCTCCGGCGGCGGACGCGGGGAAGCGGGCGACCGCGGCCGGCCAGCCCGGCGGCAGCAGCGCGCCGGCCAGGTCGGTGACGACGGTGACCCGTTCGGGCAGCATCTCGGCGGGGCTGAGCAGCACGGTGGCGTGCGGGTCGTGCAGGGTGTCGCGCCAGGTCTCGTCGCTGACCAGGTGCAGCCCCTCGGCGGCGGCGGCCTCGACGGTCTCGTGCAGCAGTTCGGGCGGCGCGACGGTGCCGGTGGGGTCGTCGGCGACGGACAGCACGAGCAGACGCGGGACACCGCCTTCGGCGCGGACCCGCCGTACGGTCTCCAGCAGGGCGTAGGGATCGGGGACGCCGCCCGACTCGGCCGGGGTCGGGACGTGGAAGACGGGTCGGCCCAGGAGCCGTGCGTACGGCGCCCACCAGGCCGCGCAGGGGCGGGGCACCAGGACGTCGCCGCCGAGCACGGCGGTCAGCGCGAGCAGCAGCGCGTTGGCCCCCGGGGCGGCGGCCACGTGGCCGGGGTCGGTGGGCAGGCCGCGCCGGTCCCAGTAGCCGCTCGCGGCGGACAGGAGGGCGGGGGCCCCGCCGGCCGGTTCCTCGCCGCCCCGGCCGGCCGCGGCGGCGAGCACGGCGGACAGCTCGGGCAGCACCGGCAGGCCGTCGCCGGGGAGGTGCGGACCGTAGCGGACGGGGCCGTGTCCTTCCGGTACGCGGCGCGCGGGGGCGTGGCTCCGGGGGTCCTGCCGTGCGGGGGCGCGGCCCTCTCCGCCGTCCCGCCCCCGGGGGTCCGTGCGCCGCATGCGTGCCTCCGCGCAGTCCGTCGTGCCGTGTCCTGTCGCCGCCCGGCCGGGTGCCCTTCTTCCCAGGTCTTGATCGGTCCTCGTCGGTCGTTGCTGAACGTACCCATCGGGACGCGGTGCCATGACCGTGGTTCCGGTGGCGTCGGTCCCCGGCGGACCGGGGCGAGGCGGGTCGGTGCGGCCCGGTGCGGCCCGGTCAGTGCCGTTCCAGGTCCCCGCGCAGCCGGAGCCGCAGCCGGTGCGCGGCCGCGGCGCCCGCGCCCGCGATCAGGACGCCGCCGGCGGCCAGGGCGGGCACCGAGTCGGTGAAGGTGCCGCCCGTGCCGGCCCTTACCCCGTGCTCGGCCGACGGACCGGCGCAGGGCTCCTGCGACGCGGGAGCCCGGCCGTGCGGCACGGCGGGCTCGGGACAGGGCTGCTCGGGGGCGCCCTCCTTCCCCGGCTCCGGCACGGTCATCGTCGCGCTCCAGGGGTCGCCGCCCTCGCCGCCGGACCCCTCCGGGCAGGCGCCGTCGACGGTCCACGCGTCCTCGGTGTCCTCGGTGTCCTCGGTGTCCTCAGGGGCGTCCGGAATGAGCGGGGCGTCGGGGGCGTCCGGGACTCCCCCGGTGTCCTCGGCGCCTTCGGTGCCCTCGGCGGCCTCGGCGGCCAGGGCGTCTTCGGTGACCTCGGTGTCCTCGGTGTCCTTCACGGCGGTTATGCGCGCGGTGCCGCGGTAGGCGGCCCCGGACGTCGTCCCCGCGGTGCCCTCTACCTTGCGCAGGGCGACGGTGCCCTCGTCGAAGGCCGGTGAGGTGGCGTCCAGGGTCGCGGGTGCGGGCCCGCCGGTGGGAGCGCAGGAGACGGAGACGGTGACGGTGCCACCCGGGACGGCTCGGGCCGGACTGACCTCGGCGACCGGTCCGCCGGAGGCCGCGGAGGGCAGGGAGCGAGCGCCGGGTGCGTCGGGCGGGGACGGCGCGGCGGGGGCGGAAGGTGCGGCGGGGTCGCCGGGTGCGGGGGGCGCGTCAGGAGGCGCGGGCACGCCGGGTGCGGTGGGCGGGGTGGGAGCACCGGGTTCGGCGGGCGGAAGGGGCGCACCGGGTTCGGCCGAGACGGGCCCGGTGAAGACGCCGAGGGCGGCACCGGCCAGGACGGCGGCGGACAGGGCGCGGGCGGTGCGGCGCATGGGGGCGGGCTCCTTCGAGCGACGGCTGCGGGGGCACGGCGCTCGCGCCCCTGCGGCCATCACAGCCCGCCCGGCACCACCGCGCGCGCCGCCGTGCGCCGTTCGCGGGAACGAGGGGCCCGAGCGGGTGAACGCCGTGTTTCGCGCCCCCGGCCGCCGCTCAGGTTTCCGCGCCCGGTCCCCGCGGCCCGCCGACGGACTCCGGCCCACCGGCCCGTTCGGCCACCCCGCTCCCGTCGGCTCAGGCCGTCCGGTCGTGCAGGACCTGCTCCCGTACCCGGTTGCAGCAGCGGCTGATCAGCCGGGAGACGTGCATCTGGGAGATGCCGAGTTCCTCGGCGATGCGGCTCTGGGTCATGTCGTCGAAGAAGCGCATGTAGAGGATGGCGCGTTCCCGCTCGGGCAGGGCGGCCAGGCGTTTCCTGACGGCCTCGCGGTCGACGACCGTGTCCAGGGCCGGGTCGGGGCCACCCAGCGCGTCGCCCAGCGAGTAGCCGTCCTCGCTGCCGGGCAGCTCCGCGTCCAGCGACAGGGCGGTGAAGCTCTCCAGGGCCTCCAGCCCCACCCGGACGTCCTCCTCGCTCAGGTCGGCGTGCTCGGCGATCTCGGTGACGGTGGGCCGGCGGCCCGAGACGGTCCGGGAGAGGTCCTGGCCGGCGAAGCGCACGCGGTTGCGCAGGTCCTGGACCCGGCGCGGCACGTGCAGGGTCCACATGTGGTCGCGGAAGTGGCGCTTGATCTCACCGGTGATCGTCGGCACGGCGTAGCTCTCGAAGGCGTTGCCGCGCTCGGGGTCGTACCGGTCGACGGCCTTGACCAGGCCGAGGGACGCGACCTGGCGCAGGTCCTCGTAGCTCTCGCCGCGGCTGCGGAAGCGTCCCGCGAGCCGTTCGGCCATGGGCAGCCAGGCCTCGACGATCCGCTCGCGGACCGTGTCGCGTTCCGGGCCCTCGGGGAGGGCGGCGAGCCGGCGGAAGGCGTCGGCGGTGTCGGGGGCGTCGTCGTGCGGGTGCTTCACGCTGGCGTGGATGGGCATGTGCGTCGCAACTCCCTCGGAGCGCGGGGTCCCGTCGTCGCGCCGGGCGGGTGGCCGGTCGAAGCGGCCGGTGCGCGGGGCACCGAGGGCTCGTCGACACCTCCGCGCCCGGTCGGACGGCACCGGCCCGACGGCGTGACCCTGGGGTCGGGCGGTCACCGCGGGAGAGCGTCCTGCACCCGGACGGCCGTCCGGGGCGGCGGGGCGCCGCTCCCACGGACGTGCCTCCTGTCCGAAGCACTGACCCTGCGCCTGCCCCCCGGTCCCCCTGCCAAACCACCCGGTGTTTTCCGGCGTCCTTCGGGGACACCCGGACGGGTGCCGTCGTCCGTCCCCCACCGGTCCGGGAGGTCCGCTACATGAGCACCAAGGTGTCCGACCACGTCCTGCAGCGCCTGCGCGAGTGGGGTGTCGAGCAGGTCTTCGGCTACCCGGGCGACGGGATCAACGGGCTGCTGGCCGCCTGGGGCCGCGCCGAGAACCAGCCGCGGTTCGTGCAGTCCCGGCACGAGGAGATGTCCGCGTTCCAGGCGGTCGGCTACGCCAAGTTCAGCGGCCGGCTGGGGGTGTGCGCCGCGACCTCGGGACCGGGTGCGATCCATCTGCTCAACGGGCTGTACGACGCCAAGCTCGACCACGTCCCGGTGCTGGCGATCGTCGGGCAGACCCACCGGACCGCGATGGGCGGCTCCTACCAGCAGGAGGTGGACCTGCACACGCTGTTCAAGGACGTCGCCTCGGAGTTCGTGGAGACGGTGACGGTCCCGGAGCAGCTGCCGAACGTGCTGGACCGGGCGATCCGCACGGCGTACGCGCGCCGCTGTCCGACGGCCGTCATCATCCCCGGCGACGTGCAGGAGCTGGACTACTCGCCGCCCACGCACGAGTTCAAGATGGTGCCCTCCAGCCTGGACCGCGGCTCCTGGACGGCGGTCCCCGACGACGAGTCGGTGCGGCGGGCGGCGGAGGTGCTCAACGCCGGTGACAAGGTGGCGATCCTCGTCGGCCAGGGCGCGGCCGGGGCGCGGGAGCAGGTGGAGCGGCTCGCCGAGAGTCTGGGCGCCGGGGTGGCCAAGGCGCTGCTCGGCAAGGACGTCCTCAGCGACGAACTGCCCTACGTCACCGGGTCGATCGGCCTGCTCGGCACGCGCCCCTCGTACGAGCTGATGCGGGACTGCGACACCCTGCTGACCATCGGGTCCTCCTTCCCGTACTCGCAGTTCCTGCCGGAGTACGGGAAGGCGCGGGGTGTGCAGATCGACATCGACCCGCACATGATCGGGATGCGCTACCCGAACGAGGTGAACCTGGTCGGCGACGCGAAGGCCACGCTGGAGCGGTTGATCCCGCTGATCGAGGGCGGTCGGGGCCGCGAGTGGTACGACACGGTGTGCGACAACGTGACACGGTGGCGCGACGTCATGCGGCGCCGGGCGGGTCTGGAGGCGGACCCGGTCAACCCGGAGTACGTGGCCGCCGCCCTCGACCCGCTGCTGCCCGACGACGCGATCGTCACCTGCGACTCGGGCTCCACGGCGAACTGGTACGCCCGGCACCTGACGATGCGGCCCGGCATGCGCGGTTCGCTCTCCGGCACGCTGGCCACCATGGGCTGCGGGGTGCCGTACGCGATCGGCGCGAAGTTCGCCCACCCGGACCGGCCGGTGATCGCCCTGGTCGGGGACGGGGCGATGCAGATGAACGGGCTGGCGGAGCTGATCACGGCGGCGAAGTACCGCGACCTGTGGCCGGACCCGCGGCTGGTCGTGGCAGTCTGGAACAACCGGGACCTCAACCAGGTCACCTGGGAGATGCGGGCCATGGGAGGCGCGCCGTCCTTCCTGCCCTCGCAGGCGCTGCCGGACGTGCGCTACGCCGACTTCGCCCGCTCGCTGGGGCTGACCGGCATCCGCGTGGAGAAGCCGGAGGACGTGGAGGCGGCCTGGCGGGCGGGGCTGGCGGCGGACGGGCCGGCGGTGCTGGAGTTCCTCACCGACCCGGCCGTGCCCCCGGTGCCGCCGCACGCCACCTGGGAGCAGATGGAGTCGACGGCCGCCGCGATCCTCAAGGGCGACGCGGACCGGGGGTCGATGGTCAAGCAGGGGTTCAAGGCGAAGGTGCAGGAGTTCCTGCCGAGCGCGGGGCGGGAGTGACCGGGCAGGGGGCGGTCACCGCTCGCGCGGCCGGCTGAAGCGGAGCATGTTGCCGGCCGGGTCGCGGAAGGCGCAGTCGCGGACGCCGTAGGGCTGGTCCACGGGCTCCTGGAGCACCTCGGCGCCCGCGGCCCGGATGCGTTCGAAGGTCGCGTCGACGTCGTCGGTGGTGAAGATGACGCCGCGCAGCATGCCCTTGGCGAGCAGTTCGGCCACGGCCTCCCTGTCGGCGGCCGAGGCGTTGGGGTCGGCGAGCGGGGGTTCGAGGACGATGTCCACGTCGGGCTGGGCCGGCGAGCCGACGGTCACCCAGCGCATCCCCTCGAACCCGACGTCGTTGCGCACCTCCAGTCCGAGCACGTCCCGGTAGAAGGCGAGCGCCTTGTCGTGGTCGTCGACGGCGATGAAGCACTGCGAGAGGTTGATGTCCATGCGCTTCACGCTACGGGCGGCCCGGCGGGCCTCGCTTCTCCGTTCCTGACCGGTCGCGAGTAGATCTTGGCCACGCAGGCGGGGACGGCGGCGCCGTCGGAGTGGTCGCGGGCCCGGTAGGCGCTCGGGCTCTCGCCGACCAGTTCGGTGAACCGGGAGCTGAAGGACCCGAGCGAGGTACAGCCGACCTCGAAGCAGACCTCGGTCACGCTCAGGTCGCCGCGTCGCAGCAGCGCCTTGGCCCGCTCGATGCGGCGGGTCATCAGGTAGCTGTAGGGCGTCTCGCCGTAGGCGGCGCGGAAGCTGCGGGAGAAGTGGCCCGCCGACATGAGGGCCACGCGCGCCAGGGCCGGCACGTCGAGCGGCTTCGCGTACTCGCGATCCATCAGGTCACGGGCCCGGCGCAGCCTGGCCAGGTCCTCCAGCGTCGTCACCCCACCACGATCCCACAGCGCCGGACCCCACGGGCCCGGCGCTGTGGGTCGGGTCGGGACGTCAGGCGCCGACGTAGGCCGCGAGGTGCTCGCCGGTGAGGGTGGAGCGGTCGGCGACGAGGTCGGCGGGGGTGCCCTCGAAGACGATCCGGCCGCCGTCGTGGCCGGCGCCGGGGCCGAGGTCGATGATCCAGTCGGCGTGGGCCATGACCGCCTGGTGGTGCTCGATGACGATGACGGACTTGCCCGAGTCGACGAGCCGGTCGAGCAGCCCGAGGAGTTGTTCGACGTCGGCGAGGTGCAGTCCGGTGGTGGGTTCGTCCAGGACGTAGACACCGCCCTTGTCGCCCATGTGCGTGGCGAGCTTCAGCCGCTGCCGCTCGCCGCCGGAGAGTGTGGTGAGCGGCTGGCCGAGGGTGAGGTAGCCGAGCCCGACGTCGGCGAGCCGCTCCAGGATCCTGTGCGCGGCCGGGGTGCGGGCCTCGCCGGCGCCGAAGAACTCCTCGGCCTGGTCCACCGACATCGCCAGCACCTCGCTGATGTCCCGGCCGCCGAACCGGTACTCCAGCACCGCGGGCTGGAACCGCTTGCCCTCGCAGTCCTCACAGGGTGTGGAGACGCCGGCCATCATCGCCAGGTCGGTGTAGATGACGCCGGCGCCGTTGCAGGTGGGGCAGGCGCCCTCGGAGTTGGCGCTGAACAGGGCCGGCTTGACGCCGTTGGCCTTGGCGAAGGCCTTGCGGATCGGTTCGAGCGATCCGGTGTACGTCGCCGGGTTGCTGCGCCGCGAGCCCTTGATGGGGCTCTGGTCGACCGACACGACGTCCGCGCCGGCCGGGACCGAGCCGTGGATCAGGGAGCTCTTGCCGGAGCCCGCCACACCGGTGACCACGCAGAGCACGCCGAGCGGGACGTCGACGTCGACGCCCTGGAGGTTGTGCCGGGTGGCGTCGCGGATCTCCAGGGCGCCGGTGGGCTCGCGGACGGTCTCCTTGAGGGAGGACCGGTCGTCGAGGTGGCGGCCGGTGACGGTGCCGGCGGCCCGCAGCTCCTCGACGGTGCCCTCGAAGCAGACGGTGCCGCCCGCGGTGCCGGCGCCGGGGCCGAGGTCGACGACGTGGTCGGCGATCGCGATGGCCTCCGGCTTGTGCTCGACGACGAGGACCGTGTTGCCCTTGTCCCGCAGCCGCAGGAGCAGGTCGTTCATCCGCTGGATGTCGTGCGGGTGCAGGCCGATGGTGGGCTCGTCGAAGACGTACGTGGTGTCGGTGAGCGAGGACCCCAGGTGGCGGATCATCTTGACGCGCTGGGCCTCTCCGCCCGACAGCGTGCCGGCCGGCCGCTCCAGCGAGAGGTAGCCGAGGCCGATCTCCACGAAGGAGTCGAGGGTGTCGCGCAGCGCGGTGAGCAGCGGCGCCACCGACGGCTCGTCGAGTCCGCGGACCCATGCGGCGAGGTCCCGGATCTCCATCGCACAGGCGTCGGCGATGGAGATCTTCCCGATCCGCGACGACCGGGCGCCCTCGCTGAGCCGGGTGCCGTCGCACTCGGGGCAGGTCGTGAAGGTGACGGCCCGCTCGACGAACGCCCGGACGTGCGGCTGCATCGCCTCCTTGTCCTTGGACAGGAACGACTTCTGGATCTTCGGGATCAGGCCCTCGTAGGTGAGGTTGACGCCGTTGACCTTGACCTTGACCGGCTCGCCGTGGAGGAAGTCCCGTAGTTCCTGCTCGGAGTACTCGCGGATCGGCTTGTCGGGGTCGACGAAGCCGGACTGGGCGTAGACCTGGACGGTCCACTGGCTCTCGGACTTCCAGCCGGGGATGGTGAAGGCGCCCTCGGCCAGCGACTTGGAGTCGTCGTAGAGCTGGCTGAGGTCGATGTCGGAGACTGTGCCGCGCCCCTCGCAGTGCGTGCACATGCCGCCGGTGCGCTCGTAGGTGGCCTTGGTCGCCTTCTTGTTGCCCCGTTCGACGGTGATCGCGCCGCTCGCCCGGACGGAGGCGGTGTTGAAGGAGTAGGCGCTGGGCGGGCCGATGTGCGGATCGCCGAGCCGGCTGAAGAGGATGCGCAGCATCGCGTTGACGTCGGTGGCGGTGCCGACCGTGGAACGGGGGTCGGCGCCCATCCGCTGCTGGTCCACGATGATCGCGGTCGTGAGGCCGTCGAGGACGTCGACCTCGGGCCGGGCCAGGGTCGGCATGAAACCCTGTACGAAGGCGCTGTAGGTCTCGTTGATCAGCCGCTGCGACTCGGCGGCGATCGTGTTGAACACCAGGGAGCTCTTGCCCGAGCCGGAGACGCCCGTGAAGACCGTCAGCCGCCGTTTGGGGATCTCGATGCTGACGTCCTTGAGGTTGTTCTCTCGGGCGCCGTGCACGCGGATCAGGTCGTGGCTGTCCGCGACATGCGGTGCGGCCTGCCGCGTGTCCGTTCTTCTGGCGCTGCTCATCGGGTCTCCTCCGTCGGCGGGTCGGCAGTGACACGCTAGACGGGGCGCGGTGGCTCCCGCTTCTCGATTACTGATCGGCCGGCCCGGCCGCGGCCGGCTCGGTGTCCTGGGGCGGCGGGGCGGTGCCCGGGAGCAGCAGTTCCTCGTAACGGCCCAGGCCCGGGACCACGCCGAGCATGAGGACCGGGACGAAGACAGCGAGCAGCACCGCCATGGTCCGTCCTTCCCGAGAGGGGGTGGGCGTGGGGGGTGGTGCGCGGGCCGGGTTCCCCGCCCCACCGGGCGAACCCGGGGTGCGCGAGCAGGCACGCACCGTGTCGGCGGGAGGTGGGGCCGCATCGGACCCGACCCGTCCGGACGAATCCGTGTCGGCCCGCGGTGTCCGGGTACGCGGTCGGCACCCCGAAGGATCTGGAGGGAGACATGCAGCGAGGCAGCGACCGGATGAGCGTCCACCGCGACGACGAGATGAAGCACGAACTCCAGGGTCTGCTCAGGTCCGGGCACTCCACCCGCACCGAGGAGTGGAACGACCCGGAACCGGCTGCCGAGGACGACCCGGACGTCATGTACGGGCCGGTGACACCGGGCCGCGGACCGACGTACCTGGAGGCCCTGCGGCTCGAACTGGCCCGGAACCTGACCCGGGGCACCTTCCCCGCGGGCCCTCGGGAACTGGGCCGGGCCCTGCGCCGAGGCCATGCGCCGGACGCCCTCGTCGAGGGTCTGGAACGGTTGCCGCACAAGGCGCGCTACGACAACGTGCAGGAACTGGCGATGGCCCTGACCGACGACGGCGGGTCCGGGTCCACCGGCACCCGGGGCGCCTAGCGCCGAAAGGGGCGGGCCTCGCATGGCCGAGTACGTGAAGGACGTCATGACCCCGGGTGTGGCCGCCGTCCGCCCGGACTCCTCCCTCGTCGAGGCGGCGCAGCTCGTGCGCACGCAGAACATCGGTCATGTGGCGGTCGTGGAGGACGGGCTGCCGGTGGGCACGGTCACCCTCGGCGATCTCGCCGAGGCCCGGGCTCCCGCCTCGGCCCTGGCCGACATCAGCCGGGCGGCACCGGACGAGCGGTCCGGCGGCTGAGACGGCGCAGGACGACCGCGGGGCCCCGACGGGACACCCATGGACACACGGCCGGACCACACACACGGCCGAACGACACAGGTGCTGCGGGCGGCGACACCGGCCGGAGCACCCGGAAAGGAATCCCAACCTCATGCGTATCGCATTTCTGACCGCGCCCGAGGGCGTGGAACAGGTCGAGCTGACCGAGCCGTGGCAGGCGGCGAAGGACGCGGGTCACGAGCCCGTGCTCGTCTCCACGCAGTCCGGTGAGGTCCAGGGCTTCGACCACCTCGACAAGGCGGACACGTTCCCGGTGGACGAGGTGGTGGGCGACACGTCCGCCGACTCCTTCGGCGGGCTGGTCCTGCCCGGCGGGGTGGCCAATCCGGACTTCCTGCGGATGGACGAGAAGGCGGTGGCGTTCGTCGGGGACTTCTTCCGGCAGGGCCGGCCGGTGGCCGCCATCTGCCACGCGCCGTGGACGCTCGTCGAGGCGGACGTCGTACGCGGCCGGGTGCTGACCTCCTGGCCGAGTCTGCGGACCGACCTCACCAACGCGGGCGCCACCTGGGTCGACGAACAGGTGAAGGTCTGCGACCACGGCGACAACGTGCTGATCACCAGCCGCAAGCCGGACGACCTCAAGGCGTTCTGCGAGACGTTCCTCGCGGAGTTCGCCAAGGCCGGCGGCTGACGGGCGGCGGACGGACGGACCGGGTCCGCCCGGGCCGCGGGGAGGCCACCGGGCCGGCGCTCAGACGCCGGGCGTGGTGGCCTCCCCGCAGCCGCGTTCGCGGGCGCCCTCGCGGGTGCGGCCCGCGGCCACCGGGCGCCGGGGGTTGCGGCGCAGCCACTCGCCCTCCAGCTGGGCCATGCGGTCGTTGTGGGCCCGCAGCGCGTCGTTCGACCCGTGCAGCAGGGTGTCGTGGCGTGTGCGGTGGATGGTCTCCAGTTCCTTCATGAGCTGCTGGTCGTTCAGACGGCCCGGGTCCACACCGGTCGCGGTGGCCTCACGCGTGTCGTGTTCGTTCATGCGGTCCGGGTACCCGCCCCCGAGCACTACCACCCCCGAGCGGCACCCGGGAGGGCAGCCCCATGGATCTCTCGTTTCTGCACCCCCTCTATGAGCATCAGGGGCATCAGGGGCGCTGGGCGTCCGTGTACGTCGACCTGTCCCGGCACGCGGAGGACACCGCCCACGAGCGGGAGCTGACGGCCGCCGCGGTGGCCCGGGAGCTGTCGGCCCAGGGCGCGGACGAGGCGACCTGCGAGGCGGTGCGGGAGGCCGTGGACGGCCTGCGCCACGCCACCGATCCGCACGGGCGGGCCCTGTTCGCGTGCGGCGGCCGGGTGGTCCTGGATCCGCCGCTGGCCCGGCCCCCGTACGGCGGGACCACCGCCGACTGGGCGCCGCTGCCGCACGTGGCGCCGCTGCTGGACCTGGCCGGCGAGGACCCGGTGTGCGTGGTGGCGTACATCGACCGCAAGGGTGCCGACTTCGAGCTGCGCAGTGCGCTGGGCAGCTCGGACGCGGGCGGCGTGACCGGCCGGAAGTGGCCGGTGCACCGCACGAGCAGCGCCGACTGGTCCGAGCGCCACTTCCAGCTGCGGGTGGAGAACACCTGGGAGCACAACGCGGCGGAGATCGCGGACGCGCTCGCCGTCTGCCAGGAGGAGACGGGCGCCGACCTGATGATCCTGGTGGGCGACGACCGGGAGCGGCGGTCCGTGCACCAGCGGATGCCCGAGCGGCTGCGGGACCGGATCGCCGAGGCCGCCCGCGGCGCCGGGAGCAGGCTGCTGGACGACGAGGTGGAGGGGCTGCGCGTCGACCACGTCCGCTCGCGCGCGCGGGAGGACCTGGAGCGGTTCCTGGCCGCCCGCACACCGGACGGCGAGGGTCGGGCCGGTGCGGCGGAGGGCGTGCCCGCACTGGTGGAGGCGGCCCGTGAGCACCGCATCGACGAACTGCTGATCATCCCCGACGGCCCGGACACCCACCGCGAGGTGTGGGTGGGCGAGGACGCCGACCAGCTCGCGGTGCGCCGTACGGAGCTGAAGACGCTCGGCGAGCAGACCTCCTGGTCGGCCCGCGCGGACGACGCCCTGCTGCGCTCGGCGGTGATGACCGGTGCCCCGGCGATCTCGGTGACACCGGCCCTCCCGTCCGAGGCGGCGGACAAGGCCCCGGTGGGTGGTCTCGGGGCGCTGCTGCGCTGGAGGTGACCGCCCGGGCGGGTGTCAGCGGGCCCGCTCCACGCGCCGTTCGTCCCAGACCGGCTCCGCCGTCTCGCGGACCCGGCCGTCGCTGCCGAAGACCAGGTACCGGTCGAAGGAGCGGGCGAACCAGCGGTCGTGGGTGACGGCGAGGACCGTGCCCTCGAAGCCCTCCAGGCCTTCCTGGAGGGCTTCGGCCGATTCCAGGTCGAGGTTGTCGGTCGGCTCGTCGAGCAGGAGGGCGGTGACGCCCTGGAGTTCCAGCAGCAGGATCTGGAAGCGGGCCTGCTGGCCGCCGGAGAGCCGGTCGAAGGGCTGCTCGGCCTGCTGGGTCAGCTCGTAGCGGCGCAGCCGGGACATGGCCGCGCCCCGGTCCTGGGAGTGCTCGGTCCACAGGATGTCCAGCAGGGGGCGGCCGAGCAGTTCCGGGTGGGCGTGGGTCTGCGCGAAGTGACCGGGCACCACGCGCGCGCCGAGCTTCCAGTTCCCGGTGTGCGCCACCTCGGCGCCGGCGAGCAGCCGCAGGAAGTGCGACTTGCCCGAGCCGTTGGAACCGAGGACGGCGACCCGTTCGCCGTAGAAGACCTCCAGGTCGAAGGGTTTCATCAGGCCGGTGAGTTCCAGCTGCTCGCAGGTGACGGCGCGTACGCCGGTGCGGCCGCCCTTCAGGCGCATCCTGATGTCCTGCTCGCGCGGCGGCTCGGGCGGCGGGCCGGCCTCCTCGAACTTGCGCAGCCGGGTCTGGGCGGCGGCGTAGCGGGAGGCCATCTCGTGGCTCACCGCGGCCGCCTGACGGAGGTTCAGGACCAGCTTCTTGAGCTGTGCGTGCTTCTCGTCCCAGCGGCGGCGCAGTTCCTCGAAGCGGGCGAAGCGCTCGCGCCGGGCCTCGTGGAAGGTGGCGAAGCCCCCGCCGTGCACCCAGGCGTCGGCGCCCGCGGGGCCCGGTTCGAGGGAGATGATCTTCTCGGCGGCGCGGGCGAGCAGCTCCCGGTCGTGGGAGACGAACAGCACCGTCTTGCGGGTCTCGGCGAGCCGCTCCTCCAGCCAGCGCTTGCCGGGCACGTCGAGGTAGTTGTCCGGCTCGTCGAGGAGCAGTACCTCGTCATTGCCGCGCAGCAGGGCCTCCAGCACCAGCCGCTTCTGCTCACCGCCGGAGAGCGTGCTCACCTGCCGCCACTGGGCGCGCTCGTAGGGCACGCCCAGGGCGGCGGTGGTGCAGATGTCCCAGAGGGTCTCCGCCTCGTACCCCTGCGCCTCGGCCCAGTCGGCGAGCGCCTGCGCGTAGCGCATCTGGGCGGCCTCGTCGTCGACCGTCATGATGCCGTGCTCGGCGGCGTCGACGGCGCGCGCAGCCTCGCGGATCCGAGGCGGCGCCACCGACACCAGCAGGTCGCGCACGGTCGTCTCGTCCCGGACGGAGCCCACGAACTGCCGCATCACCCCGAGCCCGCCGCCGACCGTGACGGTCCCGCCGTGCGGCTTCAGCTCGCCCGCCAGCATGCGCAGCAGGGTGGTCTTGCCCGCTCCGTTGGGTCCGACGAGGGCCACGACGGCCCCCTCCCCCACCCGGAACGACGCGTCGCCGAGCAGCGCCCTCCCGTCGGGGAGGTAGTACTCCAGGTGTGCGGCTTCGAGATGGCCCATGGGACCGGATTCTGCGGCTCGCACCGCTCCCGGGGCAAACCCATTTGGCCCGCCGCGGACGCGGGCCCGGCCACGTGGGGCGCGCCACCCGTAGGAAACGCCGCCCGCAGGGTAGGCGGGAGGCATGAGTCCCGACGTAGACCTCACCGCCCTCACGCCCGGCCCGCACCCGGTCCGCAACGGTTTCCTGCGCCTGGACCAGCGTGCGTTCGAGGCCGTGGCCGCCCGTACCTGGCCGGGTGCCGATCCCCTGCTGCCACGGCTGAGCCGCAGCGCCAACCACGGTGTGCTGTGGTTCGCGGCGGCGGCCGCCCTGGCCGCGTCCCGCACGCCGAGGGCCCGTCGCGCCGCCGCCCGGGGCCTCGCCTCGCTGAGCCTGGCCTCGCTGACGATCAACACCCTCGGCAAGCGCTCGGTCCGCCGGGCCCGGCCCGCCCTCGACCCGGTGCCGCTGGTCCGGCAGCTGAAGCGGCAGCCGATCACGACGTCCTTCCCGTCCGGGCACGCCGCGTCGGCCGCCGCGTTCGCGACCGGGGTCGCGCTGGAGTCCCCCGCGTGGGGGGCCGCGGTGGCCCCGGTGGCGGCGGCGGTCGTCCTCTCCCGCGTCTACACCGGCGTCCACTTCCCGAGCGACGTCGTGGCCGGCGCGGCCCTCGGGGTGGGGGCCGCGTTCGCCGTGCGGGGCATGGTGCCCACCCGGGCGCAGCTGACGCCGCCGGCCCGGCCGCGCGCCGAGGTGCCGGCGCTGTCCGGGGGCGAGGGGCTGGTGATGGTGGCCAACATCGGCTCGGGCACCTCGGACCGGGTGCGGGCGCTGTGCGACGCGCTGCCCGAGGCCGAGGTCGTCGAGTGCGAGCCGCAGGACGTGCGGGAGGAGCTGGAGAAGGCGGCGGGCCGGGCCCGGGTGCTGGGTGTGTGCGGCGGCGACGGCACGGTGAACGCGGGGGCCGAGACCGCGCTGCGCCACGGGCTGCCGCTGGCGGTGCTGCCCGGGGGCACGCTGAACCACTTCGCCTACGACCTCGGCGTCGAGGACGTCAAGGACCTCTGCCGGGCGCTGGAGCGGGGCGAGGGCGTGCGGGTGGACGTGGGCCGTTTCGCCTCCGGCGGGCAGCGCGGCGTCTTCCTGAACACCTTCAGCCTCGGCGTCTACCCGGAACTGGTGCGGGAGCGGGAGCGCTGGTCGTCCCGGATCGGTGGCTGGCCGGCCGGTGTGCTCGCGGCCGTACGGGTGCTGCGGGCCGACCGGCACCCCCTGGAGGCCGAGGTGCGGGGCCGCAGGCGTCCGCTGTGGATGCTGTTCGCGGGCAACGGCACGTACCACCGCCGGGGCATCGCCTCGGGCCGCCGGCTCGACCTGGCGGACGGGCAGTTGGACGTGCGAGTCGTGCACGGTGGCCGCCGGCCGGCGCTGCGGCTGCTGTCCGCTGCCCTGGCGGGACCGCTGACCCGCTCCCCCGCGCACGCCGCGGTGCAGGTGGGCCGGCTGCGCCTGTCCGGCGTCGCGCCCGGCACGCTGATGGCGTTCGACGGTGAGCTGACGGAGACGGAGGGCGACCTGACGCTGGAGAAGCTGCCCGAGGCGCTCACGGTGTACCGGCCGCTGCCCGGCCCCGGCCTCCTGTCCTGATCCTCTCCCGGTTTGCTGACGAATCATCAGTCCACATGACGGTACACGTATCTCACCATCCGGCCGAGGGGCGTACGGTGTCCGCACCGTCGGGAGAGCCGGGAGACCACCATGCCGAAGCCTCGGGAGACCGCCGTCTACACGCACGGACACCACGAGTCCGTGCTCCGTTCGCACACCTGGCGCACCGCCGCCAACTCCGCCGCCCACCTGCTCGGCTCGCTCGAACCCCACATGCGGATCCTGGACGTCGGCTGCGGCCCGGGCACCATCACCGCGGACCTCGCCGCCCTGGTCCCGGACGGGCACGTCACCGGCGTGGACCGGGCGCCGGAGATCGTGGAGAGGGCCCGCGCGACGGCCGCCGGGCGCGGGGCGGCCAACACCGACTTCGCGGTGGCCGACGTGCACGCGCTGGACCACCCGGACGACACCTTCTGCGTGGCCCACGCCCACCAGGTGCTCCAGCACGTGGGCGACCCGGTGCGGGCGCTGCGGGAGATGAGGCGGGTCGTGCGGCCGGGCGGGATCGTCGCCGTCCGCGACTCGGACTACGGGGCCATGACGTGGTACCCGGCCTCGCCGGGCATGGACGACTGGCTGGCCCTGTACCGCCGGGTGGCCCGCGCCAACGGCGGTGAGCCGGACGCCGGACGCCGGCTGAAGGCCTGGGCCCTCGAAGCGGGCTTCACCGACATCACCGCGACCTCCTCCACCTGGACCTTCTCCACCCCCGCCGAACGGGAGTGGTGGAGCGGCCTGTGGGCGGAGCGCACCCTGGAGTCGGCGTACGCCGGGCGCGCCGTCGAGGGCGGCCATGCGACGACGGAACGGCTGCGCGCCGTCTCGGCGGCCTGGCGGGAATGGGGAGAGCGGCCGGAAGGCTGGTTCGCCGTGCTGCACGGAGAGATCCTGTGCCGTGTCTGAGCACCTCCGACGCCGGTACGGTCCGGCACCGGCGCGTCCCGCGCCCGACCTCCGCGTCCCGCGCCGACGCGCGGGCCCGGGATTCCCGGGTCCGCGCGTCGGCGGGGCGGCCGCTCGGCCGGATCACTCCCGGGGCAGCAGCGGTCCCAGCGGCCCCAGGTCCAGGTTCAGGTCCTCGGGCCGCAGGCCGTAGCGGTCGCGCAGTTCGGTCATGCGGTCGTCCAGGAGCATCAGGGTGAGCCCGATCCGCTCCTCCTGCTCCTCGCTGAGGTCGCCCTCGTCGACCCGGCGCAGCGCCTGGCGCTCCATGAGCTGACGCAGCAGCTCGACCACGGTCAGCACCAGCTTGATCAGGTCGCGCTCGACCGTGTCGGGTTCCAGGTCGAGGCGCTTGCGGGGCTCGGGATGGTCACTCATGTCAGTCCCCGAACGGTGAGGGGACGTTGCGGTTGACCGAGCTGATCAGCGCGTTGAGGTCGATGCGGACCAGGTCGACGTCGGCGATGCGCAGGGTGACGTCACCGGTGATGACCACGCCGCCGGCGAGCAGCCGGTCGAGCAGGTCCACCAGGGCTATCTCACGGCGTTCGACGACGGTCACGACTCCTCCCCCGGGCTCTCCTCGCCGGCGAAGGAGTAGGCGGCCCACGGCCCCGTGAGTTCCACGCGCAGGCCGGGGACGTCGTCCTTCGTCCGGTCCACCGTCTCCACGAACTCCTCGGAGACGTCGCGCCGCACCAGATAGGCGGCGTTGAGGACGTTGCGTCCGGCGGCACCGGAGAGGCTCGGGTTCTGCGGGGCGTGCAGCCTCGCGTCGTCGGCCCGGCCGGAGAGCGTCTCGTGCAGCCGCGTCGCGAAGCCCTCGGCCCTGGTCCACAGGTCCTCGCTCGCGCGCGTCTGCATGCGCCGCTGCCGGAGGTAGTCCCGGCCCGAGGCGGGCTTCGGGGCGGCTTGTGCCGGTCCCGAGGCCCGCTCCTGATCCGGCTCGACGTAGACCTTGACGCCCCATTCCACGCGCCCTTCGAGCCGGTCCAGCCGGTTCGAGAAGGTCTCCGCCCGCTCCTCCATCATCACGCGCACGCCGCTGTCGTCCCGGAAGACGGTCGCCAGCCGGAGCGGCAGCGGGGTGGTGACGGCGGTGAGCGCGTCGATGACCTGCTGATGGGCACGGGCGGTCCCGGAGAGCCAGTCCAGATCCTCCAGGTGGGCGCGGAGCGCCTCCTCGGAGAAGTCGGCCTCGGGGACGTGGCTCACGACGGCGACGAGGTCGCCGTGGGGCAGCAGGCGGGGCGGATCGCCCGCCACCCCCGTCAGCTGGCTCTGCAGGGCCGCGCCGAAGGGGCGGCAGACGGCGTACACGTACCGCAGTCCGGTCACGGTGCCTCCCTCGGTACGCGGCCCGGGTCCAGCTCGCGCAGGCGTTCGCGCAGTTCGGCGTTCTCCCGGGTGAGTTCGTCGCGCCGGGCGCGCGAGGAGAGGGCGGGGTCGCTCTCCCACCAGTCGATGCCCATTTCCTTGGCCTTGTCCACGGACGCGACGATGAGCCGCAGCTTGATCGTGAGCAGCTCTATGTCGAGCAGGTTGATCCGGATGTCGCCGGCTATGACGACTCCCTTGTCGAGCACCCTCTCCAGGATGTCGGCGAGATTGGCGCTCTGTCCCTGGCCATAGGGGTCGGGCAGTCGGCTGGGTGTGGTCATCGACGACTCCCGCTGTCGGCGTCCTCGTGCTCCTCACGGGACGCGTACTCGTCCTCCCCGGCTTCCTTCTCCTCCTCGTACTCGCCCTCGGGCTCCTCGTACTCGCCCTCCGGTTCCTCGTACTCCTCGTACTCCTCCTCGGGCTCGCCCTCGGACTCCTCCTCCGGCTCCTGCTCGTACTCGGCGTCCGCCTCGCCCTCCTCCTCGGCGTGCGGCTCCTCCTCCTCGCCCTCGTACTCCTCCTCGGGCTCGTCGTCCTCCCGGTCGTCCTCGTGCGCCTCCCCCTCCGGCTCCTCCTGCCCCTCCTGCTCCTCGGCGAGGGCGTCCTCGTGGGTGCGGACGACCTCGCCGTCGCGGATCTCCCCGCGCCAGCCGTCGTCCGCCTCGCCCTTGAGGGTGATGTGGCGGACGTAGTTCTTCAGGTCGAGGCGGGCCCGGCGGCCCTGGGCGCGCCAGATGTTGCCGGTCTTCTCGAACAGGCCCTTGGGGTAGTACTCGATGACCAGGATGACGCGGGTGAGGTTGTCGGCGAGCTGGTGGAAGCTGACGACGCCCTTGGTGGTTCCCTTGGCGCCCTCGGACGTCCAGGAGATCCGGTCGTCCGGCACCTGTTCGGTGGTCTTCGCCTTCCAGCTGCGGTTGGACCAGAAGACCTTCAGCTGCCAGTCGGACGAGGTGTCGTCGGCGCGGTTGGCGCTCTTGACCCCCTTGGCGAAGGTGCTGAAGTCCTGGTACTGGGTCCACTGGTCGTAGGCCGTGCGCAGGGGGACGCCGACATCGACGTACTCGATGATGACGGTCGGCTTCTGACCTCCGCCGCCCTTCTTGCGCCCTCTGCCGCCGGCGAGGTTCTTGAAGGCGCCGACCACGTTGTCCTTCACCTTGCCGGCGCCGACCTCGAACGCGGCCCGCATCGGGCCCTTGCCCTCGGCGAGCTTGCGGCCGCCGTCGAGGGCGAGCTTGGCGAATCCGGGGCTGTTGCCCTCGGCTATGTCGTTCAGCTTGCCGGTGGTCTCGCCGAGCTTGGTGCCGACGCCGGTCAGCAGCCGCGTGACCTGGGCGGCGAGGTACTCCTGCACCTCCGCCTTGAGCCGGTCGGCCGCCTCGCTCTGGGCCACGTCGGCGAGCGGGTTCTTCTTCGCCGCCTTGCCCGCGGTGGAAGCCGCGGAACCGAGGGTGTCGGTCATCGCTCACCACCGCCCTTCGTCTGCCGGGGGCCGGCGCCGCGGGCGGCGTTCCTGGCTCCGGCGGTCTTCTTGCCGACCGCCTTTTTGGCGGGCTGGGCCCGCTTCGCGGCGGCCTTCTTCGCGGGGGCCTTGGCGGCGGTCTTCTTCGCCGGCGCCTTCTTGGCCGCCTTGCGTGCCCCGTCGGGAGCCGCCTTCGCGGCCCGCTCGCCGCGCGGCTCCCGGCGTTCCCGGCCCCGCCCCTCCGGCTCGGGCTCGTCCTCGTGCTCGTCCTCGTGGGTGTCCTCGGGGGACTCGTCCTCACGGTCGTCGTCGTGCTCGTCGCGCTCGTCGTCGTACTCCTCGTACTCCGAGTCCTCCGAGTCCTCGGAGTCGCGGGAGCCGACGCCCGGTGCCTTGGACGCCACGCCGGAGAGCTGGTCGCGCACCTGGGCGGTGCGCCCGTGCAGGCGGTCGGCGAGCGCGTCGATCTGCCGCTCGACCATGGCGCCCGAGGCGGCCTTGCCCACACCCCGCAGGTCGGTGCGCAGCTGGTCCCCGATCTCCTTGAACTGCGGGTTGTTCTGCAGCTGCGTGGAGACCAGCTCCGCGATGCCCTTCGGGGTCAGGTTCATCTTCTTGCCCGCCACCATGGTGCCCACGGCGACCGCGAGTTTCAGCTTCTTCGTACGTCCCAGCAGATAGCCGGCCCCTACCGCGAGGCCGAGTCCCACTCGATTCATGGCGCCGTCCCGTTGCCCAATCCCGCGCTCGTGCGCGTAGCGATCTCCAGCCGGTCCAGAAGTCCGTCCTCCTGACGGTCGAACTCCTCCTCGGTGATCTCGCCGGCCTCCAGCTGCTCTTCCAGCCGGGCAAGTTCGGCGCGGACCGTGGCGGGGTCGTAGTAGATCCGCTCGGCCTCGTTCAGCACCTGTCTGATGGCCCAGGCGCCGCCGCGCGCCGGGGCGAGCGGCAGCAACAGGACCTCCGAGATGAGTCCCACGTCCTCACTCCGTTCCGACATCCATCCCGCCGGCCGCGGTGCCCGCGGGCTCGGCCGGGCCGGGCTCGACGAAGCTGTACGGCGGCAGGGGGCCGTTCACGCGCACCTCCAGGTGCGGCATGTCCTTGCGGGCCCGCTCCACGGCGGCGAGGAACTCCTCGGCCGCGTCCTGCTTCACCAGGTAGGAGACGTTGGCCAGCCACCCGGTGGACTCGGGACCCACGCTCACGGCGTCGGCGACCGGTTCCAGGGCGCGCTCCACCGCGACCGCGTCCTCGGCCTCCTTGCGCTGGACCGCCGCGGCGACCATCTCGCCGAGCTGGATCTTGGTCTCGTAGCTGCCGCCGCCCGACTGCCGGTTGGACTCGACCAGCGCCCGGATCTCCGGGTTGTCGGCCATCACGTGGTGCAGCACGGCCTCTTCGACGTGGTTGGCCTTGACGTTGTACTCGACCCGGCCGTCCAGCGCCGCGAGGCGCTCCGTGTAGTGGTCCGCCCGCTCGGCGAGCACGCCCGTGACCGAGGCGTCGTCCGGGGCGACGCTGCCGAAGCGCATGGGCAGCACGCAGCCGCCCGCGCCCGCCTCGCTGAGCACGTTCTGGTGGGCGAGCAGTTCCCTGCGCTTGGGGCGCAGGCCCTCGGGCGCGTCACTGACGACGGCCGCCAGCTCGCCCGCCTTCAGGATCCGCACCTCGCGCGGCGGCTCACCGACGCCGGCGATGCCCTCGGGGAGCGAGGGGTGCGAACCGGCGGTGATGCCGTAGACGTACGTGCTCACTCCTGCTCCTCCTTACGGCGCGAGGGCGCGGACTTGCGGGCGCGCGGGCGCGAGGTGGTCTCACGCTCGGAGTCGCTGTCGTCGCGGGCCTGCTTGAACGCGTCCGATATGGTCTCGGCGGCGCCGGACAGCGCCCCCTTGGACTTGCCCTTGGCGCCGGACTCGGTGATCGATCCGACCAGGTCGGGCAGGCCCGGGTCCTTGCGCGGCCCGGCCTCCAGGTCGAGCCGGTTGCACGCCTCGGCGAAGCGCAGGTAGGTGTCGACGCTGGCGACGACGACACGGACGTCGATCTTCAGGATCTCGATGCCGACCAGGGAGACGCGCACGAAGGCGTCGATGACGAGTCCCCGGTCCAGAACAAGCTCGAGCACGTCGTAAAGGCCGCTGCTGCCGCCTCCACCGCCGGTCTGTTGTGCCGGTACGACAGTCATGCCAGCAATCCCTCCATCTCGTCTGTGGGTGTGTGTCCGGTCGGACGGCCTAGCGGCCGCCGCGCGTGTCCGCCCGGCCGCGCTCGTAGCGCCGGACGCGCCGGTAACCGGTGAGCTGCCCGTCGGGGTCCAGCTCGACCTGGTAGCTCGCCATCAGGCTCATCGTGTCGGGGACGCGCTCGAGTTCGAGGACCTCGACCTCCAGCGCCCATCCCTCCTCCGTCTGCTCGAAGGACGACACCGACTCGGCGGTCATGCCGGTCAACTCGGCGAGCTGGGCACGCGCCTCGCGCAGGATCTCCATCGGCCGAGGCCTACGGGACTCCTGCTTCTCTTGAGATTTCTGTGAGTTGCGTGAGTTGTCTGACTTCTGTGTCTTCTGTGAGTCCTGTGATTCTTGTGAACTCTGTTGCGAGTCTTGTGATTCGGATGTGTTGTTCGTGTTCGCCATGGCCACCTCCCCTCCCGTGTGGCCGCAAGTGTGTTCGCCAAACCTCCATGGGCGCATGCATGTGCCACGCGCCGACGCAACCGGGCGGTCCGCGCGCCCGGGCCGGTCAGCCGCGCAGGGCGTTCAGCCGCCGTCGGGCGGGACCGAGCGCCCGGGCGCGGCTCATGATCCCCGCCCAGGGCTGGGTGCGGGCCTGGTCGACGGCGTCCGCGATGGTCCAGCGGCGGGCGTGCAGCTCGGGGTCGTCGAGCTGGTCCCAGGAGATGGGCGTGGCGACGGGCGCGCCGGGCCGGGCGCGGACGGTGAGCGGGGCGACCGCGGTCTGCGCGTAGGCGTTGCGCTGGATGTCCAGGTAGAGCCGGTCGCCGCGGTCCTTCTTGCGGGCGGCGGTGGTGAGCCGGTCGGGGTGGGCCGCGGCCAGTACCTCGGCGACGTCCCGCGCGAACTCCCGTACGTCGTCGAAGTCCTGGCGGCCGTCGAGCGGCACGACCGCGTGCAGTCCCCGGGAACCGGTGGTCATGAGGGCCGAGGGCAGCTTCAGTTCGTCGAGGAGTTCGCCCAGCAGCCGGGCGGCCTCCCGGACCGCCGGGAAGTCGTCGCCTGCCGGGTCGAGGTCGAAGACCAGCCGGTCCGGCCGGTCGACCTGTCCGCGCCGGGAGAGCCAGCGGTGCAGGGTGAGGGCGGCCTGGTCGGCCAGGTAGAGGAGGGTGGCGGTGTCGTCGCACACGGTGTGGCGGACGGTGCCGCCCTCCTTGCCGACCTCGACGCGTTCGATCCAGTCCGGATAGTGCTCCGGGGTGTTCTTCTGCATGAACCGCGGTCCGTCGACGCCGTCCGGGTACCGCTCCAGCATCAGCGGCCGGCCCCGCAGGTGGGGCAGGAGGAACGGGGCGGCGGCCCGGTAGTAGTCGACGAGGTCGCCCTTGGTGTACTCCTGTGCCCGTCCGCCGTCCCCGTCGTCGCCCGCGGGGAACAGCACCTTGTCGGGCCGGTGGACCTCCACCGTGTGCCGCCCGGCCCGGACGGTCCGTACGGCGCCACCGCTCACGGGACGATCGCCTGCTCGACGAGCACCCGTACGGCGGCCGCGACGGACTCCGCGTCGATCCCGGCGGCGTGCAGTTCCTCGGCCGGGCTCGCGGAGCCGGGCATCGCCTTGACCGCCAGCCGGACCAGGCGCGGCACGGGCCGCCCGTCGCAGAACGCGTCGAGGACCGCGTCCCCGAGGCCGCCCTCCTGGCGGTGGTCCTCCACGGTCAGCAGACAGCCGGTGTCCTCGGCGGCCCGGCGCAGCGTGTCCCGGTCGACGGGCTTGACGGAGTACAGGTCGATCACGCGGACCCGGATGCCGTCCTGCTCCAGGGCGTCGGCCGCGGCGAGCGCCTCGTGCACGGTGACGCCGGCCGCCACGACGGTGAGCCGGTCGCGGTCGGAGGAGCGCAAGACCTTGCTGCCGCCGACCGGGAACTCCTCGTCGGGGCCGTAGATCACCTTGCTCCCCCCGCGCGAGGTGCGCAGGTAGCGGATGCCCTCCAGCCCGGCCATCCCGGCGACCAGGCGGGCGGTCTGGTTGGCGTCACACGGGTACAGCACGGTCGAGCCGTGGACGGCCCGCATCATCGCCAGGTCCTCCAGGCCCATCTGGCTGGGCCCGTCCTCGCCGATGGCGACGCCCGCGTGGGAGCCGACCAGATTGATGCCGGAGCCGCTGATCGAGGCCATGCGCACGAAGTCGTGGGCGCGGGTCAGGAACGCGGCGAAGGAGGTGGCGAACGGCACCCAGCCGCGGGCCGCCATGCCCACCGCGGTCGCGACCATCTGCTGTTCGGCGATGTAGCACTCGAAGTAGCGCTCGGGGTGCTCCTTGGCGAAGTACTCGGCGCGGGTGGAGTCGCCGACCTCGCCGTCGAGGGCGACGACGTCGCCGCGGGCGGTGCCGAGCGCGGCGAGCGCCTCTCCGAAGGCGTTGCGGGTGGCGACCTCGTCGCCCAGGTCGTAGCGGGGCAGTTCGATCTCCCCGGTGCCCACCGAGTGCAGCGCCCGGGCGGCGGGCGGTTCCTGCACCCGGACCGTGAGGTCGCGCGGGCCGCCGAGTTCGGCGACGGCCTCGTCGGCCTCGGGCAGCGGCTTGCCGTGCTTGCCCTCGCGGTCCTCCACGGCCTGGACGCCCTTGCCCTTGAGGGTGCGGGCGATGATCGCGGTGGGCTGGCCCCTGGTGGACAGTGCCTCGCCGTAGGCGCGGTCGATCGCGTCGACGTCGTGGCCGTCGATCTCGATCGTGTGCCAGTCGAAGGCCCGGAAGCGGCGTGCGTACGCGTCGAGGTCGTGGCCGTGCCGGGTCGGTCCGCGCTGGCCGAGGCGGTTGACGTCGACGATCACGACGAGGTTGTCGAGGCGCTCGTACCCGGCGTGCTCCGCGGCCTCCCAGACGGAGCCCTCGGCCAGCTCGCTGTCGCCGCACAGCACCCACACGCGGTAGTCGGCGCGGTCCAGCCGCTTGCCCGAGAGCGCGATACCGACGCCCACGGGCAGCCCCTGGCCGAGCGACCCCGTGGCCGTCTCGACCCACGGCAGCCGCTGCGGCGTGGGGTGCCCCTCCAGGCGGCTGCCCAGCTTGCGGAAGGTGAGCAGTTCCTCGTCGTCGATGGCGCCGGCCGCCTTGTAGGCGGAGTAGAGGAGGGGCGAGGCGTGCCCCTTGGAGAGGACGAAGCGGTCGTTGCCGGGATGGGCGGGACGCGCGAAGTCGTAGCGGAGATGGTGGGCGAGGAGTACGGCCACCAGGTCCGCGGCGGACATCGACGACGTCGGATGGCCGGAGCCCGCGGCAGCGGACGCCCGTACGCTGTCGACGCGCAACTGCTGTCCGAGGTCGACGAGTTCACCGGTGTTCATGAGTCTCCTTCCACGGCACGGCCGTCGGTTCGCCTGACGGGGCCGGGGGCGATGTCGGGTCCGGCGGGCGGCTGGTCCGCCGGGGGTTCGGGTCCGGGGTCGGGGGGCATGTCGGCGGACCGCACCGGGCCGGGCGCGGCGCCGGCGGGCCGTGGTCCGCCGGGCTCGCCGGAGGCCCGGGCGGTGCCGGGCCTCCGGCCCTTCCGCGGCGGCCCACCGGGCGACCGGCTCCCGCCCGCCTTGCCACCCGGCCGCTGCGCACGGGTCTCACCGCCGGGCTGGTTCCTGGCCGGTTCACCTCCGGGCTGACTCCTGGCCGCCTCACCACCCGACCGGCTCCCGGCCGCCTCACCACCGGCCTGATCGCTCGCGGCCGCGCCCGCCCGCCCGTCCGCTCCGCCGGACTCGGTGCTCCGTGGTTCCGTCCGTCCCGGTACCCGTGCCACCTCCGGCGAGGCCGATTCCAGGGGCACGGACCAGGAGCGCACGAGGCCCAGCTGGACGGCCTGGCGGGGCAGCACCGCGTCCAGCAGCCAGTCCGCGGCGACCCGGACGCGGTTGCCCGGCATCGCCGCGAGGTGGTAGCCGCGGGTGACCGCGCCCGCCGCCGGGCCGGACAGGGGGACACCCAGCGGATTGGCGGCCGCCTTGGCGCCGCCCAGGTCCACCACGAACCCCAGGTCCCGGTGGCGGTAGGCGCGCCGCTCACCGATGCCGAGCGACGCGGCGACGTTCTGGGCGCAGACCTTGCCGTGCCGCCAGGCGTGCTGCGCGGTCATCGGCGTGTACTGACCCGGCCGGTCGAGGTCGGGCACCGCGGCCACGTCGCCGCAGGCGAACAGCTCGGGACGCCCCGGCACCTGGAGGTGGGGGTCCACGAGCAGCCGGCCGCGCTCCATGGGCAGCCCGAGCGACTCCACCAGGGGGTCGGGCCGCACGCCCACGCACCACACGAGGGTGCGGGTGTCGACGCTCGTGCCGTCGGTCAGCAGGACCCCGTCGTGCGTGGCCTCCTTCACGGAGAGGCCCATCCGCACGTCCACGCCCCGCTGCCGCAGCACCCGCTCGGCGGTCCGGGACAGCCGCTCGTCCATCTCGGGCAGCACCCGCGGCGCCACGTCCAGCAGCATCCAGCGGGGCCGCATGCCGGTGCGCATGGGACGCCTGCGCACCTGCGCGTCGGTGTACATCTGGCCGTGCGCGGCGACCTCGGTGCCGGTGTAGCCGGCGCCGACCACGACGAAGGTGCACCGCGCGGCGCACTCCCGGCGGTCCTCGGCCGCGGCGGCCAGCTCCACCTGCCGGGTCACGTGGTCGCGCAGGTACAGCGCCTCCGGCAGCCCGCGGAAGCCGTGGGCGTGCTCGGCGACGCCGGGGATGGGCAGCAGTTTGTTGACGCTGCCCGCGGCGAGCACGAGCCGGTCGAAGGACAGCGTCCCCTCGCCGCCCTCGGGGCCGGTGTAGCGCACGGTGTGCGCGTCGAGGTCGATGTCCTCGGCCTCCCCGAGCACCAGCCGTACGCGCGGCAGCGAGCCCGACAGGGAGACGGTGACCCGGCGCGGTTCCAGGACCCCGGCGGCGACCTGCGGCAGCAGCGGCAGGTAGAGGAAGTAGTCGGTCGGGTTGAGCAGGATGATGTCGGCCTGGTGCCGGGTGAGCCGGGACAGGGTGCGGGCCGTCCGGTACCCGGCGAAGCCGGCGCCGACGATCACGATGCGGGGTCGGCTCACGGTTCGCCTCCGGGCTGTCGCGTACCTCGTGAGCCTTCCGCGTCCCCTAGGCCGTGGCACCCAAACGTCGCCGGGGGCGGCCGCGGCGCCCGGTTTCCCCCCGTGCGCCCGGGTACCCGGCCCGGGACCCACCCGACGCATGTCCCGGAGGCGGCCCCCATGCCCGAGTACGGCTATTTCCTCTCCTGCGAGCAGTACGGTCCCGCGGAACTGATCGAACAGGCCCGCATGGCCGAGCAGGCCGGTTTCCAGGCACTGTGGATCTCGGACCACTACCACCCGTGGAACGGCGAGCAGGGGCAGAGCCCCTTCGTGTGGTCGGTGATCGGCGCGCTGTCGGAGGCGGTGTCGCTGCCCGTCGAGACGGCGGTCACCTGCCCGACCGTGCGCATGCACCCGGCGGTCGTGGCGCAGGCCGCGGCAACGAGCGCCGTGATGTCCGGGGGCCGCTTCCGGCTCGGTGTGGGCACCGGCGAGGCGCTCAACGAGCACATCCTCGGAGACGCCTGGCCCGCCGCACACGTGCGGCTGGAGATGCTGGAGGAGGCCATCCTGATCATGCGCCGGTTGTTCACCGGCGAGGAGGTCAACCACCACGGCACGCACTACACGGTGGAGAACGCCCGGCTGTACACCGTCCCGGACGAGCCCGTCCCGATCGACATCTCCGGCTTCGGCCCGGCGGCGACCAAGCTGGCGGCCCGGGTGGGCGACGGGTACATCACGATGATGCCGGACGCGTCGATGGTGGAGCAGTACCGCAAGGGCGGGGGCGGCGGGAAGCTCGTCAGCGGCGGCACCAAGGTCTGCTACGACACCGACCGGGACGCGGCGGTGCGGACCGTGCACCGGCTGTGGGCCAACGAGTTGCTGCCGGGCGAGCTGGGCCAGGTGCTGCCCTCGCCCGCCCACTTCGAGCAGGCGCAGACCCTGGTCACCGAGGACATGGTCCGGGACAACCGGGTCTGCGGCGACGACGTGGACGAGCACGTCGCGGAGCTGAGGGGGTTCGCCGACGCCGGCTTCGACCGCGTCTACGTCAACCAGATCGGCCCCGACCTGCGCGGCTTCTTCGACTTCTACCGTACGAAGGTGCTGCCGCGGCTCCAGCAGGACACCTGACGGCACGGCACACGACGGCGCCCCCCGGGCTGTCGCCCGGGGGGCGCCGTGCTGTCCGGCCGCGGCCGGTCAGCGTCGGCCGTGCGGGGCGTCGGGGTCGCTGCCGTCCTGGCGCGGTACGGCGGGCGCGACGGGCGGCTTCGGCGGGTACGGCATGCCCGGCCCGCCCGGCGCGTCACCGGCGACCGGACCGTGCCCCGGGGCCCGGGACGTGTGCGGCCGGGCCGCGCTCCGCAGCAGGTAGGCCGCGACGCCCAGCAGCGCGGCCGTGATCAGCGCGGCGGCCCAGCCCGGCAGGCCGATGGCGAGGACCAGGCCCACGGCGAGGGCGAGGGCGGCCCCCGCGTACAGGGCGGCCGCACCGGAGGCGGCGTACAGCGTGGCCTTGCGGCGCTGCTTGCGCGTCTGTTCGCGCAGTTCGTCGCGCACGGTCTCGCGTGCCACCTGCGCCAGTTCGTCGACCAGGTGCTTGTCCAGGTGTTCCAAGTGATCCATGCGGTCCATACGGTGCGGGTACCCGCGAGGGCGGCTTCCATGGGCCGGACCCCGGGCACGACCCCGGCGTCCCCAACTAGGCTCGTCCGCATGGACATTCTGGGAGCCACCCTGCGCATCTACGTCGACGACCTGGAGAAGGCGATCCCCTTCTACGAGGGTCTGGCCGGCGGCCCGGCCCTTCGTTTCGAACGCGGCGGCGTCCAAGTCGCCGCGGTCGGCTGCTTCCTGCTGATGAGCGGACCCGAGTCCCAGCTCGAGGTGTTGCGCAAGGTGGCCGCGACGATCGCCGTGGCGGACGTCGAGGAGACCCACCGCGTCCTGACCTCGCTGGGCGCGGACGTCATCGCGGGGCCGGTCCCGACGCCGGCCGGCCGCAACCTGATCGCCCGGCATCCGGACGGGGCGATCTACGAGTACGTGGACCGGCGGGCGTAGGGTCCGGGCCGGACGGGTCACTCCCCGTCCGGCCGCATCCGGAAGTCGTGCCGGGCGGGGAGGGGTTCGTCGCCGAGCCGCGCCCACAGGCGGCCGACGACCTCGTCGCCCTCCCTCAGGTCGGCGACCTCGAAGCCCTCGTCGAAGACGGCCCGTGCCTCCTCGGGCCGGCCCTCGGCGACCAGCAGCGCCGCCTCGATCAGCCGGAACCGGCCCCGGGCCCGCGTCGCTGGACGCAGCCGCTCCCACACCGCGCGGGCGTCCGCCGTGCGTCCGACGGCGAGCAGCGCCTCGATCGCCTCGCGGCCGAGCGCGGCGGTGACGGCCGCCGGGCCGTCGTCACCCCCGGGGTCACCGCCGGTGCCCGCCTCGTCCCGCGGCTGTGCGCAGAGGTCGTCGAAGGCGGCGGCGTACCGGTCGGCGGCCCGCTCGTGGTGGCCGTCCTCCCGGTCGGCGACGGCGAGGCAGCGCAGCAGCGGCCAGCCCGCGTCGGCGTTCTTCAGGCCCCGTTCCCAACTGCGCACCGCCTGCGCCCGGTCGCCGCCGTGCCACTGGGCGACGCCGAGGTGGTACTCGGCGACGGGGGTGGCGGCCGTGGTCTCCAGCATGTCCCGCCAGGGCCGGGCGACCAGCGTGCCCCCGGGCGGCTCGTGGCGTCCCTGTTCGGGCAGCGCCCCCGCGCGCAGCAGCTCCAGCCAGGGCCGCTGCTCCTCTCCCAGGGTGCTCTCGGCGAAGGGCGTGCCGGGCAGCTTCCAGCCCGCGCGCAGCACTTCGAGGGCGCCCCAGCCCGACCCGGCGGCGAGGCTCTCGCCGGGCTCGGCGTCGGCGTACGGCTGCCAGGCGGCGTACGCCGCCTCGACGTCGGCGCGCGGCAAGGCCGCCTCCAAGCGGTCCTCGGCGCCGCGCAGTACGGCGTGCCACTCGCCCTCGGCGGGCGCGTCGAGCGGCCCGTACGCCTCCAGCCAGGACACCTCGCTCTCCGCCTCCAGCCGGACGTGCTCCAGCTGTGTGCGGGCGAGTCCGGCCTGGATCTCGCAGTAGCCGCCGGTGCCGGGTTCGGTGAGCCACTCCTGCCAGCGCCGTCCGCCGGGCCCCGTGCCCCACACGAAGAGCTTGCGGCCGCGCAGCACGTCGGTCGAGGTCTGGATCAGCCCGTGGCCCTCCTCGTCGAGCGCGGCGATCCAGCGGCGCCGGTCCTGCGGCACCTCGTAGAACCAGTCGGCGGGGTAGGTGCTGTTGCGCGGGTAGGTCCGGTCGACCCCGTCGTGGACCGGCACGGGCACCCGGCGCAGCCGCCGCTCGTAGCCGAAGAGCCACGCCTCGTCGGCCGGGGCGAGGACGCGCCGGTCCTCGGGGACGGCGATGTTGGACCACCAGTACGTCGCCACCGGACGCTCGTGCGGGTTGCGGATGCGGGCGCCGACGTACAGGAAGTCCGAGCCCTCCGGCAGCCACAGGTCGACCTGGAAGGGCAGGTCGCGCAGCCGCTCCCACTCCCACAGGCGCAGCATCTCCCCGCCGTCGGGGGCGGGCACGCGGGCTGCGTGCACGGGCGAGCAGGAGAGGCCGGTGTGTCCGGTGGCGCCGATGTTCCATTCGATGCCACCGGAGTACCAGGCACCGTTGAGGGCGAAGTTGGCGGGCTGGAACACGGGGTTGGTGTAGAGGAGTTCGCGGCCGGTCGGCTTGTGGTGGAGGGAGGCGACGCGGCCGCCGAGGCCGGGCAGGACGGTGGCCCGCAGCCGGTCGTTCTCGATGACGAGGGCGTCGAACTCCCGGTCCTGGCGCAGCCGGTCGTAGCCGTCCCGGACCCTCAGGGGCAGCAGGCTGCGCAGCGGCTCGTGGTCGACCTGGCGGGCCATGTCGCGGGGCAGGCCCGCCCGGTCGCGTTCGTCGATGCGGTGGGCCTCGTCCAGGGGGCGCAGCGGCGGCAGGGGGTTGTCCGGTCCCAGCGGCGCGGCGGGCAGGGTCAGTACCTCGCGTCGGATCGTCGTCACGCTTCCCCATGGAAGCCGCTCGGCGCCGCCGTGAACAGGGGCTTCGCAGGGGGCGTCGGCGCGACGTCGCTCACGTTTAATTCCCTGGGCGCCGGGCCGGGCGCGGCGTAGGGTCGGGCGGTCGGCGCGGTGACGCGGGAACGGCACGTCGAGGAGCGGCACGTGAGTGAGCAGCACACCTACCGGGTGATCGTCCGGGGCACCTGGGAGGGACTGACCGAGCAGGCCCGTGACCGGCTGATCGCCGAGGCCGCGGACCACTCCATGGCGAGCATGCGGTTCACCGAGGAGGGCTCCCTGTCGTACGAGCCCGCGCCGCTGAAGCACTTCTCGATGCGCTACGTGGTGGTCTCGGACGCGGCGGACGGCGAGGAGATGGCGGGCGCGATCGCCGAGGACCGGGCCGAGGGCACGCTGCGCGGGCTCGGCTACGGGTTCCGGGACCTGCGGTCGACGGTGACGGACCTGGACACGATGAAGATCAACCGGAAGTCACGGTCTCGGCGGTGACCGCCCAGCGCTGATGGTCCCGCCAGGCCCCGTCGACGAAGAGCATCCTCGGCGAGAAGCCCTCCAGGTGGAAGCCGCAGGCGCGGGCCAGCGCGATCGAGGCCGCGTTGCCCGGCTGCACGTTGATCTCCAGCCGGTGCAGCCGCATCGGCCCGAAGGCGTACCGCACGACGAGGTCCAGTCCCTCCCGCATCAGCCCGCGCCCCGCCGCGTGCGCGAAGGCGCCGTAGCCGAGCGCGCCGCTGAGGAAGCTGCCCTGGACGATGTTGTTGATGTTGACGAATCCCGCGAGGGAGCCGCCGCCGGCCGGGCCGGTGCCCTTCTCGCACACCAGGAACCCCGCTCTGGTCCGGTCCTCGATGAGCCGGGACGCGTAGGCCCGGTACGCCTGGGCGCTGTCCGGCGGGAAGAGCCACGGGTGGTGCAGGTCCTTGCTCTCCCGCGCCCGGGCGGTGAACTCTGCGCCGTCCTCGTACGTGTAGTGCCGTATGCCCACGCGAGGGCCCTCGGCGAGGTGGCGGGGTGCGGTGTGCGGCATCCCGCCAGCCTACGACGCCGTGCCGCCCCGCGCGGGGCGGGTCAGACCAGGGCCGGCCGGTCCAGCGTGAGGGTCGCGGCGTCGGTGTCGAGTTCCGCCGTCACGCCGAACGGGACGGTCAGCGCTCCCTCGCAGTGGCCGAAGCCGAAGTCCTCGACGACCGGCACGCCCAGGCCGCCGAGCCGGTCGGCCAGCATCGGCCGCAGCCGCGCGTAGGGCTCGCAGTCCTGCCAGGACCCGAGCAGCACCCCGGCGACGCCGTCGAGCCAGCCGGCGCGCAGCAGCTGGGTGAGGTAGCGGTCCAGCCGGTAGGTCTCCTCCCCCACGTCCTCCAGGCACAGCAGCCCGCCGCGGGCGGAGGGACGGGCGTGCGCGGTGCCCAGTTCGGCGGCGAGCAGGCACAGGCAGCCGCCGAGGGTGACGCCCCGCGCCCGGCCGGGCACCAGCGGCGTGCCGCCCGAGGCGATGACGCGCACGGTCTCCGGGGCGAACAGGGTGGCCTTCAGGTGCTCCTGCGCCCGGGCGTTCTTCAGGAAGTCGATGCCCGCGGCCATCGGCCCGTGCAGCGTGACCAGGCCCAGCCGGGCGGCGAACGCCTCGTGCAGGGCGGTGATGTCGCTGAAGCCGACGAACACCTTGGGCCCGGCCGCGCGCATCGCCGCCCAGTCGAGCAGGTCGGTCATGCGCTGGACGCCGTAGCCGCCGCGGGCGCACAGCACCGCGTCCACGGACGGGTCGCACCAGGCGGCCTGGAGGTCGGCGGCCCGGTCGGCGTCGGTGCCCGCGAGGTAGTCGAAGGTGCCGTGCCGGTCGAGGACGTGCGGGGCCACGACCGGGTCGAGGTCCCAGGCACGCAGTACGTCCAGGCCCGCCTGGAGCCGTTCCTCGGGCACGGGCCCGCTGGGCGCGACGACGGCCACCCGGGCGCCGGGGGCGAGCCGCGCCGGCCGGGTCAGTTCCCTCACGTGGTCAGCTCCAGCGTCGGGACGTCCCCCGGTGTCAGGCCGAAGACCTGCGCGTAGAGGGACAGCTCGGCCTCCAGGGCGCGCACCATGGTGTCCGCCCGGCGGAATCCGTGTCCCTCGCCCTCGAAGGCGAGGTAGGCGTGCGGCACCCCTCGGCCCGCGATCCGGGCGAGGAAGCGCTCGCACTGGACGGGCGGGCAGATCACGTCGTCCAGCCCCTGGAGCAGCAGGAACGGCGCGGTGACGCGGTCGGCGTGCTCGGCGGGGGACCGTTCGGCGTACCGGTCCGGGACCTCGGCGTAGGGGCCGATGAGGCTCTCCAGGTACCGGGACTCGAAGTCGTGGGTCTCCCCCGTCCCCCAGCCGGTCAGGTCGAGGATGGGGTAGATGACCGTGCCGCAGGCGTAGACGTCGGTCGTGGCGAGGGAGGCGGCGGCCGTCCAGCCGCCCGCGCTGCCGCCGCGCACGGCGAGCCGCTCCCGGTCGGCGGTGCCCTCGTCGGCGAGGGCGAGGGCGACGGCGGCGCAGTCCTCGACGTCGACCACGCCCCACTGCTCGCGCAGCCGGTTGCGGTACTCCCGGCCGTGCCCGGTGGAGCCGCCGTAGTTGACCTCCACGACCCCGATGCCGCGCGAGGTGAAGTAGGCGATCTCCAGGTCCAGCACCAGGGGCGCCCGGCTGGTGGGTCCGCCGTGCGCCCACACCACGTACGGCGGCAGCTCGCCGTCGGGGGCCCGGCAGCCGGGGTGGTGGGGCGGGTAGAGGTGGGCGTGGATCTCGCGCCCGGCGGGTCCGGTGAAGGTGCGGGCCCGCGGCTCGGGGTAGTGGGCCGGGTCGACGGCGTCGTCGTGGGGCGCGCCGATCACCCGGGCGCGGCCGGTACGGGTGTCCAGCTCGACCACCTCGTAGGAGGTGCGCGGGCTCGCGCCGACGGCGACGATCCGTTCACCGTGCGCGGCGAGGGTGGCCGCGAACTCGGTCCAGGGACCGGCCGCGTCGACGACCTCGCCGGTCGCGGGGTCGAGTATGCCGAGCGTGGTGGCGCCCCGGCCGTGCACGACGGCGACGAGACCGCTGTCCAGTGGGGTGAACCAGCGCTGTCCGAGCTTCCACAGCGGGCCGCCGAACTCCTCCTCGCGGGCGCACAGCGGCTGCCCGTCGCGGTAGAGGTTCCACCAGCCGGTGCGGTCGGAGGCGTACAGCAGGGTGCCGTCGGGCGCCCAGTCCGCCTGGGCGATCGACTCCTCGGGCCCGCCGGCGACGGTCCGGCCGTCCCGGAGGAGGCCGTCGTCGCCGACCTCGGCGACGATCAGCTCGGTGCCGTCCCAGGGCATGCGCGGATGGTCCCAGGCGAGCCAGGCCGCGCGCCGTCCGTCGGGCGAGAGGCGGGGGCCGGTGACGAAGCGGTGCCGGGCAACGGTGAGTTCGCGGACCGCGCCCCGGTCGTCGGCCGCCGAGCCGTCCAGCGGCACCGCCACCGGGACCCGGCGCACGTCGGTGGGCGCGTCGCCGGTGAACTCCTCCAGCACGCACCACACCTCGCCGCGCTCCGGCCGTAGTTCGGGTTCGACCCAGCGCAGTCCGCCGCCCACCGTCGAGACGGGGGTCAGGGGGCGGGGTTCGCCGCCGCCCGGCTCGTAGGTGTACAGGCGTTGGTCGGCGAAGTGCACGAAGACCAGCAGCGGCCCGGCGTCGCCCGGGTGCGCGGCCCAGGGCCGGCCGCCGTACTCGATGACGCGGCTGCGCACGTTCCACGGCGCGGGCAGGACCGACTCCTCGGTACCGTCGAGGCGCCGCCGCACCAACGTGCGCCGACCGCCCTCGGCGGGCCGGGGCGCGGTCCACCACACCTCGTCGCCGACGAAACCCACGTCGTCGGGCCGTCCGTCGTGCGCGGCGGCCAGGGCCGCGTCGACGGGCGAGGGCCACGATCCGTACGCCAGTGTCTGCACCGACTGCCCCACTTCTCCTCCAGCTTCGTTTCCGGGCCGTGCGCCCGGGGAGCGCGCGCTCCTAGGCGGTGCGCAGGAACCGGTCGAGGACGCGGACTCCGAAGTGCAGCGCCTCGACGGGGACACGTTCGTCCACGCCGTGGAAGAGCGCCTGGTAGTCGAAGCCCTCGGGCAGCTTCAGCGGCGCGAAACCGTAGCCGGTGATGCCGAGCCGCGAGAACTGCTTGGCGTCCGTGCCGCCCGACATGCAGTACGGCACCACGTGCCCCTCGGGGGCGAACTCCTCGACGGCGGCGCGCATCCCGGCGTACGTGGGTGAGTCCACCGGCGCCTGGAGGGCGACCTCGCGGTGGACGAACTCCCAGTCCACGTCCGGTCCGGTGAGCCGGTCGAGGGTGCTGCGGAACTCGTCCTCGTGACCGTGCAGGAAGCGCCCGTCGACCTGGGCGACGGCCTCGCCGGGGATGACGTTGACCTTGTAACCGGCGTCCAGCATGGTCGGGTTGCTGCTGTTGCGGACGGTCGCCTCGACCAGCTTGGCGGCGGGTCCGAGCTTGTCCAGCAGGGCGTCGACGTCGTCGAGGCCGGTCTCGATGCCGTAGACGGCGGCGAGTTCGGTCAGGGCCGCCCGCACGGTCGGGGTGAGGCGCAGCGGCCACTCGTGGTCGCCGATGCGGGTGACCGCCGCGGCGAGGCGCGTGACCGCGTTCTCCCGGTTCACCTTGGAGCCGTGGCCGGCCCGTCCGCGGGCGGTGAGCTTCAGCCAGCCCGTCCCGCGCTCACCCGCGGCGATGGGGTAGAACTGGCGGCCGGCGCCGTCGTGGAAGGTGAACGCCCCGGACTCGCTGACGCCCTCGGTGCAGCCCTCGAACAGCGCGGCGTGGCGGTCGGCGAGGAAGCCGGAGCCGTCCTCGGCGCTGGCCTCCTCGTCCGCGGTGAACGCGATGACGACGTCCCGCCGGGGCCGTACGCCCTGCCGGGCCCAGTCGCGGACGACGGCCAGGATCATCGCGTCCATGTTCTTCATGTCGACGGCGCCGCGCCCCCAGACGACCCCGTCGCGGACCTCCCCGGAGAAGGGGTGCACGCTCCAGTCGGCGGCCTCGGCGGGCACCACGTCCAGGTGGCCGTGGACGAGCAGCGCGTCGGCCGACGGGTCGGTGCCCTCGATGCGGGCCACGACGTTGGTCCGGCCCTCGGTCCGCTCCAGCAGCGTAGGCTCGATGCCGGCCTCGGCGAGCCGCGCGGCGGCGTACTCGGCGGCCGGGCGCTCCCGGCAGTCGCCGCCGCCCCGGTTGGTCGTGTCGATCCGGATCAGCTCGGAGGTGAACCGGACGACCTCGTCCAGTGCCTCGGCGCCGGTGTGCCGGGTCTGCTCAGCCATACTGCTCCTCCACGGCGGCGGAGGCGATCGTGGTGACCGCCTTGAACGTACGGATCGCGTCGAACATGGTGTCGTGGGTGTACGCCACCTTCCGCTCCCCGATCCGGGCCACGCCCGGCACCACCGTCGAGGCAGCGGCCAGGTGCTCGGCGTCGAACTCCACCGCGACCGTGAACGGTCCGCCGCTCACCGGCTCGTGGCGCACCGCGAGAGCCGCCGCCTCCTTCGCCGCCGCCCGGATGTCGGCGGCGGTCCTGGCCGGTGTGCGGCACACCGCCGCGTACCGCGACACATGGTCCTTGACGGCGACCTTCAGCGCCCCGGGCGCGTAGCCGAGCGCGTCCTCGCAGGCCACGTCGTCCCCGGTGACCAGGATCACCGGCACCCCGTACTCGGCGACGACGTGCGCGTTGAGCAGCCCCTCGCTGGCCCGTACGTCGTTCAGCCAGACGCCGGTGATCTGGTTGGCGAGGTAGGTGTGCGCGAGGACGCCCTCCATGCCGGCGCCCGCGTGGTAACCGATGAAGGCGATGCCGTCCACGTCCCCGTGCTGCACGCCCTCCACCATGGAGAGGGCCTTGTGCCGGCCGGTGAGCATCTGGGTCCGCTCGTCGAGCTGCTCCAGAAGCAGGTTGCGCATGGTCCAGTGGGCCTCGTTGACGAGCACCTCGTCGGCGCCGCCGTCCAGGAAGCCCAGCACGGCGGCGTTCACGTCCGAGGTGAACATCGACCGGCACCGCTCCCACTGCGGCGTCCCCGGCAGCACGTCGGCCGGCCAGGTGACACCGGTGGCGCCCTCCATGTCGGCGCTGATGAGGATCTTCATGGGGCGTCACGTTACGCGCCCAGGCGGAGGGCGGCTACGAAGGAGCGGGAAACGGCCTCCACCGGCCGGGCCGGGTCAGCGGGAACCCGCCCTCGGCCCCCTCGACAGCGAGTTCCCGCACGTCGGCCAGAACGGGCTCCGGGGGGCCGGCGTCCAGGTCGGGAGCCGACGGGACGCCCTCCCCCGGTCTCGCCGCGGGCCGTCTCCGGCAGGGAGCCGGCGGAGTGGGACGGAACTCGTGCGTCATCGCCGGGCAGGCTGCGTCACCCCGTGCCCGGGCCCGCCACCACCCACGTCGACGGCAGCTCGATCCTGGTGCCGTCCGGTGTGTACTCCGTGGTGTACAGCGGGAGTTCGCCACTGGCCAGGACGGTCAGCCCGGCCGCGCGAAGGTGCTGCGGCACCGCCTCGTCGGGGGCGGCGCCGGGGGTCAGCCCGTGCCGCAGGACGGGGGCCAGCTTGGCCGGCGGGCCCTCGGGGTCCTGGGCCAGCGCCGCGAGGACCGTCCGGGCGGCCTGGGCGGGCTCCACCAGGAAGGCGCGCCCGCGGGTACCGAGGAGTACGGCGAGGGCGTCGGCCAGCGGCTGCCGGTCGTCGGGCTCGCACTGGTGCAGGACGCCCCGCACATAGACGTTGGCGTCGCCCAGCTCCGCGTGCAGCGTCTGCGCCTCGGCCTTGTCGGCGGCGTCCAGCTGCCGGTAGGCGGCCCGCCCGGCGGGGTCGAAGCGGCGGGCGTGGTCGAGGGCGGCGGCGCTCAGGTCGGCGCCGACGACGTGCGGGAAGCGGTCGGCGAAGAAGCGCGTCTGGGTGCCGTTGCCGCAGCCGAGGTCGATCAGCGGCAGTGCGGGGTCGACCAGGTGCGGCTCGAAGTGGGCCAGGTGGCGGCCGGAGGTCAGCATCGGCTCCGCGTCCCAGAACACCGCTCCCTGTCCCTCGGGCGCCTCGCTCCAGAAGCTCTCCCAGGCGTCCCGGTACCGGCTCGTCACGCTCATGCCCGTCTCCCCAGGTGCGACGACGTACAGCCCGTCGAAGGCGACGGACCCGTACGGTGTACCGCGCCCGGTGCACCGCCACAAGCGCCCGGCGCATTCCTTCACCGGACGTGCGAACGGCGCGCGCCCCGGTGGGCCGCGGCGGGTGGGACGAGGGCGGTGGGAGCGCGGCCGCACCGGCGCGCACGCGCGCGCCGGTGCGTGGGGCTCAGTCCTCGTGTCCGAGCTGGAGGTCGCGTTCGGTCCGGCCGCCGCCGGCCACCTGGAGGACGGTGGCGACGGGCGGGTAGCCGGCGGCGATGACGGTGTACTCGCCGGAGGACAGGTCGACGAACCGGAAGGTGCCGTCGGGTCCGGTGGTCAGCGTGTCCACCACGTTGCCCGCCGCGTCGAGCAGCGTCACGCGGGCGTCCTCCACGGCCCGTCCGGCACTGGCGCGCACGGTGCCGCGCAGCACGGCGCCGCCCGCCAGCTCGACGTCCTGGCGGGTCTCCCGGGCGGCCTGGACGCTGACCGGCAGGGCGGCCGGGCGGAAGGCGGGGGCGCTGGCGGCGAGGGTGTACTCGCCGGCCACCAGCTCGGTGATGACGTAACCGCCCTCCCGGCCGCTGCGGGTGGTGGCGACGACCTCCCCGTGGACGTTGGTGAGGGTGACGATCGCGTCGCGCACGGGGCTGCCGTCGGCGGTGAGCACACTGCCGGCGAGCCGCCCGGCGCCGCCCAGGACGACGTCCAGGTCCACCGGGCGCTCTCCGACGGTCACGGAGACCGCCTGCGGCTGGTGGCCGCCGGCCGCGGCGATCAGCACGTACGACCCCGGGCCGGGGGTGGCCAGCGCGTACCGTCCGTCCTCGCCGCTGGCGCCCCGGCCGATCTGCCGGCCGCCGACGTCGATGAGGGTGAGCGCCGCGCGGGGCACGACGGTGCCGTCGGGATGCTGCACCGTGCCGCAGACCGGGATGCCGGCGGCGTGGGGGGACCGGGCCGACGGCACGGGGGCGACGGGCGGAGCGGTCCCCGGGTCGGTGACGGGGGCGTTGTGGGACACCAGTGGTTTCTCCTTGAGGAAGAGGGCGATGAGCAGCCCGAGGACGAGCACCGGCACCAGGTAGAGAAAGATCCGCGGCATGGCGTCGGCGTACGCCCCGATGTAGGCGTCGCGCAGCGCCGGGGGCAGGGAGTGGACGAGCTGGGGGGTGATGGCCTCGGCGTCGGGCAGGGCGGCGCCCGCCTCGGCGGGGACCCGGTCGGCGAGGGCGTCGGTCAGCCGGTCGGCGAAGAGGGTGCCGAAGATCGCCGCGCCGACGCTGCCGCCGATCTGCCGGAAGTAGTTGTTGGCGCTGGTGGCGGTGCCCAGGTCGGCGGGGCGCACGGAGTTCTGCACGGCGAGGACGAGGACCGGCATCACCATGCCGATGCCGGCGCCGAGGACGGCCATCCAGATGCTGTAGTGCAGCCGGGGCGTGTCGGCGTCGAGCCGGGACAGCAGCCACATGCCGACGACGGACAGCACGCTGCCGAGGATCGGGTGGGACCGGTAGTGCCCGGTACGGCTGATCAGCTGCCCGGAGATGATCGAGGCGCCGACGATGCCGCCCATCATCGGCAGCATCAGCAGGCCCGACTCGGTGGCGGTGGCGCCGTCGACCATCTGCAGGAAGGTCGGCAGGTAGCTGGCGGCCCCGAAGAGGGCGACGCCGATGACGAGGCCCACCAGGCCGGTGATGTTGAAGACGGAGTCCCGGAAGAGCCGCAGCGGGATGAGCGGTTCGGGCGCGAAGTGTTCGGCGACCAGGAAGAGGACCGTGGTGGCGACCGCTCCGGCCGCGAGGCCCAGGATGACCCTCGATCCCCACGCGTACTCGGTCCCTCCCCAGCTGGTGAGCAGCACCAGACAGGTGGAGGCGGCGGCGAGCAGCAGCGCCCCGAGGACGTCCAGGCGCGGCTTGGCCTGCGGCTTGGGCAGTTTCAGGACCACGGCCACGACGGCCATGGTGACCAGGCCGAAGGGGATGTTGACGTAGAAGCACCAGCGCCAGGAGAGGTGGTCGGTGAAGTAGCCGCCCAGCAGCGGGCCGGCGACCGAGGCGAGCCCGAAGGCGGCACCGATCAGGCCCATGAACCGGCCGCGTTCGCGGGGCGGCACGATGTCCGCGATGATCGCCTGGACGCCGATCATCAGGCCGCCCGCACCGACACCCTGCACGGCGCGGAAGGCGATCAGCTGGTCCATGGTCTGCGCCCGTCCGGCGAGCGCCGAGCCGACGACGAACACCAGGATGGCGAACTGGAAGACGCCCTTGCGTCCGAAGAGGTCACCGAGCTTGCCGTAGATCGGCAGGCCGACGGTGGAGGTGAGCAGGTAGGCGGTGATCGCCCAGGACATCTTGTCCAGGCCGTGCAGCTCGCCGACGATCTTCGGCAGCGCGGTGGCGACGATCATCTGCTCCAGCGCGGCGAGCAGCAGCGCCAGCATCAGTCCGACGAACACGAGCCGCACCCGGCGCGGGCTCAGCCCCGCTGTCGGCTCGGGCCCCGGTGCGGGGGGTTCGGGGGGTGTCGGGGGCGCGGTGGCCGGTTCGTCCTGCACCAGAGTGATCCCGCCCATGTTCCGCTCCCCTCGTCACACCTGCTCACAATTGCCGCCTGATGCGGCAACTGCGAACAAGTGCGACGAGTTACGGAAGTGCGGTGGTTTCGGGCGGAGATCACTCGAACCGGTGAGGCGGCCAACGGCCGCCCCCGGCTTGCGCTTTGACTACTTCTCGACCTCGGCCGCGAGCCTGACGAGCAGGGCGTCGTAGATCCGCGCGAGGCCCTTGGGCGCGAAGGTCTTCTCGAAGAAGCCGCCGACACCGCCGGCGCCCTGCCAGGTGGTGACGACGACCACCCGGGACTTCCCCTCGCCGGCCGGGGTGACCCGCCAGGTGGTGACCATGGAGGAGTTGCGGTCCTTCTCGACGAGTTCGCCGTCGGTCGGCTCGGTGACCTCCAGCAGGCAGTCACGCACGCGCTTGCTGGTGGCCTGGAGCTTCCAGTGGACGACGGTGCCCTCGCCGTCGCCGCCCTCGCGGACCTCGTACTCGCTGAACTGCTCGGGCAGCAGCTTCGCGCGGGTGCCGCTGTAGTCGGCGAGGGTGTCGAACACCGTCTCCGCGTCCGCTGCGACGATCCGCTCGGTAGTCGCCTCGACCTGCGCCATCGGGTTCCTCCAGGGCCTGGTTCTCGGGGTCCGGGCAAGCCAACCACCCCGCCGCCCGGCCACCAAATCCGGGGGCGTGAAGCGGCCCCGCGCGACTCGTCCGCACGATCAAGGGAACATGTGTTCTATTGTGGGGGCAGTGCTACCGAGGAGGCGTCAATGCGCTGGGAGAACCTCACGGACTCCGACCACGCCCGGGCCGCCGATCCCGCGCTGTTCGGCGCGGACGCGGTGACCACCCGCACGATCGACACACCCGAGTTCCGCGGCATCACCTTCCACGAGGTGCGGGCCCGCTCGATCCTCAACCGGGTGCCGGGCGCCTCGCGCATGCCGTTCGAGTGGACCGTGAACCCCTACCGGGGCTGCACGCACGCGTGCGTGTACTGCTTCGCCCGCAAGACGCACAGCTACCTGGACCTCGACACGGGGCTCGGCTTCGACTCCCAGATCGTCGTGAAGGTGAACGCGCCCGAGCTGCTCCGCCGCCAGCTGGCCTCGCCCCGCTGGCAGGGCGAGCACGTCGCGATGGGCACCAACGTCGACTGCTACCAGCGCGCCGAGGGCCGCTACCGGCTGATGCCGGGCATCGTCTCGGCCCTCACCGAGCGGGCGAACCCCTTCTCGATCCTGACCAAGGGCACGCTGATCCTGCGCGACCTCGACCTGCTGACCCGGGCCGCGCGGGTGACCGACGTCGGGATCTCGGTCTCGGTCGGCTTCACCGACACGGAGCTGTGGCGCACCGTGGAACCGGGGACGCCCGCGCCGGAGCGCCGCCTGGAGGTGGTCCGGGCCCTCGCGCGGCACGGCATCGGGTGCGGGGTCCTGATGGCGCCGGTCATCCCGTTCCTGGGCGACGAGCCGGCCCAGCTGCGCGCGACCGTGCGCGCCGTCGCGGCCGCGGGCGCCACGTCCGTGACACCGCTGGTGCTGCACCTGCGGCCGGGCGCCCGGGAGTGGTTCATGAGCTGGCTGGGCCAGCACCACCCGCACCTGGTGCGCCGCTACGAGCGGCTGTACGCGGAGGGCGCCTACGCCCCCAAGTGGTACCAGCGCCGGATCACCCGCCAGGTGCACGACCTGGCCGAGGAGTACGGCATCGGCCCCGCGCGCGGGGGGACGCCGCGTCGGATCGCGCGAGCGGAGCCGGCCGCGGGCGGTACGGCGGCCGGACCCGCGATCTCCGGGCCGACGCCGGCCGAACCGGTCCAGCTGTCGCTCCTCTGACGGTCCCCCCTGACTGTCGCCCCCGGGCATTCGAGGGCATCCATCGACCCAATTGGGTCAAGTGCAGACAGAAAGCGTTCTTCCGTCGGCGCTCGCCGGGACGATGCGGCGAGGACCGCGACCCGCGCGGGCCGAAGCCGCTCCGCCCCGCGAGTCCCGGGAGAACGCCATGAGACAACGCGCAGCCGTGCTGTGCGGCGCCGCCGTCATCGCCGCCGGGACCGTCACGGCGCTGCCCGCCGAGGCGAGCGCACCGCACCGGGCGGGCACCGCGCAGGCCGCCGGGCCCAGCTGGAAGAAGTGCGGCACGGCCGACTACCCGACCCTCCAGTGCGCTTCCCTGTCGGTGCCGCTCGACCACGCCCGCCCGGACGGGAGGCGGATCACGCTGGCGCTGTCCCGCGTCCCGCACACCGGATCGACGTACCAGGGACCCCTGCTGGTCAACCCCGGCGGACCCGGCGGCAGCGGGCTGACCCTCGCCGGGTTCGTGGCGTCCTCGCTCCCCCCTGAGGTGGCCGCGCAGTACGACGTCATCGGGTTCGACCCGCGGGGCGTGGGGAAGAGCGAGCCCGCTCTGAACTGCCTGCCGGGCCACTTCGATCCGGTGCGCCCCGACTCCCTGCCCGCCACCGCCGCCGCCGAAGGGGCCAACCTCGCGCGCGCGAAGGCCTTCGCCGACGCCTGCGGCGCGAAGTACGCGGAGGTGCTGCCGTACGTCGACACGGTCAGCGCGGCGCGGGACGTGGACGCGATCCGCAGGGCGCTCGGCGCGGAGCGGATCAACTACTTCGGCTACTCGTACGGCACCTATCTGGGCGCCGTCTACGCGAAGCTCCACCCGGACCGCGTGCGCCGCCTGGTCCTGGACTCCGTCGTCGACCCGACCGCCGTCTGGTACGACGCCAACCTCGACCAGGACCACGTCTTCGACGACCGCCACCGGGCCTTCCTGGCCTGGATCGCGGAGCACGACGGGACGTACGGGCTGGGCACCGACCCGGAGCGGATCGAGGCCGCGTGGTACGGCATGCGGTCGGCGCTGGCGAAGGAGCCTGCGGGCGGGAAGGTCGGCGCCTCGGAGCTGGAGGACACCTTCCTCCCCGGCGGTTACTACAACGGCTACTGGCCCTACCTGGCGGAGGCGTTCGCCGCGTACGTGAACGACGCGGACACCGACCCGCTGGTGGAGGCGTACGAGGACTTCGGTGCCGTGGACGCCGCCGGCGAGAACGGCTACAGCGTCTACACCTCCGTGCAGTGCCGCGACGCCGCCTGGCCCCGCGACTGGGACCGGTGGCGCGAGGACAACGGGGACGTGTACGCGAAGGCGCCCTTCATGACCTGGAACAACGCCTGGTACAACGCGCCGTGCGCCTTCTGGCCCACCAAGGCGCGGCGGCCGGTGGACGTCACCAACCGGGACCTCCCGCCGGCCCTGCTGTTCCAGGCGACCGGCGACGCGGCCACCCCCTACGAGGGCGGCGTCACCGTGCACCGGTTGCTGCGCGGCTCCGGCCTGGTGGTCGAGGACGGCGGCGGGAACCACGGCATCACGCTGAGCGGCAACTCCTGTCTGGACGAGCACCTGGCCGCCTATCTCGCCGACGGCACCGTGCCGCGCGGCGACGGCGAGGCGGACGCGGTGTGCGCGGCACTGCCCGCGCCCAAGCCGCTGCGATCCAAGGCGGCGTCCCTCTCCTCACGCGGCTCGACGCTGCACGGGCTGCTCGGCTTCCGGGGGTAGCCCCGCCCGTCGGAGGCGCTGTCCGACCCGTGGTCCACCATGGACGCATGAGCCGACTGACCAGGATCGCCGCACCCGAGGGCGTCGCGCCCGCCGCCCAGTACACCCATGTCGTCCTCGGTACCGGGCGGTTCGTGGCCGTCTCCGGTCAACTCGCCCTGGACGAGGCGGGCGAGGTGGTCGGCGCGGGCGACCCCGCGGCCCAGGCCCGCCAGGTCTTCGAGAACCTGCGCAGGTGCCTGGCGGCGGCCGGAGCGACCTTCGACGACGTGGTGAAGCTGACCTTCTTCGTCACGGACATGGCGTACATGCCCGCGATCCGCGCGGCCCGCGCCGCGCACCTGCCCGACGACCGGTTGCCCGCCGCCTCGGCGGTGCGGGTCGCGGGTCTGGTCCGGCCGGAGTTCCTGATGGAGATCGAGGCGTTCGCGGTCGTCGCCCCGTGAGCGGGACGCGCGTCCGGGAGATGACCCTCGCCGACTGCGACCGGGTGTCCGAGATCCGTGTCCTGGGCTGGCGGACGGCGTACCGGGGCCTCATGCCGCAGCGGTACCTGGACGAGCTGGACGTCGCCCGGGACGCCCGGCGGCGCCGCGACCTCTTCACCCGCGCCCCGGACGACGTGGTGAACCTGGTCGCCGAGGACGACGGCGGCGAGGTCGTCGGCTGGGCCTGCCACGGCCCGTACCGGGACGGCGAACAGCGGACCGAGGACGCCGAGTTGTACGCCCTCTACGTGGACGTGGGGCGGTTCGGCACCGGTGTCGGGCAGGCCCTGCTCCGGGAGACGGTGCGCCGGTGCGCGGCCGCCGGGCACGCGCGCGTGCTCCTGTGGGTGGTCGAGGGCAACGCCCGCGCCCGGCGCTTCTACGAACGGGAGGGTTTCACCGCCGACGGCGCCGAGGAGCCGTACGAGGTGGCGGGGGTCGCGGTGCCCGAGGTGCGGTACGCGAGGCGACTGGCCGGCTGACGGCTCACCCCCGGTCCCCGCCGGCCCGCGGCCGCGCCTCGACGGCTCACCGCCGGCCCGGGATCCGCGCCAGCGCCCGCACCGCCGCCTCCGCCAGCGCCGGGTGGGCCAGGGCCTCCTTCAGGACGGGTTCGGCCCGGCGGTCGCCGAGCGTGCCGAGCCCCTCGACACAGGCGAGCGCCACCCGTCGGTACGGGTCGTGCGGGCGCAGCCGTCGCTGCAACGTGGTGATGAGGGCGGGCACGGCCTCGGGAGCGCGCAGTTCCACCAGCAGCCGCACCGGGTGCAGGGCGTAGGCGACCCGCAGTTCGTTGGTGGCGAGGGCGGCGGCGGCGCGGGCGGTGCGGGGGTCGCCGAGGCGGGCCAGGGCGTGGGCGGCGGCGGCGCAGCGCGGCGGGTCGCGGTGGTTCAGCAGCAGCACGAGGGCCTCGAAGGCCCGCGGGTCCCCGGCGACGCCCAGGCGGAACGCGGCCAGTTCCCGGGCCCAGAGCTGGTGTCCGGGCTCGGTGAGCACCGCGGCCAGCTCGTCCGGGTCCCCGGTCGCCACCAGCCGGTCGTACGCCACCGGGCCGTCCGGGGCCCCCGGCGCGTCCGCCTCGGCCCGTAAGCGCTCCGTGAGCGTTCGCAACTCTTCGTCCATGACACCGAGGTTAGGGGCGTCGTGGGCCCCGTGGGACGTACATCACGAACACCGGGGGCTGGCGCGCTCGTTACCCGCGAGTTAATCTCAGACGAGCGAGTTACCCACTCGCGGTACTCCTCACGGCGGTTTGGTGACGCAGCCGCGGTGAGAGCAGTCGGTCCGGTACCGGGCACGTAGGTACCGCAGCGCGACCGAGCCCCGGGACAGGGCCGGTCGGACACCGCCGCCGCGCGGGCGTGTGCACGCCCTCCGCACCGGCACCGGGCGTGTGCGCCAGTCAGCCCGGCAACACCCGCACTCCTTCCCTCACGGACCCGGTGCGCGCCGAAGGCGCGTCCGGGACGTTCCCGTCGTCACCCTCATTCCTGGAGTCCCGCGATGGCCACTCCCCTGTCCCACTCCTCCCTGCCCCCGCTCCGGACCATCGCCGTCGTCGGCCTCGGCACCATGGGCACCGGCATCGCCGAGGTCCTGGCCCGGGCCGGTCGCGACGTCGTCGGCATCGACGTCAGCGAGGCGCAGGCCGCGACCGCCGTCGCCGCCCTGGAGTCCTCCACCGCCCGCTCCGTCGAGCGCGGACGCCTCACCGAGCAGGAGCGCGCCGAGGCCCTCGCCCGCGTGCGCACCTCGACCGACCTGCGGGAGGCCGCCGACGCCGACCTGGTGATCGAGGTGGTGCCGGAGTCGTACGAGATCAAGCAGCAGGTCTTCCGGGAGCTGGACGGGATCGTGCGCCCCGAGACGATCCTGGCGACCGGCACCAACGCCCTGTCCGTCACACGGCTGGCCGCCGAGTCGTCCCGCCCGGAGCGGGTGCTCGGCCTGCACTTCTTCAACCCGGCCCCGGCGATGAAGCTGGTGGAGGTCGTCTCCTCCGTGCTGACCTCCCCGGGCGCCGTGGCGGCGGTCACCGACCTCGCCCTGGACCTCGGCAAGGAGCCCGTCGCGGTCGGCGACCGGCCCGGGTTCGTCGCCGACGGCCTGCTGTTCGGCTACCTGAACCAGGCCGCGGCGATGTACGAGGCGAACTACGCCTCCCGCGAGGACATCGACGCCGCGATGCGGCTCGGCTGCGGACTGCCCATGGGACCGCTGGCGCTGCTGGACCTGATCGGAGTGGACACCGCGCGCACGGTCCTGGAGGCCATGTACACCGCCTCCCACGACCGTCTGCACGCCCCCGCCCCGATCCTCCGCCAGCTCAGCGAGGCCGGCCTGACGGGCCGCAAGGCCGGGCGCGGCTTCTACACCTACGAGGCGCCGGGCAGCGCGGTCGTCGTCCCCGACGCCCTGACCCCGAAGGCGGGCGACACCCCGGTCCCGGGCCGTCCCGTGCGCTCGGTGGGCGTCGCCGGTTCCGGCACCATGGCGTCCGGCATCGCCGAGGTGTTCGCCAAGGCCGGGTACGAGGTCGTGCTCGCCGCCCGCAGCGCGGAGAAGGCGCAGACGGCCAAGGCCCGGATCGGCAAGTCCCTGGCCCGCGGTGTCGACAAGGGCCGGCTCACCGCGGAGGCGGCCGCGCGGACACTGGAGCGGATCACACCGACCGGCACCTACGACGACTTCGCGGACGTCGACCTCGCCGTCGAGGCGGTCGCGGAGGACCTGGAGGTCAAGCGGCAGCTGTTCACCACGCTGGACAAGGTCTGCAAGCCCGGCGCGGTGCTCGCCACCACCACCTCCTCGCTGCCCGTCGTCGCCTGCGCCCGCGCCACCTCGCGCCCGCAGGACGTGATCGGCATGCACTTCTTCAACCCGGCGCCGGCCATGAAGCTGGTCGAGGTGGTCCGCACGGTGCTGACGGCCGACGACGTGCACGCCACCGTCCGGGAGGTCTGCGCGAAGATCCGCAAGCACGCCGTGGACTGCGGCGACCGGGCCGGTTTCATCGTCAACGCGCTGCTCTTCCCGTACCTGAACAACGCCGTGAAGATGGTCCAGGAGCACTACGCCACGCTGGACGACATCGACGCGGCGATGAAGCTGGGCGGCGGCTACCCGATGGGGCCCTTCGAACTGCTCGACGTGGTCGGGCTGGACGTCTCGCTGGCCATCGAGAAGGTCCTGCACCGCGAGTTCCGCGACCCGGGACTGGCTCCGGCGCCCCTCCTGGAGCACCTGGTGGCCGCGGGCTGCCTCGGCCGCAAGACGGGCCGCGGTTTCCGCGAGTATGCCCGCCGCTGAGCGGCCGGGCGACTGGTTCCGGTCCGAGGAGGACTGGGGCGGGCTGCTCGATCCCGCCGGGTCTCCCCCGCCCCCCGCGGGCGGGGGAATCCCCGGTCACGCGCATGATTGCGTGCACATGCAGTACGTTCGGGTCATGTCCCAGCCCGCCAGGTCCTCACGTACACCAGCCACGCCCGACGCTCCGGAGAGCGCGGCCGGCAACCGAGCCGCCGCCCAGCGGCTGAAAATGCGCCGGGAGCTGGCGGCGGCCGCGATGGAGCTGTTCGCGACCAAGGGGTACGAGGCGACCACCGTCGACGAGATCGCGGCGCAGGCCGGGGTCGCCCGCCGCACCTTCTTCCGGCACTTCCGCTCCAAGGAAGAGGCGATCTTCCCGGACCACGACGACACCCTGGTCCGTGCCGAGGCCGTGCTCAACGCGGCACCCGCGCACGAGCACCCGCTCGACACGGTGTGCCGCGGCATCAAAGAGGTCATGAAGATGTACGCGGCCCGGCCGGAGATCTCGGTCGCCCGCTACAAGCTGACCCGCGAGGTGCCCACCCTGCGGGAGGCGGAGATCGCGTCCGTGGCCCGCTACGAGCGCCTCTTCACCCGCTACCTGCTGGGCCACTTCGACGAGCACGCGCACGACGACGACGCCAACGACGACCCGCTGCTGGCGGAGGTCGCCGCGTCCGCCGTGGTCACCGCCCACAACCACGTGCTGCGGCGCTGGCTCCGGGCGGGCGGGCAGGGGGACGTGGAGGCCCAGCTCGACCACGCCTTCGCGATCGTGCGCCGGACGTTCGGCACGGGCATCGGCGCCGGGCGCTCCACCGCCGCCGCGCGGCCGGCCACCTCCTCGGCCACCGTGCAGGGCGAGGTGCTGGTGACGGTCGCGCGCACCGACGCACCGCTGCACGAGGTCATGCGCACCATCGAGCAGGCCCTCAAGGAGCACTGAGACCGCGCACCGACCCGCTTTCCCGCTGTGACGACGGCCACCCCCCGGGTGGCCGTTTTTGCATGTCAGTGCCCCTTTTCAGCGGCCCCGGAACCCGCCTTCGATCGATCATCGCTCATCTGTCGGGTAAAGAATTCATCTGAGAACATTTTCTGGCACTCAGTGCCTTGCGGGGTGACACGCGGTGTCATACGTTTAGGGTGTTCGGGCTGTCCCCGCACCTCATCCCCTGCGCGTCCGAACGCCTGCGTCACAGGCACCCTCACCCACCCTCATCAGCACCGACGTCACCCTCAGCGCCCCTCCCTCAGGGCGCTCACCGCCGGAGGCAACACCGTGAAGGACATCCTGGACGCGATCCAGTCGCCCGACTCCACCCGGGCCGACATCGCCGCACTGCCGCTCCCCGAGTCGTACCGCGCGATCACCGTGCACAAGGACGAGACCGAGATGTTCGCGGGCCTCGAGACCCGCGACAAGGACCCGCGCAAGTCGATCCACCTGGACGAGGTGCCGCTGCCCGAGCTGGGCCCCGGCGAGGCCCTGGTGGCCGTCATGGCCTCCTCGGTCAACTACAACTCGGTGTGGACCTCGATCTTCGAGCCGCTGTCGACGTTCGGTTTCCTGGAGCGCTACGGCCGCACCAACGAGCTGGCCAAGCGCCACGACCTGCCGTACCACATCATCGGCTCCGACCTGGCCGGCGTCGTGCTGCGCACCGGTCCCGGCGTCAACGCCTGGCAGCCCGGCGACGAGGTCGTCGCGCACTGCCTCTCCGTCGAGCTGGAGTCGTCCGACGGCCACAACGACACGATGCTCGACCCCGAGCAGCGCATCTGGGGCTTCGAGACCAACTTCGGCGGCCTCGCGGAGATCGCCCTGGTCAAGTCCAACCAGCTGATGCCCAAGCCGGGCCACCTCAGCTGGGAGGAGGCCGCGGCCCCGGGCCTGGTCAACTCCACCGCCTACCGCCAGCTGGTCTCCCGCAACGGCGCCGGCATGAAGCAGGGCGACAACGTGCTCATCTGGGGCGCCAGCGGCGGCCTCGGCTCCTACGCCACCCAGTTCGCGCTGGCCGGCGGGGCCAACCCGATCTGCGTCGTCTCCTCGCCGCAGAAGGCGGAGATCTGCCGCTCCATGGGCGCCGACGCGATCATCGACCGCAACGCCGAGGGCTACCGGTTCTGGAAGGACGAGCAGACCCAGGACCCGAAGGAGTGGAAGCGCTTCGGCAAGCGCATCCGCGAACTCACCGGCGGCGAGGACATCGACATCGTCTTCGAGCACCCGGGCCGCGAGACCTTCGGCGCAAGTGTCTTCGTCACCCGCAAGGGCGGCACCATCACCACGTGCGCCTCGACCTCGGGCTACATGCACGAGTACGACAACCGCTACCTGTGGATGTCGCTGAAGCGCATCATCGGCTCCCACTTCGCCAACTACCGCGAGGCCTGGGAGGCCAACCGCCTGATCGCCAAGGGCAAGATCCACCCCACGCTCTCCAAGGTGTACTCCCTGGAGGACACCGGCCAGGCCGCCCACGACGTCCACCGCAACGCCCACCAGGGCAAGGTCGGCGTGCTCTGCCTCGCCCCCGAGGAGGGCCTGGGCGTGCGCGACGAGGAGATGCGCGCCGAGCACCTGGACGCCATCAACCGCTTCCGGAACATCTGAGGAGCGTGACATGAGTGAGCGTCAGAAGGACCGGCCGTGGCTGATGCGGACCTACGCCGGTCACTCCACGGCCGAGGCGTCCAACGAGCTGTACCGGCGCAACCTCGCCAAGGGGCAGACGGGTCTGTCGGTCGCCTTCGACCTGCCGACCCAGACCGGCTACGACTCCGACCACGTCCTCGCCCGCGGCGAGGTGGGCCGGGTCGGGGTGCCGGTCGCGCACCTCGGTGACATGCGCCGGCTGTTCCAGGACATCCCCCTGGACCAGATGAACACCTCGATGACCATCAACGCCACGGCCATGTGGCTGCTGGCGCTCTACCAGGTCGTCGCCGAGGAGCAGGGTGTCGACATCACCAAGCTCCAGGGCACCACCCAGAACGACATCGTCAAGGAGTACCTGTCCCGCGGGACGCACGTCTTCCCGCCGGGGCCGTCCCTGCGCCTGACGACGGACATGATCGCGTACACGGTCTCCCACATCCCGAAGTGGAACCCGATCAACATCTGCAGCTACCACCTGCAGGAGGCGGGCGCCACGCCGGTGCAGGAGATCGCGTACGCGATGTCCACCGCGATCGCCGTGCTGGACGCCGTGCGCGACAGCGGCCAGGTGCCCGAGGAACGCATGGGCGACGTCGTCGGCCGCATCTCGTTCTTCGTGAACGCGGGTGTCCGGTTCGTCGAGGAGATGTGCAAGATGCGCGCCTTCGGCCGCATCTGGGACCGCGTCACCCGCGAGCGCTACGGCATCGAGGACCCCAAGCACCGCCGCTTCCGCTACGGCGTCCAGGTCAACTCCCTCGGTCTGACCGAGGCCCAGCCGGAGAACAACGTCCAGCGGATCGTGCTGGAGATGCTGGCGGTCACCCTCTCCAAGGACGCCCGCGCCCGGGCCGTCCAGCTGCCCGCCTGGAACGAGGCGCTGGGGCTGCCCCGCCCCTGGGACCAGCAGTGGTCCCTGCGCATCCAGCAGGTGCTGGCCTACGAGAGCGACCTGCTGGAGTACGGCGACCTCTTCGAGGGCTCGAAGGTGGTCGAGGCGAAGGTGGACGAGCTGGTCCGGGAGTCGCTCGCCGAGATCGAGCGCATCCAGGAGATGGGCGGCGCGATGGCCGCCGTCGAGTCCGGCTACCTCAAGTCCCAGCTGGTCTCCTCGCACGCCGAGCGCCGGGCCCGGATCGAGTCGGGCGAGGAGAAGATCATCGGTGTCAACGCCTTCGAGGGCACCGAGCCCAACCCGCTGACCGCCGACCTGGACACCGCGATCCAGACCGTCGACCCGGCGGTGGAGGCCCGTGTCATCGCCTCGCTCCAGCACTGGCGGGACACCCGCTACCAGCCGCCCTTCAACCACCCGCGCCCCTGCAAGGCGCTGGAGAGGCTGAAGGAGGCCGCCAAGGGCACCGCCAACCTCATGGAGGCCACCCTGGAGTGCGCCCGGGCCGGCGTCACGACCGGCGAGTGGGCCGGGGCCCTGCGCGAGGTGTTCGGCGAGTTCCGCGCACCGACCGGCGTGTCGTCGGCGCCGGTCGCCCTGCCCGCCGAAGAGGGGTCGGCGCTGTCCCTGGTGCGCCGGAAGGTGGAACTGACGGCCAAGGACCTCGGCGTGGGCAAGCTGCGCTTCCTGGTCGGCAAGCCGGGCCTGGACGGCCACTCCAACGGTGCCGAGCAGATCGCCGTGCGCGCCCGCGACGCCGGGTTCGAGGTGGTCTACCAAGGCATCCGGCTCACTCCGGAGCAGATCGTGGACGCGGCCCTCGCCGAGGACGTGCACGCGGTGGGCCTGTCGATCCTCTCCGGCTCGCACGCGCAACTGGTGCCGGACGTGCTGGAAAGGCTGCATGTGGCGGGTGCCACGGATATACCGGTGATCGCCGGTGGCATCATCCCGAACGGTGACGCCGAACAGCTGCGGGCCGCGGGAGTGGCCGCGGTCTTCACCCCGAAGGACTTCGACATCACCGGAATCATCGGCCGCATCGTCGACGAGATCCGCACAGCGAACAAGCTCGACCCCCTGGAGGTCCCCGCATGACCACGGTCAACCGCCTTCGCCCCCGGCGTTCCTGCCTGGCGGTGCCCGGCTCCAACCCGCGCTTCCTGGAGAAGGCCCAGGGGCTGCCGGCCGACCAGGTCTTCCTCGACCTGGAGGACGCCTGCGCGCCGCTCGCCAAGCCGGAGGCGCGGCACACCATCGTCAAGTTCCTCAACGAGGGCGACTGGACCGGCAAGACCCGCGTCGTGCGCGTCAACGACTGGACGACCGAGTGGACGTACCGCGACGTCGTGACGGTGGTGGAGGGCGCAGGCCCGAACCTGGACTGCATCATGCTGCCGAAGGTCCAGGACGCCCAGCAGGTGGTGGCCCTCGACCTGCTGCTCACCCAGATCGAGAAGACGATGGGCTTCGAGGTCGGCCGGATCGGCATCGAGGCGCAGATCGAGAACGCGCAGGGCCTGAACAACGTCAACGAGATCGCCCAGGCCTCCCCCCGGGTCGAGACCATCATCTTCGGCCCGGCCGACTTCATGGCGTCCATCAACATGAAGTCGCTGGTCGTCGGCGAGCAGCCGCCCGGCTACCCGGCCGACGCCTACCACTACATCCTGATGAAGATCCTGATGGCCGCCCGCGCCAACAACCTCCAGGCCATCGACGGCCCCTACCTCCAGATCCGCAACGTCGACGGCTACCGCGAGGTCGCCCGGCGCGCCGCCGCCCTCGGCTTCGACGGCAAGTGGGTGCTGCACCCCGGCCAGGTCGAGGCGTCCAACGAGATCTTCTCCCCCTCCCAGGAGGACTACGACCACGCCGAGCTGATCCTGGACGCGTACGACTACTACACGTCCGAGGCGGGCGGCAAGAAGGGCTCCGCGATGCTCGGCGACGAGATGATCGACGAGGCCAGCCGCAAGATGGCCCTGGTCGTCTCCGGCAAGGGCCGCGCCGCCGGCATGACGCGCACCAGCACGTTCGAGATCCCGGAGGCCTGACAGCCATGCAGTTCGGACGCACCTACGAGGAGTTCGAGGTCGGGGCGACCTACAAGCACTGGCCGGGCAAGACGGTCACGGAGTACGACGACCACCTGTTCTGCCTGCTCACCATGAACCACCACCCGCTCCACATGGACAGCAACTACGCCGAGAGCACGACGGACTTCGGCAAGAACGTGGTGGTCGGCAACTACGTCTACTCGCTCCTGCTCGGCATGTCCGTCCCGGACGTCTCCGGCAAGGCCATCGCCAACCTGGAGATCGAGTCGCTCAGGCACGTGGCACCGACCTTCCACGGCGACACGATCTACGGCGAGACGACCGTGCTGGACAAGTGGCCGTCGAAGTCGAAGAACGACCGCGGCATCGTGCACGTGGAGACCAAGGGCTACAAGCAGGACGGCACGCTCGTCTGCGTCTTCCGCCGCAAGGTGATGGTGCCCACCGAGACGTACATCAAGGAGCGCGGCGGCGAGCAGCCCGGCCGGCCCGAGCTGAAGGAACAGGGGAAGTAGATGAGCCGCCTCGCCCAGACCCACGGCCTCACGGACATCCAGCGGGAGATCCTCTCCACCGTCCGCGACTTCGTGGACAAGGAGATCATCCCGGTCGCCACCGAGCTGGAGCACCGCGACGAGTACCCGCAGGACATCGTGGACGGGCTCAAGGAGCTGGGCCTGTTCGGCCTGATGATCCCGGAGGAGTACGGGGGCCTGGGGGAGTCGCTGCTCACCTACGCGCTGTGCGTGGAGGAGATCGCCCGGGGCTGGATGTCGGTCTCCGGCATCATCAACACGCACTTCATCGTGGCGTACATGCTCAAGCAGCACGGCACACGGGAGCAGAAGGACCACTTCCTGCCGCGCATGGCCGCGGGCGACATCCGGGGCGCCTTCTCGATGTCGGAGCCGGCGCTGGGCTCCGACGTGTCGGCGATCTCCTCCAAGGCGGTGAAGGACGGCGAGGAGTACGTCCTGAACGGCCAGAAGATGTGGCTCACGAACGGCGGAACGTCGTCCCTGGTGGCCGTTCTGGTGAAAAGTGACGAGGGTCACCCCGACGGCACGGCGCCGCACAAGTCGATGACGACCTTCCTGGTGGAGAAGGAGCCCGGTTTCGGCGAGGTGCGGCCGGGGCTGACCATCCCCGGCAAGATCGACAAGATGGGCTACAAGGGGGTCGACACCACCGAGCTCATCATGGACGGCCTGCGGGTTCCCGCCGATCGGGTGCTCGGCGGGGTCACCGGACGAGGTTTTTACCAAATGATGGACGGCGTCGAAGTGGGCCGCGTCAATGTGGCGGCACGTGGTTGCGGCGTCGCTCAGCGTGCCTTCGAGCTCGGCGTCCGGTACGCCCAGCAGCGTCACACTTTCGGCAAGCAGATCGCCCAGCACCAGGCCATTCAGTTCAAGCTCGCGGAGATGGCTACCAAGGTGGAGGCGGCGCATGCGATGATGGTGAACGCTGCACGCAAAAAGGATTCGGGCGAACGAAACGACCTGGAAGCGGGGATGGCCAAGTACCTCGCCTCCGAGTACTGCAAAGAGGTCGTCGAGGACGCCTTCCGGATCCACGGCGGGTACGGCTTCTCCAAGGAGTACGAGATCGAGCGCCTCTACCGCGAGGCCCCGATGCTCCTGATCGGTGAAGGCACCGCCGAGATCCAGAAAATGATCATCGGCCGCCGACTGCTCGAAGAGTATCGATTCCAGGGTTAGATGTCCGGATACGGGGTGTTTTCTTGGAGAAGAAGGTCACACCCCGTAGGCACCGTTCGGCCGCCGACTCGGCTTCCTGGCTTACCCAGTTGCGGCGGGAAGCCGCTACGATCGCCGGAAAGCCGCCGTCCCCCGTCAGTGTGCGGCATCATCCGCTACGAAGGTCATCCATGCCCCACAGCCAAACCTCTGCATCTCGCGACAGCCTGGCCGGCGTACGCCTCGCGCGCGGAGCATCGCCGTGGCTTCTGCCGACCGTCGCCACCGCAGCCGTCAGCCTCCTCCGTGCCCGCCGTTCCGGCGCCGCCAAGGCCGTCGCCGTCCCCGCCACCGCGCTCGCGGCGGGGATGCTGTGGTTCTTCCGCGACCCCGAGCGCGAGATCACCCAGGGCCGGGTCATCTCGCCCGCCGACGGTGTGGTGCAGAGCATCATGCCGTGGAAGGACGGACGCACCCGCGTCGCGATCTTCATGAGCCCGCTCAACGTCCACGTCAACCGCGCGCCCCTGGCGGGCACGGTGACGTCCGTCGAGCACGTGCCGGGCGGCTTCGTTCCCGCTTTCAACAAGGAGAGCGAGAACAACGAGCGCGTCGTGTGGCACTTCGACACCGAGCTCGGCGACATCGAGATGATCCAGATCGCCGGCGCGGTGGCCCGTCGCATCGTCCCGTACGTGCCGCAGGGCACCAAGGTCGAGCAGGGTGACCGGGTCGGCCTGATCCGCTTCGGCTCCCGCGTCGACCTGTACCTGCCGGAGGGCGTGGAGGTCGCGGTCGAGGTGGGGCAGAAGACGGTGGCTGGGGTGACTCGCATTGACCGTGGTTGATCCGCAGACCCAGGCCGGCTGGGTGCCCGAGGCCGACGAGGCGGACGACGAGGAGGAGATGCCCCTCTCGCTCCGCCTGTCGATAGCGGACACCCTCACCCTCGGCAACGCCACGTGCGGCTTCATGGCGGTGTACTTCACCACCACCGGCATCCTGATCCCGCACCTCATGGGCAGCGACGAGTCGGGCATGGCCCGGCACAGCGCGGCCACGGCGGTCATCCTGATGCTGTGCGCGGCGATCTTCGACCTGTTCGACGGCCTGGTGGCGCGCAAGCTGCGCAGCTCCCCGATGGGCGCCGAGCTGGACAACCTCTCCGACCTGATCAGCTTCGGGCTGGCCCCCGCGTACTTCGTCCTCGTCTACGGCATGGTCGCGGACGACGCCTACCAGCGCGTGGCGGCGGTGGGGGCGATCGTGGTGCTGCTGGCGGTGGTGCTGAGACTCGCCCGGTTCTCCTGCGTCACCGTGAAGGACGGCACCTTCCAGGGCATGCCGTCGCCGTTCGGGGCGCTGACGGTGGTGTCGATCGTGCTGCTGGAGCTGCCCTTCGTGGCGACGCTGCTCGCGATCATCGGCACCGCCTGGCTGATGGTGAGCCGGGTCGAGTACCCGAAGCCGCGGGGGCGGCTGGCGGTGGCGATGCTGTCGTGGATCGTGCTGTCGATGGGGCTGCTGGCCGCATGGGCCTTCGACGCGCCGAGCGGGCAGCTGCTCCTCCAGACGGGGTGTGCGCTGCAGCTGGTGATGGGCGCGGTGATCCCGCTCTTCGCCACGGCCCGCAGGGTGAACAACTTCCGTGACAACCGGCGGGAGGCGCGCGCGGCACAGCCGTAGCGGCAGCACTGACGCGGAAGGGCCCCTGACCCGGGTGGGTCAGGGGCCCTTCCGTCTGTGCGTCCCCGTCTGCGCGTCGCCGTCTGTGCGTACCCGGCGCGGTGCGGTGGGCCGGGGCCGGGGCCGGGACGGCGGAGGCCGACTCAGCTCAGGAAGTCCCGGGCGATGCCCTCGGCCACCCGTTCCAGGATCGGCCCCGCCTCGGCGATGCACTTGCGCACGTCCGGCTCGACGTCCGTCAGCGGGTAGGCCCGTCGGATGCCGGCCCGCCCCAGTACCGCGGGCGCCAGCGCGAGGCGCCCGCACACCGCGACGACCTCCTTGTTCGCGGCCCGCGCCGCCGCGGCGACACCGGCCGGGGCCTTGCCGTGCAGGGTCTGCTCGTCCAGCGAGCCCTCGCCCGTGATCACCAGGTCGGCCCGCTCCAGTGCCGGCGCGAAGCCGAGCACGTCCAGCATCACCTCGATGCCGGGCCGGAACCGCGCGCCGAGCAGCATCGCGCCGAAGCCGATCCCGCCGGCCGCGCCGGCACCCGGCGAGGCGGCGTACTCGGCGGCCCGCGCGCCCACGGTCTCCGTCTGTTCCAGCACCTTCGCGAAGTGCGCGAGGGCCGCGTCCAGGGCCTCGACGTCCTCGGGTGAGGCGCCCTTCTGCGGGCCGTAGACCGCGGGGGCGCCCTTCGGCCCGGTCAGCGGGTTGTCGACGTCGCTCGCGAGCACCAGCTCGACGCCGGCCAGCCGCGGGTCCAGGTCCGACAGGTCGGCCGAGGCCAGATCGGCGAGGCCGCCCCCGCCCGGCGCGACCGGCGCCCCGTCCCGGTCCGTGAAGCGCGCGCCCAGCGCCGCCAGCATCCCGGCGCCGCCGTCGGTGGTCGCGCTGCCGCCGACGCCGAACACGATCGTCCGCGCCCCCGCGTCCAGCGCGGCCCGCAGCAGCTCGCCGGAACCGAACGTGGACGCCGTCAGGGGCGCGAGGACATCCTCCGGAAGCCGCTGGAGGCCACTGGCCTCGGCCATCTCCACGACCGCGGTGTCACCGCGCAGCGCGAACGCGGCCGTCACCTCGTCACCGAGGGGCCCGGTGACCCGTACCTCCCGGCGTTCGAACCCGGCCGCGACCGCGGCGGCCACGGTGCCGTCGCCGCCGTCGGCCACGGGCAGCGCCTCGACCTCGAGGTCCGGCACGACACGGCGCAGTCCGGCCGTCACCCGCTCGGCGACCTCCACGGCCGTCAGCGAGCCCTTGAACTTGTCCGCGGCGACGAGCACCCGGCGGGCCCCGTCTCCTGCAGCGTCAGCCACCTTGCTCTCCCCTTGCTCTCCGAGCCTTGCGCACGTCAAGGCAGTCGCGCCGCTGCGACCATAACCGGAGGACGGCCACGCCGTCATGCCCTGCCCGCACCCTGGACCGGCCGGGAGGGGGCCGGCGGCTCGCTACGCTTTCGGGATGACCACTGCTGACTACGCCGCATACATCGCCGGGCTGCCCCGCGTCCTGGCCGGCGCCGCCGCCCTGTTCCGCGACGCCGAGGGCCGGGTGCTGCTCGTCGAGCCCAACTACCGCGACGGATGGGTGCTGCCCGGCGGCACGATCGAGTCGGAGGACGGGGAGGCGCCGCGGCAGGGCGCGTGGCGGGAGACCGTCGAGGAGATCGGGCTGGACGTCCGGCTCGGCCGGCTGCTCGCGGTGGACTGGGTGCGCGGGACGGGCCGCCCGCCGATCGTCGCCTACCTCTACGACGGCGGGGTCCTGACCGAGGACGACCTGAAGGCGATCCGCTTGCAGGAGGAGGAGCTGCTGTCCTGGCGGCTGGTGGCCCGCGAGGAACTGGGCGCGTACCTGCTCGGCCCGCTGCACGGCCGGGTCCTGGCCGCGCTGGACGTCCTCGCGGACGGCTCCGGGACGGCCGAGCTGGAGAACGGCGTCCGCGTCGACCGATAACCGTTCGCCGCCCGCACCCCCGCGTCCTACGCTCGACCGCATGACCAGCAAGCCCCTCGTCGCCCTGCTGAGCGGTGCCGGCATCTCGACGGACTCCGGCATCCCCGACTACCGCGGGCCGAACGGGCTGTGGCAGCGCGATCCGGAGGCCGAGAAGCTCGTCACGTACGCGTACTACATGGGCGACCCGGAGATCAGGCGGCGCTCCTGGCGGATGCGCCGGGAGGCCGGGGCGCTGGGGGCCGAGCCGAACGCCGCGCACCGCGCGGTGGCGGAGCTGGAGCGCTCCGGGGTGCCGGTCCGGGTGATCACGCAGAACGTGGACGGCCTGCACCAGCTGGCCGGGGTCCCCGCCCGCAAGGTCCTCGAACTGCACGGCAGCGCACGCAGCTGCGTGTGCACCGCCTGCCACGCCCGGGGGCCGATGGAGGACGCGCTCGCCCGGGTCGACGCCGGTGAGGACGACCCGCCGTGCCGGGAGTGCGGCGGCATCCTGAAACCGGCGACCGTGATGTTCGGCGAGCGGCTCGACCCGGTGGTGCTCGGCGAGGCGGCCGCCATCAGCAAGGCGTGCCAGGTGTTCATCGCGGTCGGCAGCAGCCTCCAGGTGCAGCCCGCCGCCGGACTGGCCGGCGTGGCCGCCGACCACGGCGCCCGCCTCGTCGTCGTCAACGCCGAACCGACCCCGTACGACGACCTCGCCGACGAGGTCGTCCGGGAACCGATCGGGACCGCCCTGCCCGAGCTGCTGCGCACGCTGGTGTCCGGGAGCGACGGAGCGGGTGGGTGAGGGCGGGGACGCGGCAGCCGTTCCGGGGGGCCGCTAGAACAGCGCGGCGCCCCGTTCGAAGTCGAGCAGGCGCTGCTTGCGCTCCAGGCCGCCGCCGTAGCCGGTGAGGCCGCCGCTCGCGCCGATGACGCGGTGGCAGGGGACGATGATGCCGATGGGGTTGCGGCCGTTGGCGAGGCCCACGGCGCGGGAGGCGGCCGCGTTGCCGAGGGCGGCGGCGAGTTCGCCGTAGGTGCGGGTCTCGCCGTAGGGGATGCGGCGGAGCTGGTCCCAGACCGTGCGCTGGAACGGGGTGCCGTTCAGCCTCAGGTCGAGGGTGAAGTCCGTCAGCTCACCCGCGAAGTACGCCGTCAGCTGCTCCTCCGCCTCGGCGAACGGTCCGTCGTCGGGCGCACCGAAGCTCTCCTCGGGCGGGCGGTGACGCTGGTCGGTCATGTAGAGGCCGCACAGGGCGCCGTCCTCGGCGACGAGGGTCAGCGCGCCGTAGGGGCTGTCGATCATGGTGTGCTGTTTCACGGGGGTTCCTCGCAGGGGGTTCACACGGTCACACGGGCAGGAAGTTGATCGGGTGGCTGTCGGTCGCCCAGAGGTACTGGACGGCGTACGCCCGCCAGGGCCGCCAGGCCGCCGCGCGGGCGGTGAGCGCCGCCGGTGTGGAGGGCAGGCCCAGCTCCCCGGCGGCGCGGCGGACGCCGAGGTCGGTGGGGAGGAAGGCGTCGGGGTCGCCGAGGGCGCGCATGGCGATGACGTCGGCCGTCCAGGGGCCGAAGCCGGGGAGGGCGAGGAGCCGGGCCCGGGTCTCGGCCCAGTCGGTCTCGACGCCCAGGGCGAGTGAGCCGTCGGCCAGGTGGGAGACGAGCGTGGTCAGGGTCGTGCGGCGGGTGCGGGGCATGGCCAGGGTCTGCGGGTCCACCCGCGCCAGTGCCTCCGGTGACGGGAAGAGGTGGGTCAGACCGCCCTCGGGGTCGTCGACCGGATCGCCGTGCGCCGTGACCAGGCGGGCGGCGTGGGTGCGTGCGGCGGCGGTGGAGACCTGCTGGCCGAGCACGGCCCGTACGGCGAACTCCGCCTCGTCGACCGTGCGCGGCACGCGCCGGCCGGGCGCCTTGTCGACGAGCGGTGCGAGCAGCGGGTCCGCGCGCAGCTGGTCGTCGACGGCCACGGGGTCGGCGTCCAGGTCGAGCAGGCGGCGGCAGCGGCTGATCGCGACGGTCAGGTCGCGCAGGTCGCCGAGGGTGAGGCGGCAGGCGATGTGGTCGGGGCGGGGGGCGAGCGCGACGATGCCGTGACCGTACGGGAGGCGCAGGGTGCGGCGGTAGGCGCTGATGGGGGTACCTCCCACGCCCTCAAGGCTGTGGGGGAGCCACTCCTCCACGCCGGGTACGGCGGTGGCGGCGAGGTGCCCGAAGAGGTTGTCGGGGTGGAACGGGGTGCGGAACGGGAGGCGCAGGGAGAGGGTCCCGGGGGTGGCGGCGGGGGCCGGGCGGCTCTTCGGGACGCGGGTGCGCAGCTCGCTCGGGGAGAGTGCGAAGACCTCGCGGACCGTGTCGTTGAAGGTGCGGACGGAGGAGAAGCCGGCCGCGAAGGCGACGTCCGCCATCGGCAGCGGGGTCGTCTCGATGAGCAGCCGGGCGGTCTGGGCGCGCTGGGCGCGGGCCAGCGCGAGCGGTCCGGCGCCCAGTTCGGCCAGGAGCTGGCGTTCGACCTGCCGGGTGCTGTAGCCGAGCCGCGCGGCGAGACCGGGAACGCCCTCGCGGTCCACGACGCCGTCGGCGATCAGCCGCATCGCGCGGGCGGTGAGGTCGGCGCGCAGGTTCCACTCCGGGGAGCCGGGGCTGGTGTCCGGGCGGCAGCGCTTGCACGCCCGGAACCCGGCCTGCTGGCAGGCCGCCGCGCTCGGGTGGAAGACCATGTTCTCGGGCTTGGGCGGCACCACCGGGCAGCTGGGCCGGCAGTAGATGCGGGTCGTCAGGACGGCCGTGAAGAACCAGCCGTCGAACCGTGCGTCCTTCGACCGTACGGCGCGCACGCAGCGCTCGGTGTCGGTGTGCATTCCCGTCTGCATGCGTCCAGGATGGCCCGCCGGCCCGGTGTGGGCTGGCGGGAATCCGACACGGACGTCACGCTTCCTGGGCCGGTCCGGATCGCCACGCCGACTCGCGCAGCAGCCGCAGTCCGTTGAGACCGACCAGCACGGTCGAGCCCTCGTGTCCGGCGACGCCCAGGGGCAGCGGGAGATGCCCGATCAGGTCCCACAGGACGAGGACGGTGATGCACGTGCCCGCGATGACCAGGTTCTGGACGACCAGCCCGCGGGCGCGCCGGGACAGCCGGACGACGGCGGGAACCGCCGTCAGCTCGTCGCGCACGACGACCGCGTCCGCGGTCTCCAGGGCCAGGTCGGAGCCGGCCCGGCCCATGGCGAGTCCCGCGTGCGCGGCGGCCAGCGCGGGGGCGTCGTTGACGCCGTCGCCGACGAAGAGCACCCTGCGGCCCGCCCGCTCCCCCTCCCGTACGGCCTCGACCTTGTCCTCGGGCAGCAGGTCCGCGCGGACGTCGGTGATGCCGGTCGCGGCGGCCACGCGGGCGGCGGCGGGGGCGTTGTCGCCGGTGAGCAAGGTAGGGGCGGTGCCGGTGAGGGCGGTCAGCGCGGCGGTTGCCTCGGCGGCGTCGGCGCGCAGCCGGTCGGTGAGGGCGAGGGTGCCGACCGGGGTGCCGTCGCGGGTGACCTGGACGGTGGTGTCGGCGCCCTCGGGGGCCCCGGCCCGGCCGACGTGCACGGTGCGGCCCCCGACCACGGCCGTCACGCCCCGGCCCGGGGTCGCCGTGAAGTCCGCCGCGGGCGCGAGGGGCAGGTTCCGGGCGCGGGCGGCGGCCACGATCGCGCGGGCCAGCGGGTGCTCGCTGGGGTGCTCGGCGGCGGCGGCGAGCGCGAGGAGGGCGTCCTCGTCGAGCCCGGAGCCGGGCAGCGGGCGTACGGCGGTCACCTCGGGGGTGCCCTCGGTGAGGGTGCCGGTCTTGTCGAGGGCGGTGGTGTCGATCTCGCCGAGGCGTTCCATGGCGACCGCGGACTTCACCAGGACGCCGTGCCGGCCCGCGTTGGCGATGGCGGACAGCAGGGGCGGCATGGTCGCGAGGACCACCGCGCAGGGCGAGGCGACGATCATGAAGGTCATGGCGCGCAGCAGGGCGTCCGTGAGGTCGGCGCCGAAGGCGAGCGGGATGCCGAAGACCGCGAGGGTGGCGACGACCACGCCGACCGCGTAACGCTGCTCGATCTTCTCGATGAACAGCTGCGTCGGCGCCTTGGTGCGGGACGCCTCCTCGACCAGGGTGACGATCCGGGCGATCACCGAGTCGGCGGGGTCGCGGGCGACGCGGACGCGCAGCGCGCCGGTGCCGTTGAGGGTGCCGGCGAAGACGTCGTCGCCGGGGCGCTTGAGGACGGGGACGGACTCGCCGGTGATGGTGGCCTGGTCGACCTCGCCGGTGCCGTCGACGACCGGGCCGTCGGCGCCGATCCGCTCCCCCGGGCGGACCAGGATCAGGTCGCCGACGGCCAGCTCGGCGGTCGGGACGGTCTCCTCGCGGCCCGCGTCCAGGCGGGTCGCGGTGGTGGGCGCGAGGTCGAGCAGGCCGCGCACGGAGTCGGCGGTGCGGGCGGTGGCCAGGGCCTCCAGGGCGCCGGAGGTGGCGAAGATGACGATGAGCAGGGCTCCGTCGAGGACCTGCCCGATGGACGCCGCGCCGAGCGCCGCGACGATCATCAGCAGGTCGACGTCCAGGGTCCTCTCGCGCAGCGCCCGCAGGCCCTCCAGCGCGGGCTCCCAGCCGCCGGCGGCGTAGGCGAGGGCGTAGAGCGGGCCGTAGGTCCAGGCGGGGGCGGAGCCCAGGTCGAGCGGGAGCGCGGCGAGGAAGGCGAGGAGCGAGGCGAGCGCCCAGCGGGCCTCGGGCAGGGCGAGGACCCGGGTGCGTCGGCGGGGCGCCCGGTGGACGGACGCGGGGACCTTGGTGGGGGCGAGCGTGGTGGACACGCGGCACACCATACAGGAACAGATGAAGACTCATTCATGCGTTCATGTGTGGTGAGTAGGATGAACCGCATGGGTCACGGAGCCGCCACCACCGCGCAGGACGCCACCGCACGCGTGCGGCTGGACGCGGACAACGTCGCGAAGGTCGCCACGACGCTCCAGGCCCTGTCCACGCCGTCCCGGCTGCTGATCCTGGCCCGCCTGCGCGAAGGCCCGCTGCCGGCCACCGAACTGGCGGCGGAGGTCGGCATGGAGCAGTCGGCCTGCTCGCACCAGCTGCGGCTGCTGCGCAACCTGGGGCTCGTGGTGGGTGAGCGCCGGGGCAGGTCGGTGGTCTACGCGCTGCACGACCACCACGTCGCCGAACTCCTCGACCAGGCCGTGTTCCACGTGGAGCACCTGCGGCTGGGCCTCAGCGACGCGGCGGAGTGAGCAGCTCCCGCATGGTCTCGGCGGCGCGTACGGCGGCGTCCGCGCAGCAGTTGTTGAAGAGCACGTGCAGTTCGTCCGCCTGCCGGGCGGCGCGCCGCAGTCGGGGCGCCCAGGCGGCGAGTTCGGCGGCGGAGTAGTCGTACCGGAAGCGGTCCTCCTTGCTTCCCCTCCCCCACGCGCGGCTGCGCCCGTGGAAGCGGACGACGGCGAGGGCGGGCCGGGTGACCGGCGCGACGGGCGGCAGGGAGGCGGGCAGATCCTGGGCCATGTCGGTGCCGACCGCCGACGCGTCCAGCGCGGACAGCAGCGCGTGGGTGGTGTCCGCCTGCCGCGGCGCCCACCACCCGGGGTGCCGGAACTCGACGGCGAGCGGCCAGGCCTTTGTGCGCCGGGCGCACGCTTCCAGTGTCGCCTCGGCCGGGGTACCGGGCGCGAACCACGGCGGGAACTGGAACAGCACGGTGCCGAGCCGCCCCGCCTTGCGCAGCGGCTCGACCGCCTCGGCGAAGCGGCCCCACACCTCGTCCAGCAGGCCCTCGTCCGCCCGTCCGCGCCGCAGCGCGTCGGGGCCGACTCCTCGGAGGTCGGGAGGCAGGGCCTCCACCCGGGTGGGGTGGCCCGTGAGCAGGGAGAAGGCCTTGACGTCGAAACGGAACCCCTCGGGCGTGCGCTCCACCCACAGCTCGGCGTTGCGCCGGCTCGGCAAGGCGTAGTACCCGGCGTCCACTTCGACGACGGGCAGCCGTGCGGCGTAGTGCCGCAGCCGCCCCTCGGCGTCCCGTCGCCCGCGCGGATACCAGCCGCTCGCCACGAGCTGACGGTCCGTCCAGGAACACGCTCCCACCAGTACGTCACCCATGGGAGCCCGGGTACCCCGGGCTCCCGGGCCTCTAATCGGTCGCCGTGGGCCGGCGTGAGGCGGCCATTGCCTCCCGCACGTCCGTCAACGGCCGCAGCCGGTAGGTGTAGGAGTAGTCCCGGTCGGCGAACAGCTTGAACTCGTCGTGTGTGTGCGCGCCCCAGCTGTTGTCACCGCCGACCCCCATCTGACGGTAATTCAGCCGCAGCACGACGGCGTCGCGCGGGGTGAGCTGGTAGTCGTGCCGCACCCCCGCCGACAGGTCCTCCGGCGTGAAGTGGGACGCGTTGGCCTCCAGCAGGGGCTCGCCCGAGGCGAGCAGGCCGACGCCGTGGCGGTCGGTGAGGGCGATCCAGCGGACGTCGGTCTTGTTGCCGTTCTCCTGCGGCCGGATGTACGGCGTCCACTGCTCGGCGACGGTCCCGGAGTACAGGCCGACATCGGTGCCGGTGTTGCGGTCCCAGTGGTTCTCCTCGGGGCCGCGACCGTAGTAGTGCAGCCGGTCCAGGCCGCGCGGCAGGAACAGCAGGGTGCCCACCTCCGGGATGTACGGGAGGTTCGCGGCGCCCGGGCGCAGGGTGTTGTCGACCTTGATCTCGCCGTTGCCGAACACCGTGTACGAGGTGGTGTACGTCGACTCGACGGTGGTGGGCAGGGTACCGGTGACCTCGATCACGACGGCCCGCTCGCCCAGGGCGCGCACGGTGACGTCCGTGACCTCGCGCCGGGCGCCGGCGTCGCGCCAGGTCTGGTTGCGGGTGTGCTGCCCGTTGCCGTGGTCGTTGTCGGTGGGCGCGCGCCAGAAGTTGGGCACGGGCCCGGAGGTGATCAGCCGCCTGCCCTTGGCCTCGTACGAGGAGAGGGTGCCGGAGCGCTTGTCGACGGTCACCGAGAAGCCCCGGCCGTCGACCGTGACCTCATCGGCGCCGTCCCGGTGGCGCAGGGCCGGCACCCGGTCCAGGGGCACGGGGGTCACGGCGCGGACGTCCACGTCCAGGGCCAGTTGCGCCCGGGCGACCTCGAAGCCCGCCTTCGCCCAGGGCGTGGCCTCCTTGGTGGTGAAGGACAGCTGGAGGAAGTACTCGGTGCCGGGCTCCGGGTCGTCCGGCAGCCTCACGGGCACGGTGATGTCCTTGCGGGACAGCGGCCGCACGTCCAGTTGCCGGCGGGTGAGCCGCCCGCGCCGCACCACCTCGCCGTCGGCGACGAGTTCCCAGTGGCCGTCGAACTCGCGCAGGTCGGTGAACAGGTACTCGTTGACGAGCGTGACCGAGCCCGCCTCCCCGGCCCGCGGTTCGACGCCGACGGCCTGGTAGACCCGTTTGACCTCGGCGGCCTTGCCGGTGTGGCCGCGGTCGGCGAGGACGACGCCGTCGGCGACGAAGCAGCCGTCGTTGGGGTTGTCGCCCCAGTCGCCGCCGAAGGCGAAGAAGGTCTTCTCCTTGGGCCGCTTCCGCTCGACCCCCACGGTCCGCGCGTCGAACCAGAACCGCACCCCGTCGTCACCGGGGCCGCGGTCGTCGTCGGCCAGTTCGGCGGCGGTGAGGGCGCGGGCGTGGACGCGAGCGCGGTGGATGGTGCCGCTGAACTCGCGGACCTGGTTGTCGGCGTCGGTGGCGAGGGCCAGGGAGGCGGTGTTGTTGGTGGGCCTGCGGTCGGTGGTACGGGTCGCCCGCCGCTCGCCGTCCACGTACAGGGTGAGGTTGCCGGCCTCCGCGTCGAAGACGCCCGCGATGTGGTGCTCGCGGCCGGTCCAGTCCTCCGGCACCGTCCAGGTGGCGGTGATCCACTGACCGCCGGAGTGGATGAAGAACTCCAGCGTCCGGTTGTTCTGCTTCAGCGCGTACTGGGTGTCGCCCTTGGTGAGGATCGGCTGGTGGTAGCCGGTCACGTCCGGGGTGACCCAGGCCTCCAGGGTGAGCGAGCCGGTGAGGTCGAGGCCCTCGTCGCGGGCGAAGACGGTGCCGCCGGACAGGCCCTTGCCGGGCTCGAAGGTCCCCGAGGCGCCGAGGATCTCGCCGCGCAGCCCGGCGGGCCCGGTCTCGGTCAGCAGGGTGCGCTCCGGGACCGGCCAGGTCAGCGACTGGTCGACGAAGTCCCAGATCCAGCCGCCCTGGAGCACGTCGTGGGCGCGGACGACGTCCCAGTACTTCTTGAAGTTGCCGGTGGAGTTCCCCATCGAGTGGGCGTACTCGATCATCACGTACGGGCGGGTGTCCGAGGTGTCCTTCGCCCGCTGCTCGACGCGTTGCGGGGTGTCGTACATCTCGGAGCGGATGTCGCTGATGCCGGGGCGGTCGTCGCCCTCGTACTGGATGACGCGGGTGGGGTCGTAGGCGCGGATCCAGTCGTGCATGGCGGTGAAGGTGCTGCCGCCGCCGGCCTCGTTGCCGAGCGACCAGATGACTACGGAGGGGTGGTTCTTGTCGCGGTGCACCATGTTCTGGGCACGGGCCACACAGGCCTCGGTCCACTCGGGGTGGTCACCGGGGTACTCCTCGCGGATGCCGTGCGTCTCCAGGTTGGTCTCGTCGACGAGGTAGAGGCCGTACTCGTCGGCGAGTTCGTACCAGAGCGGGTTGTTCGGATAGTGCGAGGTGCGGACGCTGTTCATGTTGAGTTGCTTGATGATCCTGATGTCCTGGACCAGGTCGTCGCGGCTGAGGGCGGTGCCCCGGTCCGGGTGCATCTCGTGCCGGTTGGTGCCGCGGAAGGAGACGGGCCGGCCGTTGATGCGCATCAGGCCGTCCTTGAGCGCGAACTCGCGGAAGCCGACCCGGTGCGACAGGGTCTCGACGACCTTCCCCGCGGGGTCCCGCAGGCGCAGGACGGCGGTGTAGAGGTACGGCTGCTCGGCCGACCACAGCCGGGGCCCGGGTACGGCCTTCGCGGCCCGTACGGTGACGTCCTGGCCGGCGCCGACGGCGGCGAGGTCGGCGGACTGCTGGAGCGGGCGGGTCCAGACGGCGTGGCCGCGGGCGTCGTGGAGCTGGGTCTCCACGGTGTACCGGCCGGCAGCGGCGGGCCCGTCCCCGTACGCCCGCACGCTCGCGGTGACCACCAGCTCGGCGTCCGTGTACGTGTCGTCCAGCGGGGTCTCCAGCTTGAAGTCGCGCAGGTGCACGGCGGGCGTGGAGTAGAGGTGGACCGAGCGGAAGATGCCGCTCAGCCGGATCATGTCCTGGTCCTCCAGCCAGTCGCCGTCGGCGTAGCGGTAGACCTCGACGGCGATCTGGTTGGTGCCGGGCTTCAGGTGGTCGGTGATGTCGTACTCGGAGGGCGTGTAGGAGTCCTCGTCGTAGCCGACCAGTTCGCCGTTGATCCACACGTAGTGGGCGGACTTGACGCCCTCGAAGTGGAGGAAGGTGCGGCGGCCGTCCCAGTCGCGGGGGACGGTGAACGTGCGCCGGTACTGGCCGACCGGGTTGTAGCGGGTCGGCGCGGTGGGCGGCTGCGGGTCCTCGCCGCGGCCGTTGGGGCCCCAGTACGGGTACGTGATGTTCAGGTAGATCGGGAAGTCGTGGCCGTGCAGCTGCCACACGGACGGCACCGGGATGGTCTCCCAGTCGCCGTCGTCGGTGTCGGTGCGGTGGAAGTCGACGTCCCGGTCCTCGGGGCGGTCGGCGTAGGCGAACTTCCAGGTGCCGTCGAGGCTCAGCCGGTACGGCGAGCGGGTGCGGTCTCCGGTGAGGGCCGCCTTCACGTCCGGGTAGGGCATGAGCGTGGTGTGCGGCGGTTCGGTGCCGAGTCTGAAGACACCGAAGTCCTGCCACTGCGGGGTCTCGTCGGCCGGCGTCCGGCGGCCGGCCGCGTGGGCCGCGACGGGCGGGGCGGACAGGGCGAGCGCGCCGAGGACGGCGGCGCCGCCCTCCAGGAGGCGTCGGCGGCTGACGAGCGGCCGGGGGTGGGGGGCCGGGAGTGCGGCGGGTGACACGGGCGAGTGCGGCATGACCGTGGCCTTCCGTGGGCTTCGGGGGCGGCTCAACGCTCGGTGCTGTGACAGCAGTTGACGTGGGGGTGCTGCACAACTGCCGGTGACGCGGCGACTACTGGGTCAGGCACACCCTAGGACCCGAACACAACCGAATCAATTACCCCATCGGACTTTGTTGGTTCCTGGTGGACGGTGGCCGCTCCCCTGTCCGCGGCGGGCGGGAACGCGGTCAGGAGCGCGTCAAGGTGGCCCATTCGACGGTGCGGTCGCACCAGCGGTCGAGGAGGACGCGGTCGTGGCCGACGGCCAGCAGGCCCGCGCAGGTGGCGGCGCGGTAGTCCTCCACCACCCGGACCAGGGCGGCGGTGGTGGAGGCGTCGAGCATCGCCGTCATCTCGTCGCACACCAGCCAGCGCGGGCGCAGCACCAGCGCGCGGGCGAGGCAGGCGCGCTGCAGCTGGCCGTCGCTGACCTCGTGCGGACGTCTGCTCAGCAGGTCGGTGGTCAGCCCCACGGTGGCGGCCAGTTCACGGACCCGGTCGGTCATCCCCGTCCGGCGGCCGGTGGCGCGCAGGGGCTCGGCGATCAGGTCGGTGAGCGCCAGCCGGGGGTCGGCGGAGAGCCGGGCCTGCTGGAAGACGACGCCGAAGGCGGTGCGCTGCTCACGCGGGGCGCGGTGGCGCCAGCGCCGTACGGGGGTGCCGTCGACCACGAGGGTGCCGGCGTCGGGGTGGTGCAGCAGGGCCGCCACGCGGGCGAGGGTGGACTTGCCGCAGCCGCTCGGGCCGAGCAGGCCGACGGCCTCCCCGGGCGCGACCGACAGGGAGATCCCCCGGATCACGGGCGCGTTCCTGTCGTAGCCGGCGGTGATGTCGCTCAGTTCAAGCACGGTCGGCGGCCTCCGTGAGCACGGCGTGCGGGTGGTGGCAGGCGACCGTGCCGGCCAGCGACGGGAGCGTGGCGCAGGAGTCGGTGGCCCGCTCGCAGCGGACGGCGAAGGCGCAGCCGTCCGGGAGGGCGCCGAGTTCGGGCGGCAGCCCGGGGATCGGGGTGAAGGCTCGTTCGGGCAGGGCGTCCAGCAGGCCGCGGCTGTAGGGGTGGCGGGGTCCGGGGGTGCCGAAGAACTCGTCGGCGTCGGCAAGTTCGACGATGCGGCCCGCGTACATGACGGCGATCCGGTCGGCGATGCGCTCGGCGGCGGCCAGGTCGTGGGTGATCATCAGCAGCGCCCGCCCCTCGTCGCCCGTTCCGTCGTCGACATGGCGTCGCAGCTCGTCGACGGTCCGGTCCACCAGGTCCCGGTCGAGTCCGGTGGTCGGCTCGTCGGCGAGCAGCAGCGGGGCCTCGCCGACCAGGGCGAGGGCCGTGGCGGCACGCTGGGCGAGACCGCCGGAGAGTTCGTGCGGGTGGTGGTCGAGGTGGTCCGGGGGGAAGGCGGCGCGTTCGGCGGCGGCCTCCGCGGCCCGGCGCAGGTCCGCTCGGCCGCGGACCGGGGTGAGGTGCGCGACGGTCTCCTCCAGTTGGGAGCGGATCGTGCGGACCGGGGTGAGGTGGGCGGCCGGGCTCTGCGGCACGAGGCCGATCAGCCGGCCCCGTACGGTGCGCGCGAAGGTCCGCTCGTCGGCGGTGAGCAGGTCCAGGTCGCCGAGGAGCGCGCTGCCCGCGATCCGCGCGTTGCCGGGCAGCAGGCCGAGCAGGGCGGAGGCGAGGACGGACTTGCCGCAGCCGCTCTCGCCGATCAGGGCCAGGCACTCGCCGGCCGCCACGTCGAAGTGGGCGTCGGTGACGGCGGCGACGCTCCGCCCGCCCGGCATCAGGAAACGCACCGACAGACCGCGTACCGACAGCACGGGGGCTCGCTCGGTCACAGCATCAGCTCCGATCGGCGGCGGGGGTTGATCCGCTCCCGCCAGGCACCCGCGAGACCGGCGACGGCGAGGGTGGGGACGATGATGAACAGGCCCGGGAAGAGGGTGGGCCACCAGTGCCCGGCGAGCAGCGATCCCCGCGCCTCCTGGATCAGGTTGCCGAGGCTCGCGGTGTGGGTGGGCAGCCCGAGCCCCAGGAAGGACAGCGCGGACTCGTGCCACATGGCGTGCGGCACCATCAGTACGGCGGCCAGCGCGGCCTGCGGCAGCACGCCCGGCAGCAGGTGCCGTACGGCCACGCGCCACCGGGAGGCGCCGCCGGAGACGGCCGCGTCGACGTAGGGGCGCGATCGCAGGGACAGCACCTCGGCGCGGACGATGCGCGCGGTGGACAGCCAGTGGGTGAGCGCGACGGAGACCACCACCGGCCAGACGCCCGGCCGGAACATGGCGACGATGAAGATGCCGAGCAGCAGGTGGGGCACGGAGGCGATGGTGTCGACGACCCGCATCACACCGCGGTCGACCCAGCCGCCCAGCGCTCCGGCGGTGGCGCCCACGGCGGTGCCGACCACGGTCGCCGTCAGGGCCGCCGCCACTCCGACGAGCAGCGAGACACGCAGCCCGTAGACGCAGCGCAGCAGCAGGTCGCGGCCGACGTCGTCGGTGCCGAACGGGTGGGCCCAGCTGGGCGCCCGCAGTTTCGCGGCGAGGTCGACGGCCTGTTGGTCGAGCTGGACCAGCGGCGGCACGAGCAGCACCGCGAGGACGGTCACGGCCAGCAGCGCCGCGGAGGTGCGCAGGCGCAGGGTGCGGGTGGAGCGGCGGTCGGCGCCGTGGGAGCGCCACACGGTGGGCCGCGCCGTCTTCTCGGCTGTGATCTCAGCCATGGGACTCACATATCACTGAGCTTCACCCTCGGGTCGAAGAGTCCGTAGAGCAGGTCGGCGAGCAGGTTGCCGGCGAGTACGGCGGCGGTGGCGAGGGTGGTGAGGGCGGCCAGCAGCGGGAAGTCGACGGCGGTGGCCGCCTCGACGGTGGCCGCGGCGATGCCCGGCCAGCTGAAGACGGTCTCCACCAGCAGGGCGCCGGTGATGAGTTCGGGGACGCGGGAGCCGATCAGGGTGAGCACCGGCAGCAGTCCCGAGCGCAGTGCGTGTCCGAACAGGACGGTGCCCTCCCCGATGCCGCGGGCCCGTGCGCCGCGCACCGGGTCCTCGGCCAGGGCGTCGCCGACCCCCTGGCGCACGTAGAGCGTGAACCAGGGCAGTTGGGAGACCGCGAGCACGCCCGCGGGCAGCACGATGTGGCTCGCGACCTGTCCGGGGGTGACCTGCTCGCTGGCGGTGTCCGTCAGCCCGCCGGCAGGCAGGACGTCCCACTGGAGGGCGAACAGCCACACGGCGAGCAGCGCGATCCAGAAGACCGGCGCCGCCTCCAGGGTGTACGCGACCGAGGTGACGGCCCGGTCCAGCATCGAGCCGGGGCGGCGGGCGGCCAGCACCCCGAGGAGCGTGCCGGCCAGGACGGCGACCGCGAAGGCGACGGCGCACAGCAGCGCGGACCACACGAGGCGTTCGCCGATCACCTCGGCGACCGGCTGGCGCATCACCCCGGAGTGCCCGAGGTCGCCGGTGAGCGCCGAGGTCAGCCAGTTCCACCAGCGCGCGACGAAGGACTGGTCGACACCGAGGTTGTCCCGCAGCCGGTCCAGGGTCTCCTGGTCGGCGCCGAGCGCGGCGGTGCCGGCGTACGCCTTGACGGGGTCGAACGGGGAGGCGGCGGCGATGGCGAAGACGCCGAAGGTGACGACGAGGACGACGGGGACGGCGAACAGCGCCCGTCGTCCCGCGAGGCGTGCCATCGGTCCCCAGGGCAGCCGCCGGGCGGACCGGTTCACTTCTTGGGCTGCCAGTCCTCGATGTTCCACCAGGGTCCGCTGGCGAAGCCGTGCTCGTGCGGCTCCAGCTGGGTGGTCAGGCCCTTCCAGCGGTCGGCGAGGACGTAGAGGTGGTCGATGTGGGTGAGGAAGGTGTAGCCGGGGTTCTCGACGAGGGCCTGCTGGATGTCGTCGTAGGCGGCCTCGCGCTTCTTCGGGTCCTGGGTGCGTCGCCCGGCGTCGAGTGCCTCGTCCACCGCCTTGTCGTCGTAGCCGGCCATGTTGTTGAAGCCGTCGTTGGCGAGGGAGGAGTGCAGCAGGGTGTAGAGGCCGAAGTCCGGGTCGCCGACGCTGCCGAAGCCCGCGAGGACGGCGTCGTGCTTCATCCGCGGCTCGATGACCTCCCAGGTGGCGCCCTCCACCTTCACCTCGATGCCGGCCTTCTTGGCGTCGGAGGCGTAGGCGAGCGCGTGGTCCTGTCGGACCTTGTCGCCCGAGGGGTAGTACAGGGTGAACGAGGCGCGCCGCCCGTCCTTGGCGCGGACCCCGCCGGAGCCGGCCTTCCAGCCCGCCTCGTCCAGGACGCGCCGGGCCTCGGCGAGGTCCCGCGGGCGCTCGATGCCGCGCGCGTACCAGGGGTCGTCGGCGGGCAGCGGACCGTACGCGGGACGGCCCGCGCCGTCGAGGATCTTGTCGACCATGGCCCGGCGGTCCACCGCGAGGTCCAGTGCCCGTCGGACCGCCCGGTCGCCGGTGACCTCGCCCGTGGTGGGCAGGGTGACGGCCCGGAAGTCGTAGGACTTCGCCTCGTAGGTGCGGCGGCCGTCGTCGTCCTTGAAGGTGGCGGCGAGGTTGGGCGGCAGGACGGCACCGTCGAGGTCGCCCGAGCGCAGGCGGGTGGCGCGCACGTTGTCGTCGGCGATGATCGCCGTGGTGAAGGTCTTCACCGCGGGCTCGCCGCCCCAGTAGTGCGGGTTGGCCTTGAAGGTGAGCTTCTCGCCCTTGCTCCAGTCGGCCAGCACGTACGGGCCGGTGCCGACCGGCTTGGTGTTGAAGGCGCCGGTGTTGGGGTTCTGCTTGCCCGCGACGTGCTCGGGGACGATGGGCAGCACCGTGCGGGCGGCGAAGGCCGCGTACGGGTACTTGAGGGTGAAGACGACGGTGCCGTCGCCGCTCGCGCGGACGTCCTCGACGGCGTCCAGTTCGCTGCGGGCGGTGTTGTTGGTCTTCGCGTCGAGGACGGTGCGGTACGTGTAGACCACGTCCTGGGCCGTCAGCGGCTCCCCGTCGCTGAACTTCACGCCCTCGCGCAGGGTGTACGTGTACGTCCGGCCGCCGTCGGCGATCTTCGGCAGCGCGGTCGCCAGGGCCGGCTTCAGCTTGAGGTCGGTGTCGCGGGCGAGCAGCCCGTCGAAGATCTTGGAGTTTCCGTCCTTGCCGTAGCCGAGCAGCGGGCTCAGGGTGTCCGGCTCCGAGGCCACGCCGATCACGACGGACTCGGCCGCCTCGGCGTCGCCTCCGGTACCGCCCCCGGGCGCGGAGCAGGCGCCGGCGCCCGCGGCGAACGCCGCCACCACCGCGGCACTTCGTATCGGACGGGTCCGACGGGTCCTCATGTCTCCCCCACGCTTGTCGTTGGTGCGGGGTTATTGCACATCAGTTGCAAGAGAAGCGTCAAGCCAGGTGGGAAAGCGTCCGGGGGGCGGGGCGGGGAAAGCGGGCGTGGCGCGAGGGCCGGTCAGCCGACCAGCGCGGCGAACGCCTCGTAGGCCCGGTCGTCGAAGAGGACGAACCGCGCCTCCGCCACCGACGTGTCGGTGGCCCGGACCGTCTCGACGGCGATGCGGGCCGCGTCGTCCATCGGCCAGCGGTAGACACCGGTGGAGATCGCGGGGAAGGCGACCGTGCGGGCGCCGAGTTCGTCGGCGACGCGCAGGGACTCGCGGTAGCAGGAGGCGAGGAGCGCGGAGCGGTCCTCGGTCGTGCTGTACACCGGGCCGACCGTGTGGATCACCCAGCGCGCGTCCAGGTCGCCCGCGGTGGTGGCGACCGCCCGGCCGGTGGGCAGCCCCTTGCCGAGGTGCCCCGCGCGCAGCCTGCGGCACTCGGCGAGGATCGCGGGGCCGCCGCGCCGGTGGATGGCGCCGTCTACTCCGCCGCCGCCGAGCAGTGAGCTGTTGGCGGCGTTGACGAGGGCGTCGGCGCTCTCGCGGGTGAGGTCGCCCCGGACGAGGGTGAGGGTGGTCATGTCTGCCGCAGCCTGCGCCAGACGGCCTTCGCCGCGTTGTGCCCCGACATGCCGTGCACGCCCGGGCCCGGCGGCGTGGCGGAGGAGCAGATGAAGACCGCCGGGTGCGGGGTGCCGTACGGGAACAGGGAGAGCTTGGGCCGCAGCATGATCTTGAGGCCGGAGATCGCGCCGGAGGCGATGTCACCGCCGACGTAGTTGGCGTTGCGGGCGGCGAGTTCGGGCGGGCCCGCGGTGGCGCGGGCGAGGACGCGGTCGCGGAAGCCGGGGGCGAAGCGCTCCAGTTGGCGTTCGACGGCGTCCGTGAGGTCGCCGGACCAGCCGTTGGGGACGTGCCCGTACGCCCAGAAGACGTGCTTGCCCTGCGGTGCCCGGGTGGGGTCGGCGACGCTGGGCTGCACGGTGATGAGGAACGGCGGGTCGGGTGCGCGGCCCTCCCGGGAGGCCGCGTTCAGCGCGGCGCCGATCTCCGCGCTGCTCGCGCCGACCTGCACGGTGCCCGCGGTGCGGGGCGCCTCGGCGGTCCAGGGGACGGGGCCGTCCAGCGCGTAGTCGAGCTTGAAGACGCCGGGGCCGTACCGGTAGCCGGCGTAGTGGTTCCCGAGGCCGGCGATGCGGGCCAGGGCCGTGGGCGAGGTGTCGAAGACGTAGGCGCGGGCGGGCGGCAGGTCGTCGAGGCGCTTGACCTCGTAGTCGGTGTGGACGGTGCCGCCGAGGTCCTCGAGGTAGGCGGCGAGCGCGTCGGAGATGGCCTGGGAGCCGCCGCGGGCCACGGGCCAGCCGCGGGCGTGCGCGGCGAGGGCGAAGACCAGGCCTATGGCGCTGGTGGCGAAGCCGCTGAGGGGGGCCATGACGTGCGCGACGAGGCCGGCGATGAGGGTCTTGGCGCGGTCGTCCCGGAAGCGCCGCATCAGCCACGTCGACGGGGGCAGGCCGGCCAGTCCGAACCGGGCGAGGGTCACCGGGTCGCGGGGCAGTGCGGTGAGCGGCAGGGACATGAAGTCCCGGGCGAGGGTGTCCCACCGGGGGAGGAAGGGCTCGACCAGCCTGCGGTAGGCGCCCGCGTCACGCGCTCCGAAGGACGCGGCCGTCTCCCCGACCGACCGGGAGAGCACGGCGGCCGAGCCGTCCGGGAACGGGTGCGCCATGGGCAGCCCGGCGTGCAGCCACCGCAATCCGTACCGCTCCAGGGGCAGGGCGCGGAAGGCGGGCGAGTTGATGCCGAGGGGGTGCGCGGCGGAGCACGGGTCGTGCCGGAAGCCCGGCAGCGTCAGCTCCTCGGTGCGCGCCCCGCCGCCGACGGTGTCCCGCGCCTCGAACACGGCCACCGAGAAACCGCGGCGGGCCAGCTCCACGGCAGCGGTCAGTCCGTTCGGTCCCGCACCCACCACGACCGCATCGAGCATCGACGGCACCTTCGGACTCCTTCGTCAGCCGATGGCCACTCGGGTCAGGATATGCCCGGGCTCCGACAGCCCGCGGTCGCGGGTGGGGCGGGAGGGGCGCGGCGGGACGGGCGGCGGGGCCGGAGGGGCTCAGGCCTCGCCCGACAGCAGGGCCACCACCCGCCGGGCGGTGGCCGCGTCGCGGGCCGCGGTGAACGGCAGCTCGTTGTCGCCCGTGACGCGAAAGGGCTCGCCGGTGCGGGTCAGGTGGGTGCCGCCCGCCTCCTCGACCAGGAGCAGGCCAGCGGCGTGGTCCCAGGCCGCCTCCCAGGAGAAGGCCGTGGCGTCGGACTCGCCACGCGCGACGGCGAGGTACTCCAGGCCGGCCGAGCCGCAGGCGCGGGGCGCCACACCCGGGGTGCGCAGGCCTGTCAGGGCGTGCTTCTGCTCGTCCGTCGTGTAGTCCGGGTGGGACGTGGCGACCCGCAGGTCGCGGCCGGGCTCGGGCGGACCGGCGTACAGCCGCTCGCCGTCCAGGAAGGCGCCCCGGCCCCGTACCGCCGTGGCGAGCCGGTCCAGGGCGGGGGCGTACGTCCACGAGGCGTGCACCACTCCGCGGTGGGCGAGCGCGACCAGCGTGCAGAAGCCCGGGTCGCCGTGCACGAACTGCCGCGTGCCGTCGACGGGGTCGACGATCCACACCGGTGCCTCGCCGCGTATCGCCTCGTAGGAGGCCGGATTGGCGTGCACGGCCTCCTCGCCGACCACGACCGAGCCCGGCAGCAGGGCGGCCAGGACCTCCGTGAGATACAGCTCGGCCTTGCGGTCGGCGTCCGTCACCAGGTCGTGCGGGCCGGCCTTCTGGTCCACCTCGTGGTCCGCGAGCCGGCGCCAGCGCGGCATGATCTCCTGGGCGGCCGCCTTGCGGACGGCCTCCTCCACGTCGTCGGCGTGCCGGGCGAGAAACTCGTCGATGGTTTCGTTGCTCTCGATCATGACTCCATGAGAGCACGCCCCACTGACAGCCCCCACCCGGGTGGTGGATTCCAGGTGGAATCGGGGCGAACACCCGGCGCCGGTCAGCGGCCGACCGCGTACCCCTGCATCCCGCGCGGGTTCGCCGCCGCCGACAGCACACCCGTCCGCGGGTCCCGCGCGACGGCGCACAGCCGCCCCTCCGACCAGGCCTCGCCGACCGTCACGTGGTGACCGCGGCGCCGCAGCTCCTCGACGACCTCCGTCGGCATGCGTGCCTCCACGGTGACGCTTCCGGCGCGCATGCCGCGCGGGAAGAACGACCCGGGGAAGCTGTCGTTGTGCCAGTTCGGCGCGTCTATCGCGCCCTGGAGGTCGAGGCCGCCGCGGACCGGGGCGCGCAGCGCGACCGCCAGCAGGAAGTGCAGTTGCCACTGGTCCTGCTGGTCGCCTCCGGGCGTGCCGAAGGCCATGACGGGCACCCCGTCGCGCAGGGCGAGGGAGGGCGTGAGCGTGGTGCGCGGGCGGCGGCCCGGCGTGAGCGTGTTCGGCAGGCCGTCCTCCAGCCAGGTCATCTGGAGCCGGGTGCCGAGCGGGAAACCCAGTTCGGGCACGACGGGGTTGGACTGGAGCCAGCCGCCGCTCGGCGTGGCCGAGATCATGTTGCCCCAGCGGTCCACGACGTCGATGTGGCAGGTGTCTCCGCGGGTGCCCCCGTCGGCGGCGACGTCGGGTTCGCCCGGCACCGGGGAGGCCGGGCCCTTGGCGACCGTCGGCTCCCCGACTCCCGGTGCGTCGAGGCCCTCGCCCTCCACGGCCGCCACGCGCGCGTGGGCGCTGAGTCGCGGTACCCGCCCGCCCGGGCTGCCGGGACGCAGCTCGAAGGACGCCTGCTCGCCGACGAGCGTGCGCCGGTCCGCGTTGTACCGCGGCGACAGCAGGTCGTCGAGCGGCACCCCGCCGGCACCGTCCGCGTCGCCGTACCAGGCCTCCCGGTCGGCCATGGCGAGCTTGCAGCCCTCGACCAGCAGGTGGACGTAGTCGGCGGTGTCCTGGGCGGGCAGTTCGGGCGGGAGCAGCGCCAGCTGCTGGAGCAGGACGGGGCCCTGGCTCCACGGGCCCGCCTTGCACACCGTCCAGCCGTTCCAGTCGTACGTCGCCGGTGCCTCGTAGGTGGCGGACCAGCCGGCGAGGTCGGCGGCCGTCAGGGTGCCGGTGTGGCGCTCGCCGCTGGTGTCCAGGGTGGGCCGCCCGGCCTGCCGGACCAGGGCCTCGGCGACGAAGCCGGTGCGCCACACCTCCCGTGCCGCGTCGATCTGCGCCTCCCTGTCCCCCGCGCCGGCCGTCTCCGCGAGCAGCCGCTTCCAGGTGGCGGCGAGGGCGGGGTTGCGGAACGGCTCACCGGGGCGGGGCGGACGCCCGTCCGGCAGGTAGACCTCGGCCGAGGAGGTCCACTCCGTCTCGAAGAGTTCCCGCACGGTCTCGACGGTCTCCGTGAGGCGTTCGACGGGCGGGTGCCCGTGCTGGGCGTACCCGATGGCGTACTTCAGCACGTCGGCCGGGGACTTCGTGCCGTGGTCGCGCAGCAGGAGCAGCCAGGCGTCGAAGGCGCCGGGCACGGCGGCTGCGAGCGGCCCGGTGCCGGGGACGAGGTCCAGCCCGAGCCCCCGGTAGTGCGCGACCGTCGCCCCGGCCGGCGCGACGCCCTGCCCGCACAGGACCCGCACCTCGCCGCCCGCGGGGGCGAGCAGCATCGGCACCTCGCCGGCCGGGCCGTTGAGGTGCGGCTCGACGACGTGCAGCACGAAGGCACCGGCGACGGCGGCGTCGTAGGCGTTGCCTCCGTCCTCCAGCACCGCCATGGCCGACTGGGAGGCCAGCCAGTGGGTGGAGGACACCATGCCGAAGGTGCCGTTCAGGGTGGGACGAGTCGTGAATCGCATGTCTGACCTCGGTGTCGGATACGTCGGTGAGCCACTGCGGCAGCGGGGTCCGCCGCGGGGAACGGACGGGTGGCCCGTCTCCGCCTCGCGGCCCTTCGGCGTCCGCCGACCGGACCGGAGGGGCGATCTCCCCCACCGCCGCGCGCGGCGCCGCTGGGCGTACCCGACCGACGCTATCCCTCGGGAGCGGGCCGGCTCACCCCCGACCGGCTCCGGCTCCGGCTCCGGCTCCGCGAGCATCAGCCCCAGTCGGCTCCGCGAGGTCAGCCCTTCATCGGCTCCCCGGGGGCCTCGGACAGGGCGATGCGGGCCGTGATGCGCTTGCCGGTCGGCTCCTGCTCGATGAACAGGGCCTCGGTGACGGCCTTGACGATCTCCAGGCCGTGCTGGCCGATCCTGGCGGGGTCGGCGGGCCGGGCGGCCGGAACGGTGGGGTCGCTGTCCCACACGACGATGTCCACGCGGCCGGTGGTGATGCCCAGCTCCAGCAGGACGGGGCCCGGGGCGTACTTGCGGGCGTTGGTGACGAGTTCACTGACGACCAGTTGGGTCAGGTCCCGCGCTCGCGCCGTGACGGGCAGGTGGTGGTCCGCGCGGGCCCGGTCCAGGAAGGCTTTGGCGTGGTTCCGGGCGTCCGCGATGCAGCCGTCGTCCCCGCCCAGGGCGAACCCCGCGCGCATCAGGTGCTCGTCCGCTCCCGCACGACCGCCGCCGTCGGCATGGGATCCCACAGGCATCGCCCTCATTCCCCGTTCACCCGCGCACCTGTACCCGCGATGCGGTCACCTATGCCACGGCGGTGTCGTCCGGTCGCCGCGCGGCCGCGTCCGGCCGGGCGATGAAGCCGCGGGCTCCGCGCGCGCCCCTGACCGGGAGCAGGAGTAGACGCCGTCGAGGCGACGGCGTCCGACGGCGGGAAGCGGGGCCGGCCGGGCGCCGCCGGCTCGGGGCGCACCTCACCGGGCGTCGGGCGTGTCGGCGTCGCTGCCGCGGCGGCCCTTCCGGCGGCTGCCGTGCCAGTCCAGAACCAGTGTGGTCGCGTCGTCGAGCAGCGAACCCCGGCACGCCTCGTGGACCGCCGCGGTCAGGGCGCGGACCACTTCGCGGGGGTGCTCGTCACGGGTGGCGTGGATGAGGGCCGGCAGGTCGACCGCGGCCGCCGCGCGGTCGTGCATACCGTCGGTGATCAGCACCAGGCGGTCCCCCGGCTCCAGGCGCAGCCGCTGCACCTGGTACCTGAGGGGAGCGGGCACCCCGAACGGCATGTTGACCTTCAGGGGCAGCTCCTCCACGCGGTCGCCGCGCAACCGCAGGGGCCAGGGGTGGCCTGCGTTGACCAGATCGCACTCGCCGGTCTCCAACTGGATCCGCAGCAGCTGCCCGGTGGTCATGCCCCGCGCATGGCTGGTGATCGCCTGATGGGCGGCGTACGCCTGGTCGAGGAGCCCGCGCCCGGCGCGGCGCGCTCCGCGCAGCGCGTTGACGGTCAGCGTGGCGAGCAGCGCGGAGGCGGTGTCGTGCCCCATCGCGTCGGTGATCGACAGGTGCAGGACGTCCTGGTCGACGGCGTAGTCGTACGTGTCGCCGCCGATGTCGTCGGCCGGGACCAACCCGCCGACCAGGGTGAACTGCTCGGCCTCGCAGCAGGCGGCCGAGGGCAGCAGCTGGTGCTGGATCTCCGCGGCCAGGGACATGGACGTGGTGCGGCGGCAGCAGTGGTACAGGTCGGTGAAGCGGCGGTCGGTGACCACGATGTACGCGAGCGCGTGCGCGGCCTGGCACACCGCGTCGCGGACCGTGTCGTCCGCGTACGGCACCACCAGGTCCAGCACGCCGACGCAGTCGCCGCGGTTGGTCACCGGCGCCACCAGCCGGCAGCCGCCCTCGCCGTCGTCCTCCTGGTGCAGGCGCTGGGAGCGCAGAACCCTGTCGTACACGCTCCCCGCCAGCTCGAGTCTCTCCGGCTCACCGCGCTCCTGGCCCGGGGTACCGGCTCTGGGCAGCCGCACGGCTTCCCGGCCGAGCATGTCGAGGAACAGGAAGGACACCTCCCTGGCCGAGAACCGCTTCTCCAGGTTCCGGGCCACCACGTCGACCGACTCCACCGGCGCGGCTCCCTCCGCCGCACGCAACACCTCGTCCAGGCCCAAGCCTTCACCGTTCAGCACAGGTACCTCCCCGGTCTATCCACATCGATTGCCCGGCGACCTGCACCTACACGCGTCCGCCTGTCGAGTGGCGGGAGTCCGACGCGGTGAGCCCCGCCCGTGTCGCCGTCGGTGCGGGGAGTGTTCCTTTCCGATCACTGACGGACAGGTTCGACACCCGCGAACGGCTCCCTGGGGCACGAGCCCGTCGTGGGCGCGCGTTAGGGTGCCGGAGGAAGTATGTGCGCGTCTGTCCGATGTCCGAGCGACCGGCTCACGACCCGTGCCGCGCGCGGAAGGGAACGAAAGCCGTGCATGGCGAGTACAAGATCCCCGGCGGCAAGCTGGTCGTCGTGGACGTGGAGTCCGAGCAGGGCGTGCTGCGGCGGGTGCGTGTGGCGGGTGACTTCTTCCTGGAACCGGACGAGGCCCTGGACGCCGTGAACGGCGCGCTGGAGGGCGCACCGGCGGACACGGACGCGGCGGGACTGGCCGCGCGGATCGACGCGGCGCTGCCCGAGGGCACCGTGATGTACGGGCTGACCTCGGAGGGCGTCGGTGTCGCGGTGCGCCGGGCCCTCGCGCACGCCACGGACTGGACGGACTACGACTGGCAGCTGATCCACGAGGGCCCGCAGTCCCCGGCCCTGCACATGGCCCTGGACGAGGTGCTCACCGCCGAGGTCGCCGCGGGCCGGCGTCCGCCGACGCTGCGGGTGTGGGAGTGGGGTGCCCCGGCGGTGATCATCGGCAGTTTCCAGTCGCTGCGCAACGAGGTGGACGCGGAAGGGGCCGCCCGTCACGGCATCGAGGTGGTGCGCCGGATCTCCGGCGGCGGCGCGATGTTCGTGGAGCCCGGCAACACGATCACCTACTCGCTGTCCGTGCCGGAGGCGCTGGTGCAGGGCCTGTCCTTCCAGGACAGCTACGCCTACCTCGACGACTGGGTGCTCGGCGCGCTCGGCGAGATGGGGATCCGTGCCTGGTACCAGCCGCTGAACGACATCGCCACGGACCAGGGCAAGATCGCGGGCGCCGCGCAGAAGCGCGTCGTGGGGCCGGGCGGCGGGCCCGGCGCCGTGCTGCACCACGTGACCATGTCGTACGACATCGACGCCGACAAGATGCTGGAGGTGCTGCGCATCGGGCGGGAGAAACTGTCCGACAAGGGCACCAGGAGCGCGCGGAAGCGGGTCGATCCGCTGCGCCGGCAGACCGGGCTGGGGCGCGAGGCGGTGATCGAGCGGATGATCGGCTCGTTCGGCGGCCGCTACGGACTCGCCCGCGGCAAGGTGACCGACGAGGAACTGGCCCGGGCACGCGAACTGGCGGTCACCAAGTTCGGCTCCGACGCGTGGACGGCGCGGGTTCCCTAGCCCCACGGCTACGGGGCGGGCCGGCGACGCGCCTCCACCAGACCCGACTCGTACGCGAACACCACCAGTTGCGCCCGGTCCCGGGCGGCCAGCTTGGTCATCGCCCGGCTGACGTGCGTCTTGGCGGTCAGCGGGCTGATGACCATGTGCGCGGCGATCTCCTCGTTGCTCAGGCCCCGGGCGGCCAGCGCGGTCACCTCGCGTTCGCGGCGGGTGAGCCGGTCCAGTCCGGGGGCGGTGGCCCGGTCCGGGGGCCGGGCGACGAACTCGCCGATCAGGGTGCGGGTGACCGACGGTGAGAGCAGGGCCTCGCCGCGCGCCACCACCCCGATGGCCTGGAGCAGGTCGGCGGGCTCGGTGTCCTTCAGGAGGAAGCCGCTCGCCCCGGCCCGCAGGGCCTCGAAGACGTACTCGTCCAGCCCGTAGTTGGTCAGGATGACCACGCGGACGGCGGCGAGGGCCGGGTCGGCGGCGATGTGCCGGGTCGCCTCGATGCCCGACATCACCGGCATCTGCACGTCCATCAGGGCCACGTCGGGCACCCGCGCCCGTACCAGTGCCACGCCCTGCTCGCCGTCCGCAGCCTCCCCGACCACCTCGATGCCCTCCTCGGCGTCCAGGAGGGCCCGGAAACCGGCGCGCATCAGCGCCTGGTCGTCGACGAGCGCCACCCGTACGACCCCGCTCATCCCGTCTCCCCCGACGGCACCGGTGCGACTCCCCTCATCCCGTCTCCCCGCAGCGGCAGCCGGGCCCGCACCGAGAAGCCGCCCTGCGCGCGAGGGGCGGCGAGCAGGGTGCCGCCGAGGGCCGTCACGCGTTCCCGCATACCGGTCAGGCCGGTGCCCGGGGCCGGGGGGTGGGCCGGGTCGGCGGTCCCGTCGTCGTCGACGCCTATCGTCAGCTCGCCCTCGTGCCACGTGCCGTAGTCGATGCGGACCGTCACCCTCGCCGGTCCCGCGTGCCGCGCCGCGTTGGTGAGGGCCTCCTGGACGATGCGGTAGGCGGCCCGGTCGACGGCGTGCGGCAGCGTGCGCTCGTCGCCGGTGACCGTCAGACCGACGGCCAGACCGGCCGTGCGGGCCCGCTCGACGAGCAGGGCCGGGGTGCCGGTGGGCTCGTCGGCGCGCAGCACGTGGAGGGCGGAGCGCAGTTCGCGCATCGCCTCGCCGCCTGCCTCCTGGATGGCGAGCAGCGCGGGCGGCACCTCCTCGCCGCGCTTGCGGGCCAGGTGGACGGCGACGCCCGCCTGGAGCTTGACGATGGAGATGCTGTGCGTGAGCGAGTCGTGCAACTCCCGGGCGATCCTGAGGCGCTCCTCCCCGGCCCGGCGCAGGGCCGCCTCCTCCCGGGTGCGTTCCGCCTCCAGGGCGCGTTGTTCGGTCTGCCGCAGGTACGCCTGCCAGTTCCGGTCGGCGAGCCCGGTCACCACCGCGCACAGGAACCAGCCGGCGAGCAGTCCGGCCCGCTCGGCCACCTCCTGGGTCCCGGGGCCGGTCGCCACGTACCCGGCCAGGAACACCGCGCCGCCGGCCGCGGCGAGGCCCCGGTGGCCGACCCGGGCCGCGGTGTGCACGGCGCCCAGGACGGGCAGGGCGGAGAGCGGCCCGGGGTGGGCGTGCACGACGTACGCCGTGCCGAGGACGGTGGCGACGGCCAGCACCGCGCGCGGAGCGGTGCGGTGGAACGCGAGGGAGGCCGAGGCCGCGGCGATCAGCGCGTGGTCGACGGCGGTCGTGTCCGCGTCGAACGCGGCGACGGTCATGCCCAGGGCGCCGACCACGGCCGCGAGGACCGCGTCGGCGAGCCGCTCGCGATCGATCTGACGCCCACTCATGCCCGCACCCTAGACGGCCGCGCCGACAGCCGCGTCCGCCCTGTGGAGGGCGTGCGCACTACTCCCGGTGGCGTAGTGGCCGACCGGAGCGGGCCCCGGCGGCGCAGCGCCGACCGCATCCGGCGGTACGACGACCGCGGATGCCCACGTGGCGCAGTCTGCCGTACATGCCCACACCCTTCCGTCACACCGAACCGCTCCCGCCCAAGGCGGCCACCGGCCGCGTCGCGGAGATCTACGAGCAGATCACCCGGGACTTCGGGATTCCCGAGCCCGCTCCCTTCGTGGTCCTCTCCTCCGCCCCCGAACTGCTCGCCCCGGACTGGGCGTTGATGCGCGAGTCCCTGATCGCCGGCCCCGGCGGCCGGACCGGCAAGGAGGTCGCCGCCTTCGGGGTGTCGCAGGCCAACAGGTGCCGCTTCTGCGTGGACGCGCACACCATGCTGCTGCACGCCACCGGCGACCACGCCCTCGCCGAACGCCTCGCCCGGGGGCAGGAGCCGCAGGACGAGCGGCACGCGCGCGTGCTGGAGTGGGCGCGGCGCACCCGGGCCCCGGGGGCCGTGCGGGAGCCGCACCCGTTCCCGCGCGAGGAGACGCCCGGCTACCTGGGCACGGCGCTGTCCTTCCACTTCATCAACCGCGTGGTGTCCGCGCTGGTCACCGAGAGCGTGCTCCCGGGTGACGCCCAGCGGCTGCGTCCGGTACGGAGTCTGGCGGGCCGGTCGCTGTCCCGCGCGGTGCGCCGGACCGCCGTGCCGGGCGCCGCGCTGCCGCTGCTCGACGGACCCGCTCCCGGCCCGGGGCCCCGGTGGGCGGCGGGCACTCCGGTCGGCCCGGCCTACGCGGCCCTGCGCACCGCCGCCCTGACGGGCGCCGGCCTCCTCGACGCCGACGACCGGGTCCTGGTGCGGCGGACCCTGCGCGACTGGGACGGGTCCCACCCGCCGCTCGCACCGGACGTGTTCCCCGGCCGGCGGGAACGGCCCGGCGCCCGGCTGGCGCTGCTGGCCGCGCTCGCGCCGTACCGCGTCACGGCCGAGGACGTCGCGGCCTGGCGCCGACCCGAGCACACCGACCACTGCCTGGTGCACCTCGTCGCGTACGGCGCGTTCGCCGCCGTGGACCGCGTGGAGACCTCCCTGTCCGCCCCCGACGCCCCCTCCCCCGCGCCGCACACCGCCCCGCACACCACCCAGGAGACCTCATGACGCTCGCCGTCGACCCCCGGTCAGGCCGAGGCGTGGAACGGCCCCGTCGGCCGCCACTGGGCCGCCCACCGAGCCCGCTACGACGCGATGCCGGCGGGAGTGAACGACACCCTGTTCGACGCGGCGGCCGTCGCGCCCGGTGACCGGGTCCTCGACGTCGGCTGCGGGGCGGGCGCGACGACCCGGATCGCGGCGCGACTGGCCGCCCCCGGTCACGCGCTCGGTGTCGACATCTCGACACCGCTGCTGGAGCGGGCCCGCGCGTGCACCGCTGCCGAGGGGATCGCGAACGCGGCGTACGAGTGCGCCGACGCGCAGACGCGCCCCTTCCCGGTCGGAGGGTACGACGTGGTGCTCAGCCGCGGCGGTGTGATGTTCTTCGCCGATCACGCGGCCGCCTTCCGGAACCTGGCGCGGGCCTTGCGGCCGGGGGGCAGGCTCGCGTTCGTCTGCCCGCGGCCGCCGGGCCCGTACTCGGACGAGGGCCGGGCGCTCGCCCTGTTCGCGCGGCTCGTCGACTGGGAGCCCGGCCCGGAGCAGGTCGCCGCGCGGACGGCGATGGCCTCGCTGTCGGACCCGGACCGCATCCGGGAGGTCCTCGCCGGTTACGAGGAGGTGGCCGTCACCCCGGTCACCGTCGAGGCGGTCTGGGGCCGGGACGTGCCGGACGCGGTCGAGTTCCTGCTGTCGCGCGTCCCCGGCGGCGCGCTCCCCGCCTCCAGGCTGCCCGAGCTGGAGGAGGCACTGCGCCCGTTCGCCACCGGCACCGGGGTGCGGTTGCGGGCCGGCGTGTGGCGGGTGACGGCTGTACGCCCCTGACGGCTCCCGCCGCCGCTGCCGTGCCCGGCGGAGGGCTCCGGCCCGTCTGCGTCACCGCGCGGGCACGGACCGAGTTCGCCCTTCCGCCCCACGGGGACTCGTGTGAGACTGGCGTCCCGTCCGCAGTGCGGACCCTCTCCGCACCGTCCCCCACGAGAAGTGCGCCGTGCGTCCTCTTCCTCTGCCGCTCGCCCTGACCGCGCGTCTGGCGCCGGTCGCCGTGCTCGCCACGGCCGGCTGGGCGCTGTCGTCCGGACCCGACACGACGCCGGCCGCCCGGGACCGGGCGACCCCGTCCCCCGCGGAACGGTCCGCCTCCGCCCCGGCGACGCAGGCGGTGACGAGGACGTACACCGCCGCCCCCGCGCCCTGCGAGAGCGTGGCCGACAAGTCGGTCGGCTCGCTGGTGCCGGGTGCGAAGGCGGCCGGCAAGGAGATCCCGTCGACCGACAGCAAGGTGCGCCGCACCTGCTCCTGGAACGCGCTGAAGGGCTACGAGTACCGCTGGCTGGACGTCTCCTTCGAGGTGATGGCCTCGGACGAGGCGGCGCGGAAGTCGTACGAGGAACGGGTCGCCGACCGCGAGGGCGGCGGTGAGGTGCCCGGTCTCGGTGACGCGGCCTACTCGGTGGTGGACCTCACCACCGAGGACAAGCAGCAGACGCGCGAGGGCACCGTGCTGGTCAGGGCGTCCAACGCCCTGGTGATGATCACGTACAACGGCAGCGACTTCGAGTCGAAGAAGGCACCCGGCACGGACGAGATCAACAAGGGGGCCATCAAGGCGGCCAGGGAGGCACTGGCCGCCTTGACGGACGGTTAGGGCCGGGGCCCGGCCTCCGCGGCGCCCCTGTCCGGCCGGGTGGCGGGCAGCAGCATGAGCGCCAGGTACAGCACCAGGGAGGTGCCGAGTCCCACGGCCCAGCCGTAGTCGGCCAGGGGTTCCAGGAACGGTACGGGCCGGCCGTCGATCAGGGGGTGGAAGTCGGCGCCGCCGATGGCCAGGACGCCGCCGACGACCAGGGCGGCGACCGCCCGCCAGTTCCATCCGGCGTCGTACCAGTAGCGTCCGCCGGCGCGGTACAGGTCGACCAGGTCGAGACGGGCGCGGCGCAGGATCCAGTAGTCCGCGACGAGGATGCCGGCGACCGTGCCGAGCAGTCCGCCGACCAGGCCGAGCCAGGTGAAGATGTAGCCCTCGGGGTCGGAGTACAGCTTCCACGGGAAGATCAGCACCGCGAGGACGCAGGTGATGAGCGCACCGGCCCGGAAGGTCACCCTGCGCGGCGCGACGTTGGAGAAGTCGAAGGCCGGTGACACCAGGTTGGCCGCGATGTTCACGGACAGGGTGGCGACCAGGACGGTGACGAGGGCGAAGAGCAGCCCCACCGCGTTGTCCGTCTTGGCGGCGAGTTTCACCGGGTCCCAGATCGGCTCCCCGTACACCGCCTGCGAGCCGGAGGTGACCATCACGGACAGGAAGGCGAACAAGGTCATGGTGGTCGGCAGACCGAGGGCCTGGCCGCGGGTCTGCGCCTTCTGGCTCTTCCCGTACCGGGTGAAGTCCGGGATGTTCAGGGACAGCGTGGACCAGAAGCCGATCATGCCCATCAGGGAGGGCCAGAACAGCTTCCAGAAGTCGCCGCCCCAGCCCAGCCTGGAGGGCTGGTCGAGGAGCGGGCCGAAGCCGCCCGCCTTGTCGGCCATCCACCACAGCATCACGAACGCGCCGACCAGGACGAAGGGCGCCGCCCAGTTCTCGAAGCGGCGGATCGTCTCCATGCCGCGGTAGATGATCGCGACCTGGATCGCCCAGAAGACCGCGAAGGACAGCCACATCGTCCAGGCGTACCCACCGACCGTCGCCGCGTCCGTCCAGCCGTCGCCGATCAGCTTGCCGGCCAGGAAGTAGATCGCCTCGCCGCCGATCCAGGTCTGGATGCCGAACCAGCCGCACGCCACGAGCGCCCGCACCACGGCGGGCAGGTTGGCGCCGCGGATGCCGAAGGAGGCGCGGGCGAAGACCGGGAAGGGGATGCCGTACTTGGGGCCCGCGTGCCCGGTGAGCAGCATCGGGACGAGCACGACGACGTTGGCCAGGGCGATGGTGAGCACCGCCTGCTTCCAGTCCATGCCGACGGCGATCAGACCGGACGCCAGGGTCCAGGAGGCCGTGTTGTGGGCCATGCCGACCCACAGCGCGGAGAAGTTGTACGTGGTCCAGGTGCGCTTGCCGACGGGGACCGGCAGCAGGTCCTCGTTGGCGTACGGGCCGCTCGGCGGCGGGGAGCCGGGGGCGAGCTCCACGCGCCCGTCGGGGAGGGTGACTTGGCCGGACGGCGGTATCGCCGGGGGCGCGGTGTCAGTCATGGGCATGCCAATCATGCGGCGGGACGGGAGAGGCCGTGCGGGAGGTGCCGAGGGGTGCGCGGACGTGCCCCGTCTCTCCCCCGGGCGGGGAAGGGGAGACGGGGCCGGGTCAGGTGGTGAGGGCCGGGATGACGTGCGTGCCGTAGGCGTCGATCACGGCTTCCTGGGCGTCGTGCATGTCGTAGAGGGCGAACTGGTCGACGCCGAGGGCCCGCAGGGCCTTCAGCTTCTCGATGTGCCGGTCGGCCGGGCCGATCAGGCAGAACCGGTCGACGATCTCGTCGGGCACGAACCGGGTGTCGGGGTTGCCGCTGCGCCCGTGGTGCGCGTAGTCGTAGCCCTGCCGGGCCTTGATGTAGCCGGTGAGTTCTTCGGGCACGGCGGCGGAGTGCGCGCCGTACTTGTCCACCAGGTCGGCCACGTGGTTGCCGACCATGCCGCCGAACCAGCGGCACTGTTCGCGCGCGTGGGCGAGCGCCTCGGGCGAGTCGTCGGCGGTGACGTAGGCGGGGGCGGCGACGCAGACCGTCACCTCGGACGGGTCGCGCCCGGCGGCGACGGCGGCGTCCTTGACGGTCCTGACCATGTACTCGGTGAGGTAGAGGTCGGCGAGCTGGAGGATGAAGCCGTCGGCCTGTTCGCCGGTCATTTTCAGGGCCTTCGGGCCGTACGCGGCCATCCACACGGGCAGTTCGGCGCCGGGCCGGATCCAGGGGAACCTGACGACGGTGCCGCCGCCGAGGTCGGCCTCCTCACCGCGGGCCAGCGCACGGATGACCTTCATCGCGTCGCTGATGCGGGCGAGGGTGTTGGGTCTGCGGCCGGCGACGCGCATCGCGGAGTCGCCGCGGCCGATGCCGCAGACGGTGCGGTTGCCGAACATGTCGTTGAGGGTGGCGAAGGTGGAGGCGGTCACCTCCCAGGTGCGGGTGCCGGGGTTGGTCACCATCGGGCCGACCTTGAGCGTCGTGGTGCCCGCCAGGATCTGGCTGTAGATCACGAACGGCTCCTGCCACAGCACGGCGGAGTCGAAGGTCCAGCCGTAGCGGAAGCCGTTCCGCTCGGCCCGTTGCATCAGGCTGACGACACGGGAGGCGGGCGGGTCGGTCTGGAGGACGAGTCCGAAGTCCATGCGCGGGCTCCTAGCTGAGGTACTGGCAGGTGGAGCGCGGGGTGTACACGCCGTGGCCCTTGCGTCCGGTGTACTCCCGGTCGGTGAGCACCGGTTCGCCGCGCGAGAGCACCGTCTCCACCCGGCCGGTGATCCGCCGGCCCTCGTACGCCGAGTAGTCGACGTTCATGTGATGGGTCTCGGCGGAGATGACCTGCTCGGCCCGCGGGTCGTAGACGACGACGTCGGCGTCGGCGCCGGGCGCGATGGTGCCCTTCTTCGGGTAGAGGCCGAACATGCGGGCCGGGGTGGCGCAGGCGATCTCGATCCAGCGGCGGCGGCTGATGTGCCCGTCGACCACGGCCTGGTGGAGCAGGTCCATGCGGTGCTCGACGCCCGGCATGCCGTTGGGGATCTTGGAGAAGTCGCCGCGTCCCAGCTCCTTCTGGCCGCTGAAGCAGAAGGGGCAGTGGTCGGTGGAGACGACCTGGAGGTCGTTGGTCCGCAGGCCCCGCCACAGGGCCGCCTGGTGCTCGCGCGGGCGCAGGGGGGTGCTGCACACGTACTTGGCACCCTCGAAGCCGGGCTCCGCGAGGTTGTCGGTGGACAGGAAGAGGTACTGCGGGCAGGTCTCGCCGAAGACGTTCAGTCCCTCGTCTCGGGCCCGGGTCAGCTCGGCCACCGCTTCCCGCGCCGACACGTGCACGACGTACAGGGGCGCGCCGGCCACCTGGGCGAGCCGGATCGCGCGGTGGGTCGCCTCGGCCTCCAGCAGGGCCTTGCGGACCTCGCCGTGGTAGCGGGGGTCGGTCTCGCCGCGGGCGAGGGCCTGCTCGACCAGGACGTCGATCGCGATGCCGTTCTCGGCGTGCATCATGATCAGTCCGCCGTTCTCGGCGGCGCGCTGCATGGCGCGCAGGATCTGGCCGTCGTCGGAGTAGAAGACGCCCGGGTACGCCATGAACTGCTTGAACGACGTCACCCCCTCCTCCACCAGGAGGTCCATCTCCTTGAGCGTGTCCTGGTTCACGTCGGAGACGATCACGTGGAAGCCGTAGTCGATGGCGCAGTTGCCCTCGGCCTTGGCGTGCCAGGCGTCCAGGCCCTCGCGCAGGGAGCGGCCGACGCCCTGGACGGCGAAGTCGACGACGGTGGTCGTGCCGCCCCACGCGGCGGCCCGGGTGCCGGTCTCGAAGGTGTCCGCGGCGTAGGTGCCGCCGAACGGCATCTCCATGTGGGTGTGTCCGTCGACGCCGCCCGGGACGACGTACTTGCCGCTCGCGTCGATCACCCGCTCGGCGGAGAAGGCTCCGGCGGCGGGGGTGCCGCTCGCGGCGAGGGCGGCGACGCGGCCGTCCTCGATCAGGACGTCGGCGTGGATCTCGTCGGACGCGGTGATGACGAGGCCACCGCGGATGACGGTACGGCTGCTCATGCTGCCTCCTCCTGTGAAGGGCCCGCCGGCGGGGGCGCCGCGTGCACGTCGCCGGGGCCGCGGGCACGGGCCGGTCGAGCCGGTCCGCGTCGGCCACGGCCCCGGGCTGCCCGGTGGGCGCCCGCCTCCGGCGCGGCGGTCAGATGCTCCGCAGGGCGCGGTCCAGGATCGCGGCGCCCTCCTCGGCCTCCGCGACGGTGAGGGACATCGGCGGTGCGATGCGCAGGACGCTGGTGCTGTGGCCGCCGCCCTTGCCGATGAGCAGCCCGCCCGCGCGGGCCTCCTCCAGCACGGCGGAGGCCGCCTCGGGCGCGGCCTCGTCGGTGCCGGGCCGGGTCAGCTCGATGCCGATCATCAGGCCGCGGCCGCGTACCTCCCGCACGTGCGGCACCTGGGCGGCGACGCCCCGCAGCCGCTCGATGAGCAGTCCGCCGACGCGCCGGGCGTTGCCCTGGAGGTCGTGCTCCAGGAGGTGGTTGAGGTTGGCGAGGCCGGCCGCCATGGTGACCTGGGTGCCGCCGAACGTGGAGATGCTGTTGGCGTCCAGGCAGTTCATGATCTCGGCGCGGGCGATGACACCGCCGATCGACATGCCGTTGCCGATGCCCTTGGCGAAGGTCACGATGTCCGGCGGGCCGCCGCGTCCGTGCGCCTGCCAGCCCCAGAAGTGCTCGCCCGTGCGGCCCCAGCCGGTCTGCACCTCGTCGGCGATCCACAGGATGCCCCGCTCGTGCAGCACCTCGCGGAAGGCCGCGTAGAGCCCGTCGGGCGGGGAGGTGAAGCCGCCGACGCCCTGGACGGGTTCGGCGATCAGCGCCGCGGGGGCGCGGGTGTGGCCCAGCAGGTCCTTCAGGTCCGCCACGCAGGCGTCGATGAAGTCGCGGTCGTCCAGGTGCGCGTAGGGGCCGCGGGTGCGGACGCCGCCGTGGACGTACAGCGTCTGGAGCGGGGTCAGCGAGGTCGGGGACCAGCCGCTGTTGCCGGTGATGCCGACGGTGCTGAAGGAGCGGCCGTGGTAGCTGTTGCGCATCGCCAGGACGGTGTTGCTGCGCCGATGGGTGGTGGCGAGCAGCAGGGCGGTGTCGTTGGCCTCGGTGCCGGAGGTGGTGAAGAAGACGCGGGCGTCGGGGATGCCGGAGAGGTGGGCGACGCGCTCGGCGAGTTCGACCATCGGCCGGTTGAGGTAGAGCGTCGAGGAGTGGTTGATCCGACCGGCCTGTTCGCTCACCGCCTTGGTCACCTCGGGCAGGGCGTGCGCGGTCATCGTGGTGAGGATGCCGCCGAAGAAGTCGAGGTACTTGTTGCCGGCGGCGTCCCAGACGTGCCGGCCCTCGCCGTGGGTGATCTCCAGCGGGTCCTCGTAGTACAGGGCGAGCCAGTCGGGCAGGACGGCCCGGTGACGGCCGAGGAGGTCCCTGGTCACGGCCGCACCAGCCCTTCGTAGGCGTCGGGGCGGCGGTCGCGGTAGAAGGCCCACTGCTGCCGGACCTCCTCGATGAGGCCGAAGTCCAGGTCACGGACGACGAGTTCCTCCTCGGTGTCGCTGGCGGTGTCGCCGACGAACTGGCCGCGCGGGTCGACGAAGTACGAGGTCCCGTAGAAGTCGTTGTCCCCGTACTCCTCCTGGCCGACCCGGTTGATGGCCGCGACGAAGTACTCGTTGGCGACGGCCGCGGCGGGCTGCTCCAGGCGCCACAGGTGGGAGGAGAGCCCGCGGTGGGTGGCGGAGGGGTTGTAGACCAGCTGGGCCCCGCCGAGACCGAGTTGCCGCCAGCCCTCGGGGAAGTGCCGGTCGTAGCAGATGTAGACGCCGACCTTGCCGACCGCGGTGTCGAAGACGGGCCAGCCGAGGTTGCCCGGCCGGAAGTAGAACTTCTCCCAGAATCCCTTGACCTGCGGGATGTGGTGCTTGCGGTACGTACCGAGGACGGTGCCGTCGGCGTCGATGACGGCCGCGGTGTTGTAGTAGAAACCCGACTGCTCGACCTCGAAGACGGGGACGACGATCACCATGCCGGTCTCGCGCGCGAGGGCCTGCATGCGGCGGGTGGTCGGGCCGTCGGGGACCGGCTCGGCCCAGCGGTAGTGCTCGGGGTCCTGGACCTGGCAGAAGTAGGGGGCGTTGAAGACTTCCTGGAAGCCGATGACCCGGGCCCCCCGGCGGGCCGCCTCGCGGGCGTGCTCCTCGTGTTTCGCCACCATGGACTCGGTGTCGCCGGTCCAGGTGGCCTGGACCAGAGCGGCACGTACGACGTTGGCCATGAGCTGCTCCTTCGACACGACGTCAGAGCCTCTACGCCCGTAGAGCGGACCGTAGAGGGACGAAGGTATGCCTGGCCGGAGGGGCTTGCCAAGACCATCGTCAGCAAGCCGTGGTGTCGATCGCCTTTCGCACTCCTGTGGGTGAGTGGTGGGGCGGGTGGGGCGTCCGTGGCGCCCCTCGGGGCACGGGGGGGCGCTCGGGGCGCCCTGGCCGCGCTCGTCCTGCGGCGTCAGGCGGCCCCCGGCACCGCCGTCAGCACGCAGCGTCCCACCAGGTCGTCCATGGAGAGCCCGAGCGCGCGGGCCAGCGCCGCCACCGTGAAGAAGGCGGGGGTGGGCGCGCGGCCGGTCTCGATCTTGCGCAGGGTCTCGGCGGAGATGCCCGCCACCGCCGCGACCTCCGTCATGCTCCGGTCGCCGCGGGCCAGGCGCAGCAGCCGACCGAGCTGCTCGCCGCGTTCACGCTCTTCGGGGGTCAGGGGGGTGCGCACCATGGCGTCATTCTAATACCGGCTTCCCGTACCGGACCCGTGCCGGGTGGCCGACCGGTCGGCACGGTGATCCACCCAATTAAAATACCGGTATAGTAATTGGCATGGTGGAACTGAAGACGGACTCATCGATCGATGCCATGTACGCGGCCGGCCAGGTGGTCGCCCGCGCCCTGACCGCCGCACGGAAGGCCGCGGACGTGGGCGTGTCCCTGCTGGAGCTGGACGCGGTGGCGCGCGAGGTGCTGCGGGAGGCGGGCGCCGGCTCGCCGTTCCTCGGGTACCGGCCCTCCTTCGCGCCGGTCCCGTTCCCGGCCGTCCTGTGCGCCTCGGTGAACGACGCGATCGTGCACGGCATCCCGGACGGCTACCGGCTGCGCGACGGCGACCTGGTCTCCCTCGACTGCGGGGCGACGCTGGGCGGCTGGGCCGGCGACTCGGCGGTCAGTTTCGTCGTGGGTACGCCGCGCCCGGCGGACCTGACGCTGATCGAGACCGCCGAGCGGGCCCTCGCGGCGGGCATCGACGCCGCCGTCGTCGGCAACCGCGTCGGCGACATCGCGCACGCCATCGGCACGGTGTGCCGGTCCGGCGGCTACGGCATCATGGAGGACTTCGGCGGTCACGGCATCGGCCGCAGCATGCACGAGGACCCGGGAGTGCCGAACGAGGGCCGGCCGGGACGCGGGCTGCCCCTGCGCCACGGCATGGTCATCGCCATCGAGCCGATGCTGATCGCCGGCGGCCGGGACGACTACCACTGCGCGGCCGACGGCTGGACGCTGCGCACCAACGACGGCTCCCGGGCGGCCCACGTGGAGCACACGGTCGCCATCACGGACGCCGGCCCCCGCGTCCTGACGTCGCGCGACGCCTGCTGAACCGCCGGCGTCCCGACCGCGCGGGACACCGGCCGGGCCCTGCGGCGCCCGGGCTTCCCGGACATGCCCGCCGGGACGGATCGTGTCATGTTGGGCATGACCGCGCCCCGGCCGGGTTACCCGGCCCCGGCACGTCGATCAGCGATGCAGCGGAGGTCCGTACACGATGAGCAGCGGCTTCATGGGACCGGAGGGCGACCCGTTCGCGGAATTCCTGGCACGCTTCTTCGGCGGGCCCCGGCCGCGGCAGATCGACATCGGCAGGCTGCTCAGCCAGCCGGCCCGGGAGCTGGTGCGCGGCGCGGCCCAGTACGCCGCCGAGCACGGCAGCCGCGACCTGGACACCGAGCACCTGCTGCGGGCCGCGCTCGCCACCGAGCCGACCCGGGGGCTGCTCAGCCGGGCCGGCGCCGACCCGGACGCGCTGGCGTCGCAGATCGACGAGCGGACCGGCCCGGTGAAGCACCCGCCGGGCGAGGTACCGCCGCCGACCTCGCTGTCCCTCACGCCGGCCGTCAAGCGCGCCCTGCTGGACGCGCACGAGCTGGCCCGCACCACCGGCACCGGGTACATCGGCCCGGAGCACGTCCTCAGCGCCCTGGCCGCCAACCCGGACTCGGCCGCCGGACACATCCTGAACGCCGCCCGCTTCGCCCCCTCGGGGCTGCCCACGGAGCCGCCGGAGACCGCCGGCGGACGGGCCGAGGGCCCGCGGTCCACGAACACGCCGACGCTCGACAAGTACGGCCGCGACCTCACCGACCTGGCCCAGCAGGGCCGGATCGACCCGGTGATCGGGCGCGAGGAGGAGATCGAGCAGACCGTCGAGGTGCTCTCCCGGCGCGGCAAGAACAACCCGGTCCTGATCGGTGACGCGGGCGTCGGCAAGACCGCCGTCGTGGAAGGGCTCGCCCAGCGCATCACCGACGGCGACGTGCCCGACGTACTGGTCGGGCGCCGGGTGGTCGCGCTGGACCTGACGGGCGTCGTCGCCGGCACCCGCTACCGGGGCGACTTCGAGGAGCGCATGAACAACATCGTGGGCGAGATCCGCGCCCACTCCGACCAGCTGATCATCTTCATCGACGAGCTGCACACCGTGGTCGGCGCGGGCGGTGGCGGCGAGGGCGGCTCGATGGACGCCGGGAACATCCTCAAGCCCGCCCTGGCCCGCGGCGAGCTGCACATCGTGGGTGCGACGACGCTGGAGGAGTACCGCAAGATCGAGAAGGACGCGGCCCTGGCCCGCCGCTTCCAGCCGATCCTGGTGCCGGAGCCCACCCCCGCCGACGCGATCGAGATCCTGCGCGGCCTGCGCGACCGCTACGAGGCCCACCACCAGGTCCGCTACACCGACGAGGCGCTGGTGGCGGCCGTGGAGATGTCCGACCGCTACCTCACCGACCGCCGGCTGCCGGACAAGGCCATCGACCTGATCGACCAGGCCGGCGCCCGGGTGCGGCTGCGGGCCCGCACCAAGGGCACGGACGTACGGGCGATGGAGCGCGAGGTCGACCAGCTCGTCCGGGACAAGGACCAGGCCGTCGCGGACGAGCAGTACGAGCGGGCCATGCAGTTGCGCGACGAGATCGCCGGGCTGAAGCAGCGCATCTCCGAGGCGACCGGCGGCGGTGAGGCCGACGAGGGCCTGAGCCTGGTCGTCCGCACCGAGTCCATCGCCGAGGTGGTCTCCCGGCAGACCGGTATCCCGGTCAGCAGCCTCACCCAGGAGGAGAAGGACCGGCTGCTGGGCCTGGAGTCCCACCTGCACGAACGGGTGGTCGGCCAGGAGGAGGCCGTACGGGTCGTCTCCGACGCCGTCCTGCGCTCCCGCGCCGGCCTCGCCAGCCCCGACCGGCCCATCGGCAGCTTCCTCTTCCTCGGCCCGACCGGCGTCGGCAAGACCGAGCTGGCCCGGGCGCTGGCCGAGGCCCTGTTCGGCAGCGAGGACCGCATGGTCCGCCTCGACATGAGCGAGTACCAGGAACGGCACACGGTCAGCCGGCTGGTCGGCGCCCCGCCCGGCTACGTCGGGCACGAGGAGGCCGGGCAGCTCACCGAGGTGGTGCGCCGGCACCCCTACTCGCTGCTCCTGCTGGACGAGGTGGAGAAGGCGCACCCGGACGTCTTCAACATCCTGCTCCAGGTGCTCGACGACGGGCGCCTCACCGACTCGCAGGGACGGACGGTGGACTTCACCAACGCGGTCGTCGTCATGACCAGCAACCTGGGCTCCGACGTGATCACCCGGCGCGGTGCGGGCATCGGCTTCGGCACCGGCGGCTCGGACGCCGACGAGGAGGCCCGGCGCGAGCAGGTGCTGCGTCCGCTGCGCGAGCACTTCCGGCCCGAGTTCCTCAACCGCATCGACGAGATCGTGGTCTTCCGCCAGCTCAGCGGCGAGCAGCTGCGGCAGATCACCAGCCTGCTGCTGGAGCAGACCCGCCGCATGGTGCACGCGCAGGGCGTCACCGTCGAGTTCACCGACGCGGCCGTGGACTGGATCGCCCAGCGCGGCTACCAGCCCGAGTACGGGGCGCGTCCCCTGCGCCGCACCATCCAGCGCGAGGTCGACAACGAGCTGTCCCGGCTGCTGCTCGACGGCCGGGTCGCGGAAGGCGGCCGCGTGACGGTGGACGCCGAGGACGGGCGACTGGCGTTCCGGACGCCCGAGCGGCCCGTCCCCGAGCTGTGAGCGGGCCCTGGGGCCCGCCCCCGCCGCTCCTGACGTCCTAGCGCACGGGCCGCACCACCATCGCCGAGCCGCCGCCGCGCCGTTCCTTCTCGGCGGCGGCCAGCCACCGGCCGTCCGGCAGCCGCTGCACGCCGGTCGCCGCGCCGATCTCCGGGTTGGGCTTGAAGGAGTGCCCGAGCGCCTCCAGCTCCGCCCGCACACCGCTGTCGTACAGGCCGGGTTCGAGTTCGGTCTGCGCGGCGTTGCGCTGGCTGGCGCGCGGCGCGGCGATGGCGTCGACGAGCGGGAGGCCGCGGTCGAGGAAGCCGGTGAGGGTCTGGAGCACGGTGGTGATGATGGTGGCGCCGCCGGGCGAACCGACCGCCACGACGGGCCGGTGGTGGCGGTCCAGGACGATCGTCGGCGCGATCGAGGACCGCGGGCGCTTGCCCGGACCCGGCAGGTTCGGGTCGTGGACGGCCGGGTTGGCGGGGGCGAAGGAGAAGTCCGTCAGCTCGTTGTTGAGCAGGAAGCCGCGACCGGGCACGGTGATGCCGCTGCCGCCGGTCTGCTCGATGGTGAGGGTGTAGGCGACGACGTTCCCCCACTTGTCGGCGACCGTGAGGTGCGTGGTGTTCTCGCCCTCGTACGTCGTCGGCGCCGCCGTGCCGCCGCCCGCGCAGGGCGCGGGGTGCCGGGGGTCTCCGGGCGCGAGGGGGCTGGTGAGGACCGCGTCGTCCTTGATCAGGCAGGCGCGGGAGTCGGCGTACCGCTGCGCCAGCAGCTCCTTGGCCGGTACGTCCTCGAAGGCGGGGTCACCGACCCAGCGCCCGCGGTCGGCGAACGCGATGCGGCTCGCCTCGATGAAGCGGTGCAGGTAGCGGGCCTTGCTCGCCCTGGGGAGGTCGGTCCGCTCCAGGATGTTGAGGGCCTCGCCGACCGTGGTGCCTCCGGAGGAGGAGGGGGCGATGGAGTAGACACCCAGTCCGCGGTAGGAGGTCCGGGTGGGCTTCTGGAACTTGGCCTCGTAGGCCGCGAGGTCCTTCGCGGTCAGGTCGCCGGGGCGGGCGTCCCAGCCGGAGTCGGGGTCCACGGGCGGTTGGTTGACGGTGGCGACGACGTCCTCGCCGAGTTCGCCGTGGTAGAGGGCGCCGACGCCCTTGCGGCTCAGCTCCTGGTAGGTGCGCGCCAGGTCGGGGTTCTTGAACGTGGAGCCGACGACGGGGAGTTCGCCGCCGGGCAGGAACAGCTGCGCGGTGTCCGGGAAGTAGCGGAAGCGCTGTTCGTTGGCGGCGGTCTGGGAGCGGAAGGTGTCGTCGACGGTGAAGCCCTGCCGGGCCAGGCGCTCGGCGGGCGCGAGGACGGCACCGAGCTTCCGGCTGCCCCACCGGTCGAGGGCGCTCTGCCAGGTGGCGGGCGTGCCCGGGGTGCCGACGGCGAGGCCGCTGCTGACGGCTTCGGCGAACGGGATGGGCTTGCCGTCCTCCGTGAACAGCTTCTCGTCGGCGGTGAGCGGCGCCGTCTCGCGACCGTCGATGGTGCGTACGGTGCGGGACTTGGCGTCGTAGTGGACGAAGTAGCCTCCGCCCCCGATGCCGGCCGAGTAGGGCTCGGTGACGCCGAGCGCGGCGGCGGTGGCCACGGCCGCGTCGACGGCGTTGCCGCCCTTGCGCAGGATTTCGATGCCGGCGGCCGAGGCGTCCGGGTCGACGCTGGCGACCGCCCCGCCGTACCCGACGGCGACCGGGGTCTTGGGGGCGACGGGCTTGCTCTGGGCGGCGGGTGGCGCCGCCGCCCCCACCGACACCACGGCGGCGGAGACCGCCAGGACCGTCAGATTCCGTGCGACAGGGCGACGCATCCGCACCTCCAGGGGAAAAGCCGTTCGGGCAGCTTAGTTGATCGTCATGGCCGCGTCAGGAGCATCTCCGTCGCGGCCCGTCGAACACCGGTTCACGGATGCCCGCTAGCATGCGCGCCCATGACTGACGACGTGCGCAACATCGTCCTGGGCGTGGTCGCGGCCGGCATCAGTGCCGCGCTGGGCTGGCTCGCCCGTACGTATCTGCTGAAGCGGAGGCTCCGCCGCAAGCAGGCCTTCTTCGGGCTGCCGGAGGGTTCCGAGTCGCTGCTCGTCGTCAACCGGGACCCGGCCGCCTCCGAACCGGCCGTCCACCGCTTCGACGTCTTCGCGCTGCTGGAACTGTCCGCGCTGATCAAGGACTGCGGCGCGCACATGCACCTGGTCACCCAGGACATGGTCCATCAGGGCTTCGGCGAGCGGACGGAGTTCTGCGTGGGCGGCCCGGGGTCGAACCGGCGCATGGTGGCCCACATGGCGGCCATGCTGCCCGGGGTGCGGATCAACATCGACCCGGAACCGGGCCCGGACCGCGGGGCCTTCCAGATAGGCGGCGAGCGCTACCGCATGGACTCGGGCGTCACGGAGTACGTCCTGCTGGCCCGTCTCACCGCCGGGGACCGGCGCGAGGCCCGCCCCGCGTTCCTGTTCTGCGGCCAGCGCGCCATCGACAACCAGGCCGCCACCCGCTACCTCGCCCGTCACCACGAGAAACTGGCTCGCAAGCACGGCAACAACTCCTTCGTGCTGCTGCTCAAGGTGATCAACTCGCAGGCGTACGGCCCGGATGTCGTCGAGCTCGTCGGGGACGTGACCCGGGCGGCGACGAGCCCTCTGCCGACGCCGGTGCCGGCTCCGGCGCCGCGCAACTCCCACCGGGCCTAGGGCGGGTGTGCAGCTGACCTTCTCCCCGCCCGCGGACGGCCCGTCGTGACGGCCGATCCGCTGCGCGAGCAGTGATCTCCGGCTGCACCCTGCGTACCCCCTGCGCGTCGCGCGTCCCGTGTGTCCCGTGCGCCCTCCGTGCGCGGACCGAGGACTGCAACGTATCGAGACGGACGACGGGTGCGCCAACGACACGCACCTTTCGGGCATTAGCCCTATTTACGGCGCTTGTCCCGCAGAAGGGTCATGTTTCCGCGACTTCGCCGTACAGCTGCGAGAGTTCGGGGACTCCGTCCGCCGCCCATGCCTGACCCGACGCCACCACGTCGAACTCCCGGCCGGAGGCGAGCCGGACGACGGGCTGACCGTCGGACCGGATGGACCAGGCGGCGCCGGGCACGGTGCGCACGATCACGGTGCCGAGGTACAGACCGGCGTCGTTGCCGAGCCAGGTCAGGTTCTCCTCGTCGCTCCGCCAGCGGGGCAGCACCTGGTCGAGCTGCTCCAGGGACACCGCCGAGTCGTCGAGCCGGACACCCTCCCGTGAGGCCTGCGAGCGCAGCAGGTCGCAGTCGGCGAGCAGCTCGCCGATGCCCTCGGCGTCGTGCACGCGCGGGCCTTCGCGCCGTCTGCCCAGGAAGGGGATGTTCATACGTCCAGACTGTCATTCGTACCGCCGTATGCACCACAGGGCACGCAGGACGGACGACGGCCGGGGCGGGCGAGCGCGCGACCGGGGACGGGCGGGCTGGGCGTAGGAGGAGCGCCTACACGTCCAGGTCCACCACGACCGGGGCGTGGTCGGAGGCTCCCTTGCCCTTGCGCTCCTCGCGGTCGACGTAGGAGTCGGTGACGGCCTTGGCGAAGGGCTCGTTCCCGTACACCAGGTCGATGCGCATGCCGCGGTTCTTGGGGAAGCAGAGCTGCCGGTAGTCCCAGTAGGTGAAGGGGTGGTCGTACTTCAGGGGGCGCGGGACCACGTCGGTCAGGCCGGTGCCGCGCAGGGAGGCGAGGGCGGCGCGCTCGGCGGGGGTGACGTGGGTGGAGCCCTCGAAGGCGGCGCGGTCGTGGACGTCCTCGTCCGTCGGCGCGACGTTGTAGTCGCCCATCACCGCGAAGGGGCGGTCACCGGCGGCGTCACCCTCGACGGCGGCGCGCAGGGCCTCGAACCACTGGAGCTTGTAGGCGTAGTGGGGGTGCTCCACCTCGCGCCCGTTCGGCACGTAGACCGACCAGACGCGGACCGGGCCGCAGGTGGCGGAGATCGCGCGGGGCTCCTGCACCCCCTCGTAGCCCGGGTCGCCCGGCAGGCCCTTGACCACGTCCTGGAGGCCCACGCGGGAGAGCACCGCCACGCCGTTCCACCGGCCGGTGGCGTGCACCGCCGCCTCGTAGCCCTTCTCCCGCAGCTCGTCGAAGGGGAACTGCGCCTCGGCGACCTTGGCCTCCTGGAGGCACAGCACGTCGGTGCCGCTGCTCTCCAGCCAGGCGAGCAGCCTCGGCAGGCGGGCGGTGATCGAGTTCACGTTCCAGGTCGCGATGCGCATGTTCCACAACCTACCGGGCGCCACTGACAACCCCGTCCGCCCGGCAGCCCTCCGGCCACCGTGCTCACACCCGCGCGGACTCCCCCGGGGTCAGCCGCAGGTGCTCCGAGCCGCCCAGCGGGCCGATCTGGCGGTCGTAGATCGGCCGGGCGAGGTCGGTGAGCAGGGCGTCGTGGATGTCGTAGGCGCGCTGCGGCTTCACCTCCCGGACGTAGTCGATGACCTCGGAGATCTTGTTCCAGGGCGCCATGACGGGGAGCATCAGCGTCTCGACCGGACGGCCGGGGACGGTGAGGGCGTCACCGGGGTGGAAGACCTTGCCGCCGTCGAGGAGGAAGCCGACGTTGGTGACGCGGGGGATGTCCGGGTGGATCACGGCGTGCAGCTCGCCGTGGACCTCCACGTCGAACCCGGCGGCGGTGAAGGTGTCACCGTGTCCGACGGTGTGCACGCGCCCCGGGAACGCCGCCGAGATCTTCTCCGCGACCGACTCCAGGGTCCAGATCCGGGCGGCCGGGTTGTGCTCCATCGCGGCACGCAGACGCGCCTCGTCGAAGTGGTCCGGGTGTTCGTGGGTGACGAGCAGGGCGTCCGCGCCGAGGGCGGCGTCCTCCTCGCTGAACCCGCCGGGGTCCAGGACGAGCGTCCGCCCGTCCTTCTCCAGGCGGACGCAGGCGTGCGACTTCTTGGTCAGCTTCATGACTCCATCCTGCCGCCGAACCCGGGCCGACGGCGGGGTGTGGCTCGGGCGGGTGGAGATCACTCGGGCGGGGGCGGGGCTCACTCGGGCGGGGCAGGGCTCACTCGGGCGGGGCGGGGCTCACTCGGGCGGGGTGGTTTCCTCCCGCACGACCTGCTGCGCCACCCGGAAGGCGCTGCTCGCGGCGGGGGTGCCGCAGTAGACGGCCGTCTGCAGCAGCACTTCCTTGATCTCTTCCGGGGTGAGGCCGTTGCGCAGGGCGGCCCGCAGGTGCGGCGCCAGTTCCTCCAGGTGACCGCCGGCGACCAGGGCCGTGAGGGTGACGCAGCTGCGGGTGCGCCGGTCCAGGCCCGGGCGGTCCCAGATCTCGCCCCAGGCGTACCGGGTGAGGAGCTCCTGGAAGTCCCCCGAGAACGCGTCGGCCTGCGCCAGCGCCTGGTCGACGTGCGCGTCGCCGAGCACTTCCCGGCGCACCTTGATCCCCGCGTCGTAGGGGTCGGGCCGCCCCTGTGCCGGGGTCTGCGGGGGTACGACGGGCGGCGCGATCTCGGCGATGGGCGCGACCGCCTGCGGCGGCGGGGCCATGGCCGGCTGGACGGGGGCGGCGGAGAAGCCGGGCGCGCCGGGCACGGCCCCGGGTACGACGGGGTGAGCGGCGGGTCCGACGGGCTGGACGGGGGCCGCGGCGGCGCGGGCGACCGGGACGGCGATCTGGCCGGTGGAGGCGTCGTGGGCACTCTGCCAGGCCGTGTCGAAGTGCCGGACCAGCAGGTCGGTGACGGCCGCGGGCTGCTCGACCGGGACCAGGTGGGAGGCGCCGGGGACGACGGCGAGCCGGGCGTCCGGGATGCCGGCGACCAGGGTGCGGGCTTCCGCCGGGCCGGTGACCTGGTCGTCGGAGCCGACGAGGACCAGGGTCGGGACGCCCACGTGCCCCAGCTCACCGCGCACGTCGAACGCGGCGAGCGCCTCGCAGGCGGCGATGTAGCAGCCGGGGTCGGTGGTCCGCACCATCTGCACGGCCCACTCGGTGATCGCCGGCTGGGCGGCGGCGAACCCTCCGGTGAACCATCGCTCCGGGGCGCTGCGGGCGATGGGGTCGAGTCCGTTGGTACGGACGATCACGCCGCGCTGGCGGAACTCGTCGGCGGTCCCGAACCTCGGCGACGCCGCGATCAGCGCGAGCGAGGCGAGGCGCTCGGGGTGCCGCAGCGCCAGCTCGATGCCGAGGGCGCCGCCGAACGCACAGCCGGCGTATCCGAAGCGCTGCACGCCGAGCCCGTCGAGGGTGGCCAGCAGACGCGTGGCGAGCTCGGCGACGGAGCCCGACGGGTGGGCGGGGGCGCCTCCGTGCCCGGGCAGATCGAACCGGAAGACCCGCCACTGCTGCACCAACTCGGGCACCTGCCGGTCCCACATGTGCCAGGTGGTACCCAGTGAGGGACCGAGGATCAGGACCGGGGCCTCTTCTGGCCCGTCAAAGCGGTATTGCAGGGTGTTCGACGGTGTCTCACTCACGCCCCGCACCCTCTCACGTCTCACAAAATCCCACACAGCCGGGGGAAGCGACGGGCCCGATGGCGTGTGGCACCGTCCCGAAGGCGGGAGGACGAGGCGGGATCCGCTCGGGCCACTCCGATCAGCACCTGGCTTCTCGCCGGTGCGGGTGCCTTCGGGCGTGGAGGCGCCGGCGGTCTCGTTGCCGATCGGCCGAGGGCGTCGTAGGTGCAGGTGGTGTCGCCCAGCGGAGCGGGCGGGTCGACCTTCGTGGGGCGGCGGCCACGAGGGCCGTTGTCAGAGGTGATGGGCAAGATTGCGGCCATGAATGTCACTCCTGTCACTCCGCCACGGCCGATCGACGTTGCCGCGGTCTTTCCCCAACTGGCTCCGCTGGCCCGCACGGCGACCCGCCTGCACTCCCGCCCTGGAGCGCCGTCATGGCACGACAGCTCGATCGGCGGGCCGCTGCTGTGGCCCGCCGAGGAGCCGTGGCCGTACTGCGAGGAACCGCATGTGGTGGACGGCATCAACCCAGCCCTGTCCCCGGCGGATCTGCGGCTGGAACGACGGATCTTCGCCGCCTCGCACGGCCGGGACATGACTGCGGAGGAACGGGAGACTCTCGAGCGGATCCGACCCCCTCGGACGTATCCGGTGAGGCCGGCGGTCCAGTCGTACGACGGCCCCATAGCGATGCTGCCCGTCGCGCAGCTGTACGCACGGGATGTGCCGGATCTGCGCCCGCCGGAGGGCAAGGACCTGCTGCAAATTCTGTGGTGCCCCTTCGATCATCCGATCATGCCCAGGACCCTGCTCTTCTGGCGTTCGGCAGCCGCCGTCACCGACATCCTCGACACGCCCCCCGAGCCGCCCGCAGTGCAGTTCGACGGCTATCTACCGGAGCCGTGCGTGCTCGAACCGGAGCAGATCACCGAGTACCCCGACCAGATGGAGTTGAGCGAGGAACTGCGGGAGCAGCTCAGGCGGTGGAGTGTGCCGCAGGCTGCGGAAGAAGACATGAACACGGAGACGTACTACGACTGTGTGCTGTCCAACGCACCCGGCTGGAAGGTCGGCGGCTGGCCCGCTTGGGACGCCACCGACCCCAGCCCGCAGCACTGCTCCGAGTGCGGCACCGGCATGGAGGTCCTGATGACCGTCGCCACGTTCGAGGAAGGGGACGACAGCCGGAACAGCTGGAATCCGCACCCCCACCCAGGTGCTGGTCCGTACCCCGGCCACCGCGGCTTCAACGCGACCGGGGTCCAGATAGGCAGCGGCTACCGGCAGCACCTGTTCGTCTGCCCGGCGGAGCCCGAGCATCCGCACATCGAGTTGATGACGTAGCCCGTCCGCAGTGTGCAGCCGGAGCGTCACAGTGCGGGCATGCCGTGACACCGGGTGGCCGCGAGGCTCAGGGTGCCTACCCGCGGCCCGACATCCGAGAAGGAAGCAGGCCGTCCCTGACCCGACCGCGACGCATCGTCCCAGGTACTCCCACCGAGAGCGTCAGCCGCGAGGTCTCCGACTTCGACATCCACCTCACTCTGGTCGAGCCCGGCGCCACCCGCACCGGCTTCGCTTCGGCCCTGCGCTACACCACAGAAACGGCCGTCTACCGCGACAATGCCGTCGGCCGGACCCGGCGCTATTTGGAAACCGCAGACGAGAGCGTCCTCACCGGCGACCCGGCCAAGCTCGCCGCCGCCATCTACGACACCACCCGCCACCCGCGCCCGCCACTGCGCCTGACTCTCGGCTCCGACACCTATAGCGCAATCCACGCGGCACTCACCGAACGTCTCACCGCGCTCGAGACTCAGAAGGACCTCGCTGAATCAGTCGCCTTCACCCGCTGATCCGCCCCACCGGCACGACCCGTCAGGAGATCTCGCCGCCATTGAGTTGCTCGAGGACGCCGGCCTTCTGTCAGCGGTCCAGCCGTCAGGATGTCCTGGGCGGAAGCAGTGGTCCTGTTACGAGTTCTTACGTGCAGTTATCAGAGCGAAGGAGAGGAATTCTCCGCCGTCCGTAGTGAGCATGTCGATGACGGGCTGGTTCGCGCTCCGGCCGTCGGGCGTGTGCTCGGCTGCTGCCCGGGCCCACAGCAGCCAGTCCCGCCAGGCGTCTTGCGGCAACCGCGCGGAGGTGACCTCCACGAGCTCGGTGATCGCCCACTGGAAGCGCCACCACTCCGCCGTGTGCCAGGCGATCGCTTCCCAGCCGACCACCTTCTTGATGTGAGGTGGGATGGCTCCGAGCTCACGGACCTCCCGTGTCATGGCGGGAGTCGCCATCGCCAGATGTCCGCCAGGGCGGAGGAACCGCGTCAGGTAGGGCAGGTAGCTGTCCGCCGTTCCGAAGTACTCGAACGCGTCCACGCTCACGATGGCGTCGAAGCTCTCCTCCTCGAACGGCAGGGTGTGCGCCTCAGCTCGCACGGCCTTCACCTGGTCGCCGACACCCGCCTCGGCGAAGACGGCTGCCGCGTCCTCGGGGGCGATCCACAAGTCGGCCGCAACGACCTGGGCGCCGTACTCGCGGGCCAGGAACACCGACGTGGCGCCCTTGCCGGAGCCGAGGTCGAGGATCCGCATCCCCGGGCGCAGATCAAGGTCCCGGGCGAGGTCTTCCAGCAGCCACAGCGGGTTCGGTCCCATGTCGAGGTTGAGCAGCCATGCGGGGTCATAGCGAGAGGAACGCGGATAGCGGTCCGGACGTACGAGATCGTTCAAGTCGGTCACGAGCACGAACCCAAGCTGATCATCTACCCAGGCACAACCCGTTTTCGCTCACCTCGCCCCCACGTGACGGTGCGGCGGCCACGTTGTCCCGCACGTCGCCCGCCGCCGGCACTACGAGATCGCGCCCCGCGACACCGGTCAGGGCGGCGGCATCAGCGGCCACACCACCAACCGGACCATCGCCGCGGACTGTGAAGAGTTCCCGCCCGCGCGTCCCGGCGCGTCACGGCACACCGCCTTGAACGCGCCGCCAGCCCGAACAGCTCGTCACCACGTCCGGTCGGACACGCGTACAACCACGCGTACGGCTCGTCCCGGAAGCGTGACGCTTCTCCCACCGCGGCTTCAGACAGCAGCCCCACCCTCACGACCTTCGATGAGTTCGGGCGGCGACAGGAGTCTGAGGGAGGACACCCGATCTCCGGAGGCTGCCCTATGGCTGAACCACACGTTCTGGAAACTCGGAAAGCTCTGGAAAGGGCGATCCACGTCGAGCGGTTGGCGCTCGCTCAGGACCTCGCCCGGCTCAGCGAGGCCCAGTGGGCGAAAGCATCACTGTGTGAACGCTGGACCGTGGAGGAGGTCGTGGCCCATCTGACGGCAGGTGCCGGCACGGGGATGTGGCGCTGGCTGCTGAGCATGCTGGCCGCGCGGTTCGACTCCGATCTGCACAACGACCGACGGCTCGCGCAGCACCGTGGTGCTACACCTGAAGAGACCTTGCGACGATTTCGCGAAGTGGTCGCCGGACCCTCCGGGCCGACCGGACATACTGCGGCCTGGCTGGGTGAGACAGTCGTCCACAGCGAGGACATCCGCCGGCCACTGGGGCTGGTACGGACACCCCCCGTGGCCACGACGACCGCCGTGGCCCGCTTCTTCGCCGGCCGCGATTTCACCGTCGCGAGCAATACCGCGATCGCGGGCTTGCGGGTCGAGGCCACGGACGGACCGTTCACCACCGGCTCGGGGGATCTGCTCCGAGGGCCGACCCTCTCGCTGGTGATGGGGATGGCAGGCCGCGCGGCGGCCTGCCAGGACCTCGAGGGGGACGGTGCGGCAGTCCTGCGCGCCCGACTGCGTTCGGGTTAGGGACAAGCTGAGTACGATCACCCGCACCGGTCTGAGTACGCGAGCGGCTGCCCGTCGCGCGCGGCGCCGGAAGGGTGGGTCCATGCGCCGACTACTGCTTCTCACCCCGCTGTTGCTGCTCACTGTCGGCTGCGGCGTGGTGCAGTCCTCCGAGGACGAGGCGACAGATGTCGCGCGGGAGGCGGCCACGAAGGCGGGCAAGCTGCTGCGCAGTCAGCGCCCCCGCACGGCGGAGGAGGTCGGCCGCTCCGCCACGGGTATCGACGGTGTGGAGGTACTGCGGGTGACGGGTACCTCGACACACGACGGGGACGGCGTCGAGGTGATCGTCCGTACGTCCGGCTCGGCGTACAGCGAGTGGTTCGACGTCCAGGAGGTCGTCGTTCAGCGCTGCTTCGCCGTGCGGGTCTCTCCCACCTCCCGGTGGGGTGAGGCTCCCCGCGACGTGGACTGCCCGGATGGCCCTCCGCTGTCCTTCGCGCCGCCGCCCGAGCCACCCCGGCTGCCTGTCGAGCAGCTCCGCGCGTCACTTCCCCGGGTGCCGGAGGGCGGCCGGGTGGACGAGGCCGGGGTGCGCCGTACGATCGCCGCCCTCGACCTGGATCCCGCGATCCGCACCGAGGTGGACGCGGAGGACGGGCGGGTCGGCATTCTCCTGTCGGTCCCGGGCAGCCACTTCGACCCGCAGGACTGCCTCCTCGCCCGCGTGGGGCCCGGCGCCACCGAGGTGTGGATGCCGCCTCGCATCCAGCGGATGCCCGGAGAGGGCGGCTGCACAGTCGGCAACGCCCTGCACCCGCTGCCACCACCGCACTGAGCGGATGCCTGGCTGCACCGAGGATCTCCGGACCCTTCCTCGCGGTCTCTGCGGCGTCACCCCTCACCCCTCACCCCCGCCGACATGCGTGCACCGGAGAGGCGCAGGAAGCCGGGAGCCGCATCGCGCCGACACCGGAACGGTGCGGGGAAGAAGGCAGCCGCCGGTCGTCCTCTGGTCGAGTCGGGACCGCCTACCCGCGCGATGTCGTCTCGTCATACACCACCGCCCATGGGCGGGGCGGCTCGGCATCCGGGGGCGCGTCGTCGCGGCGGTGCGGGATCGCCGGGCGATCGCGGGCGAGTACGTCGGCTGCGAGTTCGGCGAAGTGCGGGGCGGCGGGGTGGGAGGAGCGGTAGGCGGGCCAGACTCCGCTGGTCCGCCGAGTCGTCGAAGTCGCTTTCCGCGGCCTCGACCCGGCTGACGCACTCGGCCACGAGCCGTCGGCCGTTCACGAGCTTGAGTCTCCAGCAGGGGGAGACCGGAAGGTGGGGACATGAACGGCCACACGCTCTACTCGATCGGCGAGCTGGCCCGGCGGACTGGTACCGCGGTGAAGACCGTCCGGTTCTACTCCGACCGCGGACTCGTACCGCCCGCCGGCCGCAGCCCGGCCGGCTACCGCCTCTACGACGACGATGCCGTCGCACGCCTGAATCTGGTGCGGACCCTGCGCGATCTGGGACTGGACCTTGCAGCCATCCGGCAGGTCATGGACCGGGGACTCGCGCTGTCGGAGGTCGCCGCGGTGCATGCCGACGCGTTGGACGTGCAGATCCGCATCCTGCGGATGCGCCGTGCAGTGCTGACCGCCGTGGCGGAACGCGAGGCCACCCTCGAGGAGACACATCTGATGCACGAACTGGCGAAGCTCTCCGAAGCCGAACGCCGACAGCTGGTCGACGACTTCCTCGACGCGGCCTTCGGCGGTGTGGGGAGCAGCTCCATGTTCACGGGAGTCATGCGCTCGATGACTCCGGAACTGCCGGACAACCCCGATTCGGAGCAGATCCGGGCGTGGGTGGAACTGGCCGAGCTGACGCGGGACCCGGGCTTTCGCGCCCTCGTACGACTCCTGGCCCAGGAGCAGACGGCCGGGCTCGACCAGGGCAGTCCACCCGCTCTGCACCGCGACTTGGCTGCGATCGTCCGCGACCAGGTCACACCGGTCGTGGCAGCGGGTGTCGAACCAGCCTCGCTCCAGGCCGATCCGACCGTCGCGGTGCTCATGAACCGCTGCGCGCATCTCCTCGGCCACCGCGACGACGCCGAGTCGCGCAGGCAGCTCCTGGCCCGGCTGGGACGTATGAACGACCCTCGCAGGGAGCGGTACGGCTCGCTGCTCGCGGTGATCAACGGCTGGCCCGGTCCTGAGAGTCTGCGACCGGTGCTCGACTGGACCGTCGACGCTCTGCGGGCCCGGACACCGGGATGACGGGGCCGGTGAGGCCGCGGCCACCTGCCCGCCCCCCAAGTGCCTCGGGCGGCGCGGTAAGGGTCACAGCGAGAGGGCAGCGCGTACACCCGGTGTGACGGTCGGTATGCTCGCCGCCGTGTCCACACCTGCCGTGCCTTCATCACCCCGGGCCACGAAGGCTCCACGGGATCGCGACGACGCGTGCCCGGGGAGGCCGCGGCGGCACGCGGCCGGCGACGGCGTCCCGGCCCGGGTCCGCGTGCCCGGCGGTGCCCCCACCGTCCGGCGGGCGCGCGCCCTCGCGGAGGGGACCGCCACCCGGCCAAGCGGCCACCACCCCGCCACCGCCTGGGCGGCGATCACCTCATGAGCCGAACGACGACGACCGAGAGCAGCGAGATCAGCATCGTGACCCCCTACGACTACGAGAAGGACGGCGCGGCCATCTACCGCCAGTCCTTCGCGACCATCCGCGCGGAGGCGGACCTCGCGGCGTTGCCCGCGGGCGTCAGCCAGGTGGCGGTCCGGATGATCCACGCCTGCGGCATGGTCGACCTCGTGCGTGACCTCTCCTACACCCCCGCGGTGGTGGCGCGCGCCCGGGAGGCCCTGCGCGCCGGTGCACCCGTCCTCTGCGACGTCCGGATGGTGGCCAGCGGCGTCACGCGCAGGCGGCTGCCCGCGGACAACGAGGTGCTGTGCACCCTGTCCGACCCGGCCGTCCCCGACTTGGCGGCGAGGCTCGGCACCACGCGGAGCGCCGCCGCGCTCGAGTTGTGGCGCGACCGGCTGGAGGGGGCCGTGGTCGCCATCGGCAATGCGCCCACCGCGCTCTTCCGGCTGCTGGAGATGATCGAGGAGGGGGCGCCCCGGCCGGCCGCCGTCATCGGTGTGCCGGTCGGCTTCGTCGGTGCGGCCGAGTCGAAGGACGCCCTGGCCGCCCATCCCTCCGGCCTGGAGCACCTGATCGTCAGGGGCCGTCGCGGGGGCAGCGCCATCGCCGCCGCCGCGGTCAACGCGATCGCGAGCGAGGAGGAGTGAGTGGCGAGCTGTGCAGCGTCGGGCCCGGTGCCGGCGATCCGTCCCTGACGACCGTGCTCGCCGTCGAGGTGGCCGGGCTCGCGTGCCGCTCCCCGAAGAGGTCGTCCGGACGCCTCGCCGCTACCCGCGGACGTCGGGGCCGCGCCGCTCCGGGGACGGGCGGCGTGCGTGGGCCTCGCGCACCCGGCGCACCGCCTGCTCGGGCTCGGTGACCACCGGCACCCCTCGGGGCACCGGAGGCCTGCGTACCACGACCACGGGCACACCGGCCTCACGGGCGGCCGCCAGCTTCGGCGCGGTGGCCGCTCCCCCGCTGTCCTTGGTGACCAGGACGTCGATCCGGTGCCGGAGCAGCAGGTCGCGCTCTCCTTCGGGGGTGAACGGGCCGCGGTCCAGCAGGACCTCCCTGCGCGGCGGGTACGGCGGCTCGGGCGGGTCGACGGACCGGATGAGGAACCAGAGGTCGGCCAGGTCCGCGAAGGCGGACAGGCCCGTCCGTCCGGTGGTCAGGAAGACCCGCCGGCCCAGGGAGGGCAGCAGCGCGGCGGCCCCTGCCAGGGAGCCGGTCTCGTGCCAGACGTCGCCCTCGGCCGGTTCCCAGCCGGGGCGGCGCAGCGCGAGCAGGGGAACATGTGCGGTGGCGGCGGCCCGCGCCGCGTGGAAGCTGATCGTGTCGGCGAAGGGATGAGTGGCGTCGATGAGCAGATCGACCCGGTGCTCACGCAGCCAGTCGGCGAGCCCCTCGGCACCGCCGAAGCCGCCGACGCGCACCTCGCCGGGCGGTGTCCGGGGAGCGGACACCCGTCCCGCCAGGGAGTTGGTGACCCGCAGCCCCGGCAGCGGTTCGTCCGCCAGCCCCTCGGCGAGGCGCCGGGCCTCCGTGGTACCGCCGAGGATCAGCACGTGCACGACAGGTCCTTCATCCGAGTCCCTTCCTGGAAGTGAGGCATGAGCGGCGAGGCCGAGGGCGGTCGCAGCGCCCAACTGAAGCACACCGGGCTGCGCCCCGGCTGGACCACCGGTGCCTGCGCCACGGCGGCGACGACGGCCGCGTACACGGCGCTGCTCACCGGCGACTTCCCCGACCCCGTGACGATCACCCTGCCCAAGGGGCAGACCCCGTCGTTCGCGCTGGCGGCCGAGGAGCTGACGGAGGCGTACGCGACGGCGGGGATCGTCAAGGACGCCGGTGACGACCCCGACGTCACCCACGGCGCGCTGGTCCGGGCGACGGTACGGCGGTTGCCCGCGGGCTCCGGCGTCGTCTTCCGGGCCGGGCCCGGCGTCGGCACCGTCACCCGGCCCGGGCTGCCCCTGCCCGTCGGCGAACCGGCCGTCAACCCGGTCCCCCGGCGGATGATGCGGGACCACGTCGCCCTCGTCGCCGAGCGGTACGGCAGCGGCGGCGACGTCGAGATCACCCTCTCCGTCGACCACGGTGAGGAGATCGCCCGTTCCACCTGGAACCCCCGGCTGGGCATCCTCGGCGGCCTGTCCGTCCTCGGCACCACCGGCATCGTCGTCCCGTACTCCTGCTCGGCGTGGATCGACTCGATCCGGCGCGGGGTGGACGTGGCACGGGCGGCCGGACGCACGCACGTCGCCGGATGCACGGGGTCCACCTCGGAGAAGACGGTGGTCGCCGAGTACGGGCTGCCCGAGGACGCCCTGTTGGACATGGGCGATTTCGCGGGCGCCGTGCTGAAGTACGTACGGCGGCACCCGGTGGACCGGCTCACCGTCTGCGGCGGCTTCGCCAAGCTGTCCAAACTCGCCGCCGGCCACCTGGATCTGCACTCCGCCCGGTCCCAGGTCGACCGGGGCCTGCTCGCCGAACTGGCCCGGCGCGGCGGCGCGGACGAGGCCCTGGCCCACGCGGTGATCGGGGCCAACACCGGCCTCGCCGCCCTCCAGCTCTGCCAGGCCGCCGGGGTGCCCCTGGGCGACCTGGTCGCGACGGCGGCCCGCGACGAGGCCCTCGCGGTGCTGCGCGGGGCGCCGGTGAGGGTGGACGTGATCTGCATCGACCGCGCGGGCACGGTGGTGGGCCGCAGCACGGTCGCGTGACCGCGGGGGCCCCGCCTATGCGCCGACCGCGCTCACGCGCAGGCGGTTGCCGTCCGGGTCACGCAGTTCCAGCTCCCGCCCCCACGGCGCCTCCTCGGGGCGGACCCCGAACTCCCGGGCGACCGCGTCCAGATCGGCGACCCGCACGTACACCAGGGTGTCCGGCGGCGCGTCCCCCTCGTGCTCCGACAGGTACAGCCGCAGGCGGCCGCGGGCGACCTCCGTGAACACCGGGAAGCCCGGTTCGAACCGGTGCTCCCACTGCTGGACGAAGCCCAGTCTCGCGTACCACCGCACGGACACCGCGGCGTCGCCCACCCGGAGGACCGGGATGACCTCCTCGGCGGACGCGCAGTGGTCAGCGGACATGACACCCCCGCTCGGGCGAGTACAGGTGGCCGGCGCCGAACCGCTCGGCGCCCGGGGCCCGTCCGGCCACGGTCACCGCAGTACGGACGCCCCCGTCTCCCTCACCTTACCGGCGACCTCGTCGAGGTCCCGCGGGTGTTCGGTCCGTCAGGCACCGGACGAGGACGGGCCGGGGCTGTCCGACCGCGCGAGCCCTGGCCTTCCGCCGCCGGGAGGTGAGGCCGGCGCCCGCCTCACGCCAGCCCGCAGTCGCCGCACTTCGAACCGGCCGGCGCCCGGTAGTAGAGGCAGCAGCTCCTGCGGCGGAACGCGAGGTCGGGGCCGGTCAGCACTCCGGTGCCCGCCAGGCGTCCGGTGTCCAGCAGCGCGGTCGTCAGGTCGGTGAGCGGTCCGCGGACGGCCGGACGGAGCGCGAGCAGGGCCTGGGCGGCCCCGGCGAGCGCCGACGCCGAGTTGCCGTCCAGCAGCCGCGGGGCGACCTTGACGCGCAGGCCGTGGGCCAGTGCCGACAGATGACCCGTCACCTGCTCGTACAGGGCGCGGACGGAATCGCCCTCGGCCCGGTCGACGTACCGGCCGGCCGGGCGGGGCACCCGCAGGGCCGGTCCGTCGTCGGCCCGCTGCAGGCCCTCCAGGTCGAGGACGATGCCGTGCAGGACGGCACAGGCCAGCACCGGTGACCAGAGGCGGGCGGCGTGGCCGAGTTGGGCGATGGACACGTCGACGCGCGGCTCCCGGGTGCGGTGACGGCGTGCGACGGCCGCGGCGAGGTCGGTGAAACCCGCCTCGTAGGAGCGGGTGACCGGATGCCAGCCGTCGTCCTCTCCGCCGACCCGCAGTGCGAAGAAGCCGCCGAGGCCCGCCACGTCGTGCAGGGCGGCGGTGACCGACGCCGTCGAGGCGCGGGCTGCGTGCACGGTTGCTGTCCCTTTCTCCGACTCCGTGTGTTCGTGCGCTCCGTGTGCGTACGGTCAGGAGGCCGGGCGCCGGCGCGGTGGTGTGATGGCGTACAGGTCGAGGATGTCCGGCCGGGGCGCGACGCCCGGCCCGCCGGCGCGTGCCCAGGCGACGATGTCCTCGGTCGCGTCCGGGTCGTTGACCAGCCCCAGCCAGACGGGCCGCGCCCCGGCGGCCCGGCCCGCCGCGGAGGGCTGTACGACGATGACGTTGGCCTGTTCGCAGACGTCGAGGCAGTCGGAGACGCGTACCGGCACCGCGGCACGCAGGCGCTCGGTCTGGGCCGCGTGGTCCACGCCGGGCACTTTGCGGGTGCCGCAGCAGCAGTCGCGGCACACGACGACGCGGCACGGCACGCGGCCGGTGGCCGGGGCGGTCCTCGCGTCGTCCGTCGTGGGTCCGGTCGGCGTTGCGGGCATGCGGTGCCGTCCCTCTCTCCGGGGAGATCCGCCCCGGTGGTCCGTCGAGGAGGCGACCGCGTGAGTCTCCTGGCTCTCGGGTCGATGCTCGTCCCGGCCTTCCCACCCGTCGCCGGGCAGTGGCCTGTCGGGAGTCGCTCGCCGATCACAGTGGCGGGACCGCGCCGGATTCACACCGGCTTCCTCGTTCCGCCGTCGCCCTTGTCGCCGGCCATCCTGCCATCCCGGGACGCCGTGCCGCCCGCCCGGTGCCGGCCGTCAGTCCGTCTCCTGGGCGTGCGGGGCCGTCGCGGGCGGATCCTCCGGACGGTCCCGCCCGCCGTCACGGCCCGACACCACCACGATGACCAGCCCGACGACGACGGCTCCGGCGACGACCCGTCCCGCCGCCCGCACCCACCACCCCGGCCGGGTCGCGCCCTCGCCCGCCGGACCCAACCGCTCCGCCCGCCGGGCAGGTCTCAGCAGGCGCAGCAACAGCAGTGCGGCGATCGGGAGTTGCAGCAGCCACAGGACGGTGCGCGGCCACTCCCCGTACCAGACGTTGGTGCCGTACAGCAGCGTGTGCCACACGCTCAGCACGTAGACGACGATCACGAAGCGGTGCAGGCGTCGCCAGGTCTTCGCTCCGAAGCGGTGCCGGACGTAGAACAGCAGCCCGAGCGGGACCGCCAGGTACAGGGCGCCCTGTCCGATCGGGATGGCGATCCGGCCGGTGCCGGAGTCGTACCAGAGGGGGACGAAGCTGTCGGCGAAGCCCACCCACAGCCGCTCGGCCCAGTCCAGTGCCGTCTCGTAGCGCACCAGTTCCGCGGCGAACATCAGCGCGTGCGCGAACATCAGCGCCATCGTGGTCAGGCTCGTGGTGCGGTGCCAGCGCTCCAGCACCTGCCGGGAGACCGGCAGCCGGGCGGGGCGCGGCCCCGACAGCAACAGGCCGAAGATCACCGTGCACCAGGCCCACAGCAGTCCCGACCAGCCGAAAGCCTGGCTGAGCAGGTACATCCAGTAGGTACGGGCATCGTCCATGAACGGCATCACCGCGACGGTGTCCGAAGCACCCGACTCCATGCGCGCCCACAGCAACGCGAAGACGAGTGCCGTCACCACCACCGCCGCGGTGGCGTCCGGCAGGGCGGAGCGCAGATCGGCACGCAGAGCGACGCGGTCACCGGGAGGGCGCGGCAGTCCGGGCGGGGCCCCTACCGCCCCGTCCTCGTCCGGCCTGGTGTCTGACGTCATCAGGGGCCTCCAGGGCACGGGCCACCGCGGCAACGGTGTGCGTGTGTCGTGAGGCAACAAGTCTGGCTGATGGGGCGAGGATCCTCAGAGGCGCTATCCGGCCAGAGCCGTCACGACGGCGACACCCGGAGACCCACCTGTTTCTGCCTCCCCTCCACTTTCAAGACAACCGCCGGAGCCCTACTTTCGCAGGGGTGGGAGCGCCTCTACGCTGATGCACGCAGTCGGTTCGCGCCTCCCGTCCGCCCGGACGCCCGAAGCGTGACGCAAGAGGGAACCCGGTGCGAGTCCGGGGCTGTCCCGCAGCGGTGAGTGGGAACGAGAGCCGTCGATGTCACTGGGCCCGTGTCAGGGCCGGGGAAGAGACGGCCGGTAGGTGTCCGCCCTTCCGGCGGACGTGCCCGCGAGTCCGAAGACCTGCCACTGCGCCCGCGTCCCCGCGCGGGCTGTGCACGTGACCTCGTGGACTGGGTCGGCGGTATGGGCGGTCGTACGTCGTGCGTGTGGCCGCGCCTCCCTCCCTGTCGGTGTGCAAGGACCGGTACGGAGGAGGACGGTGTGCGGGATCCAGCCGGTTCGCGTCGGCCGTACCGGCCCCGGGCCGACGTGCCGTCCGACGGGCCGGGGCGCACCCTCCCCGGCCCCGGCGCGGGCGCCCCGCGGGGACCGGACGTGTCCGACGGCACGGTGTCCGGTGTCTGCCACGGCACTCTGGGCGAGCTGTACCAGGGTCCGTTGCGAGCGGGCGCCGAACCCGAGATCGCGGTGGTGTCCTTTCCGGTGGACCGTCACTCCTGGGTGTACTTCACCCCGCGGACGGCGACCGGGGCACCGCTGGCGTCGGTGCTGGGGGAGAAGTCGGCGACGGCGGCCCGGCTCTTCCTGGAGCACTACGGCCTCTCCCTGCCCCCGGGCGACTGGCACACCCACTCCGAACTGCCGGTGGGCGTGGGGATGGCCAGTTCGACGGCGGACATCGTGGCGACCCTGCGCTGTCTGTTCCGCGTCTTCTCCCTGCCGTACGACACGGACGTCGTCCTCGGTGTCCTGGCGGACATCGAGCGCGCCGACAGTGTCTTCCTCGACGAGTTCGCCCTGTATCTCAGCGGCCGGCACCGGGTGGTGCGGCGGCTCGGCCCGGACGTCGGGTTCCACACCGCCTTCGTCACGGAACCCGGCACCGTGGACACCGCCGCCGTCACTCCCCTGCTGCTGGACCACTACCGGCGCCGCGGCGACGAGTACCAGCGGTGCCTCACCGATCTGGTGAAGGGCTTCGACTCGGGCGACCCGGCCGCCGTCGCCCGGGCCGCCACGGTCAGCGCCGCGCTGTCCCAGGAGGTGCTGCCCAAGGCGACCTTCCCCAGCCTGTGGGCCCAGCGTGAGCGGTTCGGCGCCGACGGTGTCTTCGTCGCCCACACCGGCTGCCTGGCCGGCTATCTCTTCACCTCGCGCCCCCGCGCCGAGGTCAAGTCCGAACTGTCCGCGTTCTTCCGCTCGCTCGGCCACCAGTGCACCTTCGCCCAAGGAGGCTACGGGTGATCCACCCCCACATCGCCGACGCCCTGAAAGTCCCCGACCTCGTCCGGCTCACCGACGGCCTGGTCCTGCTGCGGTTCGAGTCGATGAAGATCTACTCGGCCCTGGCCGCCGTCCGCCACCTGCTGGAGCGGGGCACCGTCCGTCCGGGCCAGACCCTGGTCGACAGCTCCAGCGGCATCTACGCCTACGCCCTCGCCCTGGCCTGCCACCGGTACGGCATGCGGTGCCACATCGTCGCGTCCACCACCGTCGACGCCACCACCCTCGCCCAACTGGAGATCCTGGGCGCCGCCGTGGAACAGGTCAGACCGTCGCGGAACCTCAAGCTCGACCAGGAACTGCGGGTGCGACGGGTGCGCGAGATACTCGCCGAGCGGCCCGGACACCACTGGATGCGCCAGTACCACGACGACGTCCACTACCTCGGCTACCAGGAGGTCGCCGACCGGATCGCGGCGGACATCCCGGGCGCGCCGCTGACCGTCGTCGGCGGGGTGGGCTCGGGAGCCTCGACCGGCGGCATCGTGGAACGCCTGCGCGCCGCGGACCCTTCCGTCCGCCTGGTCGGCGTCCAGCCCTTCGGCAGCGTCACCTTCGGCAGCCAGGACCACCACGACCCCGAGGCGATCATCGCCGGCATCGGTTCGTCGATCATCTTCGACAACGTCCGCCACCACCTCTACGACACCGTGCACTGGCTGGACTTCACCCACGCCATGTCGGGCGCCGTCGCCCTGCTGCGCGAGCACGCGGTGTTCGCCGGGCTGTCCACCGGGGCCGGCTACCTGACGGCGACGTACGAGGCCCGCCGCCACCCCGACCGCGTGCACCTGGTGATCGGGGCCGACACCGGACACCGCTACGTGGAGCGCGTGTTCACCCGGCACGCCGAGGCCCTGGACCCGGCCGCGCTGAAGCCCGTCGAGGTCCGCGCCCCGCAGGAGATGACCATGCCCTGGTCGAGGATGGCGTGGCAGCGCACCCCCTGCCCGGCCGGCCGGACGGAGAGCGCCGTATGACCGTGGCCTGCCTGGAGTCGCTGACCTTCGGCCTCGGCCACCTGGTGCGCGCCGCCGACCTGCTCGGCGAGCGGTTGCTGCTCCTCACCCGGGACCCCGCCTACTACGCCCACGAGCTGGACCGGCTGCCCGCCGACGCCCTCGACGTCGTCGTGACCGACACCTTCGACGTGGCCGGGGTGGCCGGTCTGCTCGGGCGTGATCCGGGGCTGCGCGGCCTGATCAGTTCCACCGACACGTGGACCCTGGCCGGCGCCGCCCTCGCCGAACGCCTCGGCCTGCCCGGTCTCGATCCGGCCGTCCTGCGGCTGACCCGGGACAAGGCCGCCGTACGCGACCGGCTGTACGGCGCGGGTCTCACCCGCGCCAGGGCCTTCGAGAGCGCCGAGGCGGACCGCGAGGCCCGCGGACCGCTGCTCAAGGAGGTCGGACTGCCGCTCGTCCTCAAGGACACCGCGGGCACCGGGAGCCAGAACGTGTGGCTGGTCCGTGACGAGGGCGAGCTGGACGCGGCGTTGGCGCAGGCGTCCGGCCGCGAGCTGAAGGGGCGGTTGTTCGCCGAGCCGTACTTCGGCGGACCGGTGTACAGCGCCGAGACGCTCACCTGGGACGGCAGCACCCGGCTGCTGGGCGTCTCCAGTCGGCTCATGTCACCGGAGCCGCACTTCAGGGAGGAGATCACCGCCTTCCCCGTCGCCTTCCCGGCACCGCTGCGGACATCGCTGGAGGGCTGGCTCGACCGGGTGCTCGCCGCCATCGGCTACACCGACCGGTTCGCCCACGTGGAGTTCGTGCTGACCACCGACGGCCCGGAGGTGGTGGAGGTCAACCCCCGCATCGGGGGCGCGCTGGTCGGGGAGGGCCTGTGCCGGGCACTCGGCGTCAACGTGTACGAGGCGATGATCGAGGCCGCGCTCGGCCACCGCCCGCGCCTCATGGACGCGTCCCTGCCCGGCGGCCCGGCCGTCGCCTTCGTCCTCGGCTATCCGGCCGCACCCGGCGTCTTCACGGGCGTCGCCGGGCTCGACCGGCTCGCCGACATGCCGGGAACACCCGCCTGGTACCCGGTCAAGCGGGTCGGCGACCCCGTCGAGCACCTGGGCGACAGCCGCGGCTACGCGGGCATCGTGTACGCCGAGGCCGAGACCGCCGAACTCGCCACCCACCGCGCGGTGGCCGCCGCGGGCGCCCTGCGGGTGCTCACCGACCCCTTCCCCGAGGCCGGTCGGGCGGCGCCCGGTGGGTGAGCGCACCACCCGGCGAGCGGGACGGCGGGCCTCGCTGTTCCCGCTGACCGGCGCCCTGCGGTTCCTCCTGGTCAGCTCGTTCCTCATTCCGCTCGGCAGCTTCATGGTCCTGCCGTTCATGTCGGTGTTCCTGCACGAACGGCTCGGGATGGGGCTCGGCACGGTCGGCGTCGTCCTGGCGGCGGCCTCGCTCGTGCAGTTCTCCGGCGGCATCGTCGGCGGCGCCCTGGCGGACCGGATCGGGCTGCGCCGCACGATGCTGTGGGCCCTCGTCGTACGCACCGCCGGTTTCGCCGGGTTCCTGCTGGCCCTGCGCTGGCCGCCGCTGGCGGTCTGGGCGCTGGTCCTGACGTGCTGCGGTGCCGCGCTGTACCTGCCCGCCAACAAGGCCTACCTGGTGCACGGCGTCGACGACGAGCGCCGTCCGGCCTTCCTCTCGGCGGGCAACGCGGCGCTCAACGCCGGGATGGCCGTCGGCCCGCTCATCGCCGGACCGTTCGTCCTGTCCTCGCCCGGTTGGCTCTTCGCGGCCGTCACGGCGCTGTTCCTCGCGGTCACCGTGGGACACGCGCGGCTGCCCGGAACGGACGCGGAACAGACCACCGGGCCGGGCGAGAAGGCCGCCACGGGTCTCCTGGCGGGCCTCGCACCCCTGCCGTTCGCCGCCAACGCGCTGGCCTTCTACCTCTACTTCCACTTCCAGCACTTCCTGGCGGTGTACGCCGTCGAGCGCGCCTCCGGTGCGTTCTACAGCGTGGTGCTGCTGCTCTGTTTCGCTCTGGTCATCGTCGTGCAGCCGCTCGCGTCGGGTCTGATCCGGCGCATGCCGTACGCCCTCGCCCTCGCGGTCGGTTTCACGGGCCTGGCGGCGGGCCTGGCCGTGCTGGCGGCCGGTACCCGGGCGGCCCTGCTGGCGGGCGGCGCGCTGATCACTCTGGGCGACATCGTGCTGTTCCTCAAGAACGACCTGGAGGCGCTGCGCCGCAGCCCCCGCTCCGACGCCGTCGTCTTCGGGCAGCAGCGGCTGGCCGCGGGCCTGGGCGCCTGCGCGAGCGGCGCCCTGGGCGGGCAGCTGTACGGCCTCGGGGAACGGGCCGGGCACACCGGCTGGTTCTGGCTGCTGGCGGCCGCCCAGTGCCTGCTGCTTCCCCCTCTGCTGCTCACGCTGCGCCGTCGCCCGGCGCGGCCCCCTGTCCCCGACGGCGACCACGAAGGAGCACTGACGCGCGATGACACGGACGGGCGGATTCCAGGACGATGACTTCTGGACCGAGTTCCACGACTTCCTCTTCTCCGAGCAGCGCTACGAGCAGGCCGAGGAACTGCTCGACACCTCTCCCCTGCTCGCCCTCCCCGACGGAGCACGCGTGCTGGACCTGTGCTGCGGGCCGGGCGTCTTCACCGTGCCCCTCGCCCGCCGCGGGCACCGCGTGACCGGAGTCGACCTGAGCCCGGCCATGCTGGACCGGGCACGCAAGCGGTCGGCCGACGCCGGTGCCGACGTGACGTACGTGCGGGCCGACGCACGCGACTACGAGGCACCGGGCGGCTTCGACGTGGTCCTCAACATGTTCACCTCCTTCGGGTACTTCGAGGACCCCGCCGACAACGCGCGCGTGCTGCGCACCATGTACACCTGCCTGGCGCCCGGCGGCACGCTCGTCCTCGACCTCGCGGGGAAGGAACTCCTGGCCCGCCGGGTCACCCCGCCCAAGGTGGTGCGGCGGGGCGACGACCTGATGGTGCAGACCGACACCGTGCTGGACGAGTGGGCGCGGCTGCGCAGCGAGTGGGTGCTGGTGCGGGGCGACCGGGTGACGCGGGCCACCCTGACGTGGTTCGTGTACAGCGCCGTGGAGTTGCGGCGGATGGCCGAGGAGGCCGGGTTCGGCCGCGTGGAGGTCTTCGGCGGGTTCGACGGCCGCCCCTACGACGAGGACGCCGAACGGCTCGTCCTGCGGGCCGTCCGCGAAGGGTGAGGCAGGAGCGGGGCGTGCGGCCGGAAACCGCACGCCCTTTCGCCGTCGGCTCGGCGAAACGTAGGATCACCTGGTCATCGCCGCGACGGGAGACAGGAAGCCGGTGCGAATCCGGCACGGTCCCGCCACTGTGACCGGGGAGCGCCCCTCCGACACGCCACTGCGCACCGCGCGGGAAGGCGGGGGGAACGTCGATCCGGGAGTCAGGACACTGGTCCGTCGCGGGCCCGATCCGAGGAGCGCGGACTCCAGGAGGCTTCACGTGTCCCAGCTGTTCACCCCTGCCCGCACGCGCGGGTTCCTTCGTGCCACGGCCGCTGCCGTGGCACTGTCGGCGGTGCTGCTCACCACCGGCTGCGGTGTATCCGACGAGGGCGGCGGCGACGCCGAGGCCACCGCCGCCGCGCCCGCGGGCTTCCCGGTCACCGTCGACAACTGCGGCGTGCGGACGACGTACGACAGGCCGCCGTCGCGGGTGGTCACCATCCACCAGCACCCGGCGGAACTCATGCTCGCGCTCGGTCTGAAGGACCGCATGGTCGGCACGGCCTTCCCCGACTCCGCCGTGCTGCCGGAGCTGAAGGAGGACTACGAGGCGATCCCCGAACTGGCGGGAAGGGAGCCGTCGTTCGAGAAGGTCCTGGACGCCGAACCCGACTTCGTCTACGGCGGCTACGGCAGCGCCTTCGCCGAGAACGAAGGCCGCTCCCGCGAGGCGTTCACCGACGCGGGCATCGACACCTACCTCAACCGCGAGTACTGCGGCGAGAAGCAGGTGACGATGAAGGACACGTACGACGAGATCCGCACCATCGGCAGGATCTTCGGCGTCCCGGACCGGGCCGACGCACTGGTCGCGGACCTGGAGGGCCGCGTCGGCAAGGCCGCCACCGGCGTCCGGGGCGAGCCCCGGGTGCCCGTCTTCGTCTACGACAGCGGCGACAAGAGCGCCTTCACCGCGGGCGGCAAGAGCCTCGGCACCGAGCTGATCCGGCTGGCCGGGGGCGAGAACGTCTTCGCCGATCTCGACGACGTCTTCGGCGACGTCTCCTGGGAGCAGGTCGTCGAGCGCAGGCCCGAGGTCATCGCCATCTACGACTACGCCGGCGCCGGAAGCGTCGAGGAGAAGAAGAAGTACCTGCTCTCCCAGCCCGCGCTCGCCGACGTACCCGCCGTCAGGAACAAGCGGTTCGTCGTCCTGCCGCTGACCGCCACCCTGGTCGGCATCCGCTCGGCCTACGCGGTCGAGGACCTGGCCCGCGGGCTGCACCCCAAGAGCTTCCGATGACGCAGACCGCAACCGGCACGTCCACCGGACGGACGGTCCGTCGGCGCGGCGCCGAGGAGCCGGGAGGGGGCGGTACGCGGCTGGCCGTCACGCTGCTCGTCCTCACCGTCCTGCTGCTCGCCTCCGCCACGGCCGGCCTCGCGATCGGTTCCGTCCAGGTGCCGCCCGGCCAGGTGTGGGGCATCGTGACACACGCCCTGGGGGCCGACTGGCAGGATCCGGACTGGTCGCGGGCCCGGGAGACCATCGTGGTGGACGTCCGGGCGCCGCGGGTGCTGCTCGGTGCGGTCACCGGCGCCGGCCTGGCGGTGATCGGCACCGCCCTGCAGGCTCTGGTGCGCAATCCGCTCGCCGAGCCGTACCTGCTGGGCGTCTCCTCCGGGGCGTCCCTCGGCGCGGTCTCCGTGATCGTGTTCGGCGTCACCCTCTTCGGTCAGCTCTCCCTGTCGGTGGCCGCCTTCGTCGGCGCCCTGGGCGCGCTCGTCCTGGTGTACGCCACCGCCCGCACCGGCGGACGCATCACCTCGGCGAGGCTGGTGCTGTCCGGGGTGGCGATCGCGGCCGTGCTCACCGCGGTCCTCGATCTGCTGCTGCTCACCACCGACCGGGGCAACGAGGCCCGCGCGGTCCTCGCCTGGACCCTCGGCGGCCTCGGCGGGGTCGACTGGGGCACGCTGTGGCTGCCGAGCGGCGCCCTGCTGCTCGGTGTCGCCGTCCTCCTCGTGCAGGCCCGCAACCTGAACCTGCTGCTGGCCGGTGAGGAGGCGGCCACCACGATGGGGCTGGACGTGGCCCGCTTCCGCGCCCGGCTCTTCGTCGTGCTCTCCCTGGTCACGGGCGTACTCGTCGCGGCGGCCGGGCCGATCGGCTTCGTCGGCCTGATGATGCCCCACATCGTGCGGCTCTTCGTCGGCGGCGACCACCGCCGGGTCCTGCCGACGGCGGCCCTGGGCGGGGCGGTCTTCCTGGTCTGGGCCGACATCGCCGCGCGGACGGTCGCCGCCCCGGCGGAGATACCCGTCGGCGTGCTCACGGCCCTGTGCGGCGGGCCGTTCTTCCTGTGGCTGATGCGCCGGGACGCCCGGCGCGGCACCGACCGAGGAGTGGCATGACCGCGACCGACCTGAGCGTGGACGGCGTCACGCTCACCGCGGGAGCCCGCCACCTGGTGCGCGACGTCTCCCTGACCGCCCGCCCGGGCGAGACCGTCGGGCTCGTCGGCCCCAACGGCAGCGGGAAGTCCAGTCTCCTGCGCGCCGTCTACCGCGTCCTGCGCCCCGCCACCGGTCAGGTCCGGGTCGACGGAGGCGACGCCTGGTCGCTGCCGGTGCGGCGACTGGCCCGCACGGTGGCGGCGGTGGTCCAGGACTCGGCCGCCGACTTCGACCTCGCCGTCCGCGAGGTCGTCGCCATGGGCCGCACCCCGCACAAGCGGCTCCTGGCCGGCGACACCCCCGAGGACGCCGAACTCGTCGACTCCGCGCTCCTCGCGGTGGACGCCGTCCACCTGGCGGACCGCCCGTTCGACCGGCTCTCCGGCGGCGAGCGCCAACGCGTCCTCATCGCGCGCGCCCTCGCCCAGCAGCCCACCCTGCTGGTCCTCGACGAACCCACCAACCACCTCGACATCCGGCACCAGTTGTCCGTGCTCGGCATCCTGCGCGGGCTGCCCGCCACCGTGCTGCTCGCCCTGCACGACCTCAACCTGGCCGCCTACTACTGCGACCGCCTCTACGTGCTGAACGACGGTGCGGTCACCGCCTCGGGACCACCCGCCGAGATCCTCACCCCACGGCTCCTGGCCGAGGTGTACGGAGTGGAGGCGGAGGTCGCCACTCACCCGCGCACGGGCGCTCCGCAGGTGACGTTCCTCCCCGGGGAACCACCGCGGGCCGCGCATCGGCCGTGAGGGTCCGGGTCCGAGCACGGCGGCGGTCCGGGCAGGGTCTCGCGCGGGCGTTCTGCCCGCCCCTGCCGTCATTCACGTTGCGGATGCTCCTCATCCGTCCCGTGGATGACGCGCTCCGCGGACGGGCCGCGGATCCCGCTCAGTTCTCGGGCCGGTCGGCCATCCGCCTGCCGACCCGGGCGGCGGTCTCGCGCAGCCAGATGTGCGCCGCGTCGTGGGTGTGCACCGGGTGCCACCACAGCGCCTCCCGCAGCGGCACCGCCTCGTAGGGCGGCTCCACCACCCGTACCGCGGCGAGCGGGGCGAGGAGCCGGGCGAGACGGGCCTGGAGCAGGGCGATGCGCCGGGTTCCGCTGACCAGCAGGGGCATGACCTGGAAGCTGTCCACGGAGACCTCGACGCGGGGCTCGATGCCCAGCATGCCGAGCTGGCGGACGGCCGGGGCGTCATAGGTGCGCTGGTAGGTGACCCAGGGCAGCCGGGCCAGGTCCTCCCGGGTCAGCCGGTCGTCGACGCTCGGGTGGTCCTCGGCGACGAGGAAGACCCACCGGTCCTGGTAGAGGTCGGTGGCGGGGAAGTCGCTGATGACGCCGTGCGGCATGAGCAGGCCGTCGGTGGTGCTCAGCAGCGTGTCGGTGGCGTCCACCACGGTGGTCGGCGTCTGCGCGAAACGCAGCCGGATGCCGGGGGCCTCCTGGTGCACGACCCGGGCGAGTTCGGCACCGAAGACGGCGACCGCGTAGTCGGACGCGACCAGCTTGAACTCCCGGTTCTCCCGGGCCGGGTCGAAGTGGGCCTGGCTGGCGAAGAGCCGTTCCAGCAGGTCGTAGGCGGTGGACGCGCGATCGAGCAGGACCTGCCCGAGAGCGGTCAGCTCGTAGTGGCCGCCGACCCGCGCCAGCAGGTCGTCGTCGAAGTGGCGGCGCAGACGCGAGAGCGCCGCGCTCATCGCCGGCTGGCTGAGGCCCACGCGCTGCCCGGCACGGGTCACGTTCCGCTCCTCCAGCAGGGCGCGCAGGGCGACCACGAGGTTGAGGTCCAGGCGACTGAGATTCACGGCGGTTTCCCTAGCTGTCCGGCGATGACCTGCGGAAATTCACACGGCTGATGGTTATCATCCACCGAATTGATTTCCCTGATCGCGAGTGGCGGGTCCAGATTAGTGCCATCGCAATCAGGAGGACATGTCCGTGAAACCTGAAGCCGCGTCCGCCCTCTTCGCCGGACCCTTCGCACTGGCCACCGTTTCCGCTCCCGAAGGCCCCGCCTTCCCCGCTCTCGTCACCCCCGACGCCCAGGTGCTCGACCTGCGTCCCGCCCTCGGCGAGACCGGCCTGAGCATGCGCGCGCTCCTCGACGCGTGGGACTCGGTGGCGCCGCGGCTGGCCGCACTGGCCACCGACGCCTCCCTCGTCCGGGCGCCGTTGAGGGACCACCGCGTGCACGCCCCCGTCGAGCCGCGCCAGGTCTTCCAGTCGGGGGCGAACTACCGGCAGCACGTCATCGACCTGCACGTCGCCCACCGCGCGCCCGGCGACGAACGACCGGACGCCCAGCGGCGCGCGGAGGCCGCGGAGATCATGGACCGACGGGCGGCCGAGGACCTGCCGTACGTGTTCCTCGGCCTGCCGAGCGCGATCACCGGTCCCTACGACGACGTCGTCCTGCCCTCGTGGGCCGAGAAGCCCGACTGGGAGCTGGAGCTGGCCGCGGTGATCGGCCGGCCCGCCCACCGGGTGTCCGCGGCAGAGGCCCTGGAGTACGTGGCCGGGTACACCATCGCCAACGACCTGACCGACCGGGCCACCGTCTTCCGGCGGGACATGCCGCAGATCGGCACCGACTGGCTGCGCAGCAAGAACGCGCCGGGCTTCACCCCGCTGGGCCCGTGGATCGTGCCCACCGCGTCGGTCGCGGACCCGGGCGACCTGCGCCTCACGCTGAGGCTCAACGGCGAGACGATGCAGGACGAGTCCACCAAGGACATGATCTTCGACGTCGCGCGGATGGTCTCCTACGCCTCGCAGACCGCCCGGCTGCTCCCCGGCGACCTGGTGCTCACCGGCTCCCCCGCCGGCAACGGCATGCACTGGGGCCGGCTGCTGCGCGACGGCGACGTCATGGACGCCTCCATCACCGGGCTCGGCGCCCAGCGCACCCGCTGCGTGGCGGAGACCGCCCGGTGACCCCGGACCGCACGGACCCCGCGGGCGCGGTCGCCCGGGCCGCGAAGGCGTACTCCAACTGGGGCCGCTGGGGGCAGGACGACGTGCTGGGCACGCTCAACTTCCTCGACGAGGCCAAGCGCCGCGAGGGCGCGGCGCTGATCCGGCGGGGCGTCAGTTTCTCGCTCGCGCAGCGCTTCGACATCGACGGCCCGCAGAAGGGCTGGCGCCGCCGCACCAACCCGGTGCACACGATGCTGGACACCGGCACCGACGCCGCCCTCGGCAACCAGGGCCTGCCGCACGGCATCGGCGGCGCCGACGACGTCATCTCCATGCCGTTGCAGTGCTCCACCCAGTGGGACGGGCTCGGCCACATCTTCGACCACGGCAGGGCGTGGAACGGCCGCCCGGCCGAGAAGGTCGTCACCTCCGACGGCGACCAGGTCACCGGCATCGAGCACATGGCGCCGCACGTCGCGGGACGCGGGGTGCTCCTCGACGTCGGCCGGACCGTCGGCGACGACGGTGAGCTGCCCGACGGCTTCGCGATCACCGAGGAGCACCTGACCGCCACCGCCGAGGCCCAGGGCGTCACGGTCGGCCGCGGTGACCTGGTGCTGGTGCGCACGGGGCAGCTCGCCCGGGTCCGCCGCGAGGGCTGGGGCGACTACGCCGGAGGGCCCGCCCCGGGCCTGTCCTTCACCACGGCCGGGTGGCTGCACGGCAGCGAGATCGCCGCGATCGCCACCGACACCTGGGGTTTCGAGGTGCGGCCCAACGAGTTCGAGCACGCCTTCCAGCCGCTGCACCAGGTCGCCATCCCCCACCTCGGGCTGCTGATCGGCGAGATGTGGGACCTGGAGGCGCTCGCCGGGGACTGCGCGGCCGACGGCGTGTACGCGTTCTGGCTCACCGCCGCACCCCTGCCGATCACCGGTGCGGTCGGCTCGCCGGTCAACCCGATCGCCGTCAAGTAGACCGAGGAACAAGGGAGTTCCCCATGAACCGACCCCGTACGGTACTCGTCGTCGGCGGCGGCGCGGCCGGCAACGCCGTGACGATCCTGCTCCGCCGCGCCGGGTACGCGGTGGACCTGGTCGAGGCCAGGGACGACTGGAACGCGACCGCCGGCTCCGGCATCACCCTCCAGGGCAACGCCCTGCGCGTGCTGCGCGAACTCGGCGTGTGGAAGCAGGTGGAGGCGTCCGGGTTCGGCTTCGGATCCGTCGGCATCACCGCGCCCGACGGCACCGTCCTGCACGTCCAGGACGACCTGCGCACCGGCGGCGACGACCTGCCGGCCACCGTCGGCATGCAGCGGCCGCGGCTCCAGCGGATCCTCATCGACGCGGTGCGGGCCGGCGGCGCGTCGGTCCGGCTGGGCACCACCGCCGAGATCCTGGACCAGGACGCCGACGGCGTCTCCGTACGCTTCAGCGACGGCACCGAGGGCCGCTACGACCTGGTGGTCGCCGCCGACGGCCTCGGCTCCGCCACCCGCGCCGCGATCGGCATCACCGACCGGCCCGAACCGACCGGCATGGCCATCTGGCGCGTCGCCGCCCCGCGCCCGGCCGGCGTGACCCGCACCGACCTCGCCTACGGCGGTCCGGCCTACATCGCCGGCTACTGCCCGACCAGCGAGACCACGCTGTACGCCTACGTCGTCGAGGCCAACCGCGACCGCGCCTCCATACCGCCCGGCTCGTACGCCGAGGAGATGTGGCGCCTGACCCGGCACTACGGCGGCCAGTGGCCGGAGATCAGCGCGCACATCACCGACCCGGCGAAGGTCAACTACACCTGGTTCGACCGGATGCTGGTGGAGGGCTCCTGGCACCGCGGCCGGGTCGTCCTGGCCGGCGACGCCGCCCACTGCTGCCCGCCCACCCTCGCCCAGGGCGCCGCCCTGTCGCTGGAGGACGCGGCCGTCCTCGCCGAGATGCTGACCGGGTCCGACGTCTGGGACGACGCGCTGTTCCAGGCGTACCACGACCGGCGGATCGCCCGGGTCCGCCCGGTCGTGGAGGCGTCGGTGCAGATCGGCCGGTGGCAGCTCGACGGGGTCCGCGACGCCGACGTGCCCGGCCTGATGGGCCGCACGATGACCCTGCTGAGGGAGCTGCCGTGACCGCGGCGGATCCGCCGACCGTGGACGTGCACGCCCACGTCCTGCTGCCCGAGGTCGACGCCCTCGTCGCCGGGCTGCCCGGACACGCCGAGGCCAGGGAGCTGGACGCCCGGCGCAACGGCCCCGCCGCCCTCGCCGTCAGCGGGGCCATGGTGCGCGAGCGCGTCCCGAGGCTGACCGACCCCGCCGTGCGCCTGGCGGCGATGGACGTCCAGGGCGTGGACGTCCAGGTGGTCAGCCCCTCGCCCTCGCACTACCACTACTGGGCCGACGAGGACACGGCCGAGAAGCTGTACCGGCTCGCCAACGAGGCCACGGCCGCGCACTGTTCGGCCGCCCCCGAGCGACTGCGCGGACTGGGGCTGGCCCCGCTCCAGCACCCGGAGCAGGCGGTCCGCGCCCTGGACCACGCCCTGGAGCAGGGCCTGGCCGGGGTGGAGATCTCCAGCCACGCCCCGGGCCGCGAGCTGTCCGACCCGGCCTACGAGCCGTTCTGGGCCCGGGCCGAGAAGACCGGCGCGCTCGTCTTCCTGCATCCCTTCGGCTGCACCCTCGACGAGCGCCTGGACCGGTGGTACCTGTCCAACACCGTCGGCCAGCCCGCCGAGAACGCCGTCGCCCTCTCGCACCTGATCTTCTCCGGTGTCCTGGACCGGCACCCGGGCCTGCGGTTGATCGCCGCGCACGGCGGCGGATACCTGCCGACCCACATCGGGCGGTCCGACCACGCCTGGTCGGCCCGCTCCGACGCCACCGCCGGCTGCGCCCACCCGCCCAGCAGCTACCTGAGACGCCTGTACTTCGACTCGCTCGTCCACGACCCGGGCGTGCTGCGGGAACTGGTCCGGGTCGCCGGGGCGGACCGGGTGCTGCTCGGTTCCGACTTCCCCTTCGACATGGGCACCGAGGACCCGGTCGGCGCCCTGCGCGCCGCCGCCCTCCCCGAGGCCGACTTCCACGCCGTCCGCGGCGGCAACGCCGCGAACCTCCTCCGGAAGGACTGACACCATGCGTCTGCTCACCCACCTGCGGCACGTCGACCTGGCCGTGCCCGACTACGACAAGCAGCTCGACTTCTACGCCGGTGTCTGGGGCCTGAGCAAGGTCGCCGAGGACTCCGGCATCTCCTTCCTGGCCGCCGAGGGCTCCCCCGAGCAGTACGTCGTGCGGCTGCGCAGGGCCGAGGAGAAGCGCCTCGACCTGGTCTCCTACGGGGCAGCGTCCGCCGCCGACGTCGACACCCTCGCCGAGCGACTGCTCGCGGGCGGCGTGCGGTTGATCTCCCGGCCGGGCACGGTGGACACCCCCGGCGGCGGCTACGGCTTCCGCTTCTTCGACGTCGACGGACGCACCATCGAGGTGTCGGCCGACGTCGAGGTCCGCCGGCACCGCAGGATCGAGGAGAAGGAGTCCATCCCGGTCAAGCTCTCCCACGTCGTCCTCAACTCCCCCGACCTGAACCGCACCCGCGCGTGGTACGAGCGCCACCTCGGCTTCGCCCTCTCCGACACGCTCAGCTCCCCGCACATGGGCGAGGTCATGCACTTCATGCGGATCAGCAACCAGCACCACTCCATGGCGCTGGCCAAGGGACCGCACACCTCGCTGCACCACGTCTCCTTCGAGATGCGCGGCATCGACGAGTACATGCGCGGCTCGGGCCGGGTGATGCGGGCGGGCTTCCGGAAGATCTGGGGTCCCGGCCGGCACATGGCGGGCGACAACACCTTCACGTACTTCCTCGACCCGCACGGGAACACCGTCGAGTACACCACCGAGCTGGAGTGCCTGGACGAGGACACCTGGCACCCGCACGTCTACGACTTCTCCCGGCCCGAGGTCACCGACCAGTGGGGCACCGCCAACGCCATGAACGAACTGGTCGCCAAGGAGTCGTTCAACGACCCCGACCGAGGCGTGTTCGTCGCCCCGCCGGTCTGATCCCTCCCAGGAGCCGCACCATGCGTTTCGCCGCTTACGCACACCGTCACCGCCACCGCGTGGCCGTCGTGGAGGACGACGGCACGCTCTACCCGCTGCCCGGCGTCACCTCGCTCACCGCCCTGCTCGCGCGGACCGAGGGTCTGCCCGGGCTGCTCGCCGCCGGGCGCGCCGCCCTCGACGTGCCGCCCGGCCCGCACGTCGACGAGGTACGGCTGCTGCCCCCGCTGCGGCCCGCGTCCGTACGGGACTTCGTCACGTTCGAGGAGCACGTCGAGGGCGTACGCCGCTCCGTCGACGGCGTCGCCGGCGTCCCCGAGGAGTGGTACGCCGCGCCGACGTTCTACTTCACCAACCCGCACGCGATCCACGGCCACCGGGACGGCATCCCGGTGCCGCCGGGGTCGGCCGTGCTCGACTTCGAGCTGGAGGTGGGCGCGGTGATCGGGCGGGAGGGCCGCGACCTCACCCCCGAGCGGGCCCGCGACCACATCGTCGGCTACACGGTGTTCAACGACTGGTCCGCGCGCGACCTGCAGAGCGCGGAGATGAAGGTGGGCCTCGGCCCCTGCAAGGGCAAGGACACCGCCACCACGCTCGGCCCGTACCTGGTCACCGCGGACGAGCTGGAGCCGTACCGGGACGCCGAGGGGTTCCTGCGCCTGGCGCTGACCGCCGAGGTCAACGGCGAGAAGGTCGGCGAGGACCTGCTGTCCCACATGAGCTGGACCTTCGAGGAGATGACGGCCTACGCCTCACGCGGCACCCGCGTCGTACCGGGCGATGTCCTCGGCTCGGGCACCTGCGGCAACGGCGGCTGCCTGGCCGAGCTGTGGGGCCGGCGCGGCGAGCGGACGCCGCCGCCGCTGACGCCGGGCGACACGGTCACCCTGACCGTGGAGGGCATCGGCACCCTGACGAACACCGTCGTCCCCGGCCCAGACCCCGTGCCGTTGCCGGCCGGCCGGCGGCGCGGGCGGGAGCGGCCGTGAGCGACCCGCACCCCGAGCGGCTGCTCGGCAGGGTCGTCGTCGTCACGGGCGCCGCCCGCGGCCAGGGCGCCGCCGAGGCCGAGGCCCTCACCCGCGAGGGCGCCCGGGTCATCGCCACCGACGTGGCACCGGACGGCGACTGCCGCCGCCTCGACGTGAGCAGCGGTCAGGAGTGGGCGGAGCTGGCCGCCGAGCTGCGGGAGGCGTACGGGCAGGTGCACGGCCTGGTGAACAACGCGGCCGTCACCTGGCGGGCCCGCCTCGGTGAGGTGCGGGCCGAGGACTTCGAGCGGGTGCACTCGGTCAACGTGACCGGTCCGCTGCTCGGCATCCAGCACCTGAGCCCGCTGATGCCGCCGGGCTCCTCGATCGTCAACGTCGGCTCCTCGGCCGCGCTCACCGCTCACTACCCGGTCGCGTACACCGCGAGCAAGTGGGGACTGCGGGGACTGTCGAGAACCGCCGCGCTCGAACTCGGTCCGCGCGGCATCCGCGTCAACACCGTCCACCCCGGCTACATCGAGACCGGGATGACGGCGACCGCGGCCCCCGCGTTCCGCGAGGCCAACCTCCGGGAGACGCCCCTCGGCCGCACCGGCACGGTCGACGAGGTGGCGCCGCTGGTCGTGTTCCTGCTGTCGGACGAGTCGTCGTTCATCACCGGTGCGGAGATCCCCGTGGACGGCGGCCTGACCGCGCACGGCGGCGTCAAGTCCGTCTCCGACGCCCTGCGAGCCGCCGAGGCCGGGCCATGAGGCGGCTCGACGGCGAGGTGGCCCCGGTCTCCGGCACCGCCCGGGGCCAGGGCCGGGCGGACTCCCCGGACCCCGTCGCCTTGACCACCGAGAGGCCGCGCGCCTCACGGGCGCCCGCCCCGTGGCCGCCACGACACCGTCACCGTCGTCGTCCACGTAGGCGACCTGCCCGCCGGCTGCGCGGTTCGTCCGGGCGCGGGCACGTAGAGCCTCCAGCCGGTCCCGTTCGCGTCTCCCCGCCGGGTGGTCGCGCTGCCCGTACGGGACGCGACGAGCGTCGGCTGCTCTCGCGAGGCGTGCAGTGCGGCCCGTACGGAGACGCCGACCGCGGCCACGGCGGCCAACGCCGAGACGGACGTCGCTGTCCTGTCCCCGTCCTCCCAGCGGACCACCGCCGGCCAGGCACCGAGCGCGGCGACCAGGAGGCCGGTCCCGGAGAGGACGGCGACACGGAGAGTGATCATCGGAAAATGGCCCCACGGGCGTGACGCACCGTCAGCCCCTATTGATCGACCGGCATATGCCCCGGGGCCGGGACCGGGGCTGGAGCGGCCGGGGGGTCGCTCGCGGTGCTCAGACCGGGCAACCCGAGTCGGCGACCACGTAGTGGCCGGGTGAGGTCTGCTGGAGCGTGTGGGTGGTGAACGTGTTCCACAGGCCCATGGGTTGGCCGGAGCCACGGGCGTAGGCGCGGCCGCCCTCCGCGTAGGCCCGGCCGGCGACGGTGTGGTCGTAGTTGCTCGCCGTGTGGCACGTGGGCGTGAACCCGGTGGTGGTCGCAGCGACCGCGGACGAGGGCGGGCCCGCCGTGCCCGCCGCGTCGACGGCGGTCACCGTGTAGCGGTACGTGCTGCCGGACGCGAGGCCGCTGTCGGTGTGGCCGGTCGACGCGGTGGTCGCGATCCGGTCGCCGCCGCGGAGGACGGCGTACGAGGCCGCTCCGGGGACGGCGTTCCAGCCGAGGGTGACCGAGGTGGCGGTGGTCCCGGTGACGGCCAGTCCGGTGGGGGCGGGGAGCGGGCCGGGCTCCTCGCCGCCGCCGTCGCCGTCCAGCCCCCAGAAGCGGGCGGTGTGGCGGCTGGAGCAGATGGTGTCGAGGTAGTAGGCACCGGTGGCTCCGCACTGCTCGGCGCCGCTGCCGGGGTCGACCGCGAGACCGTGGGCCATGCCGGAGATCGAGTAGACCTCGACCGCGGGCCGGCCGGAGGGGTCGTCGTAGACGGTGCGCGTGGTGCCTCCGGTGAGGGTGTCGGTGCGGGAGGGTGTCTGGCCGATGCCCCACACGTCGGTCCACTGGTCGCGTAGTTCCGTGGCGTTGGCGGGCCGGACGGTGGTGTCGCCGGTGCCCTGCCAGATCGCCACGCGCGGCCAGGAGGTGGTGCCCGCGGGGGCCGCCGAGCGGACCAGGTCGCCCCACTGGGCGGGCGTCCGGTCCGGCGGGCTATACATGCAGGTGTAGGCCGCGCCCACGCTGTCGGCGCAGGCGGCGGGGAGACCGGAGGCGACGGCGCCGCCCGCGAAGACGTCGGGGTAGGCGGCGAGCAGGTTCGCCGTCATGCCGCCGCCGGCCGACAGGCCGGTGACGTAGACGCGTCCGGGGTCGCTGCCGTAGCGCGCGACGGCCTCCTCCACCATCTGTCGGACCGACAGCGCCTCGCCCCGGTCGCGCGCGCTGTCACCCGGCTGGAACCAGTTGAAGCAGTTGTTGGCGTTGTTCGCGCTGCTCGTCTGGGGGAAGACCACCGCGAAGCCGTAGCGGTCGGCGACGGTGGGCCACCCGGAGTGGGCGTAGTAGTCGTTGGCGCTCTGGGTGCAGCCGTGCAGGGCGACCACGAGCGGCGCGTCGGAGGGCAGGGCGTCGGGCACGTACGCGTACATGGACAGGTTGCCCGGGTTGGTCCCTTAAACCGGTGACCTGGGTCAGCCCCGCGGCGGACGCCTGCGGGCCCCCGGCCACCAGGCCGGCGGTGAGGGCGAGGGCGCCTGCCGCGGCGGTCATCCACCTGCGGACGCCCGCCGCGCGGCGGCGGCTCTTCGCGGAGCGGTGCGGGGGGTGCGAGGGGAACGGGTGGTGCGAATGGTGCGAGTGGTGCGGAGGGTGCGGTTGTCCCATGTCGGCTGCCTCCTGGGATGGACACGCTGTGGACACGCTGTGGACGCGCTCCGGAGCCGGCATCGTCGGGGGTTCCGGCGCGGGTGTCCGCGCATCATCCGGCGACGGCATCCCGAACGGCATGGACCGCGCGAACAGGGTGGCGGCGAGTGCTGTGTGACGGGCCTCCATGGCCTCCCCGGCGCCTCGGCGTGTATGTCCCGCCGGTCCCGCCGTGGGAGGCCGACCCTCCCGGACCGGTCAGAGGTCCCCGGCGCCGCCCAGGCCCGTCAGCGCGCCGACCGGGTCGAGGTCGGGGGTGCCGCGCGGCCACCAGTCGTCGCGGCCGGGCTCGGACTCGTAGGCGTACCAGAGGCCCGTCCGGCCCAGCCGGAGCTGCACGTGTCCCCGGGGGTGGGTCAGGTGGTTGCGCCAGGGGCGGAAGGCGGGGAGGTCCGCGGCGAGCAGCAGGGGGCGGGCCCGGTCGAAGCGGCCGGCCGGCGGGTCCCAGGGCTCCTCCAGGACGTCGAGTCCGTCCGGTCCGCCCTGGCGCCAGGCGGCCACCGCGCGCGCCAGCTCGGCCGTCTCCCGGCCGGCGGCCTGGGCGAGGGACGCGTAGAGCGCGCGGGTCCCCGCGGTGAGGCCGGAGCCGGGGCGGGCCGCGGCGAGCCGGACGGCGTCCCGCCACAGCGTCAGCCCGCCGATCGGGTCGCGGCCCGTGGTGAGCAGCGCGTGGGCGCGGGCGGCTGCGTCGGTGGCCAGCTGATCCAGCGCGAACGGGTCGGGGCCGCCCGGTGCCGCCGGGTAGGCCGGCGGCTGCTCGGGGTGCGGGGGTGCGGGCAGCGGCGGCGGGAGGGGCGGCAGCGTGCGCTCGGTCAGGGCGGCAGCGGCCCGCACTCCGGGCAGCGGCGCGGGCCCGCGGTCCTGCGTGGCGCGGGCGGCCCGGGCCGCGTTCAACCGGGACAGGGCGTCCAGCAGATCGCGTTCGCCCCGGCCGCGCAGCAGGAGCAGGACGAAGGGGTCGGCGTCGAGCAGGCGTGCCGTCTGGTAGCAGAGGGCGGCGGCGTGCTTGCAGGGGTGCCCTGAGTCCGGGCAGCTGCACTGCGGGGCGAGGTCGCCGGGGCCGGGCAGCAGGGGGACGCCACAGTCGGCCAGGGAGTGGGGCAGGTCCTTGTCGAGGAGGGCGGCGATGTGCCCGGGCCGCTCGACGGCGGCGTCCAGGAACCGCTCCCAGCACGCGTCGTCCAGCGTGCGCAGCCTGACCTGCACGCGGTAGGGCCGGGGGCGGCTGCCCTGTACGTACGCGAGGACCAGCCCCGGGGTCACGGTGATCGCGTCGACGTGCCCCCGCTCGGCGTACCCCCTCCCGCGCGCCAGCCGCGCGGCGTCCAGGGCGCCCTCCTCCAGCGCGGTCACCCACGCGTTTCCCCACCATGTCCCGGCGAAGTCCCCGCCCTCCGCCGGCCTGGGCGGCAGGGCGGGGAAGGTACGCCGAAGCTCACCGTCCCGGCCGGGGGCCGCCATGGAGCGCGAGGTGCGGGGGGTGCCGGGTGCGGTGGGGGCTGCGGTTCTCACGGGGGGCACGGAAGGTGGCGTCGGAAGGGCGTCCTCGTACGGGCCGCGTGACTCCGTTCCGTGCCGTGCCTGGTACGAGGGCCGCCACGGGACCGGCTCCGAACCCTCCGGTCCACGCTCCGGGTGCGCCGCCACGCTGATCCGCGGCTGCGGTGGGGTGGCGGCGGCCGTCGGCCCGGGGGTCGTCGGCTCGGGGGACGTCGGCCCCGCGGGCGGTGACGTTTCGGCCGAGTCCGCGGACCCTCCGGTGGGCTCACCGGAGGACAAGGGCTCACCGGGCAGCGGCGCGGAGGGCAGGGGTTCCGCGGCAGGCGCGGCAGACGCGGCCGTCCCGGCGGGGTCGGCGGGGTCGACGTCCGGCGGCAGCCGGAAGGCCTCCGCGGCGAAGTCCCGTACGGCGCGGGCACGGGCGGCGGCGGAAGGTGAACCGCCCGCTTGCGGCCCCCGGGCCGGGCGAGACGGTCGGCGGGAACTCGCCGCGTCCTTGAGCGCCGAGTCCGCCCGGGCCTGCCGACGTGCCGCCCGCAGGGCCTCACGTGCCACATCGGCCGGTCGGGCCTCACGTGCCTCACCCGGCGACCCGGCCACACGCGCCGCATCCGCCGACCGACTGTCCGCGTCGTCGGACGGGTCCGCGGAGGCGGGGGGTGTGCCGGCGCCGGTGGCCGTGGGCCGAGCGGGCCGGGTCGTCCCTCCTGGCCGGGCGGCTTCCCCGCCCGCAGTGCCGGGCCTGTCCGGCCGCGGGCCGCTGGACGGAAGCGCCTCGGGTGCGGCCTCCGGTGACGCCGTGACGGCCTTCGCGGTGCGGGCGTGACGCAGCGCGGCGCGCGCGACGTCCCCCGGGCGCGACCCGGGGTGCTCCTCCTCGGCCCGGTCCTGGTCCTGGCCGCGGTCCCGATCCTGGCTGCGGCCCCGATCCCGGTCGAGGTCTTGGCCGCGCTCCCGGTCACGGCCCTGGTCACGGTCGCGACTGGGATCGAGGTTCCGATCACGGTCGCGGTCGAGGCTCGGGTGGGACCCCTGACCACAGTCGAGGCTCGGGTGGGGCCCCAGGTCACGGTCGCGGCCTTGGTCGCCGCCGGGGTTTCGGTCACGGCCTTGGTCACGGTCGCGGCCCTCCTGCTCCCGGGATGGGTGGTGGCCCCGGTTCTCGGAGTGGTCGTCCCTTTCGGCCTGCTCACCCGCCGGCTCGGACGCCGCGGTGTGCGGGCCGGAGCGGGCGCCGTCGCCGTCCGCCCCGGCGGCGGGGTGCGACGCCTCCTCACCGCGTTCGCGCGCCGCGCGCAGGGCTCGGCGGGCCTCGTCGGCGGGCCGGGGGGTCATGACGGCCTCCGCAGGGACACCAGGTCGGACAGCTCACCGACGGTCAGCTCGGTGAGGGCCGACTCGCCCGAGCCGAGGACCGCGTCGGCCAGGGCCCGCTTGGACTGGAGCATCTCGGCGATGCGGTCCTCGACCGTGCCCTCCGTGATGAGGCGGTGGACCTGGACCGGCTGGGTCTGGCCGATGCGGTAGGCGCGGTCGGTGGCCTGTTCCTCCACGGCCGGGTTCCACCAGCGGTCGAAGTGCACGACGTGGCCCGCGCGGGTGAGGTTCAGGCCGGTGCCGGCGGCCTTGAGGGACAGGACGAGGACGGGCGTCGCCCCGCTCTGGAAGCGGTCCACCATGCGCTCCCGCTCCGGGACCGGCGTACCGCCGTGCAGCAGGTCGACGGGAACCGCGCGGAGGGCCAGGTGGGAGGTGATGAGGCGGGCCATGCCGACGTACTGGGTGAAGACGAGGACCGAGCCGTCCTCGGCGAGGACCGTGTCCAACAGCTCGTCCAGCAGGGCGAGTTTGCCGGAGCGGGCGCTCAGACGGTCGCCGCCGCCCGGCGGGTGCTCCTCCTTCAGGAACAGCGCGGGGTGGTCGCAGATCTGCTTCAGCGAGGTCAGCAGTTTGAGGACGAGGCCCCGGCGTCCCATGCCCTCGGCCGCCTCGATGGCGAGCATCGACTCGCGCACCACGGCCTCGTACAGCGAGGCCTGTTCGCGGGTGAGCGGGACGGGGTGGTCCGTCTCGGTCTTCGGGGGCAGCTCGGGGACGATGCCCGGGTCGGACTTCCTGCGGCGCAGCAGGAAGGGGCGGATGAGCCGGGCGAGGCGCTCCACCGCCTGCTCGTCCTCCCCGTTCTCCACCGCCCGGGCGTGCCGGGCGCGGAAGGACTTGAGGGGGCCGAGGAGGCCGGGGGTGGTCCAGTCGAGGAGCGCCCACAGCTCGGAGAGGTTGTTCTCCACCGGAGTGCCGGTCAGGGCCACGCGCGCCGGGGACGGGATGGTGCGCAGGGCCTTCGCCGTCGCCGAGTACGGGTTCTTGACGTGTTGCGCCTCGTCCGCGACGAGCATGCCCCAGCGCTGCTCGGCCAGGGTGGCCGCGGCGGAGCGCATCGTGCCGTAGGTGGTGAGGACGAAGCCGCCGGCCAGGTCGTCCAGGGTGCGGTCGCTGCCGTGGAAGCGGCGGACGGGGACGCCGGGCGCGAACCGGGTGATCTCCCGCTGCCAGTTCCCCAGGAGCGAGGCGGGGCAGACCACCAGCGTCGGTTCCGTCCGGGCCCGCTTGAGGTGCAGCGCGATGACCGTGACCGTCTTGCCGAGGCCCATGTCGTCGGCGAGGCAGCCGCCCAGGCCGAGCGAGGTCATGAGGTCCAGCCAGGACAGGCCGCGGAGCTGGTAGTCGCGGAGGGTGGCGTGCAGGCCGGGCGGCGGTTCGGCGGGCCGTACGCCCGCCGTGAGCCGGTCGCGCAGGGCGGCCAGCGCGCCCACCGGCACCACCTCGACCGTCTCGCCGTCCGCCTCCGCGCTGCCGGTGAGGGCGACGGACAGGGCGTCGACCGGGTCGAGCAGACCGAGGTCGCGCTTGCGGGCGCGGCGTACCAGGCCCGGGTCGACCAGCACCCACCGGTCGCGGAGCCGGACGACGGGGCGGTGGGCCTCCGCCAGGGCGTCCATCTCGGCCTCGGTGAGCGGGTCGCCGCCGATCGCCAGCTGCCAGCGGAACTGGAGGAGGTCCTCGCTCTCGAAGAAGCCGGTGCCGTCCGTCGCCGAACCGGGTGCGGGCCGGACCACCGCGGTCGCGGTGAGGTCCTGGGCCAGGTCGCGGGGCCAGTGCACCGCGACCCCGGCGGCGGCGAGCCGGCCGGCGGCCACGCCCAGCAGGTCGGTGACCTCCTCCTCGGACAGGCTGAGGACGTCGGGCACGTCCTGCTCGGCGAGCCGGTCGAGCGGCGGCCAGACACGCGCCGCACGCCGCACCGCGAGGGCGGCGTCCACGCGGGTGCGGGGACCGAACGCCCCGTCGGCCGCGCCCGACCACAGGTCCGCCGCGTCGGCCACCAGGGTGGGGTCGGCGAGGCTGTGGACCTGCACGATCGCGGCTCCGGCGCCGCGCGCGCCGCCGCTGCCCTCGCCGTCCGTGTCGAACAGGTCGTAGGCCGACAGGTCCAGGCGGAGCGAGATCCGCACGCCCGCGTCCATGCCGGCGGCGACCTCCGCGGCCCAGTCGTGGGCACCGGGCAGGTGCTGCGCTCCGCGCGCGGCGAAGGGGCGGCCGGAGGCGTGGGGCGCGGCCGGAGTGCGGGGCAGGGTGTCGGCGACGGCGTCCAGGAAGGCGCGGACCAGTGCTTCCGGTTCCGGCAGCCGGATCGGGCCCGGGCCGTCCAGCGGGACCGCGTGTCCCTCCGGGGGCAGGGCGGCGGCGACGGCCCGCAGGTGCGCGATGTCGTCGGGGTCCAGGGGGCCGGCCCGCCAGGCGTCGTGCCCGGTCGCCGTCAGGCCGGGCAGGAGCCGGCCGCGCGCGGTGAGCCGCAGGGCGTGCAGGGCCGCCGCTCCCCAGCACGCGGTGGCCGGGTGGGCGGCCGGGTCGTGCCGGGCGCGCACCAACAGGGGCAGGGCCTCACCGACCGGGAGCGACAGCGCGGGCGTCGTGCCGCGCCGCACCGCGGCGCCGTGGCGACGTACCACGGTGAGTTCGGTGGGTTCGGTGGGGCGGGCGGTGCCTCCGGCGGGACCCCCGTTGTCAGGCGGCGCGGTGGCGGCGGTGGTGAGGCCCGGCACGTCGGACGCGGCGGAGTGGAGCCCCGAGGTGACGTCGCCGCCCTGCGGGTCCCAGAAGGCGATCCGTCCGTCGCGCGGGAGGCGGGCGGGGAGGAAGACGGCCGCGAGCCGGAGGGGGACGGGCACGGGCTCCTCCGGCTGCCGCGGCCGTCCGCGCCCGTCCGCTCGCCCGTCGGCCATCATGTCCGCCACAGCGGTGTCGCTCATACGTCCTGTCACCTCCCGCCCGCGGGTCCGATCAACTGTCTTCGACTCTACGGGCGGGGTCTGACAATCGGCTCCGGCGGCCTGCCGGGGCCCGCTCGTCGCGGGTGCGGGGTCAGGGAACGGTGCGGGAGACCACGTAGACCATGGGGTGGCCCGGGTTCTCCATGTTCACGACGACGTCCTGGGTGGGTGCCGGGTCGCGCTGCTCGTTGACCAGGCCCCACCAGGAGCCGGACCCGCCGAACTCCCAGCCGGTGACCCGCTGGGCGCGGTCGCTGATGGCGATGTTGTCCCGCTTCAGGGTGTCCCGGTCGACGCCCAGTCCCGCGAGGAAGGCGTCGAGGCCGGCGCCGGTGGTCTCGAACTGGACGTAGAGGCGGCTGGTCTTCCAGTTGTTCGTCTCGTAGTAGGCGACCTCTTCGGAGGGGACCGGTACCGGGACCTCGTAGACGCGGCGCTGGAGCTTGGACGGCCAGCCCTCGGTCATGCCGGTCGCCGCGTACTTCGCCTCCTTCTCCCGGCCGCTGTCGCGGCTCTGGTTGGCGGAGATCACGAGGTAGCCGGCCGGGACGCCGATGAGCAGCACGATGATGAGCAGGGTGAGCGACCGGCGGCGGATCATGTGCCGGCGGTCCTCCACCGGGTGCCCGGGCTCGTCCGGGGGGCCGGCCTGCTGGGGCACCGAGTCCGTCACAGGGACTCCCGGGGCGTACGGCGGGCCTCCGCGAAGCGCTCGTACCGCTCGTAGCGCTCCACCCGGCGCCGCTTGGCGCGGCGGAACCGGCGGGCGACCAGCCGGGCCAGGTCGGCGGCGCCCACCATGCCGGCCTCGGGGCCGAGCTGGGCGCGGACGATGCGGGCCTCCGGGCGGTAGCCGCGGCCGGTGAGCTGACGTTTGAAGGCGTCCCGCGCGGGGCCGATCAGCAGGTCGTCGGCGGCGCTGACGCCACCGCCGACGACGAAGCAGGAGGGGTCGAGCGCGGCCGCGAGGTTCGCGATGCCCACGCCGAGCCACTGGCCGATGTCCTGGAGCAGCTCGATGCACATGGCGTCGCCGTCGCGGGCCAGCTCGGTGATCATCGGGCCGGTGATGTCGCCGATGCTGCCCTTGACGTGCTCGATGATGCCGTACGCCACCGGCGAGTCCGCCGCGGCCAGCTCCCGGGCCTCCCGGACCAGCGCGTTGCCGGAGCTGTACTGCTCCCAGCACCCGCGGTTGCCGCACGGGCAGCGGTGGCCGCCCGGCACCACCTGCATGTGCCCGAACTCCCCGGCGACTCCGTACTTGCCCCGCTTGACCTGCCCGTCCTCCAGGATCGCGCCGCCGATACCGGTGCCGAGCGTGATCATGACGAGGTGGTCCTCGCCGCGACCGGCGCCGAAGCGCCACTCCGCCCAGGCCGCGGTGTTGGCGTCGTTGTCCACCAGGACGGGGACCGCGAGGCGGCCGGCGATGCGGTCGCGCAGCGGCTCGTTGCGCCAGGACAGGTGGGGGGCGAACAGCACGCGGTTGCGGTCGGCGTCGACCCAGCCCGCCGCGCCGATGCCGACGGCGTGCACGTCGTGCCGGTCGGAGAGGTCCAGGACCAGTTCGACGATGGTGTCCTCGACGACCTTGGGGCTCTTGGACTTGTCCGGGGTCTCCGTGCGGAGCTTCTCCAGGATGTTGCCGTCGGCGTCGACGACGCCCGCCATGACCTTCGTGCCGCCGATGTCGATGCCGACCGTGGGCACGCGGGGCGCCGTCAGGTGTGAGCGGCGTTCCCTCGTGCCCACGGTGCGCAGGACCGGGGCGCGGCGGGAGCCGATGGGGGCGGTGAAGTCGCGGTAGGTGCTCATCGGGTGCGATTGTGCCGCACGGTCATGCCGGGTGCCGAATGGACGGGGGCGGGTGGTGACCGTGTTCACCGTCGGCGGGTACGTCATGGCTGGTCGCGGAGTCCCCCGCGCCCCTCGCGGGACGCTTCGACGACGCCCGCACGTCTAGCGGCGTTCCAGTTCGTGCCGCAGATCGTCCAGCTCCGTTCCGCCCGCCATCTGCCGGGTCAGCTCGTCCAGCGTGATGTCCTCGCGCTCGTGGTTGCCCACCATCGTGCCCCTCTTCAGGAGCACGAACCTGTCGCCCACCAGGTACGCGTGGTGCGGGTTGTGGGTGATGAGGACGACACCCAGCCCCTGATCGCGGGCGGCCGCGACGTATTTCAGGACGACGCCGGACTGTTTCACGCCGAGGGCGGCGGTCGGCTCGTCCAGGACGAGCACCTTCGCGCCGAAGTGCACCGCGCGGGCGATCGCCACGCACTGGCGCTCACCGCCGGAGAGGGTGCCGATGGGCTGGTCGACGTCGCGCAGGTCGATGCCCATCCGCAGCAGCTCGGCGCGGGTGGTGCGGCGCATGTGGTCGACGTCCATGCGCTTGAAGGGGGCGACGCCCTTGCGCGGCTCGGAGCCCAGGAAGAAGTTGCGCCAGACCGGCATGAGGGGGACTACGGCCAGGTCCTGGTAGACGGTGGCGATGCCGCGGTCCAGGGCCTCGCGCGGGGAGGACAGGCTCGTCTCCTCGCCGTCCAGGCTCAGGGTGCCGCCGTCGTGCCGGTGCAGACCCGAGATGATCTTGATGAGGGTCGACTTGCCGGCGCCGTTGTCGCCGAGCACGCAGGTGATCTCGCCCGCGCGCACCTGGAGGGACACGCCCTCCAGGGCGCGGACGTTCCCGTAGTGCTTGCTGACGCCGGACAGCTCCACGAGCGGCGTACGGCGTTCGGTCTGCGTCACTTGGTGGCCTCCGCGCGCTTGCGGACCCAGGCGTTGAGCAGGGTCGCGAGGAGCAGCATCGCTCCGAGGAAGAACTTGAACCAGTCGGGGTTCCACTCGGCGAAGACGATGCCCTTGCTGGTCATGCCGAAGATGAGCGCGCCGACCGCCGAGCCGACGGCGCTGCCGTAGCCGCCGGTGATCAGGCAGCCGCCGATGACGGCCGCGATGATGTAGATCAGCTCGTTGCCGACGCCCTCGCCGGACTGGACGACGTCGTAGGAGAAGAGCAGGTGCTGGCCCGAGATCCAGGCGCCGAGGGCCACGCCCATGTACAGCCCGATCTTGGTCCTGGTGACGGGGACGCCGACCGCGCGCGCCGCGTCCTTGTTGCCGCCCACCGCGAAGATCCAGTTGCCGGCCCGGGTGCGCAGCAGGATCCAGCTGGCGACGGCGACCAGGGCGAGCCACCACAGGATGGTGACCTTGAAGCCGACGCCGCCGACGGTGAGCGTGGAGGCGAAGACGTCCCGGGCGGAGGCGAAGCCCTCCATGTCGGCGATCGTCTTGGTGGAGACGGTGCCGTCGATCAGCTTGGTGAAGCCCAGGTTCAGGCCGGTCAGCATCAGGAAGGTGCCGAGCGTGATGATGAAGCTGGGCAGTCTCGTGCGGGTGAGCATGTAGCCGTTGAAGGCGCCGATCGCGAGGGTGACCAGCAGGGACACGGCCACGCCCACCCAGACGTTGGCGGTCATCTGGTAGCTGAACATCGACGACACCAGCGCCGACGAGGTGACCATGACGCCCGCGGACAGGTCGAACTCGCCGCCGATCATCAGCAGTGCCACCGGGACGGCCATGATGCCGATCGTGGAGGCGGCGTAGAGCACCGTGCTGAGGCTGGCGGCGTGCAGGAAGCTGTCGGCGAAGAAGGCGAAGAAGAGGAAGACGGCGATCGCGCCGACGACGGAGCCCAGCTCGGGGCGGCCCAGCAGTTTCCGCAGCGGAGAGGACTGCAGAATCCTTTCGTCAGCATCCTTCGTCTGCGTGGCGCTCATCGGGTGCCCCGCCTCGTGTAGTCGCTCAGCGCGGCGGCGTCGTCCTTGGTGATGATCTGCGGCCCGGTGAGCACCGGCCCGCCACCGCCGAGGACGTCGGCGTTGTACCGGTACAGCCACAGCAGGTCGACGGCCTCGTAGCCCTGGAGGTAGGGCTGCTGGTCGACGGCGAAGCCGAGGCTGCCGTCCTCCAGTCCGGCGGCGACCTTGGCGTTGAGGTCGAAGGTGTCGATCTCGGCCTCGCTGTCCGCGCCCTGCTTGGCCTTCACGGCGGTGTCCGCGTAGGGGGCGCCCAGGGTGACGACCGCGTCCAGGGACGTGTCGGTCTGGAGCTTGGCCTCGATGGCGGACTGCACGTCCGGCATGCTGGTGCCGTTGACGTAGAGCCGCTCGATCTTTCCGTCGAAGGTCTTCTCCACGCCGTCGCAGCGCTGCTCGTGGCCGACGTTGCCCTGCTCGTGGAGGACGCAGATCGCCTTCTGGCGGCCGCGTTCGTTCAGCTCCTCGCCGACGGCCTCGCCGGCGATCGTCTCGTCCTGGCCGATGTGGGTGAGGGCGCCGAACGCCTTGGACTGCTCGGAGCCCGAGTTCACGGTGACCACCGGGATGCCGGCCTTCCGCGCGCGGTCCAGCGCGGACTTCATGGCGTCGGGCTTGGCGAGCGTGACGATGATCCCGTCGACCTTCTTGTCGATCGCCGCGTCGACGAGCTGCGCCTGCTGCTGGGCCTCGTCGTCGTGGGAGTACAGGAAGTTGATGTTGTCCTTGACGGCGGCCTGCTCGGCACCGCTCTGGACGATGTCCCAGAAGGTGTCGCCATCACCCGAGTGAGTGATCATCGCGAAGGTCCAGCGGGGGGTGTCCACCGCGGCCTTCCCCTGGGCGGAGGCGGCCTTGCGTGCGTCCTCGGCGCGCTTGCCACCCGTGCTGCTGCACCCGGCCAGGGACACCGACAGTGCCCCTGCCAGCGCGATGCCCACCCATGTCCGAAACCGTGCCACGAGGCCGTGCCCTTCTTGCCGTGCCGTGCTGTGCCGTTGCTGTGCCGTTGCTGTGCGTGCCGCGCGTCGGCCGACGCCCGGCCGGGATCCGGAAATCCCAAACGCCCCATTGTCCGACACACAAGCGGAGCACATGCCTCCGGGGAGTGCGACGACGGTCACATTGTCCGGACATTGCGACGAACCCGCACGGTGGGGCCGCCGCCGGACGGCACCGGTCAGGGCCGCACGAGCAGCTGGAACTCGAAGGAGTAGCGCGACGGACGGTAGGTGTGCGTGCCGAACTCGACCGCGCGTCCCGTGTCGTCGAACGTCGTCCGCTCCATGGTCAGCAGGGGGGCGCCGACGTCCTCGCCGAGCCGTTCGGCCTCGTCGGCGGTGGCGGCGCGGGCGCCGATGGACTGGCGGGCGCTGTGCAGGGTGATCCCGGCGGCGCGCATCAGCCGGTACAGGCCGGTGGCCTCCAGCTGTCCGGTGTCCAGGTCGACGAGGCCGGGTGGCAGGTGGTTGCACAGGTACGCCATCGGCTCCCCGTGCGCCAGCCGGAGCCGCTCCACCCGGTGCACGTCGCTCTCCTGGACCACGCCGAGCGCGGCGGCGACCTCCGCGGTCGCCGGGACGACGGTGTTGACCAGGACGTTCGTGGCCGGGCGCTGTCCCGCCGCCTCCAGGTCGTCGTAGAGACTGCTGAGTTCGAGCGGGCGCTTGACCTTGCTGTGGACGACCTGGGTGCCGACGCCCCGGCGGCGCACGAGCAGGCCCTTGTCGACGAGCGACTGGATGGCCTGGCGGACGGTGGGCCGGGACAGACCGAGCCGCGCGGCCAGCTCGATCTCGTTGCCCAGCAGGCTGCCGGGGGTCAGCGCACCGTGCTCGATCGCGGCCTCCAGCTGCTGCGACAGCTGGAAGTACAGCGGCACGGGGCTGCTGCGATCCACGCTGAGCTCCAGCGACACGGTCGGGTCCACTTCTGGTTTCGGCACGGGCCGAGCGTAGCTCCGTGCGCTGGTGACGGGAAGTTGTCTAGTTCGATTGTCCGGACATACGCATTGACAGGGCGTACGCTGTGCGCCCACTTTGATTCCATGCGCATCGGGGTCATCGGTACGGGCCGCATCGGCACCGTTCACGCCAACACGCTCAGCCGCCACCGTGACGTCGGGTCCCTGATCCTCACGGACGCCGACCTCGGGCGGGCCCAGGATCTGGCCCACCGGCTCGGCGAGACGGCGGCCCCCGGCGTGGACGAGATCTTCCGGTGGGGCGTGGACGCCGTGGTGATCACGACGGCCACCGCGGCCCACGCCGAACTGATCGGTCGGGCAGCACGCTCGGGGCTGCCGGTGTTCTGCGAGAAGCCCATCGCGCTGGACGTACCCGGCACGCTCCAGGCGATCGCCGAGGTGGAGGCCGCCGGGACGGTCCTCCAGATGGGGTTCCAGCGGCGCTTCGACGCCGGCTACACGGGAGCCCGCGAGGCGGTGCGGTCCGGACGGCTGGGCCGGCTGCACACCGTCCGGGCGGTGACGAGCGACCAGGCGCCGCCGCCGACGGCGTACCTGCCGCAGTCCGGCGGGCTCTACCGGGACACGCTCATCCACGACTTCGACATCCTGCGCTGGGTGACCGGGCGGGAGGTCACCGACGTGTACGCCGCCGGTTCCGACGCCGGGCCGCCGATGTTCCGCGCGGCGGACGACGTGGACACGGGCGCGGCGCTGCTGACGCTGGACGACGGCACGCTGGCCACGGTGACCGCGACGCGGCTGAACGGCGCGGGGTACGACGTGCGCATGGAACTGGCCGGGGAGTCGGACCAGATCGTCGTCGGTCTCGACGACCGTACGCCGATCGCCTCGACGGAGCCGACCGGGCCGCCGGCCGCGGACAAGCCGTGGACCGGCTTCGTGGAGCGGTTCGGGCCCGCCTACGAGGCGGAGCTGGCGACCTTCGTGGAGGTCGTGCGCGGTGAGCGGGCCAACCCGTGCGACGGGCGCGAGGCGCTGCGGGCCCTGCTGATCGCCGAGGCCTGTGAGATCTCCCGGCGGGAGCGCAGGGCCGTGCGGCCGGCGGAGGTCCCCGGCGCCGGTGCCTCCGGAGCGGCCGCGACGGGGTGAGGGCGGGCCGCCGGGTGGACGTCGGGGCCCGGCGTCCGAACGTCGGCCTCAGGAACCCGGCGTCCGAACCTCGGGTCCAGGACCCGGCGCCGGTGCCTCCGGGGCGGCCTCGACGGGGTGAGGGCGGGCCGCCGGGTGGACGTCGGGCCCGGCGTCCGAACCTCGGCCTCAGGAACCCGGCGTCCGAACCTCGGGTCCAGGCCCCGGCGTCAGAGCTCCCGCACCAGGACCGGGCGACCGAGCCCCCGCACCAGGACCCGGCGACCGAACCCCCGCACCAGGACCCGGCGACCGAACCCCCGCACCAGGACCCGGCGTCCGAACCCCCGCACCAGGACCCGGCGTCCGAGCCCCCGTACCAGGACCGGGCGTCAGGGGCCGTCCTCGCCTTACTCGTCCAGCAGCCCCGCGTCGTAGGCCAGCAGCGCGATCTGCACCCGGTTGCCCAGGTCGAGCTTGGCGAGGATGCGGGAGACGTGGGTCTTGACGGTGGCGACGCTCATGAAGAGCTCCGCGGCGATGGCGGCGTTGGCCATGCCGCGGCCGACCGCGACGGCCACCTCGCGCTCGCGGTCGTTGAGCGCGGCGATGCGCGCACGCGCGCGGGTGCGTCTGGTGTCGGCGGTGCCGCCGGCCGCGTGGGCCATCAGCCGCCGGGTCACGGCGGGCGACAGGACGGGGTCGCCGGCCGCGACCCTGCGCACCGCGTCGAGGATCTCCGCGGGCGGGGTGTCCTTGAGGACGAATCCGGCGGCACCGGCGCGCAGGGCCCGCAGCACCTGCTCGTCGGCGTGGAAGGTGGTGAGCACGACGACCTGCGGGGCGTCGGTGCGGCCGCGCAGCCGCTCGGTCGCCGTCAGGCCGTCCACCTCCGGCATCCGGATGTCCATGAGGACGACGTCCGGCCGGGTGCGGTCGACGAGGGCCTCGACCTCGCCGCCGTCGGCGGCCTCACCGACGATCTCGACGTCGCCGGCGCCGCCCAGCATGAAGGACAGCCCGGCCCGCACGAGCGGGTCGTCGTCGACGAGGAGCAGTCTGATCGCAGTCATGGGCCATACGTAATCACGGTTGCCGGTGGCCGACTTGGTCCCCGTGACGGCGGCCGTCCGGTCGCCGGTGATGGTCTCATCCCCACGGCAGCCGGGTCCGCACCTCGAAGCCGCCCTCGGGTGTCGGGCCGTGCTCCAGGGTGCCGCCCGCCAGCGTGGCGCGCTCGGTCAGCCCGATCAGGCCCTGCCCGGAACCGGGCACGGGGGGCACCTCGCCGACGGGCGGGGCGTTGCGCACGGTCAGGGTGAGGCCCTCGCCCGGGGCTCCGGCGACCGAGACGGTGACCTCGGTGCCGGGGGCGTGCTTGCGCGCGTTGGTCAGTGCCTCCTGGGCGACGCGGTAGGCGGTGCGGCCGACGGAGGCGGAGACGCCGGCGGGGTCGGCGACCCGGCCCACCAGGGTGATCTTCATGCCGGCCTCCCGGCACTCGGTGACCAGGGCGTCGAGTGCCGCGAGCGTCGGCTGGGGACGGCCCTGGTCGTCGGAGTCCCCGGCGCGCAGGACGCCGATGATCTCCCGCAGGTCCTGAAGGGCCTCGTGCGCACTCTCGCGGATGACCCCGGCCGCCCGCGCCACCTCCTCCCGGGAGGCGTCGGGCCGGAACTCCAGCGCTCCCGCGTGCACGCTGAGCAGCGTCAGCCGATGCGCGAGGACGTCGTGCATCTCGCGGGCGATGGCCTCCCGGGCCAGCCGTTGCGCCTGTTCCGCGCGCAGCCGCGCCTCGTTCTCGGCGCGCCGGGCGCGGTCGCGCAGGCTCAGCAGCAACTGGCGCTTGGAGCGCACGAGCAGGCCCCAGCCGACGATCGCGGCGGTGAGCAGCAGCCCGATGAGGAGCGAGGCCAGGTAGGGCAGTCCGGGTTCCGGGCGCATCCAGTAGAACAGCGGCTGCACCAGGATGCCCGCGCCGCCCACCCAGGCCACGTACCGGAACGGACGGTGCACGGCGAGCGTGAACAGGGCGACGAGGGCGGCGCCGCCCGAGGTGGCCGAGAGCAGGGAGACGGGCACCATCGCCGCGGCCAGCCCGACCGGCCACCGGCGCCGCAGCCACACCGCGGCGCAGGCCAGCGCTCCGATCACCTGGTCGGCCAGTCGCAGGGCGTCCGACAGCTGCGGCTCCTGGTCGAGGGTGTCCGCGGTCAGCAGTCCGATGCCGACCGCGAGCAGGAAGCAGGTGAAGTCGACGATCCAGTCGCGCCCGGTGCGCCGGGACCGTCCGTCGGCCCGCCGCGCCTGCGGGTACATGTCCTCGACCAGCGCCGCCGGCAGCACCCAGCGCCGCTTGGCGAACGCGGAGGGCGTCGTGGCCTGCTCGTCACTGTTCACGGTCGACAAATCTACGCAGGGGCGGCCGCCGCGACGGCCGGGAGAGCGGGATGAGCGACCGAAGTCGCGAAGGTGTCGACTTTCGGCGTTCCGGCCCGTACGCACCGGGGCCTTTCGTCGGACAGGGCTCGCCCCGCGGCCGATGTGTGTGGGGGGACCGCGGGGCGAGAGTCGACGGCATGAAGGAGTTGCTGGAGTTCCTGGGCCTGATGGCCGTGATCCAGGGCGTCGCCGGTCTGGTGCACGAGTTCACCGACTGGCACTGGGGCCTGGTGCAGCGGATCGGTTTCCTCGACGGCTACGAGGTCTACGCGAGCGTGGTGCTGCTCGCTCTCGGCGGCGCGCTGTTCGCCGCCGCCGAGAGCCGGAGCGGATGACCACCGCTCAGGGCCGGACCGGGGTGTTCAGCAGCCGTGGTCGACGAGGTCGAACGAGGCGTAGTGGTCGGCCGTGTAGTAGTCCTCACGGGTTGCCTCGCCGGTGACGATCCGGCGGGCGCCACGGGTGTCGGAGCCGGGGGTGATCACCGTGTACTCGTGGTAGTAGCCGGTGGACCGGTCGGGCAGGATGCCCTCCCGGTTCTGGAAGACGGTCCCGTCCTGTTCGAAGGGATAGGGGCCGCCTCGCTCGATCAGGTCGAGGGTGTCGTGCGCCTGCGCGGGCAGGTCGCTGAGGCAGATCTCGCCGACCGCGGCGGGGGCGGCGCCCGCGGTGGTCGCGGAGACGGTGCCGCCCACGAGGAGGGCGGACAGGACTGCGGCTGCTGCGCCGAGCCGAGCGGCGCGTGGGGGGAATCGCATGACCTCATGATGACGCGCGTAGACAGTGGCATGTCAATGACAAGTACGTGGAGGTTACCGGTAAGTCGTATGGCGTTTCGGCGAGTTCGCGGGCCGAGGTCGACGTCCGTTCACCGCCGGTACGAGCCCCGGCGGTCCGCTGGGATGGGGTCATGGACACGAACACACTCACTCATCCCACCGCTCCGCTGACCGGCCGGGCCGCCCTCGTGACGGGCGGCAGTCGCGGCATCGGCGCGGCGACCGCGGTGCGGCTGGCCCGGGAGGGCGCGGACGTCGCCTTCACCTACGTGAACGGCAAGGAGGCGGCCGAGGACGTCGTACGGACCGTCGAGGCGCTGGGGCGCCGGGCGGTGGCCCTGCGGGCGGACGCCGGTGACGCGGCCGAGGCCACGGGGGCGGTGGAGCGGGCCGCGGACGCCCTCGGCCGCCTCGACGTGCTGGTCAACAACGCGGGCGTCGGGCTGCTCGGCCCCGTCGAGGGCTTCTCGGTCGGCGACCTGGACCGGGTGCTGGCCGTCAACGTCCGGGGCGTCTTCCTCACCGCCCGGGCCGCGGCCGCCCGCATGAGCGACGGCGGGCGGATCATCACCGTCGGCAGCTGCATGGCCCTGCGAGTGCCGGGCCCCGGCGGGACGCTCTACGCGATGAGCAAGGCGGCGCTGGTCGGGCTGACCAAGGCGCTCGCCCGCGAACTGGGCGGCCGGGGCATCACCGCGAACATCGTCCATCCCGGACCGATCGACACGGACATGAACCCGGCCGACGGGCCGTACGCCGAGGGACAGGCGGCGCTGACCGCGCTGGGCCGCTTCGGCACGGCCGAGGAGGTGGCCTCGACCGTCGCCCACCTGGCGTCGGCCGGGTACGTCACCGGGGCGGAGTTCTCGGTGGACGGCGGCCACGCGGCCTGACGCCGACGGCGGACCCTGCGCACGAGGCGCTCGGGAAGCCGCCGGTGACGGGTGATGCGCGTGGGGCGCGCCGGTGCTGTCCAGGCCGGGCGCGCCCCACGGGTCGGGGTGGGTCAGCCGCCGAGCTCCTGGTGGCGGGCGGCGAGGTGGGCCGCTCCGTCCTCGGTCAGGGAGCCGAACAGGCGCAGGCGGGAGATGCCGCCGTCGGGGAAGATGTCCACGCGCGCGTGGGTGCCGACGGCCGCCTCGGGCAGGACGAAGCGGTGGTTGGTGTCGGGCTGCATCCGGGTGCGCGGCAGGATCTCGCGCCACTCGCCGTCCTCGCCGTCCTTCACGGACACCGAGGCCCAGCCGGCCGAGTTGCCCTTGAGGTACGCGGTGTCGATCTCGATCGCGCGGATCTGCGAGCGGTCCACCAGCCGGTAGCGGATCCAGTCGTTGCCCTGGTCGCGGCGGCGGCGGGTCTCCCAGCCGTCGTCCATCTTGCGGGAGCGGCCCGGCTGGATGGTGTTGGTGGCCGGCGAGTAGAAGAGGTTCGAGGCGTCCTCGGCCCGGCCGCCGTTCTCCAGGGCGACCACGTCGAAGGTGCCGAGGGCGGTGAGCCACGCCGGGTCGGGCACGACCTCGCCGTACACGCGCAGGCGGGCGATGCCGCCGTCCGGGTGCTGCTTGAGGCGCAGGTGGGTGAAGCGCTGCTCGGCCAGGACGGCGAAGCCGTTGGCCGCGTGGCCGCCGACCGCCGTGCGCGGGACCAGGGTCGTCCACTTGACGTCGTCCGCGAGCAGCTCCCCGGGCGACGGCGAGCCCTCGACCGAGGTGCCCTCGACGGAGACGGCCTGCGGGTAGTTGCCGCGGAAGTGGGCCGTGTCGACGACGATGCCGCGGATCACGCCGGGGGCGCCGAGGCGAATCAGCGCCCAGTCGTGGTCGTCCTCGGTGGGCCAGGGGTGCTCGGCCGAGGCGCCGCGCCGTCGGCGGGTCTCCCAGCCGTCCATGACCTTGCCCTTGTGCCCGAAGTGCTCGGGGTCGAACTCGGCGGGCTCCGGCACCAGCAGGTTCTCGCGCTGGGCGAAGAACTCGTCGTTGGCGGCGACGACACCCGCGCCGAGCTGCCGGTCGGCAAGGTTGGCGTACTGGGTGAAGGGGAGGTCGGCGGTGCGGTAGTCCGCGTACGGGTCGCCGCCTCCGTAGGGGTTCGCGTCTCCGGTGAAGCTGGCCAACGAGGGGTTCTGCTGGGCCGTCACGGTGATCAGGTGTTCCTTTCGGGGTCGTTCGTGGAGTGTGTGGTTCAGGGGGTCCGGACGCGTCAGGCCCGGTCGAGGAGCTGTCCCTTCGGCTCGGTGAACGCGCCGTCCGCCACGACGCGCCGTCCGCGCAGCCAGGTGGACTTCACGACGCCGTACAGGGTCTTGCCCGCGTAGGCGGTGACGCGGTTGCGGTGCTGGAGGGCGGCCGGGTCGACGGTGAAGGTCTCGTCGGGGGCGAGGACGGCGAAGTCGGCGTCGTGGCCGGCGGCGATGGCGCCCTTGCGCCCGTCGAGTCCCACCTGGCGGGCGGTGTTCGCGGACATCCAGCGCACGATGTCCTCCAGGCCGAGGCCCCGCTCACGGGCCTTGGTCCACATCGCCGGGAGGCTGAGCTGGAGGCCGGCGATGCCGCCCCAGGCGGTGGCGAAGTCGTCGGTCTTGAGGTCGGCGGTGGACGGCGAGTGGTCGGTGACCACGCAGTCGATGGTGCCGTCGACCAGTGCCTGCCACAGCAGGTCCTGGTTGGCGGCCTCGCGGATCGGCGGGCAGCACTTGAACTCGCTGGCGCCGTCGGGCACTTCCTCGGCGGTCAGGGTGAGGTAGTGCGGGCAGGTCTCGACCGTCACCCGCACGCCGTCGGCGCGGGCCTCGGCGATCAGCGGCAGGGCGTCGCTGGAGGACAGGTGGAGCACGTGCACGCGGGCGCCCAGCCGCTTCGCCTGGGCGAGCAGCCCGGCGATCGCGGTGTCCTCGGCGTCGCGCGGGCGGCTGGCGAGGAAGTGGGAGTACTTGGGGCCGCCCTGCTGCGGGGCCGCGGCCAGGTGGTGCGGGTCCTCGGCGTGCACGATCAGCAGGCCGTCGAAGGCGGCGATCTCCGCGAGGGAGCGGGCCAGCTGCTCCTGGTCGAGGTGGGGGAACTCGTCCACGCCCGAAGGGGAGAGGAAGGCCTTGAAGCCGAAGACGCCGGCCTCGTGCAGCGGGCGCAGGTCCTTGACGTTGTCGGGCAGGGCGCCGCCCCAGAAGCCGACGTCGATGTGGGCCTTGTCCGCGGCGACCTCGCGCTTGGTGCGCAGGTTGTCGACCGTGGTGGTCGGCGGGATGGAGTTGAGCGGCATGTCGACGAGGGTGGTGATGCCGCCGGCCGCCGCGGCGCGGGTGGCGGTCCAGAAGCCCTCCCACTCGGTGCGGCCGGGGTCGTTCACGTGCACGTGGGTGTCGACCAGGCCGGGCAGGACGACGTGGTCACCGACGTCCTCCAGCCGGGCGCCCGCCGGGACGGGGGCGTCGTACGGCAGGACGGCCGTGATCTTCTCCCCGGTCACCGCGACGGACGCGGCGCGTGTCCCCTCGGGAGTGACGACGCGCGTCGAGCGCAGCACCAGTTCAGCCTCGGACACCCGAACCCCTCTCTCCGCCGATCTCCGCCGACGATTTCAACGTTCTGTTGAAGGAGTCTTCATTCCCGGTTCCACCTCGTCAAGAGGCACCCTTTGTGTAGGCGTGACCACGACCGAGCCCTGGACGTTTCCACAAAGCGGAATTAGAATTCCAGCAAGCAGAACGTAGCTACGTACAAGCCGGTAGTCAACCGGCCGCCGGGTACGCTTCTTTCCTCCCGCCAGCCCCGAAAGGAACGTGCCGTGCCGACGTCCAGCGCCAGCACCACCGACTCCGCCAGGTCCGCCACAGGCGGCGTCCAGTCCCTGGAGCGCGCCTTCGACCTGCTCGAACGGATGGCGGACGCGGGCGGCGAGGTCGGCCTGAGCGAGCTGTCCGCGAGCAGCGGGCTGCCCCTGCCGACGATCCACCGCCTGATGCGCACCCTCGTGGCCTGCGGATACGTACGCCAGCAGCCCAACCGCCGGTACGCCCTCGGCCCCCGCCTGATCCGGCTCGGCGAGTCCGCCTCCCGGCTGCTCGGCACCTGGGCCCGCCCGCACCTGGCCCGGCTGGTCGAGGAGACCGGCGAGACGGCGAACATGGCCCTGCTCGACGGGGACGAGATCGTGTACGTCGCCCAGGTGCCGTCCAAGCACTCGATGCGCATGTTCACGGAGGTGGGCCGGCGCGTGCTGCCGCACTCCACCGGCGTGGGCAAGGCGCTGCTGGCGGACTTCCCGGCGGACGAGGTGCGGGCGCTGCTGGGCCGGACCGGCATGCCGGCGGCGACCGAGAAGACGATCACCACGCCGGACGGCTTCATCGCGGCGCTGGCGGACGTGCGGCGCCAGGGATACGCGATCGACGACAACGAGCAGGAGATCGGCGTCCGCTGCCTGGCCGTATCGGTGCCGAACTCCCCCACCGCGGCCGCCATTTCCATCTCCGGCCCGGCGGGCCGGGTCACGGAGGCCGCGACCGACCGCATGGTGCCCCTGCTCCAGCAGGTCGCGGCCGAACTGTCGGAGGCCCTGCTGGCGTCGAACGGCACCCCGGCCGCCTGAGCGCGCGCCGCCCGCGGTCCCGGCCACGTCCCGGGCGGCTCCTCAGCGGCGGGGCGGGTCGCCGAAGAGCTCCACGGCCCGGCGGACCTCCGCCAGCCCGGGCGACAGGGCGCTGACCGAGCCGATCGCGCCGGCTATCAGCAGCAGGGAGCGGTGCAGCCGGGAGATCTCGGGCACTCCGTGCGCCGTCATCGCGGCGAGGTCCGCCAGTTCCTCCTCGGCCACCACCCGGTCCGGGAAGTCGGCCGGCAGCGCCGCGAGCCGGCGGCGCAACCGCGACACCGCGGTCCGCAGTTCCGCCACTCTGACGTCCTCGTCGCCGACCGTCACCTGCGCCTGCCCCAAGCTCCGCAACACAGCCCCTCCCCCTCGCACCCCGCCGGCCGCACGCCGTCGTGCGCCCCTGCGCGGGAACGTGCCGAGCACCCCGTGCGCTGGTCGGGCGCCGGAGACGCGGGTCAGTAAACGCCACCCGGAGCCCGCCGCGCCACTGGGCGGACCGAAATTCAGTCCTATGAGCAGCCCGCCGCTCACCGCACCGCGGGCGCACCCGCCGGACCACACGCCGACCGGTCGGGTATGCAGGACCCATGACTGACGACGAAGACCAGGTGACGGGGTTGCTGCTGGCCGCCGGCGGCGGGCGGCGGCTCGGCGGACGCCCCAAGGCACTGCTCGAACACCGTGGACGCCCGCTCGTCGAACACGCGGTCGCCGCCCTGCGGGCGGCCGGCTGCACCCGCGTGCATGTCGTCCTGGGGGCGCGCGCCGAGGAGGTGCGGGCGCGGGCGGCGCTCGACGGGTGCGTCCTGGTGGACAACCCCGGCTGGGAAGAGGGCATGGGGTCCTCGCTGCGCGCCGGGCTGGGCTCGCTGGCCGGCACCGGAGCGCGGGCCGCACTGGTCTCCCTGGTGGACCAGCCCGGCATCGGGGCGGAGGCGATGAGACGGGTGCGCGCCGGGTACCGGGACGAGACCTCGCTCGTCTCGGCGGCGTACTCCGGGGTGCGCGGGCATCCCGTCCTCCTCGGCGCCGCCCACTGGGCGGGCGTCTCGGCGACTGCGGCCGGGGACCGGGGGGCACGCGCCTACCTGAGGGCACACGAGGCGGAGATCGCGCTCGTGGAGTGCGGGGAGGTGGCCCAGCCGTACGACATCGACACCGCGGCCGACCTGCGCCACCTTGAGTGAGGGCCGTGGCACTGGGCGCCACCTTCCCTCGACTCAGAGAATCTCGACATCAACACTCCTTGAAGTTCCACGATGAGGAAACTACTATCCACTGACCAGAAGCACTCCATCGCGCTGTTGAGTGCGCAATGCCCGTTACGTGCCCGTTGGCACCCGGTGCCACCGCTGAAGGAAGTGACAGCTCATGTCCGCACCAGCGCCGTCCACGCTGGCCATCGTCGACGCCGAGCCCCTGCCCCGGCAGGAGGAGGTCCTCACCGATGCGGCGCTCGCCTTCGTGGCCGAGCTGCACCGGCGGTTCACGCCCCGGCGTGACGAGCTCCTCTCCCGCCGTGCGGAGCGCCGCGCCGAGATCGCCCGCACCTCCACGCTCGACTTCCTCCCGGAGACCGCCGCGATCCGCGCGGACGACTCCTGGAAGGTGGCCCCGGCCCCGGCCGCGCTGAACGACCGCCGCGTCGAGATCACCGGCCCCACCGACCGCAAGATGACCATCAACGCCCTCAACTCGGGCGCGAAGGTCTGGCTCGCCGACTTCGAGGACGCCTCCGCCCCGACCTGGGAGAACGTGGTCCTCGGCCAGCTCAACCTGACGGCCGCCTACACCCGCACCATCGACTTCACCGACGAGCGCACCGGCAAGTCGTACGCCCTGCGCCCGGACGCGGAGCTGGCGACGGTCGTCATGCGCCCGCGCGGCTGGCACCTGGACGAGCGCCACCTCCAGGTCGACGGCCGTCCGGTGCCGGGCGCGCTGGTCGACTTCGGCCTGTACTTCTTCCACAACGCCCAGCGCCTGCTGGACCTCGGCAAGGGCCCGTACTTCTATCTCCCGAAGACGGAGTCGCACCTGGAGGCCCGCCTCTGGAACGAGGTCTTCGTCTTCGCGCAGGACTACGTGGGCATCCCGCAGGGCACCGTCCGGGCCACCGTCCTGATCGAGACGATCACGGCCGCGTACGAGATGGAGGAGATCCTCTACGAACTGCGCGACCACGCCGCCGGGCTGAACGCCGGCCGCTGGGACTACCTGTTCTCCATCGTGAAGAACTTCCGCGACGGCGGCGCCAAGTTCGTCCTGCCGGACCGCAACGCGGTGACGATGACCGCCCCGTTCATGCGGGCGTACACCGAACTCCTCGTGCGCACCTGCCACAAGCGCGGCGCGCACGCGATCGGGGGCATGGCCGCGTTCATCCCCTCACGGCGCGACGCCGAGGTCAACAAGGTCGCCTTCGAGAAGGTCCGCGCCGACAAGGACCGTGAGGCGAACGACGGTTTCGACGGCTCCTGGGTCGCCCACCCCGACCTGGTCCCGATCGCCATGGAGTCCTTCGACAAGGTCCTCGGCGACCGGCCGAACCAGAAGGACCGGCTGCGCGAGGACGTCGACGTGCGGGCGGCCGACCTGATCGCGATCGACTCGCTGGACGCCAAGCCGACGTACGCGGGTCTGGTCAACGCCGTGCAGGTCGGCATCCGTTACATCGAGGCGTGGCTGCGGGGCCTGGGCGCGGTCGCCATCTTCAACCTGATGGAGGACGCGGCCACCGCCGAGATCTCCCGCTCGCAGATCTGGCAGTGGATCAACGCGGAGGTCGTCCTCGACAACGGCGAGCAGGTCACGGCGGAGCTGGCCCGCAAGGTCGCCGCCGAGGAGCTGGCGAACATCCGCGCCGAGATCGGCGACGAGGCCTTCGCGTCCGGCAACTGGCAGCAGGCCCACGACCTGCTGCTCACGGTGTCGCTCGACGAGGACTACGCCGACTTCCTGACGCTGCCCGCCTACGAGCAGCTGAAGGGCTGACGCCCGGTCCGCTCACGGACACGCCCGCGCCCCCGGTACCGCACAGCACCGGGGGCGCGGGCCCGTGTTCAGGACAGGTGCCGGGACCAGTCCGGCGCGGCGGAGGGCTTGCCGTGCAGGTCGGGGACCCGCTTGAGCCAGTCGGGACGCCCGCGCCGGGTACGGGCCGCGCGGGCGGCGTCCTCGGCGGCGAGCTCCTCGCGGGACGGGAAGTCGGTGGGCAGCCAGTCGCGCGAGGCGCGCACCCGCGCGGACAGCCAGCCGACGTAGGCGTCCCTGACCTCGTCCGGGGTGTCGAAGCCGGCCTCGCGGGTCAGCCAGTCGTCCGGCACCCGTGCGACCACCTCGCGCAGCAGCTCCTCCGTCACCTTGGGCGCCAGCTCGGCGTCGGCCGCCCGGACGTCCGGCGCGTACCGGCCCAGGGCGTGGTGGCGGAAGTCGTACGCCTTCTCCGGCGCGGAGGCGTCCCAGCGGTGGTGGAAGACCAGGGCCGCGCCGTGGTCGATGAGCCACAGGCGGGCCGGCGCCACGCCGAGGGTGGGCCAGACCATGAGGTTGGAGCTGTGCACGGTCCGGTCGACGTTCACGGTGAGGGCGTCCAGCCAGACGACGCGGCCGGCCTCCCCGGGGCCGACGGGGAAGTCCCTCGCCAGTTCGGGCGTGAGGTCGGCGCCGCCCGACAGGTAGTCCATGCCGAGGTTGAGCCCCGCGCTCGCGTTCAGCAGGTCCCGCACCTCCTGGTGCGGCTCGTCGGCGGCGGCCCGGGGGTCGAAGTGGGCGAGGACCAGCTCGGGCACCCGAAGCCCCAGCTCACGGGCCAGCTCCCCGACGATCACCTCCGCGACCAGCGCCTTGCGGCCCTGCGCGGAGCCGGTGAACTTGACGACGTAGGTCCCGAGGTCGTCGGCCTCGACGACACCGGGGACGGAGCCGCCCGAGTGCAGGGGCGTGACGTAGCGTGTCGCGCTGACGCTCCTCAGCATCCTGTCTCCTCCCCGGCCCGTCCGGAACCACGCGGTCGCCGCCTCCGGGCTCCGGCACCGCCCGAGCATAGTGACCAAGCGTGACAGATCGGCGAGCGGTCCCCCGGAGCGTGGCGGGGAACGACCGCACCCCCGCCCCTCAGGGCTCCCGCAGCGGGTTGGGCAGCGGCCGGTAGCGGGCGTCGGCGCCGTCCGCGCCCGTCCAGCGGAGCAGGAGGTTGGTCTTGCCGGGGAGGCTGGGCGAGGCGAGGAGCGCGGGGATCTCGGGCAGGTCGTGCCGGGCCAGGGCGCGGCGCGCTGCGGGCCAGGGGTCGAGGCCCGGATGGTGCTCGGCCAGGGCGCCGGCGATCTCGCAGAGGTGGTTGACGACCAGGCAGTAGACCAGCCGTTCCCAGCCGGCCGCCCGGGAGGTGTCCGGCAGCAGCTTCACGCCCTCGGCGTCCCGGAACAGGGCCTGCACCGGGGTGCCGGCGGCGTCCACCGCGACCAGGGTGTTCTGCAGGTGTGCCTCCAGGACCACGCCGTCGTCGGCGAAGGCGGTCAGCACCGGCGGGACGACGGCGGCGAGGTACGCCTCCCACCAGGCGGCCGGGTCCGTGGTGCGCTCCAGCGGGCTGCCCGGGAAGCCCTCCACCAGAGCGGCGGCGAGCAGCGGGGTCGCGCCGGGCAGCACGCGGCCGCGCAGCCCGTCCCGCACGACGACGGCCAGTTCCTCGAAGGCGAAGTCCGTGGTGCGGTGCCCGCGGTCGGCGAGCCAGGCCGCCGGGGGGCCGATGGCGTCGAAGGCCTCGCTGACCGCCGTGTCGGTGCGGCGCAGCCTCAGCAGGTCGTGCCGCCACAGGCGCCGGATGTCGTTGGTGATGCGGACGTCGAGGCTGAACTTGAGGAACAGGTCGCGCCCCGGCGGGTACGCGGGGGCGTACACCGTGCGCACCGCGGCCGTCGGCCAGACGGGGAAGCCCGTGGTGCCGAGCCGGCGGATCCGTCCGTCGGCGAAGGCCGGGGCCAGGGCGGCCGAGGCCAGCCGGAGCTGCCAGGGGTGGGCGGGCAGCATCCGGTAGCCGGGCGGGGCTTCGCCGAGGGCGTCCAGCGCGGTGGTGTCCCCCTCGTCGACGACCGTGTCCTCGCGCACCGCCAGCAGGACCAGCGGGAAGCGGGCGTGCGCCTCGGGCGCGTAGGGCAGCCAGTCGGCGTGCGGGCCGCCGCCGCGCGCCTTGGGGGCGGGGTGGTGGGTGTGGCCGGTGAGGAGGGACTGCTCGGAACGGACGTACGGGTCCTCGGGCGGGGTCGCCCGCGCACGGGCCGTCAGCAGCGCGGCCACCGCGTCGCGGCTGTCGGTCATCTCGGTGGGCAGTTCGTGGTTGGGCAGTCCGGTGTGCCGGCGCAGTTCCTCGGCGACGAGTTTCACCAGCTCGGCGTGGCCGGCGCGGTGCCATCCGCCCGCCGCGTACACCTCGGGCTCGGCGGGCCGCCGGCCTGCCCGCACCCGCAGCAGTCGGCCGCCGGGCAGCCGGTACACCGGCCGGGCGCCGGGGTCCGGCAGCCGTTCGGCCACTTCGCGCAGCAGGCAGTTGAGCAGCGGTACCGCGGCGTAGGCGTCGGCGCGTTGGGCGTCATCGTCCCGGGGTGCGGCGTCGGCGCCGGTGGGTGGGGGCAGGAAATCCACGCGTTCCACTCGTTCCCTACGGTCTGTCAAAGGGTGGAGACGATCAGTATGTCTGTCGTCGTTCCCGAGCAGTGCCGTCCCGTTCGACCCGAGGAGTCCGCCCGTGCACCGTCCCTGCGCCACCGAGGCCGAGGTAGCCGACGAGCTGGCGGCCGTGCGCCCCGCTCTCGTGGCCCGGTTCGCGGCCGAACTGCCCGGCGCCCGCGCCGCGGTGCTCTCCCGGCTCTGGCGTGCGTTCGCCCACGAGCCGATGCCGTGGATCGCGGGCCGCGAACCGGCCCGGGGGGAACTCGTCCTGCGCCTCCGGGACGGCCGACGGCTGGCCGGTCCGGCCGCGGACCCGTACCGCACGGACCCGTACGTGCGGGTCGTACGGCTGGACGAGGTCGGGTACGACGATCCGGCGCGGCTGATGACCGACCTCGCCGTACCGCGTTCCGCGGGGTTCGCCGCCGAACTCGGGCACAGTGCCGCGTCGCTGGCCCTGTCGCACGCGGCCCGCGAGGATCACCCGGACGAGTGGCCGCGGACCGACTGGGCCTGGGAGCAGCGGGTGGTGGACGGGCATCCCTTCCACCCCAACTGCCGCGCCCGGCCCGGCTTCTCGGTGGCCGAACAGCTCGCGTACGGGCCCGAGCACGGGCCCGTGGTGGGGCTCGGCCTGGTGCCGGTGGCGGAGACCGGATGCCTGGTGACGGGGGCGTGGCCGCGGGAGCTGCGGGACGGTGCGCGGATCCTGCTGCCGGTGCATCCGTGGCAGGCCGCGCACGTGCTCCGGCGACCGTGCGAGGGACGGCTCGCCGCGCATCCGCTGATGTCCCTGCGCACCCTCGCGGTGCCCGGCGGACCGCACGTCAAGACCGCGTTGAGCGCCCGGCTGACGTCCTCGGTGCGGGACATCTCGGTCGCCTCCGTCGCCGCGTCGGCGACCCTGTCGTCGTTCGGTGAGGAGCTGGCGGCCCGCGCGGACGGCCTGCTCCACGTGACCCGCACCCTGGGCGCGGCCACCGCCCACTCCCCCGACCTCGCCGCCGTACTGCGCGAGTCGCCGCGGGTGTACGCGGCCGCGGGCGAGCACGTCGTCCCGGTGGCGGCGCTGGCGACCACCGCACTGCCCCGCTCGCCGCGGTGGACGGCCCGCTTCGCCCGTCTTGCGCTCACCGTGGGGCTGCGCGCGCTGGAGCTGGGCGTGGCCCTGGAGGCGCACGGCCAGAACCTCCTGGTGGTGCTGTCCGCGACGGGCGAGCCGCTGCGCCTGGTCTACCGCGACCTGGCCGACATCCGGGTCTCGCCGGCCCGCCTGGCCCGCCACGGTGTCCCGGCCCCCGAGCTGCCCTCCCGCATGCTCACGGACGATCCGGACGCCCTGCGCCGCAAGTTGTTCGGTTCGCTGGTGGGGGGCGCGCTGGCGTCGGTCGCGGGCTCGGGCGCGGCGCTGCGGGACGCCCTGGGGACGGCCGTGCGGGAACTGCCGCGCACCCCGGACCTCGCGGCCCTGTGCGGGGCGCCGCTGCCGGTCAAGGCGCTGACCCTGATGCGCACTTCGCCCGGGAGCGGCGGGGATCAGTGGGCACGGCTGCCCAATCCGCTGGACTGGAAGTGACGCCGGGACGTCCGCGCGGCCTCGTTTTGGAGCCCGGCCCCGTTGATCCATAAGATCCGCCGATGATCACAAGAACACGGCTGGCGGCGGGCGCCTGTGCCCTGGTCGCCGCGCTGGCGGCCGGGATCGCCTTCCCGGCCGGGGCGTCGGCCGGTGAACCCACGGGTAAGGACGCGCCGAAGGTCGACCTGGTGCTCGACGTCAGCGGTTCGATGCGGACACGGGACATCGACGGCGGTACGCGGATGGCCGCGGCGAAGCAGGCCTTCAACGAGGTGCTCGACGCGACGCCCGAGGAGGTGCGGCTGGGCATCCGGACCCTGGGCGCCGACTATCCGGGCGACGACCGCAGGACCGGCTGCAAGGACACCGCGCGGCTCTACCCGGTGGGACCGCTGGACCGTACCGAGGCCAAGACCGCGGTGGCGACGCTGGCGCCCACCGGCTGGACGCCGATCGGCCCCGCCCTGCTGGCGGCGGCCGACGACCTCGACGGCGGCGACGGCTCCAAGCGCATCGTGCTGATCAGCGACGGCGAGGACACCTGCGCCCCGCTCGATCCGTGCGAGGTGGCCCGCGAGATCGCCGCCAAGGGCATCGGGCTGACCATCGACACGCTGGGCCTGGTCCCGAACGCCACCATGCGGCAGCAGCTCAGCTGCATCGCCGAGGCGACCGGAGGGACGTACACCTCCATCGAGCACACCGACGAACTCACCGACCGGGTCAACCAGTTGGTGGACCGGGCGGCCGACCCCGTGGTGACCCCGGTCGCCACCGAGGGCGCCGGCACCTGCGCGAAGGCGCCGACGCTGGAGTCGGGGCTGTACACCGACCGCGCGGAGTTCGGGCAGCAGCGCTGGTACCGGGTGGACGTGCTGCCCGGACAGGAGGTGCGCGCCTCGGTGAGCGTGGGCGCCGACCGGGCGGTGAACCCGTCCTACGGCGTGCTGCTGCGGGCGGTCACGCTGCACGGCCGGGAGATCGTGCGCGGCGAGGCGGCGGGCGACGGCCGTACGGACGTGATCTCCACGGGCCTGCGCTATCCGAAGGCGGAACGCGACGACGCGGACGCGGACAAGCCGGCCGCGGAGACCGTGTGCCTCCAGGTCACCCACTCCTTCTCCGTCGCCGCGGGCGTGAAGACCACGCCCGGGCTGCCGCTGGAGCTGACCGTCGACGTCGTGGAGGGGCCGTCGGACGCCGACGACGTGGCCTCCTTCGGCCTCGGACGCGGGTGGTGGCTGCTCGGCGTGCTGGTGCTCGTCGGCTTCCTGGCCGGTCTGCTGTGGGGCTGGCTGTCGCGCTGGCGGTTCGCGGTCTGGAGGACCAACTGATGCGTGTCGGACACACCTTGACGGCCGCGGCGCTCCTGCTGGGCGTCGCCGCGTCGCCCGCGGCGGCGGACGCGTCGCCCTCCGCGAGCCCGTCGGAGGACGGGGGCGCGCCGACGGCGGCGGGCACCTCCTTCCGCACGGCGGCCGAGATCGAGCAGGGGCGGCCGGCCACGGCGAACGGCGCCGCGGGCGACTACCTGTACTGGTCGTTCCCCGCCGACGCCGGACAGCGCCCCACCGTGCGGGCCACGGTGAGACTGCCCGAGACACACGCCGCCGAGACCTGGCGGGTCGACGTCTACGACGGTCTGCGGCGCCGCCAGGCCTGCCAGTACGGCGCGCAGACCCGTACGGCGGCGGCGGACGCCGGCTCCGTGGAGCTGGCCTGCGTGCTGCGCACCGTGCGTGCCTGGTCCGAGCCGTGGGCGAACGACCCGCTGCCCGGGACGTACTACGTCCGGCTGACGGTCGTGGACCTGCCGACGTCCGACCTCGGCGTCCGGGTGGGCGCGCAGGTCGAGGTGGACTCCAAGGACATGGGCGGGGCGTCGGCGGTGGACGGTTCGCTGTCCGAGCCGCTGGTGCCGGGCGCGGCCGTGCGGCCGGACGCCGACGAGGACGACGCCGACCGCGGCGCCGTGCTGTCCGCGATCGAGCCCGAGGACGGCTGGTCCTCGGGCTGGTGGTCCGACCGGTGGGTGTGGACCGGGATCGGGGGTGTGCTGGCCGCGCTCGCGGGCGTCGGCGGATACGCGCTGACCCGCGGCTCGGGGCGGCCCACCCGGGTGCCGCCGACAGCCTGACCCCCGGACGGCCCGACCCTGCCAGGCCCGCTCACGGGCTGCCGGACTCCAGAAGGCCGCCAGGAGGCCGCCAGGAGGCCGCACACCGGCCACCCCACCTCGGAAGGCCCGCTCACCGGCGGGCCTTCCTCCGTGTCAGCCCTCGCGGAGCGCCTTGGCCGCCGTGCCCTCCCCGGTCACCTCGACGCGGCCGTCCCGCACCGCGTCCCGCAGGCTCAGCTCGCCGCGGCCGATGGCCGCGCAGGTCGGGGCGTCCAGCACGATCCGGGCGCCGGCGCCTCGGGGGGCGGGGCCGTCGCCGTACACCGGCTCCTGTCCGTCCGCCCCCGCGTACAGGTGGAACTCCCCCTCGTCCAGCCCGACCTCGACGACCTCCTCACCGGCCCCCGCCTCCCGCAGGGCGCGCCGCAGCGGCAGCGCGAACCAGTGCGCCCGCACGGCGTCCGTGGGCCGCCGCTCCCCCAGCTCGCCGGCGCCCCACGCACCGAGCGCCTCCAGCACCGGCAGCAACGCGCCTCCGCGCGGGGTGAGTTCGTAGACGTACGCCGCTCCCGGCGGGGGCAGCCGCCGCCGGGTCGCCAGGCCGCCCTGCTCCATGTCCTTCAGCCGCGAGGCGAGGACGTCCGTGCTGACGCCGGGCAGGTCGGCGTGCAGGTCGGTGTAGCGCCGCGGACCGGCGAGCAGCTCCCGGACGATCAGCAGGGTCCAGCGGTCGCCGACGGCGTCGAGCGCGCGGGCGGCGGAACAGTACTGGTCGTAGCTTCGGCGAGGTGGCATGCGACGCAGTGTAGACAAGTTGTTGGACTTTCCAAGCTCCTACTTGGTAAAACCAAGCAACACCAGTCACCGGAGGGGAAGCGCGGCATGGAGTTCCGGCAGTCGAACAAGCTCAGCGAGGTCTGTTACGAGATCCGCGGCCCGGTCATCGAGCAGGCCAACGCACTGGAGGAGGCGGGGCACAGCGTGCTGCGCCTGAACACCGGCAACCCCGCGCTCTTCGGTTTCGAGGCGCCGGAGGAGATCCTCCAGGACATGATCCGCATGCTGCCGCAGGCGCACGGCTACACCGACTCGCGCGGCATCCTCTCCGCCCGCCGGGCCGTCGCCCAGCGCTACCAGGGCCTCGGCCTGGAGGTCGGCGTCGACGACGTCTTCCTCGGCAACGGCGTGTCGGAACTCGTCTCCATGGCCGTCCAGGCGCTGCTGGAGGACGGCGACGAGGTGCTGATCCCCGCCCCCGACTTCCCCCTCTGGACGGCGGTGACCACCCTCGCGGGCGGCAGGGCGGTGCACTACCTCTGCGACGAGCAGGCCGAGTGGTACCCGGACCTCGCGGACATGGAGTCCAAGATCACCGACCGCACCAAGGCGGTCGTCGTCATCAACCCCAACAACCCCACCGGGGCCGTCTACCCCAAGGAGATCGTCGAGGGCATCCTCGACCTCGCCCGCCGGCACGGCCTCATGGTCTTCGCCGACGAGATCTACGACCAGATCCTGTACGACGACGCCGTCCACCACTCGGCCGCCGCGCTCGCGCCCGACCTGGTGGTCCTGACCTTCTGCGGGCTGTCCAAGACCTACCGGGTGGCGGGCTTCCGCTCCGGCTGGCTGGTGGTCACCGGGCCGCGGCAGCACGCGCGCGACTACCTGGAGGGCCTGACCATGCTGGCCTCCATGCGCCTGTGCGCCAACGCGCCCGCGCAGTACGCCATCCAGGCCGCGCTCGGCGGCCGCCAGTCGATCCACGAGCTGACCGCGCCCGGCGGCAGGCTGCGCGAACAGCGCGACGTCGCCTGGGAGAAGCTGAACGAGATCCCGGGCGTCTCGTGCGTGAAGCCCAAGGGCGCGCTGTACGCCTTCCCGCGCATCGATCCCAAGGTGCACCGGATCCACGACGACGAGCGGTTCGTCCTGGACCTGCTGCTGCGCGAGAAGATCCAGGTGGTCCAGGGGACCGGCTTCAACTGGCCGGGCACCGACCACTTCCGCATCCTCACCCTGCCCCACGCGGACGACCTGGAGGCGGCCATCGGCCGCATCGGGCGGTTCCTGGGCGGGTACCGGCAGTGAGCCGGGCACCGCGGTGCGCGATGCCCGGTGCGGACGCATAGCCTGGGGCCCATGGGTGATCTCTTTCTCGTCCGGCACGGTGAGACCGAGTGGTCGCGCTCCGGGCGGCACACCGGGCTGACGGACGTTCCACTGACCGAACAGGGGCGGGAGCAGGCGCGGAGCCTGGTGCCGCTGATCCGGTCCCACCGGATCGGGGCCGCGTTCGTCAGCCCCTTCCAGCGCGCCCGGGAGACCGCCGAGCTGATCGGCCTGCACGGGGTGCGGATCGATCCGGACCTGCACGAGTGGGACTACGGCGGGTACGAGGGGATCACGACGGTCGAGATCCACCGCAGCCGTCCGGACTGGTTCCTGTTCACGGACGGCGTCACGCCGGGGCCCCCGGAGCACCCCGGGGAGACGCCCGAGCAGGTGGGTGAGCGGGCGGACCGGGTGCTGGCCCGGGTCGAGGCCGCCTTCGCCGACACCGAGGGCTGCGTGGTGCTGGTGGCGCACGGACACTTCCTGCGGGTGCTGACCGCGCGGCACCTGGGGCTGGAGCCGTCCCACGGGGCGCTGTTCCAGCTCGGCACGGGCACCCTGTGTCGGCTGGGCACCGAGCACGGGCGGCCGGTGGTCGCCGCCTGGAATGTCAGACCTCCGTCGTAGTCTTCGAAGGCGTCACCGGTGACGGGACCAGTGACGGAACCGATCGCGGAAGGAGACGCCGTGGCCCCCTCGCCCACCGCCGCGCAGCGGCGGGTCATCGACGCCGCCGACCCCGTGACCGGCCGCCTGCGGGGGACGCGGACGCAGCTCGAGGCGCTGGTCAGGCGCGGGCTGGCCTTCCGGCACCCGCGCCCGCCGCACGACCACTTCCTGACCCCGGCCGGGCACCGGATACGCGAGACGCCGGCCGGGCCCGCGGCGGCCCCGGCCCCCGAGCCGGCCGCACCGTCCGCGGGCGGGGTCTTCGCCGCGCGGGTGGGCGGCGAGGAGACCGTGCCGGGCGAGGCCGGGCCGGCGCGGCTGCGCGAGGTGCGCGGCGCCTGGCAGGGGCTGTTGGAGCTGCGCCGGATGACGCACTCCGACGGGAGCAGGGACCGGCCCTGCGCCTGGGAGCGTACGCACCTCGTGCAGGCCGCCGCGCTCGCCCTGGAGGCGGCGGGCCGTCGCCCGGCGGGGCCGGACGGTGGAGCCGGGTACCGGGTGCGGGCGACACCGCAGCCCGAGGCGGTCGCCGTGCACGAACCCGACGGCGCGGCGCTGCGGGCCTGCGCGGCGACGCTGGAGGAGGCGGGCTGGCAGGTCGGGGAGCACACCGAGCCGCGGACGCGGGAGCGCTACCTGCTGGCCTCCCCGCGGAAGGTCTGAACCACCCGTGTCAGGATCGGTGGGGCGGCATCCGCCGTACCGGTACGAGAAGAGGCGACACCCGTGAGCGAACCGTTCTCCGTCCCCGTGACCGTCCGCGGGTACGAGACCGACACCCAGGGACACCTGAACCAGGCCGTGTACCTGAACTACGCCGAGCACGCCCGCTGGTCGCTGCTCCGCGCGGCCGGCATCCGGCAGACCGACCTGGTCGCCCGGGGTGTGGGTCCGGTCGCGCTGGAGACGACCATCCGCTACCGGCGGGAGCTGCTCGCCGGTGACGAGGTGGAGGTGTCCTGTGTCTTCGAGTGGGGTGAGGGGAAGACCTTCCGGATCGTGCAGGTCCTGAGCAAGGCGGACGGCACCGTCGCCGCCGAGATCGAGGCCGTCGGCGGGCTCATGGACCTGACCGCCCGCAAGCTGGTGGCCGATCCCCGGCAGCGGTTCCGGGAACTGGCGTCGGACCCGGGCCTGTTCGGCCTGTGATCCGACGCCGCGCTCGTGCGGGCCGGCGCCTCCGAGGGAGGCGCCGGCCCGCCTAACGCCCGGGGCTCACCCGGTGCGGGGCTCACGTCCCGGCCGGGGCCCGGGTCGCGGTCGCGCCGGTGATCTCCTCCCCCGCCTCCATCGGATGGGTCACGTCCTCCGCGTCCTGTCCCTTGCCCAGGTGGTTGAAGACCAGGTTGAGCAGGACGGCGGCCAGGCAGCCGGTGGAGATGCCGGAGTCGAGGATGATCTTCGCGTTCTCCGGGAACGAGTGGTAGAACTCCGGGGCCGCGATCGGGATGATGCCGACGGCCAGGGAGACCGCCACGATCAGGACGTTGTTGTCCTTGTCGAGGCTCGCCCGCACCAGGGTCTGGATGCCGCTGGCCGCGACGGAGCCGAAGAGGACCACGCCGGCGCCGCCGAGGACCGGGCGGGGCACGACGGCGATCAGCGAGGCCGCCATGGGACACAGACCCATCAGCACCAGGAAGCCGCCGCCCGCGGCGACGACGTAGCGGCTGCGGATCTTCGTCATCGCGACCAGGCCGATGTTCTGCGCGAAGGCGCTGCACATGAAGCCGTTGAAGAGCGGGCTGATCGCGGAGCCGAGGGTGTCGGCGCGCAGGCCGGCCGCGATGGTCTTCTCGTCGGCCTTGCGGTCCACGATCTCGCCCAGGGCGAGCATGTCGGCGGTGGACTCGGTCATCGAGACCACCATCACCACGCACATGGAGAGGATCGCGGCGAGCTGGAACTGCGGGGCGCCGAAGTGGAACGGGGTCGGGAAGCCGACGATGCTGGCGTCCGCGACCGGTCCGAAGTCCGTGACGCCGAAGGGGATCGCGATGATCGTGCCCGCGACCAGGCCGAGCAGTACGGCGATCTGCTTGACGAAGCCGCGGGTGAAGCGGCGCAGCAGCAGGACGATGACGAGGGTGATCGCCGCCAGGCCCAGGTTGGTCGAGGAACCGAAGTCGTCCGCCTCGGGACTGGAGCCCTGCGCCCACCCGAAGGCGACGGGCAGCAGGGAGATGCCGATCAGGGTGATGACCGTACCGGTGACGACCGGAGGGAAGAACCGGATCGCCTTGCTGAAGAAGGGGGCCGCGAAGAAGCCTATGAGTCCGGCGACGATGACGGCGCCGAAGATGATCGGCAGCGCGTCGGACTTGTCCTCGGTGGAGGCGACGATCGCGGTCATGGGGGCGACACCCGCGAAGGTGACGCCGTTGACGAAGGGCAGCCGGGCACCGATCTTCCAGATGCCGAGGGTCTGCAGGAAGGTGGCGAGGCCGGCGGTGAACAGGCAGGCGCCGGTCAGGAAGGTGAGTTCGGTCGCGGACAGCCCTATGGCCGCGCCGACTATCAGGGGTGGTGCCACTACTCCGGCGTACATGGCGGCCACGTGCTGCAGGCCGGTTGTCGCCATCTTGAGGGGCGGGAGTTTCTCGTCTACAGGGTGGTCGGCCACGGCGGCGTCCCTCCGGTCGGTTACGCGTCGGCTCTGACGCGGGTGTCATGGAGGTGGTGCGGGTGGTGACGGTCGTGCGGGACCGTGACGGACCGTCTGGGGAAACGGTGACCGCTCCCGGGGCGTGCGTATGGACGCACGCCCCCGGAGGCGGCCGCCATGGACCCCGCTCGGGTCCACGGCTACCGGCCGAAAGCCGTCCCTCTCGGCCGGAGATCAAGGGGTGTTCGACTGCGGGTCGTTCAGGCCTGTGCGGCGATCCTCGCCAGGCGCTGCGCCTCGTCCCGGGTGGAGCGGGCGATGGCGTCCTCGTCGACCGTCAGCAGCCGGCCGTCCTCGACGATCTGGCGGCCGTTGACGAACGACGCCGTGACCGGGGCGGCCGCGCCGAAGACCAGGGCGGTCACCGGGTCGGCGATGGAGGAGTGGGCGAGGGTGTCCATCCGCCACAGCACCAGGTCGGCGAGCTTGCCCGCCTCCAGGGAGCCGGTCTCGGCGGCACGGCCGAGGACCTGCGCGCCGCCGTAGGTGCCCAGGCGCAGCGCCTTGCGGGCGTTCAGCGCGGCCTCGCGGTGGGCGCCGAGGCGGTTGACGAGCAGGGCGTTGCGCAGCTCGGTGTGGAGTTCACCGGACTCGTTGGAGGCGGTGCCGTCCACGCCGAGGCCGACCGGGACGCCGGCGGCGAGCATGTCGGGCACCCGGGCGATCCCGGCGGCCAGGCGGGCGTTGGAGGAGGGGCAGTGGGCGACGCCGGTCTTCGTGCGGGCGAAGGCCGCGATGTCGGAGTCGTTCATGTGGACGCAGTGCGCCATCCACACGTCCTCGCCGAGCCAGCCGGTCGACTCGAAGTAGTCGGTCGGGCCCATGCCGAACAGCTCGTGGCAGAACTTCTCCTCCTCCACGGTCTCCGAACCGTGGGTGTGCAGCCGCACGCCGAGCCGACGGGCCAGCTCCGCGCCCTGGCGCATCAGTTCGGTGGAGACGGAGAAGGGGGAGCAGGGGGCGACGGCGACCTGGGTCATCGCGTCGAAGGAGGCGTCGTGGTGCTCCTTGACGGTGGCCTCGGTGGCGGCCAGCGCACCGTCCAGGCTCTCCACCGCGAAGTCCGGCGGCAGCCCGCCGTCGGACTCGCCGCGGTCCATGGAGCCGCGGGCGAGGGTGAAGCGGACGCCCATCTCCTGGGCGGCGCCGATGATCGCGCCCGACAGGTCGCCGGAGCCCCGCGGGAAGACGTAGTGGTGGTCCATGGCGGTGGTGACACCGCCGCGGGCCATCATGGCCAGCGAGCCCTGGGCCGCCGCGTACGCCATCGGCTCGTCGATGCGCGCCCAGGTCGGGTAGAGGGCGACCAGCCAGTCGAACAGGTTGTGGTCGGTGGCCAGGCCCCGGGTGATCCACTGGTAGAAGTGGTGGTGGGTGTTGACCAGGCCGGGCGTGACCAGGTGGCCGGTCGCGTCGATCCGGCGTACGACGTTCTCCAGGCCCTCGGGCGCCGCTCCCGCGCCGACGGACTCGATCCGGTTGCCGGCGAGGACGACGTGGCCCGAGGCGTACTCGGTGTCCCCCGCGTCCACCGTGGCGATCGCGCAGTTCTCGATGACCACGTGCTCGGCTGCCGATGATGCTGCCATGCTGCTTCCTTGTCTTTCAGTGGGGCCCGTGGGCGGGTGGGTGAGTACCCACGGGGAGGGCACGGCAGGACCCTAGGAGGATTTGAGTGCCGGAGCCGTCGGACGGCTCCGGGTGCCGAGATGGTGGAAGAACAGGTTGAGCGTGACCGCGACGAGCGCGCCGGCGCTGATGCCGGAGCCGAGCACGGTCTGCGCCCAGGCGGGGAACTCGGCGTAGAAGGTCGGCGCGGCCAGCGGGATGATGCCCGCACCGAGGGCCACGGCCACCAGGATGATGTTGGAGCTGTCGTCGAGGCCCGCCTCGGACAGGGTGCGGATGCCGCTGACCGCGATCGAGCCGAAGAGCACGATGCCCGCGCCGCCGAGGACCGGCATGGGGACCAGGGAGACGACCGCGCCGAGGACCGGGAAGGCGCCGAGGACGAGCAGGGTGGCGCCCGCCACGGCGACGACGTAGCGGCTGCGTACCCGGGTGAGGGAGACGACGCCGACGTTCTGGGCGAAGGCGGAGGTGGGGAAGCCGCCGAAGACGGGGCCGATCAGGGTGGCGAGGCCGTCGGTGCGCAGGCCGCGGGTGATGACCTTGGCGTCGGCGCGGCGGTCGCAGATCTCGCCGAGGGCGAGCATGCCGGCGCTGGACTCGGTCATCAGGACCAGCATCACGATGCACAGCGACAGGATGGCCGCGGGCTGGAACTCGGGGGCGCCGAAGGCGAAGGGGGTGGGCAGGGCCGCGACCGGCGCCGACTTCAGGGCGCTGAAGTCCGCCATGCCGGCCGGGATGGCGACCAGGGTGCCGACGAGCAGGCCGACGAGCAGGGCGACCTGCTTCAGGAAGCCCGCGCCGAAGCGCTGCATGACGAGGATGACGGCGAGGGTGAACGCGGCGAGCGCGAGGTTGCCCATGGAGCCGAAGTCGGCGGCGGTCTCGTCCCCGCCCTGTGCCCAGCCGACCGGAACCGGCATCAGGGTGACCCCGATGAGGGTGATCACCACGCCGGTGACCAGGGGCGGGAAGAAGCGGAGCAGCCGGCCGAAGAACGGGCCGACGACGAGGCAGAAGACGCCCGCGACCATCACCGCGCCGTAGATGGCAGGGAGTTGGCTGCCCTCGCTGTTCGTCTCGGCGATGGCGAGGATGGGCGCGATGCCGGCCGAGGAGGCGGCGTTGACGAAGGGCAGGCGGTTGCCCACGAAGCCCTTGACGCCGAGGGTCTGGAGCAGGGTCGCGACGCCCGCGATGAGCAGGCTCGCGGCGATCAGCCGGGTGCGGCCCTCGACGTCGAGGCCGACGGCCTGGCCGATGATGAGCGGAGGAGTGACCACACCCGCGTACATGGCGGCGATGTGCTGGAGCGCGGCGGGGACGAGCCGCGAGGGGTGGAGCTTCTCGTCCACCGGGTGCACGGACGTGACGGCGTCCTCGGTGTGCTCCGGCGGGGTGGAATCCAGGCCTTCGGCGGGCCCTTTCGCAGGCAGTGCCATGGTGTTTCCTCCGGTGTGGCGCGCCCCCGGGTCCGGACGGAGGGCCGGGGGCGCGCTTTCCGCGTCAGAGGTTGGTCATGTCGACCGGGATGAGTTGCTCGGCGCCGTCGCGCAGGATGGTGGCCTCGATCAGGCCGTAGGGGCGGTCGGCGGCGTAGTAGACGGCGCCGTCCTTGGCCTCGTTGTCGATCCCGAAGGGCGACAGGTCCGAGCGGAAGTGGTGCTTGTTGGGCATGGAGAAGCGGATCTCGTCCACCTCGTCACGGGAGTTGAGCACCCGCACGCCCATCTCGAAGAGGGTCTGCTGCAGCGAGTACGAGTAGGTCTCGGCGAACGCCTGCAGCGCGTGCTTGCGCACACCGTTGTACGAGCGGTCCCAGTCCGGGGCGTGCGAGTCGACGCCGTCCCAGTTGTGCCGCCACCAGGTGGAGACGGTGGTGGCGAGGATCCGGTCGTAGTCCTCCTTGAGGGTGGTGTACTTGTCCTTCAGGTAGCCGAAGAACTCGGAGTTGGTCGAGTTCAGGACGGTGAGGTCCTTGAAGCCGGAGAGCACCTGGATGCCGTGGCCGTCGTAGGTGATCTGCGCGACGCGCGTCTCCTGGCCCGTGCGGACGAACGAGTGGGCGATCTCCTCGGAGCCGACGAAGCGGGCGCCGCCCTTGGAGGTCTCGATCCGCTCCCAGCCGTACTCCTCGATGCGGATGCGGGCCTGGTGGATCGGCTCGTTGTTGTCGACGAAGTGGCGGGCGAGCTTGACGCCGAGATCCTCGGCGCTCTCGATCCCGTGCTCCTTGGCGAAGGCGAACACCGTGTTCTTGGTGGTGTCGGTCGGCAGGACGTTCGCGTTGGACCCGCTGCGGTGGACCTCCTCCATGTCGCCGGAGAGGGCGACGGAGACGTTCAGGTCCTTGATGTGGTGCGTGTCGCCGTCACGCGTGATCTTGACGACGCGGTTCTCTGCCTTGCCGTACTGGTTCTGTCCCAGGACGAAACGGGTCATGTGTCGGTCAGCTCCCTCGGTAAACGGAGTAGCCGAACGGGTTGAGCAGCAGCGGAACGTGGTAGTGCTCGCCGGGCACCACCGCGAAGGTGATGGTGACCTCGGGGAAGAACACGGGCCGGTCGTTCTCGCTGTCCCGGAGCGCGGGGGCGTCCTGCTGGGCCGCGGCTTGTTTCTTGGCGAAGTACGTCTCGGTGTCGAAGTCGAGGCGCACGTGTGTGGTGCCCTCCGGCAGGGCCGGGAGGTCCTTGCACCGGCCGTCCGCGTCGGTCGCGGAGCCGCCGAGCTCGTGCCAGTCCGCCTTCTGCCCGGCGCGGGCGGAGAGGTGGACGGCGACGGCCTCGGCGGGCCGGCCGACGCTGGTGTCCAGGATGTGCGTGGACACGGAGGCGGTGGTGCTGGTGCTCATGGTCAGGCGTCCTGTTCGACGAGTCGGGTCAGGCGGATGCGGTTGATCTTCCCCAGTTCGGTGCGGACGATCTCCCGCTCCTGCTCGGGCGAGTTGCCGATCCGCTCCTTGACCGCGTCCCGCATCTGCTCACCGGTCCGGCCGGTGGCGCAGATCAGGAAGACGTGGCGGAACTTGTCCTGGTAGGCCAGGTTGAGTTCGAGCATCTCCGCTTTGAGGTCCTCGGAGGCGCCGGCCATCCCGGCCTGCTCGCGGGACGAGGTCGGGTCGCCCGGCTTGGGGCGGCCGATCGGCGGGTGCCCGGCCATCGCCTCGGCGAGGTCCTCGGCCGTCAGCTCGGCCATGGCGGCGTCACTGGCGGTGTACAGGTCCTCGACGGTGGTGAAGGGGCGGGCGGCGAGCAGGTGCCGGGCCCACGCCGTGGAGGCACACGCCTCGTGGAGTTCGGCGAGCGCCGCGGACTCCTCGAGGGCGTTGAGACGGGCCAGGCCCGACGCGGAAGTGGACGTCACGGGAGCCTCCGTGGCCTTGTGCTGAACGGGCGTGCCGATAGCTAACGCCCTCGGAAACAAGCCGTCAACACTTTGTTGAAAATTCGGGGTGACGAAAGCCGCCGCCCGGTCACCGGACGGCGGCCTGCCGTTCACGAGGTCGTACCTGGTCAGACACCTCTTGTCCGATCAGGCACCCTTCTCGCGGTTGAGGTAGTTGTAGACGGTGAAGCGGCTGACGCCCAGCGCGCCCGCGACGGTCTCCACACCGTGGCGCACGGAGAAGGCCCCCCGGGCCTCCAGCATCCGCACGACCTCCTGCTTGGCCCGGCGGTCCAGCTCGGACAGCGGCCTGCCCTGCCGGCGTTCCAGCGCGGCGAGGATGTGGTCCAGGGAGTCCGCGAGCTGGGGCAGCCGCACGGCGACCACCTCGGCACCCTCCCAGGCGAGCACGACGTCGTCCTGGCCGGCCTCGTCGGCCGGGAGCAGCTCGCCGCCGATGGCGTCGACCAGGGGTTTCACGGCCGCGATGAAGGGCTCCTCCCCCGGCCCGGTCACCGCTCACCCTCCCCGACCACGTTGACCTGGAGGGAGATCCGGGTGGCGCCCGCCTCCAGGGAACGGCGCAGCAGCGCGTCCACGGCGGTGAGCACCGCGTCGGCGCCGCCCTCCGCGGTGTTGCCGAACGGGCCGACGTCGACCTCGTCCAGCTCCGCGGCCTCGACGACCTCCCGGGCGACCACCGCGTGCGCGGGGGCCTCGTCGAGATCGAAGGGCTCGGTCGTGAACTCCACTCTCAATCGCACGCGGTCAACCTAACGCGCGGTGACCGTTTTCCGCCGCCCCCTCTTGACAAGCAGGAAGCTCCACCGGCAATCTTCCATTAAGCAGAAACGAACTTCCGCAATACGGAAGACAGCGGATTACGATCGAAACGGAAGGAGCGCGGCACCCGATGGGCTTCGCAGACCAGCGCTTCAACGTCAACCTGTCGATCCTCTTCACGGAACTCCCGCTCCTGGAGCGTCCAGCGGCCGCCGCCGCGGCCGGCTTCACCGCGGTCGAGCTGTGGTGGCCCTGGATCGACTCGCCCGCCCCCGAGCAGTCCGAGCTCGACGCCCTGAAGCAGGCGATCGAGGACGCGGGCGTCCAGCTCACCGGGCTGAACTTCTACGCCGGACAGCTCCCGGGCCCCGACCGCGGCGCCCTGTCGGTGCCGGGCGAGGAGTCGGACCGGTTCCGCGCCAACATCGACGTGGCCGCCGACTTCGCGAAGTCGCTGGGCTGCACGGCCCTCAACGCCCTGTACGGCAACCGCGTCGAGGGCGTGGACCCGGCCGAGCAGGACCGGCTCGCCCTGGAGAACCTGGTCCTCGCCGCCCGCGCGGCCGACCGGATCGGCGCGGTCCTGCTGGTCGAGGCGCTCAACAAGCCCGAGTCGCCGCTCTACCCGCTGGTGTCGGCCCCGGCCGCCGTCGCGGTCGTCGACCAGGTCAACGAGGCCACCGGACTCGGCAACGCCAAGTTCCTCATGGACCTCTACCACCTGTCCATGAACGGCGAGGACCTGCCGCAGGTGATCGACGCGTACGCGGCGAAGACCGGCCACGTCCAGATCGCCGACAACCCGGGCCGCGGCGCCCCCGGCACCGGCACCCTCCCGCTGGAGGAGCTGCTCGACCGGCTGCGGAAGGCCGGCTACGACGGCTGGGTCGGCCTGGAGTACAAGCCGGGCGACGCCCCCAGCGCCGAGTCCTTCTCCTGGCTGCCGGCCGAGGCCCGCGCGGCCCGCTGAGCGCCACCCCGCAGAACACTTTTTTCAGAGAGGCACCCATCATGAGCACCCTCCCCAAGGTCGCCTGGATCGGTCTCGGCATCATGGGCTCCCCCATGGCGGAGAACCTGATCAAGGCGGGTTACCAGGTCACCGGTTACACGCTGGAGCAGGACAAGCTCGACCGCCTGGCCGCCGCCGGCGGCACCGCGGCCGGCTCGATCGCCGAGGCCGTGCGCGACGCCGACGTCGTCGTCACCATGGTGCCCGCGTCGCCGCAGGTCGAGGCCATCGCCTACGGTCCCGACGGCATCCTGGAGAACGCGAGGTCCGGCGCCCTGCTGGTCGACATGTCCTCGATCACCCCGCAGACCTCGGTCGACCTGGCCGCGGCCGCCAAGGACAAGGGCATCCGCGTGCTGGACGCCCCCGTCTCCGGCGGCGAGGCCGGCGCCATCGAGGCCGTGCTCTCCATCATGGTCGGCGGTGAGCAGGCCGACTTCGACGAGGCCAAGCCGCTCCTGGAGGCGCTCGGCAAGACCATCGTGCTGTGCGGTCCGCACGGCTCGGGCCAGACCGTGAAGGCCGCCAACCAGCTGATCGTCGCCGTGAACATCCAGGCGTGCGCCGAGGCCGTGGTCTTCCTGGAGAAGTCCGGCGTGGACCTGAAGGCCGCCCTCGACGTCCTCAACGGCGGACTGGCCGGCTCCACGGTGCTGACGCGGAAGAAGGACAACTTCCTGGCCCGTGACTTCAAGCCGGGCTTCCGCATCGACCTGCACCACAAGGACATGGGCATCGTCACCGACGCCGCCCGCAACGTCGGGGCCGCGCTGCCGGTCGGCGCCGTGGTCGCCCAGCTGGTCGCCTCCCTGCGCGCCCAGGGCGACGGCGGCCTGGACCACTCGGCCCTGCTGCGCGCCGTGGAGCGCCTCTCCGGCTCCCAGGTCTGACCGGCCCGGACCACGAGACCTCCGGGCGGCGCCGTCGCTGACACCTGTCCTGTCGCGCCCGAGCGGCGACGCCGCCCGGATCCCACTTCAACAAACTGTTGACGTGCTCTTCACCCGAACTTAGGCTCCACGAAGCGGAAGTTGTTTTCCGCTGACCCCTCGCACGGAAGGTCCCCGATGTCGCAGCGCGTGCTCACGACGCGGACTCTCACCACGGAGTCCGGCGCCCCGGTCGCAGACAACCAGAATTCCGCCTCCGCCGGCATCGGCGGCCCCCTGCTGATCCAGGACCAGCACCTCCTGGAGAAGCTCGCCCGCTTCAACCGCGAGCGCATCCCGGAGCGCGTGGTGCACGCCCGCGGCTCCGGCGCCTACGGCCACTTCGAGGTGACCGACGACGTCACGGGCTACACGCACGCCGACTTCCTGAACACCGTCGGCAAGCGCACCGAGGTCTTCCTGCGCTTCTCCACCGTGGCCGACTCGCTCGGCGGCGCGGACGCGGTCCGCGACCCGCGCGGCTTCGCGGTGAAGTTCTACACCGAGGAGGGCAACTACGACCTCGTCGGCAACAACACCCCGGTGTTCTTCATCAAGGACCCGATCAAGTTCCCCGACTTCATCCACTCGCAGAAGCGCGACCCGTTCTCGGGCCGCCAGGAGCCGGACAACGTCTTCGACTTCTGGGCCCACTCCCCCGAGGCCACGCACCAGGTGACCTGGCTGATGGGCGACCGCGGCATCCCCGCCTCGTACCGTCACATGGACGGCTTCGGCTCGCACACCTACCAGTGGACGAACGGCAAGGGCGAGTCCTTCTTCGTCAAGTACCACTTCAAGACGGACCAGGGCATCCGCTGCCTGACCGCCGACGAGGCCGCCAGGCTCGCGGGCGAGGACCCGACCTCGCACCAGACGGACCTGGTGCAGGCGATCGAGCGGGGCGTGTTCCCGTCCTGGACGCTGCACGTGCAGCTGATGCCGGTGGCCGAGGCGGCGAACTACCGCTTCAACCCGTTCGACGTGACCAAGGTGTGGCCGCACGCCGACTACCCGCTGCGGCGCGTGGGCCGCCTCGTGCTGGACCGCAACCCGGACAACGTCTTCGCCGAGGTCGAGCAGGCCGCCTTCTCCCCGAACAACTTCGTTCCGGGCATCGGCCCCTCCCCCGACAAGATGCTCCAGGGCCGGCTGTTCGCCTACGCGGACGCCCATCGCTACCGCCTGGGCGTCAACCACACCCAGCTCGCGGTGAACGCCCCCAAGGCGGTGCCCGGCGGTGCGGCCAACTACGGCCGGGACGGCCTGATGGCGTCCAACTCCCAGGGCCGCGGCGCCAAGAACTACGAGCCGAACTCGTACGACGGCCCGGTCGAGACCGGCCGCCCGCTGGCCTCGCCACTGCCGGTGTCCGGCCACACCGGCACCCACGAGACGCCGCTGCACACCAAGGACGACCACTTCTACCAGGCCGGTGAGCTGTACCGCCTGATGTCCGAGGACGAGAAGCAGCGCCTGATCGCGAACCTCGCCGGCGGCCTGTCCCAGGTCTCCCGCAACGACGTGGTCGAGAAGAACCTCGCGCACTTCCACGCCGCCGACCCGGAGTACGGCAAGCGCCTGGAAGAGGCGGTCCGCGCCCTGCGCGAGGACTGACCGCAAGGCTCGCGCACGGGACCCGGCGGGGAGGCCGGGACCGTGTGCGCGGCCCGCGCGGGCACCGGAGCGGCCCGGATGAGGGGTGGCCGCCCGGAGCCGGCGCGGGAAGGGCGAGGACCGCGACGGCCTGCGAGCCAGTGCGGTGGTGAAGGGCCCGGAGCTTCTCCTACGACCTGAGGGGAGAGGCGTTCCGGACCCGTCGCACCGTCGCGGTCCCAGCCACCACCCGCCTCTGCACGCCAGAGGCCCACGACTCCGTCCGGCGGCGCGAACGACCTGTCGCGCCCAGCCTCGCGCTGTCGGACGGACACCACGTGAAGAACCGTAGAACCTTCACCGGCCGATGAGCGCCGGATGCGGACGGTCCCGCATCCGGCGCTCTTCGGCGTGCCCGCGCGGGCCTCCACCGGTCCTGACACCCTCCGGGGTGCGGAACGCGGGCCCGCGCAGCAGCCTGAAGGCATGGCACACCCATCCGAGCACCCGCACATCGTCGTCCACTCCCCCGCCCTGGACGGGTCCCGCCGGGTCACCTCCGGCGACGAGACCCTCGGCGTCGCCTCGCACACCGACGACGTCGCCGAGCTGCTGCGGCTGGCCGACCTGTACGTGACCGACATCGAGGACAGCGACCTCGTCGAGTGGCAGGGCGGCGGCCCGGACGACTGGCCGGGGCTGCACGAGCACCAGGAGCACCAGGAGCCCCCTCCGGCCTGACCGCGCGTCCGGCTCCCTCAAGTCCTCCTCTGAGAACGCGTCCGCGCGCTTGAACCGCCCCCCGGGCCGGGCACATCCCCGGGCACACGGGGGTGAGGTCATGGACGGTGGCACGGAGATCGGCTGGGAGCCGTACGAGATCGCACTGCTGGGCGGCGGGCCGCGGGCCGCGGTGACGGTGGCGGTGGCGGTGGTCGACCTGCACCTGCGGGGGGCGTTGGAGATCGGCCCCCGCAGGACGCTGTGCGCCGCGGGGCCGGAACCGGAGGGGCTGGGGCCGTTCGAGGGCACCGTCCTGGACTGCCTGCGGGAGCCGCGCACCGCCCGCGAGCTGGTCCGGCATCCGGACGTGCGGCTGGCGCTGGCGCTGGCGCGCATCCCGCTCGCGGAGGAAGGGCTGCTGCGCTACCCGCGGCTCGGCCCCACCCGGGGCGCCCGCCGGCGGGTGGAGTTCTGGCGGGCGCGCAACCCCCTGCCGAGGGTCCGGCACGGGCTGACGGACGACGACACGCTGCTCGCGGTCGCCCTGCACGGCGACGCCGCCCTGCGCATGCTGCTGCCGCGCTTCGCGCTGCGGACCGGGCTCACGGACCCGGGTGCCTCGGCGGAGGGGGTGCGCTTCTCCCTGGGCCGGGGCAGGTTCCTCAGGTGGCGCGACGAGTACGAGGACTCGATCACGGGCGACTGGGGCGCGGGCCACGGGGGCGGTTGCGGCTCGGGCGGCGGGGGCGGGGGCGGTGGGGACTGAGCGGACCGGACGCGCGCGAGGGCGGTCCGTCACGGTGACGGACCGCCCTCGCCCTCAGGCCGTGCGGGTGGTGCGGGTCAGGCCTTCAGGGTCCTGACCGCGGTCGGGGCGTGCCCCGGCTCCGTGGCCAGCTCCTCGAACTCCACCACGTTGGAGATGTCGTTCGTCCCCGACATGGAGATGTTGGTGATCCGCTCCAGGATCGCCTCGACGACGACCGGCACCTGGTGCTCGGCGGCGAGCTTCTTGGCCTGCTCCAGGGCCGCGCCCAGCTCGCCGGGGTCGGTCACCCGGATCGCCTTGCAGCCGAGGCCCTCGGCGACCTTGACGTGGTCCACGCCGTAGACGCCCAGTTCGGGCGAGTTGATGTTCTCGAACTCCAGGTTGACCTGGAAGTCGATCTCGAACGCCCGCTGGGCCTGGCGGATCAGGCCCAGGTAGGAGTTGTTGACCAGGACGTGGACGTACGGGATCTTGTGCTGCGCGCCGACGGCCAGTTCCTCGATCATGAACTGGAAGTCGTAGTCGCCGGAGAGTGCCACGACCTGGGCCTCGGGGTCGGCCTTGGCGACGCCGAGCGCGGCCGGGACGGTCCAGCCGAGCGGGCCGGCCTGGCCGCAGTTGATCCAGTGGCGCGGGCGGTAGACGTGCAGCATCTGGGCGCCGGCGATCTGGGAGAGGCCTATGGTGGAGACGTACCGGGTCTCCGGGCCGAAGGCCTTGTTCATCTCCTCGTAGACGCGCTGCGGCTTGATCGGGATGTCGTCGAAGTGCGTACGGCGCTGGAGGGTGGCCTTGCGCTCCTGGGCGGAGGCGGCCCAGTCGGAGCGGTCGGGCAGCTTGCCGGCCGCCTTCAGCTCCTTCGCGACCTCGACGAACAGCGACAGGGCGGCCTTCGCGTCGGAGGCGATGCCGTAGTCCGGGGCGAAGATCTTGCCGATCTGGGTCGGCTCGACGTCGACGTGGACGAACTTCCGGCCGGCGGTGTAGACGTCCAGCTTGCCGGTGTGGCGGTTGGCCCAGCGGTTGCCGATGCCGAGGACGAAGTCCGACTCCAGGAAGGTCGCGTTGCCGTAGCGGTGCGAGGTCTGGAGGCCGACCATGCCGGCGTTCAGCTCGTGGTCGTCGGGCAGCAGGCCCCAGCCCATCAGGGTGGGCACGACCGGGGTGCCGGTCAGCTCCGCGAACTCCACCAGGAGGTCGGCCGCGTCGGCGTTGATGATGCCGCCGCCGGCCACGATCAGGGGGCGCTCGGCCGCGTTCAGCATGCCGATCGCCTTCTCGACCTGGGCACGGGATGCGGCCGGCTTGTAGACCGGGAGCGGTTCGTAGGTGTCCGGGTCGAACTCGATCTCCGTGAGCTGGACGTCGATCGGCAGGTCGATGAGGACCGGGCCGGGACGGCCGGAGCGCATGAGGTGGAAGGCCTGCTGGAACACGCCGGGGACCTGCGCGGCCTCCAGGACGGTGACCGCCATCTTGGTGACCGGCTTGGCGATCGAGGCGATGTCGACGGCCTGGAAGTCCTCCTTGTGGATCACCGCGGTCGGCGCCTGGCCGGTGATGCACAGGATCGGGATCGAGTCGCCGATCGCCGAGTACAGACCGGTGATCATGTCGGTGCCGGCCGGTCCCGAAGTGCCGATGCAGACACCGATGTTGCCCGGGCGGGTCCGGGTGTAGCCCTCGGCCATGTGCGAGGCGCCCTCGACGTGCCGGGCGAGGGTGTGGTGGACGCCGCCGGAGGCCTTGAGCGCCGCGTAGAAGGGGTTGATCGCCGCGCCCGGCACACCGAACGCGTCGGTGACGCCCTCGCGCTTGAGGATCTCAACTGCCGCTCTGGCAGCGGTCATACGAGCCATCGAGTACTCCTGCTTCGGCTGTCGGATTCGCACTCCCGTCGCGCCCCGCGGTGAGCTTCTTCCGTAGCGACTTCCATATTGCGGAATTTTGTTTCTACGATCTGGAAGTAATGTAAGTGGGCGGCCGAGGGCCGTCAAGAGAGGACGATGGGGGCATGTCCGAGACCGTCCCGGTGTGCTGCACCGCCTGCGGGCGCCGGCACCGCTACACGGCACCGTCGTACCCCTGCGCCTGCGGGGCGCCCGTCACCCCCGCGCTCGATCCGCGCGGGACCGCGACCGCGGTCACCCACCGGGTGTGGGACGAGGAGTGGATCGGCGTGCGCTGCGCGGCCTGCGGGACCGAGAGCCGCTGGCCGCGGCCGGAGCTGGGCTGCCCGTGCGGGACCGTGCTCTGCGTGCCGGTGGACCGGAGCGCCGGCGGGCGGTCCGGGCGCGCCCCCGGGTCGCGGGTCCCGGCCCACCGGGCGGTGCCGATCCGCACCGCCCGTGACGCCGTCACCGCCGCCGTGCTGTACCTGCGCGGGCTGGGGCACCGGGACGTGCGCCGGGCGGAGCAGCGGCCGGTGTCCGGCATCGGGCTGGCGGCGCCCGGGATCGTGGTCCAGGTGGACCCGACGGCGGGCCCCGCCTCGGCGCGGGACGTGGAGTGCCTGTGGCTCACGGGCATGGCCGAGTCCGCGAGCTGCGTCTTCTTCTCCCTCGCCGGCTACGCCGAGGAGGCCCGCGAACGCGCCGACGCGCTGGGCGTCGCGCTCTTCGTCCTCGATCCGGCGGGTGTACCGCGGCCCGCAAACGCGTCGGCCGTGGCGCTGGACGCCACGGCCGACTGAGAACTGCTGTTGTGCGGACTACCGAGCGGCGTGCCCGAAGCGGACGCCGGCGGCCGGGAGACCGCCCTGACCGGGCTGGTGGACGGTGACCGGGGCGGTCGGCTGGCCCACGGTCACGTTGGCCATCGGCAGGGCGTAGAGCGCGCCGTACGCGCTCGGGCCGTAGGGCATGCCGACGTACAGGCGGGTGCCGGTGAAGTGGATGCTCCGGCCGAGGTACTGCTTGGCCTTCGGGGCGCCGGGGATGCCGTCGCCGTCGCCGGACTCGATCCACTTGTCGTTGGCGCCGGGGGCGCCGAGCAGCGAGAAGACGTGGACGGCGCCGGAGCTCGTCTCCGAGCCGATGGCCTCGTCCGGGACACCGACGGCCATCTTCATCGTGGCGACGGTGCTGACCGCCCGCGGTGCGGTGTTCACGACGCTCAGGGCGGCACCGAAGTGGTCACCGGCCTCGGAGGTGCCGGAGACGTCGTCGTCGGCGGTGCCCGAGTCGTATCCCTCGAGCTTGGTGTAGCCGCCGGCGGCGTTGACACGGAAGGTCATCACGCCACCGGTCTGGGCCTTGCTGACGCCGTCCACCGTCAGGGCCTCGCCCGGCGAGCCCACCGCGAGGATCGACTCGGCGGCGGTCGCCGCTCCCGACGCGCGGTAGGGAGCCAGACCCAGGGCGGCGCCGAACCGGTCGCCTGCCTCCGCGCCGCCCGGGACGGTGTCCAGGTCCTGGTCGAGGCCGAACAGCGGGGTGGGCCTCTTCTCGCTGTTCAGGGTGTGGGAGAAGACGGCGAGGTTGCCGGCCGCGTCGTCGCCGCCGATGTTCTCGTCCGGAGCCCCGATGGCCACGTGGTTGGTGTCGGCGGCCAGCACGGCGCCGAAGCCGTCGTTGGCCTCCACCGCTCCGGGCACGTCCAGCCTGTCCTGGTGGACAGCGACGTTGGTGCCACCGCGGACGTAGAACGCCTCGCCCGCCTTCGCCGCGGTGCCGAGACCCTCGCCGGGCGTGCCGATCACGACGAAGGGCTCGCCGGCGGCGGTGGTGCCCGCGGCCATGGCCTGCCCCATCAGGTCCCCGGTCTCGGGGGTCGAGGCGCTGATCGAGCCGTTGCCCGTGGCCTGCTCGAAGTGGGTGTCCTTCTTGGCGCCGGTGCCGAGGCCGCCGGGGGCGCCGTGCAGGATGTCGGCCATGCCCGCGTCCACGGCATCGCCGATGTTCTCGCCGGGCGAGCCCACGGCCAGGTCGGTGCAGCCGTCCTCGTCGTAGTCGACGGTGGCGATGGCCTGGCCGAAGAGGTCGTTCGCCTCGGCCCCGCCCGGGACCCAGTCGAGGTCCTGGCTGATCTCGGCGCTGCCCTTGCCGCCGCCGTACACGAGACGGAGCAGGCCCGCCTTGGCGTCGCCGCCGACGGCCGCCTCCGGGTCGGCGACGGCGATGTCCTCCACACCGTCGCAGTTGAAGTCGGTGACGCGGGTCGCGCCCACCTTGGACGCCACCCAGGAGCCCAGGTCGTCGACGCGGGTGACGATGCCGCCGGTACGCGTCTCGGCGGCGTCGATACCGAAGCAACCGCCCTGGTAGGAGCGGCTGCTGAGGCCGGCCAGCCGGTGGGTCCCGCCGGCCACCCGGACCAGCGGTCCGCCGGTGTCGCCCATGCACGCGGAGACGCCGTCCCTGCCGGTCACCGTCGCCGTGGTGGTGGCGGCGGCGTCCACCGAGAACGTTCCGGTGTGCAGGTTCAGCGGCGCCCACTCGGTCTTGGTACGGCCGTACCCGGCGAGCGTCAGCTCCTCACCCGCGACGGGTGCGGTGGTGGCCAGGGCGAGGGGGGTGACGCCCGCGACCGGGCGGTTCAGCCGGGCCAGGACGACGTCGCGGTCGGTGCGGGGCACCAGCTCCACGACCTCGCGGACCGCGCCGGCGGTGCCGGACAGGTCGGCGCGGCCGACGGTCGCGGTGGTCTTGCGCTGCGGCTTGCCCGCGGGCACCGCAAGGCTCGCGGCGGGGTCGTCCGCGAAGCAACTGGCCGCGGTGAGCAGCCACTCGGTGTCGACCAGGACGCCGGAGCAGCCGCGGTCGTGGTCACCGACGACGACCTGCGCCGTGTAGGCGTGCGTCGTGTCGGACGAGGCGGAGGCGGGGCCCGTCACGGCGGTGGCGGGAACGGCGGTCATGACGACCGGTCCCGCGGTCAGGGCTGCGGCCAGTGCGGCGAGGCGCACGGGTCTGGTGTGTCGCATCAGTTCAGGTTCCTCGGTGGCAGGTCTCGGCAAGGGGACTCGGCTGGGCGCTACTTGGAGGTCCTGATCTCCACGAGCAGGTGCTCACGGCCCTGTTCGTCCGCGCTCTCGCCCACCGAGGTCCAGGTGTTCTTCTCCAGGTCGAAGGACTTCTCCTCGTCCCCGACGGTCATGTCCACCTGGGTGTCGTAGTCGTTGCCCCGCATGACGTAGACGGCGGGGATCTCGAGCGTCAGCCACCCCGAGTTGCCGACCGTCCTGAAGCAGATCGTCTCCGCTTCACGCCGGGCCATGACCTGCAGGAGGCCGGGGCCGTCGGCGCAGTCGGCCAGGGTGATGTGACCGTCCCCGCGCTTGAGGACGATGCCCTGCTCCTCGAGGATCTTGTCGGCCTGCGGATAGGCGAAGTCCTCGACCGCGTAGCCCGGGGCCTCGTCCGCCACGGTCACCGCGGGACCGCCGGTCTCCGTCGGGAGGCCGGAGCCCAGCGCGGCCCATGCCAGGCCGCCGGCGACCAGTGCGCCGCCCAGGGCGCGCGCCACGAGTCTCTTCCGCTGCGGCTTCACCGTGGTGGTGGTGCGTACCTTCATCACAGTCCTAAATTCGTTTTCCTCCGGCCGGATGTCCGCCATCCGACCCCGTGACAGGCATGAAGGCTCCGCAATTCAATGAGGGCCCCCAACCCCCGTCGGAAATACGGGAGGACAGCACATTCCTTTCCCGCATCTCCGCTTGAGCCTGTCCATGCCACCTCCCGGCAGCGGTGTCTGTCCACTTCCGAACCCCAGCAAAACGGACTGGAGTTGTAGGTTCCGTGTGACTCTCGCCACCTCCTGGAAAGGTTGTACGCATCCCTGTGGAGAATTTGTGAAGACATGTAGGTGCCACGCATCGGCCGGATCTGTCGTTCCGTCAATTTGTCGGGGCACCAAGCGATTTCATTCCCGGCGGCCGTTGATAGGGTCACTCCAGTTTTCATGCCCCTGCCATTTCATCGACCAGACCGCGAGGACAACGCCCTTATGCAGACGATGTTCTGGAGTCGCAGACGGCTCCTCGGGGCGGCCGCCGCCGTGACGGCCGCCGCCGCCACCCCCCTGTCGCTGACGCCCCCGGCGCGCGCCGCCGCACAGGACACGCCGACCGTCCCGCCGGCCCTGCCCGACACCGACCGGGCCAGGGTCGTCCAGGCGTGGACGACGGGCGGCAAGGCCACCAAGGCCGCGGCCGCCTACGCGCTGTACGGCACCGACGCCGAGGTCGCGACGTTCCTCGCCGAGACGCTGCCGAAGGTCACCGCCGAGGACAACCGTGTCGCCGTCGCCAGGTACCTGGCCCGTTCCGGCAAGGGCCTGCGCCGCGAGGCGGTCGCCGCCCTCGACAACGGCGACGCGGCCATCGCCGCCTTCCTGGCCGACCAGTACAAGTCCGCGCTGATCGAGGATCTGAGCGTGGCGACCTCCATCATCTCGTCCACCGGCGACAAGGCCGTCCAGCGGGCGGCCTCCGCCGCGTTGGACGCCGGCACCCAGCAGGCGCTCGAGGGCTTCCTCACCGACGGCCAGTACGACGCCCGTCTGGAGGACGCCAGGGTCCAGGTGTCCTCCATGCTGATCGGCACCGGGCCCGAGGTGCGCAAGTACGCGGACCGTGCCCTGAGCGGCACGGCGACGGACGTCCAGTGGTTCCTCGACACCGGCCAGCACATCGCCCGGGCCCGGGACCAGGAGTCGGCGACCATCGCGGAACTCGTCGCGGTGGTCGAGCGGGAGGGCAAGCGCGCCCAGACCGAGACCGACCGGGCCGTCGAGGCCTCCGCACGTGCCATGACCGCCGCCGAGAAGGCCAAGGAAGCGGCCGAGAAGGCCGCCGCGGAGGCCGCGGCCGCCAAGGAGGACGTCAAGAAGTCCGCCGCGGCCGCCCGCAAGGCGGCCAGCGCCGCCAAGGGTGCGGCCAACGCCGCCCGCAACGCCATCAGCGCCTCCAACGCCGCCGTCACCGCCTCCCGCCGCGCCTCCTGGGCGGCCGCCGCGGCCTCCCAGGCCGCCGCGACGGCCGGCAACGCCGCCTCGCACGCCTACAACGCCGCCATCGCCGCGTCCAAGGACGCCAACAAGACCAAGGCGGCCAAGGACGCGGCCGTCGCCGCGTACAACTCGGCCGCGAAGGCCCGGACCGCCGCCAAGGCCGCCGACTACGCCGCGTCCGCCTCCGCGCAGGCCGCGAACGCCGGTTCCTCGGCCGCCTCCGCCGCGCGCAACTCCGCCGCCGCGGCGACCGCCGCGGCGCAGGCCGCCACGGCCGCGGGGGCCGCGGGGTCCGAGGCCGCCGAGGCCAAGCGCCAAGCGGCCATCGCGACGACCGCGGCCAACCGCGCCACCAACGCCGCCTCCACGGCCCAGGCGCTCGCCAACCAGGCGGCCTCCGCCGCGCGCACCGCCCGGGACGCGGCCTACTCCGCCGCCGACCACGCGGAGAAGTCGGCCAAGGCCGCCGAGGAGGCGGTGAAGTTCGCCGGTCAGGCCATCGACTACGCGAACAAGTCCACCGCGCACGCGGCCGAGGCCGTGAAGGCGGCGAACACCGCCACCAAGGCCGTCGAGGACGCCATGGCGGTGGAGCAGGCGGCCCGTGCCGCGGAGATGTCCAGGCTGGAGCAGGACAAGCTCCAGGGCATGGACGAGGCCCGCCTGCTGGCCGCGATCGAGGCCGAGGAGCGGGCCGAGTACGAGGACAAGCGCACCCAGGAGGCCCAGACCGAACAGGCCCTCAAGGACACGATCGCCGCGGCCGAGAAGGCCCTGTGGGAGACCGGCGACCTGACCCTCGCCGCCACGCTGGGCCGCAAGGCAGCCACCGGGCTGCTGGAGGCCAAGGGTGCGTGGACGCGGGAGGCCGCCCAGCACGCGCTGGCCGGCACCGACGACGACGTGCTCTCCTGGGTCGACCTCGACCGGGGCATCGCCCAGAACCAGGACGACCGCGAGACGGTCCTGTACATAGCCCAGATATCCAGCCCCGCCATCGCGGAGGCGGCACAGACCGCCCTGTCGAGTTCCAGCTCCGCGGCGATCGGCGACTTCCTCACCTCGGGGATGATCCGGGCCTCGCAGGACGACAACAAGGTCCAGATCGGCCGCATCCTCAACGACAATCCCGGCAGCGCCGTCAAGAAGGCCGCCAACGACGCGCTGGACAAGAACACCCCCGAGGCGCTGCAGGACTTCTTCGAGCGGACCTACCCGGCGGCCCAGCGGGAGGACGACGCGGTGGAGACCGCGACGTCGGTGGCGACCGGGGGCGAGTACGTCAAGTCGTACGGCGAGGTCGCCCTGGAGGGCCCGGCCTGGATGCGCCGGAACTTCGTCCTGGTGATGCAGCACACGGCGGCTCAGCTCGACCACGACTCCGCCACCCACGTCGCGGCGATCCGCGGGACCATCGCGGCCGGGGCGAAGATCGCCTACAAGGCCCAGGAGAACGCGGCCCTCGCGTCGAAGGCGGCGGCCGACGCCCGCAAGGCCGGCGCCGAGGCCCAGGAATGGGCCGACAAGGCGGTGGACGCGGCGCGTGAGGCGGAAGGCTACGCCGACCAGGCGAAGCAGAACGCCGACGCCGCGGACCGGTCCGCCGCGGACGCCCAGGCCTCGGCGAACCAGGCCAGCTCGGCGGCCGCGACCGCGCGCAGCGCGTCCAGGTCGGCCAACTACTCCGCCAACAAGGCGGTGGACGCGGCCCGTTCGGCGCTGGCGTCCTCGCACAGCGCCCAGGCGTCCGCCGCCAGTGCCCGCCAGTCCGCCCTGCAGGCCGGCAAGGACAAGGCGACGGCGGCCGCGGCGGCCAGCGCGGCACGCACCGTCGCCGCCCAGAAGCGCCAGGCCGAGATCGCCGAGGCCGCCCGTGAGGCCGCCGAGAAGGCGAAGCGGGAACGGCAGGAGGGCAGGAACCCGGCCAACAGCGAGACCCACGACGAGGTCCACCCCAACGGCACCGGTTCCGGCTCCGAGCAGGAGGACTGGTGGTCGGACGCCGGCTGGTGGGCGGACGCCGCGGGCAAGGTCAGCGTCGCCACGGGCTTCATCGCCGCCGGCCTCGGCCTCGCCAGCCTGGTCTTCCCCCCGCTGGCGGCGGGGGCCGCGTTCTTCGCCTGGGTCTCCGTGGGCGCCGGCGCGCTGAGCGCCGTCTTCACCGGCATCGAACACGGCTTCGGCAGCGGTGAGTTCATCGGGGCCCTCGGCGGCACCGCCCTCAACCTGGCCACCTTCGGCCGGGGCAAGCTGGTGACCACGGGCCTCAAGAAGGCGGCCCCCGTGGTCAACAAGGTCGCGGAAGAGGGCAAGGAGCTGGTGTCCTCGATCGCCGGCGGCCTGTCGAGCCTCTGGTGACCGGCACCGCCCACCCGTCACGCGACGGGTGACCCTCCCGCCCCGCCGGTGACCGGCGGGGCGGTCCTCTGACGTCCCACCGCCGCGCCGACGCGGACCCACGGTCTCGGGCAGGCCTCACGCCCCTCCCCCGCGCCGCACTCCCCCGGGACGTTCCCCAGCCTCCGCTCACCCGGTGGCACGTCACACCCGAAAGGTAAGTACGACCATGCGACCATCCTCTTTCCTCGCGCGATATCGACGCGCGGCCGTTCCCTTGCTGGCCGTCCTGGTCCTGGGCACCACCACCGCGATGGTGCCCGCGTCCCAGGCGCCGGAGGTGTCCCAGGCCTCGCAGGCGTCCCCACGCGAGGCGGACGGAGCCGGTGCGGGCAACACGACCGGCGTTGCCGCCCCCACCGAGACCCGGCCCGTACCGCTGGCATCCGGGGAGCACTGCGAGCCCACCCGCGCCGGCTCCCGCGAGCGCAGGGCGGGAGCCGTGGAAGCCTGCGTCACCACCAGCACCAAGCCGGTGACGTCGGCCGAGCGGCAGTCCCTCGCGGCCGCGCAGCCGACGACGGCTTCCGTCGCCGCAGACGAGGCCAGTTGCGTCATCACGGTCCCGGGCCAGTGGAACTACAGCCGCTTCGGCTACTGCGTCAGCGGCCTGACCGTGCTGTACGTACTGAAGGACAGCAACGGCAAGGAACTCGGCACCGGCACGCTGAACGTCGCGACCAGCGCCCTCCTGCCCGCCGACCTCGCCAACCCCAAGTGGAACGAGTACGTCACGGTGACCATGACCGGCGCGACCGGCGCCGTCACGTCCCTCACCGCGAAGCTCAGGTCCGCGTGCACGGCCGGCTGCAAGGCGAGCAAGACCGCCCCGTGGTACGGGGGTGAACTGGTCAAGGGCCAGTCCGTCAACGGCTTCGTGACCTACACCTCCTCCCCGGCCGTCGGCGCGAAGGTCCAGTTCACGACGTCGTACCAGCTGTACGTCACCTCTCCCGGGGCCCAGATCACCGACCCGAACGCCTCCTGGAGCAACCCGGAGCAGATCCGCTGCGACGACGACGTCCGGGACACGACCGTTGCCGACAGCAAGCCCGGCCGCGGTTGTGTGGTGCCCTCCGTCATGCCGGTCGTGAAGCTGGACTCGGCGTCGAGCACGGGCGCCGCGGTGGCCGGCTACCAGTGGGCCCAGGAGAACCTCGCCGACGGCTGGGGACGCGACAAGCCGCTGACCCGGGCGAAGAGCGGCATCGCCGACCGCACGAGCCGCACCTGCGGAGCCGGGAGTTCGGTGCCCTTCCAGGCCCGGCCGGACCTCGTCACGAACGACAGCTGCGGCGGGTTCCCCTTCGCGGCCACCCACGAAGGGGGCGTCGACGGCGCCCAGTGCGCCGAGGTCGTCCCCAACCCCAGCAGCGGCGGCTGGGACGTCTACAAGCTGAACGGCGAGAACTCCGGCCGGCCCTGCGCACGCGTGCACGCCCCGCCCGCGGACATCCAGGCCGCCGAGACGCAGCTCACCGAGGGCTTCGCGAGCCAGCGCGTGGTGGAGGCCGAGCAGTTCAAGGTGGAGATCACCGGCTCGGCCCCGCAGCCTCAGGGCGCCTGCCTGAAGAGCGCCCCGACGGGAGCGCTTCCTTCCGGTAACGGGTGGTACAGGAACACCACCGAAGCGGTCGCGCACACCAACAAGACCACCAACCCGCTCGGTCCGCCGGGCACTCGGGCGACCATGGCCCAGGCGTGTATCGGCAAGAACCTCGAAGAGGGCTCCCCGGCCGAAGGGGACATCACCGGCTGGCAGGACGCCCAGGAGTTCGCCCGCGTCAACTCACCCGGCACCGGGCTCGCCCGGTGCCACCTGATCGCCAACATCCTGGGCGGCCCGGGCGCGAGCCGGGACGGCGGAGCGGACAACCTCGTCCCCTGCTGGCAGGTGGGCATGAACACCGGAACGCCCAGCATGCGGACCTACGAGTTCGCCGCGCAGACGGCGGTGGGGAACGCGGCCTTCGGACCGAACGACTCGATCTTCTACCAGGTCGTTCCCGACTACCGGGACAGCACCAGCACGATTCCGCAGGGGGTCACGATGAGCGCTACAGTCGAACGGGCGGACGGCACCACGCAACCGCTGTTCCCGGACGTGTACATCACCAACACCCAGCGCAACACCGGGAAGCTCAACCTCGGAAACTGATCACAGCTGATCCGCGCCACCGGGAGCCGGAATGAGTCGTACCACCCCGCCGCGACCGCTCGACGTCACGGCGCTCTTCCCTCGACTGGCCCCGCTGGCACGTACGGCGACCCGGCTGCACCCTCGCGCCGGGTCGCCCTCGCGGCACGACAGCTCGGTCGGCGGACCACTGCTGTGGCCCGCCGACGAGCCGTGGCCACACTGCGACGACCCGCACACCTGGGAGCAGGTGACCGCTGCCTTCTCGCTCGAAGAGGAGCGGCAGGACCGGGGCATCCCGACGCCAGGGGCGAGCGAGCAGCCGGACGGCCCCGGCGCGGACGAGGCCGGGGACGGGGAATGGCCGCTCGACGACCTGGCCGACGCCGACCAGCCGTGGCCCGGCGGCCCGATCGCCATGCTGCCCGTCGCTCAGTTGTACGCGCGCGACGTCCCCCTGCTGCGTCCGCCCGGACAGACCGAGGCCGACCTGCTCCAGGTCCTGTGGTGCCCCTTCGACCACCCGGCCCACCCCAGGACGGCGCTGTTCTGGCGGTCCGCCGCCTCGGTCACCGACGTCCTCGGCACACCCCCCGAGCCGCCCGCGGTCGAGTACCCCGGCTACCTGCCCCAGCCGTGCCTGCTCTCGCCGGAGGAGGTCACCGAGTACCCCCACTACATGGAGCTGGGCAAGGAACTGCGGGAGGAACTGACGGACTGGAACAGGTGGCGGACCGCCGAAGGTGCGGTGGACGACTCCTACGCCGCGGCCCCCGAGGACTTCTACAAGACCACGCTGTCCGTCTCCCCCGGCTGGAAGGCCGGTGGCTGGACCCGCTGGGGCCTCACCGACCCCACACCCCGGAACTGCTCCGCATGCGGCACCGCGATGGATCCGCTGCTGACCATCGCCACGACGGAATGGAACCGCGGCACCAGGAACTGGGCGCCCGAGGGAGACGGGGCCCGCGACCCCCTCCCCCCCGGTGTCCCCCCGGCGAACTACACCCGGATCGACCTCGCCCGAGGTTACGACCTGCAACTGCACGTCTGCCCGGTGTCCCCGGACCACCCCCACCTGGAGCTGATCCAGTAGGCCCCCTCAAGCGCCCGTACGCGCGCAGCTGAACTCCTCGACCTCCCCGAACCGGAAGGGACGCCGGCCTGCGGTCGTGCCGTCGCCGACTACAAGAGAGAGCTGGGACCGGGAGGTCGGCCTCGACCAGGCGGGGGGCACTGGCCGAGGCCGACGATCACTCTCGATCCGACCTCAGTTCATCGCGCACCGCGCGAATCGACCGGATCGCAGTGATCATCTTTTGAGTGAGGGATGGGACCTGGTCGAAAAGGTGGCCCAAGACAGTAAAGCCCCCGACGACCGCAGCGGTACCAACAGTCACCCAGCCTGCCAGTTCCATGTAGCTCCTTTCTGGAGAGGGGACGGCGGAGGCGCGAGCCCAGTGCCGACAACCCCCCGTCCAGCACTTGGAACTGGCCTGCTACACCGGCCCCCTTCGCAGGGGACTGCTACATGTCCTTGCGGGCCCTCTCAGGTTACTGACCTTCAACTGCCCTGTCTCAAGCTTCTGGAGAGGAGGCCGACCGAGGGCCCCACGGTTCCGGTGGGACTCGTCCGACGTTCGGCAATCTCCGCGACCAGACCCCGCCCCGGACTGGCGCTGCGCCTGCGGTTGCGGCCGACAGTCCGAGCAGTGGGCGCACGCCGGCGATCGCGCGGTCGAGGTTCGCGCCGATGGTGTCGCCGAGGAGGGGGGTCGTGCTGGTGCCGTGGGTGTACGACGGCTGTGCGGGGGGCGGGGTCATCGGAAGTCCTCCTCGCGGTACTCGTTGGCGGAGCCGGCGGCCGTGGCCTCGCGCAGCTCGATGCGGCGGATCTTGCCGGAGACGGTCTTGGGCAGCTCGCCGAACTCCAGGCGGCGGATGCGCTTGTAGGGGGCGAGGGTCCGGCGGGAGTGCTCGAAGAGGACCTTCGCGGTGTCCGGGCCCGGCTCCCAGCCCGCCGCCGGGACCACGTACGCCTTCGGCACCGCGAGGCGCAGCTCGTCCGGGGCCGGTACGACGGCCGCCTCGGCGACCGCCTCGTGCTCCAGCAGGGCGCTCTCCAGCTCGAAGGGGCTGATCTTGTAGTCGCTGGCCTTGAACACGTCGTCGGCCCGGCCGACGTAGGTGAGGTACCCGTCCGCGTCGCGGGCGCCGATGTCGCCGGTGCGGTAGTAGCCGCCGGCCATCGCCTCGGCCGTGCGGTCGGGGTCGCCGTGGTAGCCGGTCATCAGGCCGACGGGATGCTCGGAGAGGTCCAGGGCGATCTCGCCCTCGTCGGCGCCGGGGGCGCCGGTGACCGGGTCGAGGAGGGCGACGCGGTAGCCGGGGCTGGGGCGGCCCATGGAGCCGGTCTTCAGGAGCTGGCCGGGGCTGTTGGAGACCTGGACGGCCGTCTCGGTCTGCCCGAAGCCGTCCCGGACGGTCACCCCCCAGGCGCGGCGCACCTGTTCGATCACCTCGGGGTTGAGCGGCTCACCGGCGGCGACGGCCTCGCGCGGCGGGGTGGCGAGCCGGCCGAGGTCGGACTGGATGAGCATCCGCCAGACCGTGGGCGGGGCGCAGAAGGTGGTCACCGCGGCCCGGTCCATCTCGGCCATCAGGCGGGAGGCGTCGAAGCGCGTGTAGTTGTGCAGGAAGACGGTCGCCTCGGCGTTCCACGGCGCGAACAGGTTGGACCAGGCGTGCTTGGCCCAGCCGGGCGAGGAGATGTTCAGGTGGACGTCGCCGGGCTTCAGCCCGATCCAGTACATGGTCGCGAGATGCCCGATCGGGTACGAGGCGTGGGTGTGCTCGACCAGTTTGGGCCGGGCCGTGGTGCCCGAGGTGAAGTACAGCATCAGCGGGTCGTCGGCGGTGGTCGGGCCGTCCGGGGTGAAGGCGTCGGGGGCCTGGTACGCGTCCTCGTACCGCAGCCAGCCCGCAGCGGTGGTGCCGCCGACCGCGACGCGGGTGTAGTCGCCGGGGACGTCGGCGAACTTGGCGGTGTCCTCGGCCCGCACGATCACGTGCCCGACCCGGCCACGGTCGACGCGGTCGCGCAGGTCGGCGGGGCCGAGCAGCGGGGTGGCCGGGATGACCACGGCCCGCAGCTTCATCGCGGCGAGCGCGGTCTCCCACAGCTCGACCTGGTTGCCGAGCATGACGAGGATGCGGTCCTCGTGGCCGACGCCCCACGCGCGCAGGCCGTTGGCGACCCGGTCGGAGCGGGCGGACATCTCGGCGAAGGAGACCCGGACCTCGCTGCCGTCCTCCTCGACGATGTGCAGCGCCGTGCGGCCGTTGCCCTCGGCGATGACGTCGAACCAGTCCAGTGCCCAGTTGAAGTTCCCGGGACGAGGCCAGGTGAAGCCCTCGTACGCGGCGGCGTAGTCCTCGCGGTGCTCCAGCAGGAAGTCCCGTGCGCTGCGGAACAGCTCCGTGGCCGTCGTCATCCGTCCTCCTTCGTGCCGGACCTTGCCGGGCGGCTGGCTGCCATCGTGTAATCCGTGATGCAGGTCTCACTACCCCCGAACGGGGGTGTGCGTCCCGGGACGGGCGCGAGGAAGGCGGAACGGGTGGCGGTGGACACGGCCGACGGGGTGGAGATCCGCAGGGCGCTGGTGCGGCTACGGCGGACGACCGGGCTGCCGGTCGCCTTCGGCGGGCTGGTGGAGTCCGGGCGCCGCCAGGTGCGCATCAGCGAGCTGAGCGGGACCGCGACGGCGGCGCTCAGCGCCCTCGCGGTGACCTCCGGCAACGGGCTGGGCGGCAAGGCGGTGGCGCTCACGCGGCCGTGCGCGGTGAGCGACTACTCCGTCTCGCGGCAGATCAGCCACGAGTACGACCTCCCCGTCGCCGCCGAGGGGCTGCGCTCGGTGGTGGCGGTGCCGGTGGTCGTACGGCGCCGGGTGCGCGGGGTGCTCTACGGAGCCCTGCGCGCGGCCCAGCCGCTGGGCGACCGCACGCTGAGCGCGGCGGTGGAGGCGGCGCGGGACGTGGAGCAGGCGCTGGTGCTGCGGGACGAGGTGGGCGAGCTGCTGACGGCGGCCCGGCCGCGGCCCGGGTGCGGCCGGGCGGACCTTCCGGGCTGGGAGCAGGTGCGCGAGGCGCATGCCGCGCTGCGCGCGCTGGCGCCGAGGATCGCGGATCCGGCGCTGCGGGAGGAGTTGTCGCGGGCGTGTGGACTGCTGGCGGCCGGGGGCGGGCCCGTACCGCTGTCCGCCCGGCTCGCTCCCCGGGAGGTGGACGTGCTGGCGTGTGTGGCCGCCGGGGAGACGAACGCGGCGGCCGCGGAGCGGCTCGGGCTGCGCCCGGAGACCGTCAAGGCCTATCTGCGCTCGGCCATGCGCAAGCTCGGCGCCCGGACCCGGGGCGAGGCGGTGGTTGCGGCGCGCCGGGCGGGACGGTTGCCGTAGACGGGGTGGCCTGCGGGTTTTCTCGTGCCGCCTTTCGGATGCGGTCCCGCCGCCTTGTTGTGTCCGTCACCTCCTCGTCCCCCGGCGGTGCAGGGTGCCGTTGCCTAATATTGGCCGGGACACGACATGCGGGTGGGGTGCGGCGGACGGAGGGGGGCGGTGACCGTGCGACGGGACTTCGCGGAGTCCGCCGGATGCCGCTCCGACCTGGTCATCGGGCGGGAGGAGTCGTTCGGCGCGGCGCGCGAGCAACTCGCCCGCGGGGGGAGTGTGCTGCTGCACGGCCCCGCCGGAATCGGGAAGTCGACCGTCCTGCGGAGCCTGACCGCCGAGTACGCGCACCCGGCCCACACCGTGCTGCGCTGCTCGGCCACCGAGTCCGAATCCCATCTCCCCTTCCTCGCCCTGGCCGACCTGTTCGGTCTGGTGCTGGAGGAGGTCTCGGACGCTCTGCCCACAGCGCAGCGCACGGCGCTGGAGTCGGCGCTCACCGGCCGCGGCGAGTCCACGCTCCAGCGCGACGGCCTGGCGCTGCGGCTCGCGGTGCTCTCCACGCTGCGCGCGCTCGCCGCGAAGGGCCCCGTCCTGGTCGTCGCCGACGACCTGCAGTGGCTCGACCCGGCCAGCGCCGAGCTCCTCGGCTTCGCCGCCCGCCGCCTGGGCGACACCCCGGTACGGATGCTGTGCGCGGTGCGGACCGAGGGTCCGGAGACGGAGGGCGCCGCGTACGACCGCCATCTGCGCGCCTCCCCGCCGGACACCCGCGCGGTGCGTCTCGGACCGCTGACCCGCGCCCAGGTCTCGGCCCTGCTCGACGACCGCGGCTACGGGGGCCTGCCCCGCTCCACGGTCCGTGACATCCACCGCACCAGCGGCGGGAATCCGCTGTTCGCGCTGGAGCTGGGCCGGGCGCTCGCCGAGAGCCCCACCGCGCCGCGACCGGGCGAGCCACTGCCGGTGCCGACCTCGCTGCGCGCCCTGGTCCTGTCCCGGCTGGAGATGCTGTCGGACGAGGCCCGGCGCACCCTCCTGGTGGCCAGCGCCGGCGCCCGTCCCACCCCGGCCCTGCTGCACGCGGCCGGCCGGCCCCACGCCGAGGCCGAGACCACCCAGGCGGCGCGGCTGGGACTGCTGGCGACCGACCCGGAGGGGCCCACCGTACGGTTCGCGCATCCGCTGATCTCGGCCGCGCTGTACGCCGAGGCCCCGGCGCCGGAGCGGCGGGCCGCGCACGCCGCGTTGTCCACGGCGGCCTCCGACCCGATCGAGCGGGCCCGGCACCTGGCCCTCGCCACCACGGGCACCGATCCGCGGGTGGCGGCCCGGCTGGCCGAGGCCGCCGCGCTGGCCCGGGACCGCGGGGCCCCGTCGGTGGCGGCGTCGCTGGGGCTGCTCGCGGCCCGGCACACCCCGGCGGGCGGCGTACCGGGGCCGGACGAGCGCCGGCTCCAGGCCGCCGAGGACGCGATCACCGCGGGTGAGCAGGACCTCGCCCGGGACATCGCCCGCGAGGTGCTGACCCGGGCCACCGCGCCCGGTGAGCGGGTCCGCGCCTGGATGGTGGTGATCGAGGCGGCCGGGCAGGCCATCGGCGAGGTCGACGCCGTCTTCCCGCAGGTCCTGGCCGACGCGGGGGACGACCCCCGGCTGCTCGCCCTGGTCCACTACCAGCTGGCCTGGCGCGGTCTGGTGGTCCAGGGGGACTTCGCGCAGGGCCGGGAGGAGGCCGCGCACGCGGCGCGGCTGGCGGCACGGGCCGGGGACCGGCGCACCGAGCTGCTCGCGCTGGCCTTCCAGGCGCAGGCCGAGACGCTGATGGGACATCCGGACGCCCCGGCGACCATCCGGCGGGCGTTGGACGAGCCGCAGGACGAGCGGGTGGCGTGCCATCACAACGGGGCGGGTTCCTCCCGGTTCCGCTGGCTGGTGATGAGCGACCGGCTGGCGGAGGCGCGGACCGCCGCGACGGCGCTGCTGCGCGAGGCGCGTCGGCGCGGCATGGCCGAGAGCGAGGTCCACTACCTGCGTTTCCTCGCCGAGACCGAGCTGCACTCCGGGCACTGCGGCCGGGCCCTGGAGCTGTCCCGGGAGAGCCTGACGCTGGCGCGGGACGCGGGCATCGGCGAAGGCGCGGGCGCGATGCAGGCGGCGCTCGCCGAGGCCGCCGGCGGGGACGTGGAACGGGCGCTGGTCCTGGCGCGGGAGGCGGTGCGGCGGGCCGAGGAGGACGGCGACGCGGTGTACCTGTCGCGGGCGCTGGCCGCGCTCGGTCACGCGAGTCTGGTGGCGGGCGACGCGGGGGCGGCCGTGCAGGCGCTCGGCCGGGTACGGGAGTTGGAGGCCGGTGCCGGCATCACCGACCCGGCGCGCGGCCGGTGGCAGGGAGACCTCGCCGAGGCGCTGGTGCGTACCGGGGCGCCGGCCGAGGCGCAGGAGGTCATCGACGTCACGCGGGTGCACGCGCTGCGGCTCGGGCGCGGTGGGGTGCTCGCCGTGCTGGAGCGGGCCGAGGCGCTGGTGCGGGCGGCGCGGGGTGAACACCGGGCGGCGGTCGCCGCCTTGACGTCGGCGCGGGAGCGGCTGGCCGAGCTGGGCTACGGCCTGGAGGAGGCGCGGGCGGCCTTCGCGCTGGCGGAACTGCGGGCGGGCCGGCCGGGGCGGGCGCCGGGCCCGGCCGCGTACGACGAGGCGGCCCGCCTGTTCCGGCGCTGCCGGGCGCTGCCCTGGCTGCGGCGGTTGGAGGCGTCGGTCGCGGCGCGCGCGGCGGTCCCCGCGCCCGCCCCGGCCCTCGCGGTGCCCGACGGTCTGGCGGGGCTCGCCGCGATGGAGCGCCAGGTGGCCGCGCTGGTCATGGAGGGCGCGACCAACCGGGAGATCGCCGGCCGTCTGTTCGTCAGCGTCAAGACGGTCGAGGCGACCCTGACCCGCGTCTACCGCAAGCTCGGTATCCGCTCCCGGGTGGACATCGTCCGGCTGGCGGCGGGCCGGCGGGCCGAGTGACACGTCCTCGGAGAGGCGGAGTCGGGGACGCGGAGCGGGTGACACGGCCTCGGGGAGGCGGAGTCGGGGGCGCGGAGCGGTGAGGCGGGGCGGCACCGAGGGGTGGCCGAGGGTTTTCCCTGCCCGACTCCCCTAGGGGCTTCCCTCATTGGGAGGTCCGCGCCGCCGGTCCTAGCGTGAGCACGTGCCGCTCGCCCGGGCATACGGGGGTCTGTCCCGAGACCCCCGTGTCCACCCCCCACCCCGTGCGACCCCCCACCGGCAACCCCTTGAGGAGACTCATGTTCGGGCTCACCCGCGCCAGATCGACCGCCGCCGCCCTGGCCACCGCCGGCGCCGCGGTCACCGCGTTGCTGGCCGCGCCCTCCGCCGTCGCCGCGCCGCAGCCGATCGTCGGCGGCTCGACCACCACGACGAGCGCGTACCCCTACGTCATGCAGGTCACGGACGCCTCGCAGAACCAGTTCTGCGGTGGCACCCTGGTCTCCCCCACCAAGGTCGTCACCGCCGCGCACTGCATGGTCGGCGAGAGCACCCGCAGCGTGCGCGTGGTCGGCGGACGCACCTATCTGAACGGCACCAACGGCACGGTCGCGCAGGTCAGCCGGATCTGGATCCACCCGGACTACACCGACGCCACCAACGGCGACGACGTCGCGGTCCTGACCCTGTCGCGGTCGATGCCGTACACGCCGGCGAAGTACGTGTCCGCCTCGGACACCGCCGTCTACGCGGCCGGCACCACCGCCCGCGTCCTCGGCTGGGGCACCACCCGGGAGAACGGCTCCTCCTCCAACCAACTGCGGACCGCGACCGTACCGGTCGTGTCGGACACCAGTTGCCGCGGCTCCTACGGCTCCGACTTCGTCGCGAGCGACATGGTGTGCGCCGGACTCCCCTCCGGCGGCGTGGACACCTGCCAGGGCGACAGCGGCGGTCCCCTGGTCATCGGGGGCGTCCTGGCGGGGATCACCTCCTGGGGCGAGGGCTGTGCCCGGGCGGGTTACCCGGGTGTCTACTCCCGGCTGACCACCTTCTCGGGCCTGGTGACCGCGCAGGTCACCTCCTAGCCCGATCCGGAACCTCCTGAGTACCCCTCAGGTGACAGACCGGGGGGCGTTGCGGGCCTCCACGAGCGGCCCGCAACGCCCCCTCTCCATGTCAGTCGCCGCGTACGGTGCCCTGCCGGACGTCGTACGCCGTCCCCGGGTGCAGGGTCGCCAGCATCCGCAGCCCCTCGGTCGCGACCTCGTCCCACCGGGCCTCGGTGAGGCGCTCGAAGGGCTCGACGACGAGGACGTCGTCGGCCGCCTTCCACAGCCCGGCGACGAAACCGTCGACCATCAGGACGCGGTGCGCCACGTTCTTCGACCAGGTGCGGCCCTTGTGGGCGGGCGGGACGAGGCGGGTGCGGTCGGCATGGGAGAGGAGCAGGTTGTCGAACTCGGGCAGGAAGCGGGGCGGGGCGGGGGTGTCCGGGTCGGGGCGGGGCGCGTCCGGGAGGTCGAACAGCTCGGTGCCGTCCGGCGCCCGGAAGGTGACCAGTCGGGGACGGAGCCGCTCGAAGGCGTCCCGGAGCCGGGTCAGGCCCGCCCAGGTCTGCATGTCCTTCACGGAGGCGGGTCCGAAGGCGGCGAGGTAGCGGAGCACGGTCCCGTCCGGAGCGGGAGCCGGCCGGGCGGGGCGGCCGAACCAGTGCTCGGCGGTGGTGAGCATGACCTGTCCGCTCCGTCCCCACAGGCCGCGCGGTGTCACCTGCACGAGCGGGAGCCGGCAGCGGGCGGCGACGGCCAGGGCCTGCGGGTCGGCGTCCGGCCACCGGGCGAGGAGCGCCTCGCGCAACTGACCCATGGTGCGCGGCTCGGTCTCGACCAGCTCACGGGCGAGGCCGGCGAGCCGGTCCAGGTCGACGCCCACGAGGCCCTTGCGGAAGTTCCCCAGCTCCCGGTCCCGGGCGGCCTGCACCAGCGGACGCAGGGTGAGGCAGTCGTCGGCGGTGTGGGTGTGGATGGTCGAGCGGAGGGTGACCAGGCGGGCGACCCGGCGGTCGGCCATCGCCGCCGACAGGTCGTCGGGCGTGAAGCCGTCGAGGCGGGCGGCGAGCGCGTGGTACGGGGGCTTCACGTTCTGGGCCTGGAGCCCGACGAGGTGCGCGACGGCGGCCTCGGCCGGCATCGCCGCGCGGCGCAGCAGCAACTGCCGTGCCAGGGTGGCGCGGTTGAGGGCGCGGATGTCGAGGACGGGGGCCGTCGCGGATGCCTTGGTCGTCATGGCGTGCACGGTAGCGGGCGACGCGGACGGGTCGGGCGGGTCCGGTCCGCGAGCGCGGGGCGCCGCGGCAGGCCCGCCCGCCCTGCTGCTCAGGTGTCCTGGCAGGTGGGCCGGTAGGCGAGCTGCGGGAGGATGTCCTGCCAGGTGGCGGGGGTGAGGTCGCCGCCGGTGCGGTCGCAGATGTGACGTACCGTCCGTTCCATGTCGAGCGGCCAGAGGCGGGCCGTCAGGTCGTGGCTCGCGGAGGCGACGGTGTCGCCGCCCGGGTCGAAGGCGACGGAGGTGACCGTCTCCAGGTGGCCGGTGAGCTCGCGGCCGAAGGGCTCGGCCCGGGCCGGGTCGGCGACGCTCCACAGGCGTACCGCGTGGTCCTCGCCGCCGCTCGCCAGGGTGCGGCCGTCCGGGGCGAAGGCCACGGACGTGACGCCGCCGCGGTGCCCGGCCAGCGGCTCGCCGAGGGCACGGGCCCGGCCGGGGTCGGTGACGTCCCACAGCCGTACCGTGCGGTCCCTGCCGCCGGTGGCGAGGGCAGGGCCGTCCGGGGCGAACGCCACGGAGTTGACCCAGTCCCCGTGGGCGGTGAGCGGCTCGCCCAGCGGACGGCCGCGGTTCCGGTCGCTGACGTCCCACAGCCGGGCCGTCTTGTCCTGGCTGCCGGAGGCCAGGGTCCTGCCGTCCCGGGCGAAGGCGACCGAGGTGATCCAGTCGGTGTGGGCGACCAGGGGCGCGCCCATGGGCCGTACGTCGTCCGGGCCGCGTACGTCCCACAGCCGGATCCTGCCGTCCGCGCCGCCGGTGGCGAGGGTACGGCCGTCCGGCGCGAGGCAGACGGCGAGGACGCCGCCCGGGTGCGCGTCCGGAAGGGTGGCCGCGGGGGCGGGCCGGGCCGGGTCGGAGACGTCCCACAGGCGTACGGTGCCGTCCTCGGCGCCGGCGGCGACGGTGCGGCTGTCGGGGGTGAAGGCGACGGACAGGATCGCGGCCTCGTGGCCGGTGAGGTGGCGCGGCAGCGGACGCGGGTGTCCCGGCCGGCGGACGTCCCAGAGCCGGACGAGGGCGTCGTCCGTACTGGCGGCGGCGAGCAGGTGGCCGTCCGGGGCGTACGCCACGGAGGTGAGCGGGTTGGTGAAGTCGGTGAGCACGTTCTCCGGCAGGTGCCAGACGCGGACGCTGCGGTCGGTGCCGGTGGTGGCGAGGGTGCGGCCGTCGGGGGCGAACGCCACGTCCGCCAGGCCCTCCGTGTGCCCGGTCAGCGGTTCGCCGATCTGCTGCGGGTACTCCGGGTCGGCCACGTTCCACAGGACGACGGTGTCGTCCTGCCCGGCGGTGGCCAGCGTGTGGCCGTCGGGGCTGAAGGCCACGGCCCACACGGCGGCCGAGTGCGCGGTGAGGGGGTCGCCCAGCGGGCGCGGGCCCTCCGTCACCGAGGCGTCCCACAGGCGCACCGTCTCGTCGTAGCCGACGGTGGCCAGGGTGCGCCCGTCCGGGGAGAACGCCACCGACCAGACGGCCTCGTCGTGCGCGCGCCGCGGCTCGCCGACCGGGACGGCCCCGCCGGCGCCGCCCAGTCGCCACATGCGCACGGTCCCGGTGTGCCCGGCCGTGGCGAGGGTGCGGCCGTCCGGGGAGAAGGCGACGGAGCGGACGCTGCGGGGGTCGGCGGCGACCGGTTCGCCGATCGGTGCGGGCCGGGCCGGGTCGCGTACGTCCCACAGCCGTACGGTGCCGTCGTCGCCGGAGGTGGCGAGGGTGCGGCCGTCCGGGGAGAAGTCGAGGGACACGACGGACTCCCCCCGGTGGCTGACCAGGGGCTGCCCGGCGGGCCGCGGCCGGTCGCCGTCGCGGACGTCCCACAGCCGGATGCCGCCGTCGTGGCCGGCCGCCGCCAGCAGGGCGCCGTCGGGTGAGTAGGCCACGGCGCCCACCGCACCACCGTCGACGCTGAGCGGCTCGCCGCGTTGCCGGCCCGTGCCCGCCGGGTCCCACAGCCGGACGGTTCCGTCGTGGCCGCCGCTGGCGAGCGTCCGTCCGTCGGGGGCGAACGCGACGGCGCTGCCGATGTCGTCGTGTCCGGGAAGCCGCGTGGACAGCACCCGGCCCGCGTCCGTGATGAGCCGGGTCCGCAGGTCCGGGGTGGAGCGCATGCCGAGGGCGGCGACGTCGAGCCGGGCGGTCAGTGCCGTGTTGGTGCCGCGCAACCGGTCGGCCTCCGCGGTGATCCGGCCGAGCACGGCGTCGTCCCGCTCGGCCCGGGCGGTGTCGCGCAGCCCGAGGGCGACGACGGCGGTGACGGAGGTGACGACCACCAGCAGGGCGAGCGCCGTCGACAGACCGCGCCGCAGCCACAGGGCGCGGTGGCGCCGGCGGGTCGAGGCGTCCAGGAACTCACGCTCGGCGACGGTGAGTTCCGCACTCCGGTGCTCCTGCGCGAAGGCGTCGCGGGCGGCGGCCAGACGCGAGCCGGCGTAGAGCGCGGCGCTCTCCCGGCCGAGGGCCAGCCAGGTGCGGGCCGCTTCGGAGAGCGCCCGGTGGACGCGCAGCCGGTCCCGTTCGGCGTCGATCCAGCCGCGCAGCCGGGGCCAGGCCGTGATGAGGGCCTCGTGGGCGAGTTCGACCCTGCCGTCGTCGAGGGTGAGCAGCCGGGCCCCGACCAGCCGGTCCAGCACGGCACGGGTGCCGTCGGGGTCGCCGAGGTCGAGTTCGGCGTGCTCGGCGGGCCGCCGGGTGTCGGGGGTGCCGTCTCCCGGGGCGACCAGCCGCAGCAGGACGCGGCGGGCGAGGCCGGCCTGGGTCGCGGTGAGTTCGCCGTACACCTCCTCGGCGGTGCGGACGACGGCCCCGCGCAGCCCCCCGGCCGCCTCGTAGGCGGTCTCGGTCAGGGTCCGGCCGGTGCGGTGCCGCCAGGTCTCCAGCAGCGCGTGCGACATCAGCGGCAGTCCGCCCGGGGCGCCTTCGACGTCGTCGAGCAGGCGCGCGGTCAGGGCGCGTTCGACGACCAGTCCCGCAGCGGCGGCCGGCCGGACGACGGCCTCCCTCAGCTCCTCCCGGCTCATCGGGCCGACCAGCAGGGTCGCCTCCTGCAACGCGGCCGTGAGGGCGGGGTGTTCGGCGCACCGCCCCAGGAAGTCGGCGCGGACGGCGATCACCACCCGCAGTGGGCCCTCCAGGGCGGCGGTGAGCAGCCGGTCGACGAAGGCGGCGCGCTCGGCCGGGTCGGCGCAGAGGGTGTACAGCTCCTCGAACTGGTCGACGATCAGCCAGGTGTCCGCCGCGGTGTCCGGTACGGGGTCCAGCCGCTCCGCGTGGGTGCGCAGCGGGTCGGCGCCGGGCGTGAGGACGCGCACGGCGGCGGGCGGCGCGGGGTCGGGGCCGGCCGCGGGTGTGCGCAGGCGGGGGATCAGGCCGGCCCTCAGCAGGGAGGACTTGCCGCTGCCGGAGGGGCCGAAGACGGCGGTGAAGCGGTGTCGTCGGGTCAGTTCGGTCAGGCGGTCCACCAGCCGGTCGCGTCCGAAGAACAGGGCCGCGTCGTCGGGTTCGTACCGGGTCAGGCCCCGGTAGGGCGGGCACGCGTCCTGGTCGGCCGCGGCGAGGGCGGCGGCCTGGGCGCTCGTCTCGCGCCAGCGCCGTTCCCACTCCTCGGGGTCGCCGCCGCACACGTCGACGTAGGCGAGGGTCACCGCGAGTGTGGGGAGCTGCCGTCCGGCCGCGGCCTGCGAGAGGGCGGTCACCGAGAAGGGGACCTTCTGCGCCATCGCCCGGTACGTCGGACGCCCCACCGACTCGCGCAGGGCGCGGAGTTCGGCGGCGAACCGCTGCACCGGTCCGGCCCCCGGGTCCAGCCCCCGCTCCCGGCGCCCCACTCCCCGTCCGCTCACGTGTCCCCGCCCGCCCCGTCGTCGCTCTCGGTCCCCGTCCGGGCGCCCACGGTAGGGAGCCGCCGGTGGGGCGGCAAGCGGGGGGAGGGGTATCGGCGGGTGGCGCACGGGGAGTTCACGGTGTCTTCACCGCGCTCGCGCATCCTCCGGCGCCGGTCACGTCGTTCCGCATTGTTCAGTGCCGCCCCTGAGCTGCTGAACAACGGTGTGGCGCGGTGGAATCGGTGGCCGGGGGAGTGCGGGGCGGCCGGACGCCGTGCGGGGCACGGTAGCGCCGCCCCGCACCCGCCGCGCGCGTGCCGGCGACCGTCGGCACGGTCCGGGACAGGAAGTCACCCGGGAAGGCACCCGGGAAGTCACATGAGAGAGGTGATCCGATGACCGCAGACGCGACCCGCCGGCCGCGGAGCGTGACGCTGGCGGTGGTGCTGCTGATCCTCGGCACGTTCGTGGCGGGCTCGACGGCGGTCGATCCGGACGAGGCGCCGTCCCTCGCGGTCCTGCTCGGCGCGGCCTGCCTCTGGTTCGCCGTGCGTGCGGGCCGGGGGCGGCGTATCGCCCGCACCACGGTCACCTGCCTGACCGCGCTGATGCTGGCGCTGGTGACGCCGTTCGCGCTCGACGACGAGCTGTACGGCGGGGCCACCCTGCTGTTCGCGGCCCTCCTGGCGGTCCCCGGTGTGGTCCTGCTGTACCGGCCGGCCGCCGACGCGTACGTCCGTGCCCGCAGTGGGGAGGCCGGGACGTGACCCGGACGCCGTTCCACGAACCGGAGTACCCGGGGCCCGACTGGCCGCCGCCCGCCCCGCCTCGCCCCCCACGGGAGCCCGATCCGCTCGCCGTCGCCGTCGGCAACGCCTCACTGCTGGGCGCGGGGTACCTGATACTGGGGCGCCGGGGGCTGTTCTGGGCCGCCGTGCCGGTCACCGGCTCGCTGCTGTGGCTCACGTTCTCGACGGCCGAGACCTGGTGCGAGTTGCTCCTGCTGCTGTGGTGGGCGGTGTGCGTCGAGCACGGTCGGCGGCTGGCCCGGCGGGACCCGGCGGCGGGCGCCCGGCGCGGACAGCGGGTGCTGGCAGTGGCCCTCGCCCTTCCCGTGCTGGCGAGCGCGGGGTGGCTGCGGTTCGACGCCCACGGGATCGAGGACGCCGTCGTCGAGGCCCGCGAGGACGGGGACTGCGCCGCCGTGGTGGACGCCCAGGGCCGGGTGGGGTTCGGCCACCGGCTCGCCGCCGCACCGGTGGCCGCGCGGGGCGACACGGCGGTCGGGACGTGCGAGCGACTGGACACGGCCGCCGGGTATCTCAGCGGCGGACTGACCGGTGACCTGGACATGCTGACGACCGGCTACGCGCGGCTCGGCTCGGTCCTCCGGGGCCCCGGAAACGACCGGACGGTCGAGGCGACCCTGCGGCACTTCCTCGGGCGGCTGCCCACCGACGACGGCTGCCTGACCGTACGGATCGCGGACTGGCTCCGGGAGCGCGGCAGGGAGCCGAGGTCCCTGCACGGACCGTCCATCGCCACCGCGGCCCGGATAGCGCCCGGGGCACTGATGGAGTGCGGCGACGCCCTCATGGCCGAGGAGGAGTGGGCGGACGCGCGGGACCGCTACCGGCGGCTGCTCGACGAGCACCCCGGCGACGACCGCGCTGAGGCCGCCCGCGAGGGGATCACGAAGGCCGGTCTGGCCATCGACCTGGACCGGGTCAGGCAACGGGTGACCGAAGCGGACAGCATGCGCACGGGGTACTGCCGGAAGCCGGCGAAGTACGCGCGGGCTCCCGCTCCCCGCAAGGGCGCGAACCGCGCCCTGTTCGTCGGTGACACCGAGTACACGGCCAAGCTGCCCGAGGCGTGGCGGGCCGGTGACGCGGCCGACGCCGCACTGGTGGTCTGCGCGGACGAAACGGAGGCGGGGGACGTCGTCGAGACGTGCCGGTACCGGGGCCACGAGGGAGGCGTCCACAGCGTCGCCTTCAACAAGCTGGCGGTCCGGGTGAAAGCCTACGCGCTGCGCACCGGGAAGCTGGTGGCCGACCGCACGGTGCAGATCGGCGGTTCGAGCTGTCCTGGCGTCCTCAGGTACTTCGGCAGTGTGCCCTCGCGGCAGGCCGTCACCCCGTCGGCCGCCGACGTGCGCAAGGCCTTCGGGCCGGTGGTGGGGCGCTGACCGACCGGCCTCCGGTGGTTGCCGGGCCCCGGGGCGGGCACCCGGGGGCACTGTGCACGGACGAGACAGGATCCTGGTGACCGGCTGGTTCAGCTTCCTGCACGGGGAGGCGACCGCCGGGGACGTGCTGGCGCTGCGGCGGGTGGAGGCGGTGCTGCGGGACGCGGGGCTCGCGTACGACGTCGTGTGGAGCCCCGGGTTCCGGCCCGGGGGCGTCCATTTCGCGGACGTGGACCCCGGCGCGTACACACGGCTGGTCTTCGTGTGCGGGCCCGTACACGGACGGCAGGTCGAGGAGCTGCACCGCAGGTTCGCGCACTGCGTGCGGATCGCGGTCGGCGTCTCCGTCGTCGACCCCGCATCGCCCGCCGCCTCCGGCTTCCACCAGGTGCTCGCCCGGGACGCCGCCGGCACCGCGCCGACCCTGGACCTCGCGGCCCGCGCGCCCGCGCCGACCGCCCCGCCGGTCGTGGGGGTGGTCCTCACCCACGGGCAGCACGAGTACGGCGACCGGCGGCGACATGCCGAGGCCGCCGCGGGGCTGACGCGCTGGCTGGCGGGCCAGGACTGTGCGCGGCTGGAGCTGGAGACCCGGCTCGACGCCCACGACTGGCGGCTGTGCGGCACACCCGCCCAGCTGGAGTCCGTACTCGCCCGGCTGGACCTGGTCGTGACCGACCGGCTGCACGGCCTGGTCCTGGCGCTGCGGGCGGGGACGCCCGCGCTGGCGGTGGACCCGGTCGCGGGGGGCGCGAAGGTGACGGCACAGGCCCGCGCCTGCGGCTGGCCGGCCCTGCTGCCCGCCGAGCGGCTGACGGCGGACGGACTGGAGCACTGGTGGGACTGGTGCCTGACCCGTGGCCGGGAGGAGGCCCTGCGGATCGGCGCCGGATTCCGGTCGGCGGACGCGGCCGAGGACACCGCGGACGCGCTGGTGGCGGCGCTGGGAGGGGGGCCGGTCGGCTGACCCCGCTGCCCCGCAGGGGCCGGTGGGCGCTGGAGCGGGCCGGTCAGTCGGTGCCGGTCAGCCGGTGTAGCTGCGGGCCGTCGAGTCGCGCTGGGCGGGTTCCAGGGCGCGCAGGCGGGCCTCGACCTCCGGCGGCAGCACCCGGCGTTCGCGGAGCACCCACGGCAGGGCGGCCGTCGCCTCGGCGAAGGCGCGCAGGGACGCGGTGTCGCGGGGGACGGTGCGGGCCAGGTGGAGGGTGCGGCGCAGGGCGGGGCCGGCCGGGCGGCGCAGCCAGGTGAACCACAGGGTGTTGCGGATGCCGTGCGCCCGTCGCAGCGTCGAGTCCCGCGCCGCGGAGGGGTGGTGATGGATCGTCAGATGGTCGGCGTACGTCAGCCACCAGCCGTTCGCCGCCAGGTCCGCGGCGAGCAGCTCCTCCTCGCCGCCCAGCCACAGCCGGGGATGGAAGCCGCCCGCGGCCCGGAAGGCGTCGGTGCGCAGCACGGTCGCGGCGGCCAGGAAGGACCCGAGGGCCGGTCCCGGGAGCCAGTCCGGGCGGGGCACGGGCGAGTCGCGCAGCTCCCTGACGATCGGGTCCTCGGTGCCGCCCGGCTCGACGACGATGCGGGCGGTGACCGCCCCGATCGCCGGGTGCCGGTCGAGCAGGTCGGCGGCCCCGGACAGGGAGCCGGGCGCCCACCAGGAGTCGTCGTCGCAGAAGGCCACGTAGGGCGTGCGGACCTGCCGGACCGCCAGGTTGCGGCCGACGGCGCCCAGGTTGCGGCCGGGGCGCAGGAGCGCGACGTGCGGGTGGTGGTGGGCGACGGCGGAGGCGGTGCCGTCCGTGGAGGCGTTGTCGGTGACGATCACCTGCGGTGCTTCGGGGAGTCCGGCGAGGTGGCCGAGGGTGCGCAGGAGTTCGCGGCGCCGGTTGTGGGTGATGACGACGACGGTGGTCCGGACGTCGGTCATGAGGGCGCTCCGGCGGTGCCGTCGACGCCCTCGCGTCCGTCGAGGAGGCGGGCGGCCCGCTCCACGTGCGCAGGCAGGGGTCTGCGGGCGCGCAGGGCGGCGGGCAGGCGGGTGAGCGTCTCCCGCAGGGCGCGCCGGGCGTGCGGGTCGTGGCGTGCCTCGGCCGCGAGGGCGCGGGTGCGGGCGAGGGCGTGCGGGAGGGGGCGGCGCAGCCAGGCGGTGAGCAGGGCGTTGCGGCGTACGACGGCCGGGCGGTCGGCGCGGGGAGCGGGGTCCGGGTGGTGATGGGCGGTCACGTCGGGGCAGTGCGTGACGCCCCAGCCGCGGGAGGCCAGGTCGTAGGCGAGGAGGGTCTCCTCGGCGCCGAAGAAGAGCAGGGGGTGGTAGCCGCCCGCGTCCAGGTAGGCGGTGCGCCGGGCGACGGCGGCGCAGGCGAGGAAACCGAGCACCTGCGTGCCGGGCAGGTCGGCGGCGCGGCCGAGGGGGGACCCGGCGAGCAGGTCGTTGAGGGGGTCCGCGTCCTCGGCCGGGCCCACGAGGACGCGGGCGGCGACCAGGCCCAGCCGGGGGTGCTCGTCGAAGAGGGCGGCCGCGGTGCCGAGCGCGCCGGGTGCCCACCAGGAGTCGTCGTCGCTGAACGCCACGTACGGGGTGTCGAGGGCGCGGACCCCGTGGGTGCGGGCGAGGGCGCCCCGGTTGAAGGGCAGGGAGACCACGCGCACCTGGGGGAAGTCGCGGGCCAGCATGGCGCGGGTGCCGTCGGTGGAGGCGTTGTCGACGACGAGGACCTCGGGCCGCTCGGGCAGGGCGAGCAGGTTCCGCACGGTGACGGCGAGGCTCGCGCGGCGGTTGCGGGTCGCGACGACGATGCCGACGGGGGCGACCGCGGAGGGGTCGGCGGGCTCGGCGCGGGGCCGTTCGCGGGTGGCCGGCAGTCCGTGCGGCACGGCCTGGTGCGGGGCGTGGTGCGGCGTGCCGTGGTTCATGGTGCCTCTTCCAGGACGCCCGGGGTGTCGAGTGCGGCCAGGACGTCCTCGGCGCGGATGCGCAGCAGCGCGGGGTCGGTCGCGCGGCCGTGCGGGTCGCCGTCCGGGCCGGGGTGCCACAGGGCGCGGTGACGGGGGTGGTCGGGCGGGCCCCAGCGGCTGGGCGGGACCGGGCCGAAGAGGGTGACGGAGGGGGTGGCGTGGGCGACGGCGAGGTGGGCGACGCCGGTGTCGCCGCTGACGACGACGCCGGCTCCGGCGACCAGGGCGGAGAGCCGGTCCAGGGGCAGGCCGCCGCCGAACACGTCCGTGTCGGGCAGGCGGGCGAGCTTGGCCAGCCTCGCCACCAGGTCGCCCTCCGCCGCTCCCCCGGTCACGACGACCCGGTGCCCCCGCGCGCGCAGCGCCTCGGCGACGGCCGCGTACCGCTCCACGGGCCAGCAGCGGGAGGGGGCGCCGGCGCCGGGGTGCAGGACCGCGGCGCCGGGGGCGGGGGCCGGCGTCCCGGGGCGGGGCAGGCGCAGGTCGGCCGGGTCGGCGTCGATGCCGTAGGCCCGCAGCAGACGGCACCAGCGGTCGCGTTCGTGCTCGTCGGCGTACCAGGGCGGTCCGTCCACCTCGGGCGTCCGCGGGTGCGCGAACGCCAGCAGCCTCAGCGGGCGCAGCGCCGCCAGGAGTCGGTGGCTGGGCGGTCCGTTGCCGTGCAGGTCGACGGCGACGTCCGGGGGCGGTCCGGTCCAGTCGAGGGTGCGCGGGACGGCGCGGCCGGGTGCGGCGGCGGGCAGCAGCCGGTCCACGGCTCCCGTCGCCGCGACCAGCGGCGCCAGCTCGGCGGGGGCCGCCAGCACCAGCTCGTGCCCCGGATACGCCCGACGCAGCGCGCGCAGCGCGGGCACCCCGGCGAGCAGGTCCCCGAGCCCGAGGGCCCGCAGGACGAGCAGCCGCGGACGGGCACCCCCGGCCGGGGGGTGCCGGGTCATCGGACCCCCTCCGCCGCCCGGGCCAGCAGGGCCGTGGAGGAGCGGCCGTCGAGGTAGGGCAGGAGGACCGCCTGGCCGCCCCACTCCTGGAGGAGCGCGGCCTCGGGGAGGTCCGCGCCCGCGTAGTCGCCGCCCTTGACCCAGACGTCGGGGCGCAGGTCGCCGAGGAGGCGTTCGGGGGTGTCCTCGTCGAAGACGGCGACGGCGTCGACGCAAGCCAGGGCGCGCAGCACGCGGACGCGGTCGGCGAGGGGGTTGACGGGGCGCCCGTCGCCCTTGCGGCGCCGTACGGAGGCGTCGGAGTTGACGCAGACGACGAGGCAGTCGCCGAGCCGCCGGGCGGCCTGGAGGAGACCGACGTGGCCGGCGTGCAGCAGGTCGAAGCAACCGCCCGCGGCGACCACCGTGCCGTGCTGGGCGCGGACCCGGGCGGTCAGGGCCCGCGGGTCGCCGGAGTCGGTGTCCGGGGCGGACGCCGGGCCGGCGCCGGCCGGGGGCAGGGCGCCGGCCCCGCCCGCGGCGACGAACGCCGTCGCGGCGCCCACCGCGCCCTCGACGGCCTCCCCCACCAGGGCCCCGTCGGCGAGCAGTCCGGCGGCGGTGGCGGCGAACCGGTCCCCCGCGCCGCACGCGTCGCCGTGGTGGGCGCCGGGGGCGGGGACCAACAGCGGGTGTTCGCCGTACGAGAGGAGGGCGCCGCGGGAGCCCAAAGTCACCGTCACCGCGGCCACCCGCCAGTCGCGCACCAGCGCGGCGGCGGCGAGGGCGGCGGTGCGCAGCCCTCCGCCCGCCCGGCCGTCCCGGGGCGCGAAGCCGTGCGCCTCCTTCTCGGCCGGTGTCACCAGCCGGGTGCCGGGCACCGGTGGGCCCCCGCGCGGGTGCGGGTCCCAGACCAGGGGCGGGCGCGCGGCCAGTACGTCGCGCAGGGCGTCGGCGGCGCCGCGGCCGTAGTCGGAGACGAGGACCGCGCGGGCGTCGCGCAGCGCGGCGCGGGCCTCCTCGGTGGCCTCGTGGACCCGGCCGCCGCCGCGGTCGAGGCGGACGACGGGGCTGCCCTGCGCCAGCACGCGGGTCTTCTCGGGCACCGTGCCGGTGAGCGGGAGCGGGACCAGCGTCAGCCAGGGTTCGAGGAGTTCGCGCAGGGCGAGGCCGGCCGGGTCGTCGCCCAGGCCGGTGATCAGCGTGACCTCGCGGCCGTCGCGGGCGGCGAGGTACGCGGCGAGGGCCGCTCCCCCGGGCCGTACGCGTTCCGCGCACTCGGAGACCACCGGGACCGGCGCGTCGGGGGCGAGCCGGTCGGCCGAGCCGGTGAGGTCGCGGTCGAGGAGGGCGTCGCCGACGACGACCAGGGGGGTCCGGTCGGCCATGCGCTCCGTCACCTCCCCCGTCCCGTGCCGCGCACGCCCCGTTCGAGGGCCGCGTCGAAGGCCGCGCAGATCATGTGCACGGCGACCAGGTGGATCTCCTGGACGGTGGCCGTCGAGGGGGCGGCCACGCACAGGGACTCGTCGCTGCCCGCCATGAGGGGGTTGGGTTCGCAGCCGGTCAGCGCCCACACCCGCACCCCGGCGGCGCGCCCGGCGTCCGCGGCGGAGAGCAGGTTGGCGCTGGCGCCGCTGGTGGAGAGCAGCATCAGGACGTCGCCCTCGCGTCCGTGGGCGCGGACCTGGCGGGCGAACACCTCGTCGACGCCGTAGTCGTTGGCGATGGCGGTGGTGCTGGAGGTGTCGGCGTGCAGGGCGATCGCGGAGAACGGCGGCCGGTCGTCGCGGTAGCGGCCGACGATCTCGGCGGTCAGGTGCTGGGCCTGGGCGGCGCTGCCGCCGTTGCCGGCGGCCAGCAGCCGGCCGCCGCCGGAGAGTACGGCGGCGAGCCGCCGGCCCCAGCGTTCGGTGATGTGCGCGGAGGCGCGGAACGCCCCCAGCGCTTCCTGGAGTTCGTCGCAGTGCCCGACTACGGGCGGGTGAACGGTCATCACGCCACCTCCTTCGACAGTGCGTGGTCGGCGAGGGTCAGGCGGTAGACCTGTTCCGCGCCGTCTGCGACGCGCGCCCAGGTGTAGTGCCTGAGGACGCGTTCGCGGCCGTTCCTGCCGTACTGGCGGCGCAGCCGTTCGTCGGCGAGGAGTTCCCGGGCGGCTTCCGCGACGGCGTCCGGGTCCCGCGGGGTGACCAGGCGGCCCGTGATGCCGTCGGCGACGGAGTCGCGGTGGCCGCCGACGTCGGTGGCGAGGACCGGCACGCCGCAGGCCATCGCCTCCAGCGGCACGATGCCGAACGGCTCGTAGAGGGGGGTGCAGAGCACCAGGTCGGTGCTGCGGAGCAGGGCGGGCATGTCGTCCGGGTCGACGGCGCCGAGCAGCCGGACCCGGTCGGCGACGCCGGCGCGGTGGGCTAGCGCGGTCAGGCGCCGGGCCTCCGGGTCGGCGTCGAGGGCTCCGGCGGGCGGGCCGCCGGCGATCAGGAGTTCGGTGTCGGGGATGTGGGCCAGGGCGCGGACGGCCTGGTCGTAGCCCTTGCGGGGCACCAGTCGGCCGCAGGCGAGCAGGCGGTGGCGCCGGCGTCTCTCGGGGGTGCGGCCGGTGTCGGCGGCGGGGTGGAAGTGCTCGACGTCCACGCCGCAGGGCACCACGGAGATCTGCCGGGGCCGTACGCCCATGTCGCCGAGTTCGACGACCTCGTCGGTGCAGGTGGCCAGGACCCGTTCGCAGGCGCGGCCGAGCTGCCGTTCGATGCCGACGCGCTCGTACGGGCTGGTGTCCCGCAGACCCTGGTGGCGCCGCTTGACGGTGCCGAGGGCGTGGAAGGTCTGCACGAGCGGGATGCCGTGCGGGCGGGTGCCGATCTGCGCGGCCATGCCGGACATCCAGAAGTGGGCGTGCACCACGTCGGGCCGCTCCCTCGCCCAGGCGCGGGCCAGGTGGGCGCCGAAGGCGGGCATGTGCGGGAAGAGTTCGTCCTTGGGGACGGCCGTGGGTGGTCCGGCGGGCACGTGCTCGACGACCGCGCCGCCGGGCAGGGGCACCCGGTCGGGCAGGTCGGTGGCGTCCCGGCGGGTGTAGACCGTGACGTCGTGGCCGCGCTTGGCCAACTCCTCGGTGAGGCGGGCCACGTAGACGTTCTGTCCACCGGCGTCGACGCCGCCGAGCGCGGCGAGGGGGCTCGCGTGCTCGGACACCATGGCGATCCTCATCGGGTCACCTCCTTCAGCAGCCGCTCCCAGTCGTCCAGGAAGCGGGACAGCCCGTAGTGGGCGAGGGCCGCCGCGCGGGCTTCCTCGCCGACCGTCCGCGCGTGCGCCCGGTCGGCGAGGAAGCCGCGTACGGCGTCGGTCAGTACGTCGATGCGGTGGGAGACGACCCCGGCGCCCGGGGGGACGGCCTCGGTCACCTCGGTGGTGGCGAGGGCGACCACCGGCATGCCCAGGTGCATGGCCTCCAGCAGGGACAGGCCGAGGGAGGTCCAGCGGACGGGGTGGACGTAGACGCGGCGGCGGGCCAGCTCGGTGTGCAGGTCGGCCTGGGGGACGTCCTGGGTGCGGCAGCGGTCGGGGGCGAGGCCGAGGTGCTCGGCGAGTCCTTCGGTGCGCATGCCGAACACGTCGAGCGGGGCGGCCCGGGCGAACTCGGGGAGCAGGTCCGTGCCGGTCGTGCGCCCGCGCCGGACGGGTTCGTTGACGACGACGGCGGCGCGTTCCAGTTCGCCGGTCCAGCGGTGGCCGGGGTCGATGATGCCGTGTTCGACGACGGCCGTCTCGGCGGGTCCCGCGTCCCACATCAGCCGGTTGAAGTGGGTGACGTGGACGAGGGTGGTGCCGGGGAGGTCCGCGGCGGGGTGGCGGGTGTCGGGCACGTTCCCGTCGGGGGCGTTGTGCTCCAGGTAGACGAGCGGGGGGCGGCGGCCGAGCCACCGGTCGACCAGGGCGAGTTCGTGCGGCCGCTGGAGGATCACGAGGTCGACGTGCTCGTCCCGCAGCCGCTCCGGCTCCACTTCGATCACGGAGTCGGGCCAGTCCCAGGTGCGGGCGCGGCCGAGGCCGTCGGGTCCGCGGTCCGGGGTGACGGGGACGAGGTAGGTGTGCGGGCCCTGCACGAAGGCCGTGGTCCACGACCCGTGCACGTGCCAGATGAGGATCCTCATGCCTCCCCCAGGAGTTTCTCGACGGCGGCGGCCACGTCGGTCGCCGTGACGGTGTTCAGGCAGGGGTGGCCGGGGACGGGGCAGTCCCGGGCCCTGCTGTCGGCGCAGGGCGCGTCCTGGTCGCCGAGCAGGAGGTACGGGACTCCGTACGGCCGCCAGCGCTCCGCCGGTACGACCGGCGCGAACAGGGACACGACCGGGGTGCCGACGGCGGCGGCGAGGTGGGCGGGCGCCGTGTTGCCGGTGACGACGACGCGCGCGCCCGCGAGGACGCCGGACAGCTCCGGGGCCTCGGTGCGGCCGCCGAGGTCGGTGCCGTGCCGGCCCGCGACATGGGCGGTGAGGTCGCGCTCGTCGGGGCCGCCGGTGACGAGCACCCGGTGCCCGGCGGCGGCCAGTTCGCGTACGGCCTCGGCGGCGCGGTCCGGGCTCCAGGCACGGGCGGGGACGCTGGCGCCCGGGTGGAGGACGACGTAGGGGCCGGGCCCGGTGAGGTCGTCGGTGCGGGGCGGCGCGTGCACCCGCAGCCGTCCGTCGTCGGGCCGGGGGAAGCCGGCGGCCTCGGCGAGGTCGAGCGCCGCCTCCACCTCGTGAGCGTGCGGGGCGCGCCGGTGGCGCAGGTCGAGCAGCGAGCCGGGGTAGTCGACGCTGTCCGCGGCGATGTGCCGGACGCCGGCGAGGCGCAGCACCAGGGCGGTGGGCAACGGGGACTGGTGGAAGGAGGTGAGGACCAGCGCGGTGTCGGCGTCGATGCGCTCCACGAGCGCGTCGACGTCCTCGCGGCTGACGTCGGGCGGCCGGAACCCGCCCCAGGGGGCGTCCCACACCAGGACCTCGTCCACGCCGGGCAGCAGCCGGGCGGCGGGTGCGCCGCGCGAGCCGCACAGCAGGGTGACGTGGTCGGCCCGCGCGGCCACGGCCCGTACGGCGGGCCCGGCGAGCAGCACGTCGCCGAAGCTGTCCAGCCGGGTGACGAGCGCCTTCATCGCGTCCTCCGGCGGGTGTCGGCGACGGGGCGCCGCCGGGACGCCGTGGCCCCGGCGGGGGCACCGCTCCCGGCGTCCGCCGGGGTGCGGACCGGGGGCGGGGCGTCGAGCAGTGCTCGTACGGCGGTGAGCAGGTCGGGGGCGACGTGGGGCGCGGCGGCGGTCTCCTCGGGGCGGGTCCGGCCGTTGGGGACGAGGATGCCGTGGGCGCCCGCCCGTGCGGCGGCCTCGGTGTCGGCGCCGATGTCGCCGATGACGACGCAGTCGGCGGGGGCGGCGCGGAGGCGGTCCGCCGCGTGGAGGACCAGGCCGGGCTGCGGCTTGCGGCAGCGGCAGCCGTCGTCGGGGCCGTGCGGGCAGATCGCCCAGACGTCGAAGGGGCCGACGAGGTCGTCGATCCGCCGGTTGACGTGGCGGACGTCGGTCTCGCTGATCAGGCCGCGGGCGACGCCGGACTGGTTGGTGACGACGCCGACGCGGATGCCGTGGGCGCGCAGCAGCGCGACCGCCTCGCGGGCGCCGTCGACGGGCCGGACCCGTTCGGGGTCGCCGTTGTAGGGGACGTCGTGGACGAGGGTGCCGTCGCGGTCGAAGAGCACGGCCTGGACGGGGCTCATGCGGCCACCTCCCGCCAGGCGGGGGCGGAGCGGTGCCGCCACAGTCCGCTCAGCCGGTGCCAGGTCGCGGCGGGTGGGATGAGCGCGCTGGTGACCAGCATGGTGGTGACCTCCTGGCGGGTGCGGGGGCCCGGGGAGATCCGCGCCCAGGCGAACTCGGCGGTGCCCGCGGCCCAGCCCAGGCCGGCGAACGCGGCGGCCCGGGGGCGGCCGACGGCGGCGAGGGCGACGGCGACGGCCCCGGCCGCCGTGATCGCCGCGTGGCGCCTGATCCGCCCCCTGGGCGCCACCGCCTTGGCCCACCACTCGGGGCCGTGCAGCCGCCGCATCAGGGCGTCGTCGGCGTTGCCCCGCTGCTGTTTCAGGGAGACCCAGCGGGAGGCGGGGCGCACGGGGTGGCGGGTGGTGCGGCGGCCCCGCCGGATGCGCCAGCCCGCGTCGAGGACGCGCAGCGCGAGGTCGGCGTCCTCACGGAAGGCGCGGGTGAAGCGTTCGTCGAAGCCGTGGACCTCTTTGAGCACGTCGGTGCGGTAGGCCATGTCGGCGGTGATCCACTGGGCCCGCGCGAGGCCGGCGGTGCCGCGCTCCCAGTCGGTGGGCGGGCGCTCGCCGGGCAGCGGAACGGCGATCACGCCCTGCACCGCGCCCGTGTCGGGCGGGGCCTCGGCGAGGTCCTGCATCAGCTGGTCGCGCCAGTGCGGGCCGACCTGGACGTCGTCGTCGAGGAAGGCGGTCCAGGGCGCGGTGACCGCGCGGATGCCGGTGTTGCGGGCGGCGGCGGGTCCCCGGCCCCCGCTGCGCAGCACCACCGTGCGTTCGCGCAGGTCGCCGAGGACGGTCAGCGGGTGCTCCAGGTCGGCCGGGTCGGCGTCGGGCGCGGGCCGGTCGTCGACGAGGACGATCTCGTCGGGGCCGGGCCCGTGCGCGGCGGCCAGCGCGGCCAGGCAGTCGGCCAGCGTGTGGCGTACGAGGGTGGGGACGACGACGGCGTAGCCGGTCAGGGACGCGCCGGCCGCGGGTGTGCCGGTCATGCGAACGCCCTCCCCCGGCGCACCGCGAACGGGCCGATGGCCAGCAGGTCCACGGGTGCGGAGCCGAAGCACTCCAGCGCGTCGCGCGGGTCGTCGACCATGGGCCGGCCGGCGGTGTTGAGGCTGGTGTTGACGACGACGGGCAGCCCGGTGCGCCGTTCGAAGGCGCTGAGCATCCGGGCGACGAGGGGCTCGCGGCGCTCCTCGACGGTCTGGATGCGGGCGGTTCCATCGACGTGGACGACGGCCGGGATGCGGTCGCGCCACGCGGGGGCGACCTCGTGCACGAAGAGCATGTACGGGCTGGGGATCGGGCCGGTGAAGAGGTCGGCGGCGCGGTCGGCCAGCACCATGGGCGCCACCGGCCGGAACTCCTCGCGGCCCTTGACGTGGTTGAGCCGCTCCAGGTTCTCCGCGCGGCCCGGGTGCGCCAGCAGGGAGCGGTGCCCGAGGGCGCGCGGCCCGAACTCGCTGCGGCCCTGGAACCAGGCGACGACGCCGTCGCGGGCGAGTTCCTCGGCGACCGTCTCGGCGATGTCGTCGGGTTCCTCGTACGGGATCGCGGCCGTCTCCAGCCAGGCGCGGATCTCCTCGTCGCTCCAGCCGCGGCCCAGGTCGGCGCCGGGCATGGGTTCGGGGACGGCGGTCTGGGCGGCCACGTGCAGGGCGGCGCCGAGGGCCGTGCCCGCGTCGCCGGCGGCGGGTTGCACCCACACGTGCCGGTACGGGCCGCGGGCGGCGATCTTCGCGTTGGCGACGCAGTTGAGGGCGACGCCGCCCGCCATGGTGAGGGCCTCTCCCTGGCCCTCGCGGTGCAGCCAGTGGACGAGTTCGAGGAGCAGTTCCTCCACTGCGGCCTGGGTGCTCGCGGCGAGGTCGGCGTGGTCCCGCGTCCAGTCCTCGTCCTTGGCGCGGGCCGGGGCGAGGGCCGCCCAGTCGACGCCGTGGGCGCGGAAGCCGCCGTCGCCGGTGGCGTGCACGTGCTCGCGCAGGCGGTCGAGGTGGCGGGGGGTGCCGTAGGAGGCGAGAGCCATCACCTTGTACTCGTCGCTGCTGCGCAGGAAGCCGAGGTGCTCGGTCAGTTCCTCGTAGACCAGGCCCAGCGAGTGCGGGAGGGCCTGGGCGGCGAGGGTGTCGAGCTTGCCGTCGCGGTAGCGGCCGGCCAGGTGGGAGGCGGACTCGCCGCGCCCGTCGAGGACGAGGACGTCGTTGTCGGCGTGGGGCGAGGCCGGTCCGGCGGAAGCGGCGTGCGCCACGTGGTGCGGGACGAAGACGACCTGGTCGGGGTCGAGCCCGGGCAGTGCCTCGGCGAGGAACTCGGGCGCCCGGCGGGCGTACTCCAGGCGGAGCGGGTCCCAGGGGTCGTCCAGGCCCATGTCACGGGCGGGCCGGGCCAGTTTCGGGTCGAAGGAGTAGGCGACGGCGTCCAGCTCCTCGGCCCGTACCCCGGCGTGTTCCAGGCACCACCGCGCCGACAGCTCCGGCACCTCCCACGCGGAGAAGGGCACCGGGCGCTTGCCGTGCTTGCGGCGGCTGAAGCGCTCTTCCTCGGCGGCCGCGACGGTGCGGCCGTCGACGACGAGGGCGGCGGCCGGGTCGTGGAACAGGGCGTTGATACCGAGGATGCGCATGGGGCTTGCTCCGTCCCGGGGGACTGCTGGGGTTCGTCTGGCGTCGCGGGTGCCGCCACGCACCAGGCTCAAACACTTGAAGTCAGCTCAATTCAGGAAAAGAACGGACAAATCACCGAACGTGAGCGCGGCAGTGCCCCCTCCCGCCGTTCCCGCCGCCCCGCCGGCCCGCCGCCCCGCCGGCCCACCGCCCCCGTGGGCCTAGGCGGCGACGGAGTGCGCGAACCAGCCGATGGTCCGCTCCAGCCCCTCGCTCCACCCGACCCGCGGCCGCCATCCGAGCCGCTCCCGCGCCAGGGTGGTGTCCGGTTTGCGTCGGCCCGGGTCGTCGACGGGGCGGTCGACGAAGCGGATGCGGGAGCCGGAGCCGGTGAGCTCGACGACCCGGCGGGCCAGTTCCAGCATGGTGATCTCGTCCGCGCCGCCGATGTTCATCGGCCCGGTCTCCCCGGACGCGGCGAGGGCCAGGACGCCCTCGACGGTGTCGTCGACGTAGCACAGGGAGCGGGTCTGGCCACCGTCGCCGGCGACGGTGAGCGGCATGCCGTCCAGCGCCTGAGCGATGAAGGTCGGGACGGCGCGGCCGTCACCGGTGCGCATGCGGGGGCCGTAGGTGTTGAAGATGCGGACGATGGCGGCGTCGGTGCCGTGCACCTGGCGGTGGGCGGTGACCAGGGCCTCGGCGAAGCGCTTGGACTCGTCGTAGACGCTGCGCGGGCCGATCGGGTTGACGTTGCCCCAGTACGTCTCGCGCTGCGGGTGCTCCAGCGGGTCGCCGTAGACCTCGGAGGTGGAGGCGAGCAGGAAGCGGGCGCCGTCGGCGCGGGCCCGCTCCAGGGCGTTGCGGGTGCCGGTGCTGCCGACGTCGAGCGTCTCCAGGGGCAGCCGGAGGTAGTCGGCGGGCGAGGCGGGACAGGCGAAGTGCAGGACCAGGTCGAAGCGCCCGGGCAGGCCGCGCAGGGCCGCCGGGTCGGTGGCGTCGGCGTGGACGAAGCGGAAGCCGCGGTGCCGTTCGAGGTCGGCGACATTGGTGCGCGAACCGGTGGCCAGGTTGTCGAGGCACACGACGTCGGCGCCGGTGCCGAGCAGCCGGCCGCACAGGTGGGAGCCCACGAATCCGGCACCGCCGGTCACCAGGGCCCGGCGCCAGACACGTCTGCTCACGGGGCTGCCGCCCACGGGGGTCTCGCTCACGGGTCTCTCCTCGCTCTCACCGTCACTTGCGTGTCGGCTGAGTAACCCTGCGCACGCCCCCACTACCCCGAACTGCCATTCGAGGGGGCACTATGAACCCCGTCTATACACGCTATGTATATTCCCCGCATGCCTTCGCTGACCAAGAAGCTGACCAAGAAGATGCCGAAAACGGGGACCGGGTTGCGTGCGGTCGCGGCTCTCGCGGCCGCCGCCTCCCTCGCGCTGAGCGGCTGCACGAAACTGGAGACGACCTCCCCCAGCTCCGTCCGGAGCGCGGCGGGCGCCCAGGCACGGGCCGAGTTCGGCACGGTCGACTGCGGGCGCGTCAAGTGCATCGCGCTGACCTTCGACGCCGGACCCAGCGAGCACTCCGCGCGGCTCCTCGACATCCTCAAGGAGAAACAGGTCCCGGCGACCTTCTTCCTGCTCGGCAGACGGCACATCGACACCTATCCCGAGCTGGTCAGACGCATGGCCGACGAGGGCCACGAGGTGGCCAGCCACACCTGGACGCACCAGATCCTCACGGACGCCGAACCGGACGAGATACGCGAGGAGCTGGAGCGCCCCAACAGGGAGATAGAGCGCCTGACCGGGCAGCGCCCGACCCTGATGCGCCCTCCGCAGGGCCGCACGAACAACACGGTGCACGAGATCTGCCGGGAGCTGGGGCTGGCGGAGGTGCTGTGGAGCGTGACCGCCAAGGACTACCAGACCGACGACTCCGACCTGATCACCGAACGCGTCCTCGACCAGTCGTCCCGGGACGGCATCATCCTGCTCCACGACCTCTACGACGGCACCGTCCCCGCCGTGCCCGGCATCATCGACGCGCTCAAGGCCCGGGGCTACGTCTTCGTGACGGTGCCCCAGCTGCTGGCGCCCGGGAAGGCCGAACCGGGCAAGGTGTACCGCTAGGGCCTGTTGCGAGGTGTCCTCGGGGTCGGTTCCCTACGATCGTGACGTGGTCACCTTCTCGCTCGAACGTACCGCCCCGCTCCCGCCGGCCGAGGCATGGCGCCGGCTCACCACCTGGCAGCGGCACGGCGACATCGTGCCGCTCACCCGGGTCACCGTCGCCACGCCCGGGCCCACCCGCGCGGGCACGGTGATCGTGGCCCGTACCGGCACCGGTCCGCTCGCCTTCGACGACCGCATGGAGGTGACGGTCTGGCAGCCCCCGCTGGAGGACGACACCCCCGGCCTGTGCCGACTGGAGAAGCGCGGCCGGCTGGTCCGGGGCTGGGCCGAGATCGAGGTCCGCCCGGGCCCCGGAGGCCGGGCCCGCGTCGTGTGGCGCGAGGAGCTGAGCGTCCGCCCGCTGCCCTCCCTCTTCGACGGCGTCCTCGGCAGGTCGGGCCGGTACGTCTTCGGCCGCGCCGTCAACCACCTCCTGCGCCACCCGTGAACCACCGGTTGCGGACGGGGGACGGCTCGCGGACGAGTTCGCGCCACGCGCCACGCCACCGGCCTTTCCCGCGTACCGTGCCGGCATGTCTCCCCGCTCGCACGTCCTCGTGCAACTGTCCCTCACCGGCGCCCTGTTGACGGTGGCTCTGGCGGCGCCGCCCGCCTCCGCCGTGCAGGGCCCGTCGGTCCCGCTGCGCGTCGCCACGTACAACATCCACGCCGGGATCGGATCGGACGGCGTCTTCGACCTGGACCGGCAGGTGGCCGCGCTGCGCGCGCTCGACGCGGACGTGATCGGCCTCCAGGAGGTCGACGTGCACTGGGGCGCGCGCAGCCAGGAACTCGACGTCGCGGGCGAGTTGGCGCGGCGGCTCGGGATGCGGGTGTCGTTCGCGCCGATCTACAGCCTCGACCCGGTGGAGGCCGGGGGCCCGCGGCGCGAGTACGGCGTGGCCGTCCTCTCCCGCTTCCCGGTCCGTTCGGAGGCGAACCACGAGATCACGCGCCTGTCCACGCAGGACGAGAATCCGGTACCGGCCCCCGCGCCCGGGTTCGGCGAGGTGACGCTCAAGGTGCGGGGAGTGCCGGTGCAGGTCTTCGTGACGCACCTCGACTACCGGCCGGACCCGGCGGTCCGGGAGGCACAGGTGGCCGACACCCGCCGCATCATGGCCCGGGAGCGGGCGGCGCTGCCGCGGGCACGCCAAATCCTGCTCGGCGACTTCAACGCCGAGCCCTCGGCACCCGAACTCCAGCCGCTCTGGGCGGACCTGCGCGACGCCGGTCCGCGCACCGGCGGCACGTATCCGGCCGCGGCCCCCGTGAAGCGCATCGACTACGTGGCGGTGGGCGAGGGCGTGCGGGTGCGCGGCGCGTCCGTGCCGGACGAGGCCGAGGCCTCGGACCACCGGCCGGTGGTGGCGGACGTGTCACTCACGAGGTCGAGGTGAGGGTCAGCTTCCTGCGCTCGCCCGCGGTACGAGGCGGCTCGTGAAGCCACTCGACACAAGCCGTTCGTACGCGCGGACGACTCCGTCCGGCACGTCTTGCGTGATCATGAAGCCCTGCGCGGGATAGATCAGCAGGCGCTGCAGCGAACCGACGAGCATGTCGAAGACAAGCCGTGTGTCCTGGATCCGGTCGACGTACGCGGAGAGGGTCACGGGTGCCGACGCGCTGGTGACATCCACCCCCGGCCACAGTTTCCGGGCCGTGGCGAACGCGCGACGTTCCTCGTACGGCTTGCTGACGAGGAGCACGGAGGACGTGTCGATCGCGTGCTCTTCGAGCAGCGCACGGGAGAGAGTGACGTTCTCCCCCGTGTTCCGCGCCTGCGGCTCAACGAGGATCGCACTGGCCGGAACCCCCAGCTCCACTGCCCGCTCACGGTAGTGCTCAGCCTCTCCGCGTGGCATGCGGTCGCGCGTGGTGCGGCTGGTCGCTCCGGTGAAGACGATCAGCGGCATCATGCCCCGGTGGTACAGATCGGCGGTCGTCTCCGCGACGCCGAGGTCATGACTGCCCAACCCGATCGCGACGGAGCAGGGGCGCGGCTCGTGACCCATCAGCTGGAAGTCCCACAGCCGTTGAGCATCGGCCCATGCCTGTGCTGAGATCACTTGCGCTCGTCCCCAGGTTTCGCCGAGTCGGGAACCTCGAAGTCGTACGTCCATGAGAAGCGCGTCGCCGCATGCACGCCGATCGCGTATTCCACCACGGTGCCGTCGGCCGTGTACGTCGTGCGGTGCAGCTCCACCACCCACTCACCCGGCGCGAGCTGGAGGAGGCGGACCTCCTCGGCCGTGGGGACGCGCGCCGACAGCGTCTCGCGCATGTGGTCGATCTCGTACCCGGCGTCGTACAGGACACGAAAGCCCCCGCCCGGACCGGCGGGGCCTGGCGTCGGATCGACGAGGCGGGTCCCTTCCACGTGCTCGGGGCGGTAGTAGCTGGTCAGCGCGTGCGTCGGCTGCGAGCCTTCCCTGACCACGCGGGCACGTGCGTAGACCTCGGCTCCCTCCGGCAGACCGAGCACCTCGGCGACGACAGCCGACGCCGCCATGCGAGTGACGGTCTGAGTCTGCTCGTTCCGCTTGTACGCCCGTCCTGAGGCGGTGCGGTCCGCGATGAACGCCACTTCACCGCCGTCCCGCCACTTCGCCTTGTCGTATCGCGCCATGCCGAGCCGCGTGAGCGGAACCTGCTCACGAACGACCGTGCCGTGCCCCCGCGACGACGTGACCAGCCCTTCGGCTTCCAGCGCCTTGTAGGCCGCATGGACCGTGGACTTCGAACCCTCGCCCGCTTCCACGAGCTCCCTGATCTGCGGCAACTGGTCGCCGGGCGCGTACCGGCCCGTTCGGATCTGTCCGGCCAGCCGGTCCGCGAGCTCTCGCCACTTGGGCGCCATACAGCCCTCCTCTCGACAGCAGTCAGTGAAACACAGTCTCGGGACTGTTGACAGTCCTGGGACTGTGCGCCAGTATCACGTCCGGAAGCTTGTAGTCCTGGGACTGCAAACTGCGGCGGCGAGGAGCGAGCGCACATGGTGTACACGATCGACCGATATCCCTGTGAGGACTCGCCGAGGCTCGGAGCGATGGCCTTGCATCCGGAACCCGAGTCCGTCCCCCGCGCCCGGCGCTGGTTCCGGAAGTTCATCGCCCCGTACGAGCCGCTCTGCTCGGTCGACGACTGCGTCCTGCTGATCTCCGAGCTGGTCACGAATGCCATCTGCCACGGCACGCCGGAGGATTCGTGGCGGGTGCGGGTCGAGTGGTTCCGCGACGGGACCTCGCTGCGCGTCGAGGTCCACAACCCCGGGCTCCCCGCGGGCGTACGGCTGCGACACCCGGACGCGCACGACACCCACGGGCGAGGGCTCCAGCTCGTCGACTCACTCGCGGACTCCTGGCACTCCGGCCCCGGTCACCTCGGCGGCACGGTCGTCTCGTTCGTGGTCGCCGATGCCTGGCCGACTTGAGAGTGGGCGTCCGGGCCGGCCGCAAGCGGTCGCCAGGCATGCTCCGTTGTCAGCGGCAGCCCATAAGGTGCGTCCAACATCCACAAGGGGGAACTGTCGTGGGATTCTCGGGTGACCTCGTCTTCGCTCGCAGTGATCGGCCTCTGTTGCAAGCTCCGGTGTTCGACAGCCTCGACCACGGCCGCAAGGCCACCGTGGTCACCTGGGAGGCACGGCCGGGCGGCTGGCAGACGCTCCAGTTCGACTTCGGGACATGGGACGACAGCGCCCTGCCCGGACTGGTCGAGTGGAGCGGAGCACCGGCCTGTGTCGCCCAGATCAACGACAGCGACGTCGCTCTCGTGACCGGGCTCGACGTCACCGGTCGGCGCTGGCAGGCGTGGCTGAATCCGGACGTAGCCGCCAGGCTTCGAGCCGAGGAGCCCGAAGATCTCGAGGATCAGCTCCTTTGGCTGGACACACCGGCATTCCACAAAGCGGTCGGACATCAGCGCGCGGAGATCGAGGCGGAGATTCCCGCTGATGCCGAAGGCGCGGTTGCCTGGGCCGCAACCGCCGGCCTTCCCGTGGCGCCCCCACCTCCTGTCAGGGTCGAAGAGCTGCTTCGCTCACACGAGTCGTCCGTGGAGGACCTCTTCAGCACATTGCTCGACAAGCTGGGCTTCCCCCCGGCCGCTGACCTGTCACCCGCACCATGCGAAGCGAAAGACAGGCAGACCGGCTGAGTGGTCTCTGGCGTGAACGGTCGGCGCCGGTCAGGCCACCGAGCCGATCCTTCCCGTCGGAGACGACGGGCCGTCGTGGTGGATCGGGGTGTGGGCGCCGGTCAGGGAGGCGCCGGTGCCGCCGCGGCGGGTCGCGATGATCTCGGCGGCGATGGAGAGGGCCGTCTCCTCGGGGGTGCGGGCGCCGAGGTCGAGGCCGATGGGTGACCTGAGGCGGTTCAGCTCCAGGTCGCTCACGCCGACCTCGCGCAGCCGGGCGTTGCGTTCCAGGTGGGTGCGGCGGGAGCCCATCGCGCCGACGTACGCCACCGGCTGGCGCAGGGCGAGCCGCAGCAGGGGTACGTCGAACTTGGCGTCGTGGGTCAGCACACACAGCACCGTCCGCGCGTCCACGTCGGTGCGGGCCAGGTACTCGTGCGGCCACTCGACGACGATCTCGTCCGCATCGGGGAAGCGGACGGCCGTGGCGAAGACGGGGCGCGCGTCGCACACCGTCACGTGGTAGCCGAGGAACTTGCCGGCCCGGACCAGCGCGGAGGCGAAGTCGATCGCACCGAAGACGATCATGCGGGGTGCCGGCACCGAGGACTCGATCAGCAGCGTGAGCGGTGCTCCGCAAAGCGAGCCCTGCTCTCCGATCTCCAGGGTGCCGGTGCGCCCGTTGTCCAGGAAGGCGCCGGCCTCGGCGGCCACCGTGCGGTCCAGCTCGGGGTGGGCGCCGAAACCGCCCTCGTGCGAGCCGTCGGGATGGACGAGGAGGGCGCGGCCGGTCAGTTCCGCCGGGCCGCTCACGATCCGTGCCACCGCCGCCGCCTCCCCCCGCGCGGCGGCGGCGAGCGCGGCGGCGTACACCGGGCGGGCGGGATCGGCCGCCCGTACCGGTGTGACCAGGATGTCGATGACACCGCCGCAGGTCAGCCCCACGGCGAAGGCGTCCTCGTCGCTGTAGCCGAAGCGTTCGAGCACGGTTTCGCCGTCCTCCAGCGCCTGCCGGCACAACTCGTACACGGCCCCCTCCACGCAGCCGCCGGACACCGAGCCGATCACCGTGCCGTCGGCGTCCACCGCGAGGGCGGCGCCGGGCTGGCGGGGTGCGCTGCCGCCGACGGCCACCACGGTGGCCACGGCGACGTCGCGTCCCTGCTCGACCCACCGGTCCAGCTCTTCGGCAATGTCCAGCATCTGTCGGTCTCCTAGGACGAGTGGTGGAGGACGGGTTCCCGGTGCGGCGGCTAGTGCACGCCCAGCCAGCTCTCGATCGGGTTGAGGGCGAAGTAGACGACGAAGATCACCGTCAGGGCCCACATGAAGACGCCGATCTCCCGGGCCTTGCCCTGGGCGACCTTGATGGCGACGTAGGAGATCACACCGGCCGCGACGCCCGCCGTGATGGAGTACGTGAACGGCATCAGGACGACGGTCAGGAAGACCGGGATCGCGGTGGCCCGGTCGGCCCAGTCCACGTGCCGGGCGTTCATCATCATCATCGCGCCGATGACCACCAGGGCGGCCGAGGCGACCTCCTGGGGCACGATCGCGGTGATCGGCGTGAAGAACAGGCAGGCCGCGAAGAACAGGCCGGTGACGACCGAGGCGAGGCCCGTGCGGGCGCCCTCGCCGACGCCGGTCGCGGACTCGACGAAGACGGTCTGGCCGGAGCCGCCCGCCACGCCGCCGATGGCACCGCCCGCGCCGTCGATGAACAGCGCCTTGGACAGGCCCGGCATGCGGCCCTTGTCGTCGGCGAGCTTGGCCTCGGTGCCGACGCCGATGATGGTGGCCATCGCGTCGAAGAACCCGGCCAGCACCAGGGTGAAGACGATCATGCCGACCGTCATCGCGCCGACCTCGCCCCAGCCGCCGAACTCCAGCTCGCCGAAGAGCGAGAAGTCCGGCATGGAGACCGCACTGCCGTGCAGCTCGGGGGCGCCGTTGGCCCACTGCTTGGGATCGATGACCCCGGTGGCGTTCAGCACGGAGGCGACGACGGTGCCGGCGACGATGCCGATCAGGATAGCGCCGGGGGTGTTGCGCGCCTGGAGCATGAAGATCAGGAGCAGGGTGCCCGCGAAGAGCAGGACGGGCCAGCCGGCGAGTTCACCGGCGGGGCCGAGGGTCAGCGGGGTCGCCTCGCCCGCGTGGACGAAGCCGCCCTTCACCAGGCCGATGATCGCGATGAACAGGCCGATGCCCATGGTGATGCCGTGCTTCAGGGCGAGCGGGATCGCGTTCATGATCATCTCGCGCAGCCCGGTGACCACGAGGAGCATGATCACCACGCCGTACATCACGCACATGCCCATGGCCTGCGGCCAGGTCATCTGCGGTACGACCTGCCCGGCGATCACGCCGGACACCGAGAGCCCGGCGGCCAGGGCGAGCGGCACCTTGCCGACGAAGCCCATCAGGAGCGTGGTGAGCGCCGCCGCGAACGCCGTCGCGGTGATCAGGGCCTTCTGGCCGAGGGTGTCCCCCGCGGCGTCCTTGCCGGACAGGATCACGGGGTTGAGCAGGACGATGTAGGCCATCGCCATGAAGGTGGTGATGCCGCCGCGCACCTCACGCGCGACCGTCGATCCCCGGTGGGATATGTGGAAGTACCGGTCGAGCCAGGACCTGCCGGCGGGGACGCGGGAACCCGCTCCCGCCTCCTCGGCGGTGGTCCTGGGCTCCACGGACTGCTGGGTCATGGGGCCGTCTCCCAAGGTTCAAAGGGGCACCCGCGCGAGTCCGCTGGGGCGGCCGCGGGGATTTGGGATGTGCACGACCCGGGGGACGGCCCGAGACGAACGCATGGGTGGTGGGACGCGTGCGTGGTGGTGCTGCGGGGCCCGCGAGCGGAGCGGGACCCGGGGTGTGCTCCGGGCGGCGCGGAGTGTGTGACGTTCCGTGCGCCGCCCGGAGGGTCGGCTCACGCCTTGCCGGTGAGGTGCTCCGGACGTACGGGCGTGCGGTCGAGCGTCAGCCCGGTCGCGTTCCGGATGGCCGCGAGGACCGCCGGGGTGGACGACAGGGTGGGGGCCTCGCCGATGCCGCGCAGCCCGTACGGCGCGTGGTCGTCGGCGAGTTCGAGCACGTCGACGGGGATGGTCGGCGTGTCGAGGATGGTGGGCAGCAGGTAGTCCGTGAAGGACGGGTTCCTGACCTTGGCGGTCTTGGGGTCGACGACGATCTCCTCCATCACCGCGATGCCCATGCCCTGGAGGGTGCCGCCCTGGATCTGGCCGACCACGGAGAGCGGGTTGAGCGCCTTGCCGACGTCCTGGGCGCACGCCAGCTCGACGACCTTGACCAGGCCCAGCTCGGTGTCGACCTCGACGACGGCGCGGTGTGCGGCGAAGGAGTACTGGACGTGGCCGTTGCCCTGGCCGGTGCGCAGGTCGAAGGCCTCGGTGGGCCGGTGCCGCCACTCCTCCTCGACCTCGACCGCCTCGCCCTCCAGGACGTCGACCAGGTCGCCGAGGACCTCGCCGCCGTCGGTGACGACCTTGCCGCCCTCCAGGAGCAGCTCGGCGGTGGCCCAGGCCGGGTGGTAGGAGCCGAACTTGCGCCGGCCGATCTCCAGGACCTTCTCGCGGACCAGCTCGCAGGCGTTCTTCACGGCGCCGCCGGTGACGTACGTCTGCCGGGAGGCCGAGGTCGAACCGGCCGAGCCGACCTGCGTGTCGGCCGGGTGGATGGTCACCTGCGTGACGCCCAGCTCGGTGCGGGCGATCTGCGCGTGGACGGTGACGCCGCCCTGGCCGACCTCCGCCATGGCGGTGTGGACCGTGGCGACGGGCTCGCCGCCCACGACCTCCATGCGCACCTTGGCGGTGGAGTAGTCGTCGAAGCCCTCGGAGAAGCCGACGTTCTTGATGCCGACCGCGTAGCCGACGCCCCGGACGACGCCCTCGCCGTGCGTGGTGTTGGACAGGCCGCCCGGCAGCTGGCGCACGTCGGAGCCCTCGCTGGACTCCCACTGGCGCTCGGGAGGCATCGGCATCGCCTTGACGCGGCGCAGGAGTTCGGCGACCGGGGCGGGCGAGTCGACCGGCTGGCCGGTCGGCATGATCGTGCCCTGCTCCATGGCGTTGATCCGGCGGAACTCCACCGGGTCCATGCCGAGTTCCTTGGCCACCTTGTCCATCTGCGCCTCGTAGGCGAAGCACGCCTGGACCGCGCCGAAGCCGCGCATGGCGCCGCAGGGCGGGTTGTTGCTGTAGAGGGCGATGGCCTCGATGTCCACGTCGTCGATGACGTACGGGCCGACCGACAGCGAGGAGGCGTTGCCGACGACCGCCGGGGAGGCGGACGCGTAGGCGCCGCCGTCCAGGACGATCCGGCACTTCATGTGGGTGAGCTTGCCGTCCTTGGTGGCGCCGTGCTCGTAGTACAGCCGCGCGGGGTGGCGGTGCACGTGGCCGAAGAAGGACTCGAAGCGGTTGTAGACGATCTTGACGGGCTTGCCGGTGCGCATCGCCAGCAGACAGGCGTGGATCTGCATCGACAGGTCCTCGCGGCCGCCGAACGCGCCGCCGACGCCGGACAGCGTCATGCGCACCTTGTCCTCGGGCAGGCCGAGCACCGGGGCGATCTGCTTCAGGTCGGAGTGCAGCCACTGGGTGGCGACGTACAGCTCGACGCCGCCGTCCTCGGAGGGCACGGCGAGGCCGGACTCGGGGCCGAGGAAGGCCTGGTCCTGCATGCCGAAGTAGTACTGGCCCTTGACGATCACGTCGGCCCGCTCGGCGGCCGCGTCGGCGTCGCCGCGCACGATCGGCTGGCGGTGCACGATGTTGGGGTGCGGGACGTGGCCGATGTGGTGGTCGTCGCGGTTCTCGTGGACGAGGATCGCGTCCGGGGCGGTCGCGGAGGCCTCGTCGGTGATGACGGGCAGCTCCCGGTACTCCACCTTGATCTTGGCGGCGGCGCGGCGCGCGGTCTCCGGGTGGTCGGCGGCGACGATGGCGACCGGCTCGCCGTGGTGGCGGACCTTGCCGTGCGCGAGGACCGGGGTGTCCTGGATCTCCAGGCCGTAGGTGCGGATCTCGGTGGGGAGGTCGTCGTAGGTCATGACGGCGTAGACGCCGGCCATGGCGAGGGCCTCGCCCGTGTCGATGGAGACGATCTCGGCGTGGGCGACCGGGGAGCGCAGGATCTGGCCCCAGAGCATGTCCTCGTGCCACATGTCGGACGAGTAGGCGAACTCGCCGGTGACCTTGAGGGTGCCGTCCGGGCGGAGCGTCGACTCGCCGATCCCGCCCTTGGTCTTCGAAACCTGGGTGATTTTGGTGGGTGCGCCGTTGGCAGCCATGCTCAGACCCCCTCGGACTGGCGGGCCGCGGCCAGCCGGACCGCGTCCATGATCTTCTCGTAGCCCGTGCAGCGGCACAGGTTGCCCGACAGCGCCTCGCGGATGTCCGCGTCGGTCGGGTTGGGGTTGCGCTCCAGCATCTCGTCGGCGGCGACCAGCAGGCCGGGCGTGCAGAAGCCGCACTGGACGGCGCCGGCGTCGATGAACGCCTGCTGGATGGGCGCGAGTTCGGTGCCCTCGCCGGTCTGCGAGTCGGTGCCCGCGGCCTGCCAGCGCTTGGCCTCGTCGAGCGAGGTGCCCTCGTCACCGCCGCCGCAGGCGCCGCTCGCGCAGCCCTCGGCGCGCTGCTGGGCGAAGTCGGCCAGTCCCTCGACCGTGACGATCTCACGGCCCTGCGCCTGACCGGCCGCGACCAGACAGGAACAGACCGGGACGCCGTCCAGGCGGACCGTGCAGGAGCCGCACTCGCCCTGCTCGCAGGCGTTCTTGGAACCGGGCAGGCCGAGCCGCTCGCGCAGGACGTAGAGGAGGGACTCGCCCTCCCACACGTCGTCGGCTTCCTGCGGACGTCCGTTGACAGTGAAGTTGACGCGCATTACGCGGCTCCCTCCGTGGTGTGGCGGGCGCCGCGGTACGACTCCCAGGTCCAGGTGAGCGTCCGGCGGGCCATGACGCCGACCGCGTGGCGGCGGTAGCTCGCGGTGCCCCGGACGTCGTCGATCGGGTTGCAGGCGGCCGAGCACAGGTCCGCGAACTGCTTGGCGACCGACGGGGTGATGATCTTGCCGTTGTCCCAGAAGCCGCCCTCCTCGAGCGCGGCGTTCAGGAAGTCCTCCGCGGCCTTCGCCCGTACGGGCGTGGGGGCCGCCGAGCCGATGCCGGTGCGGACCGTGCGGGTCTCGGGGTGCAGGGCCAGTCCGAAGGCGCACACGGCGATGACCATGGCGTTGCGGGTGCCGACCTTGGAGAACTGCTGCGGGCCGTCGGCCTTCTGGACGTGCACGGCGCGGATCAGCTCGTCGGGCTCCAGCGCGTTGCGCTTGACGCCCTTGTAGAACTCGTCGATCGGGATGAGGCGCTTGCCGCGCACCGACTCGACCTCGACCTCCCCCCCGGCGGCGAGCAGCGCGGGGTGCGCGTCGCCGGCCGGGGAGGCGGTGCCGAGGTTGCCGCCCACGCCGCCGCGGTTACGGATCTGCGGGGAGGCGACCGTGTGCGAGGCGAGGGCGAGTCCGGGGAGTTCGGTGCGGAGGGCGTCCATGATCCGGGTGTACGGGACGGAGGCGCCGAGCCGCACGGAGTCCTCGCCGACCTCCCACTCGCAGAGGTCGCCGATGCGGTTCAGGTCCATCAGGTACTCGGGCCTGCGGTGGTCGAAGTTGATCTCGACCATCACGTCGGTGCCACCCGCAATCGGCACAGCGGTGGGGTGCTCGGCCTTCGCGGCGAGCGCCTCCTCCCAGCTGGCGGGGCGAAGGAAGTCCATGACCGGCTCTCTTCTTCGTCTTCGTCTGGTGGTCGTGCAGATTGAGCCAATCCGTGTGCGGCGGGCCAGGCTCGTTCATGTGCTGTTCACGTGGAGTGGCCTCAGTACACCGCCCGGTGCTCCACCAGGGTCAGTCGCAGAAACCATGAAGGAGTTGGCTGGCCAGCCCAGGCATCTTGTAGATTCGTATGAAAGGAGGTCCTCACCAACCTCCCTACATTCCTCTGGTCCCTCCGGAAATCGGGCGACACAGCCGCGTGACCTGGAACACTTCGAGACAAAGAACGGCGGCGACGAGAATGCGGCTGCGCGCACTGCTGGACACCGACGCGCTGGGCCTCAGGCTGCTCGGCGGCGAGGACGAGCTGGACCGCTCCGTCCGGGGCGTGATGACCACCGACCTGCGGGACCCCAGCCGCTACCTCTCCGGCGGCGAGCTGGTCCTCACCGGCCTGGCCTGGCGCCGGGACGCCGCCGACTCCGAGCCGTTCGTCCGCCTCCTCGTGCAGTCCGGCGTGGCCGCGCTCGCCGCCGGCGAGGCGGAGCTGGGCAGCGTCCCGGAGGACCTGCTGGCGGCGTGCGTGCGGCACCGGTTGCCGCTGTTCGCGGTGAACGAGTCGGTGGCCTTCGCGACCATCACCGAGCACGTGGTCCGGCAGGTCTCCGGGGAGCGGGCCGGGGACCTCGCGGCCGTGGTCGACCGGCACCGCCGGATGATGACCTCGGGCCCCGCGGGCGGCGGCCCCGACGTCGTCCTCGACCTGCTCGGCACGGACCTGGACCTGCGGGCCTGGGTGCTCTCCCCGACCGGGCGGCCGGTCGCGGGCCCCAAGGACGCGGGTCCCGCGCTGCCCGCCGAGGTGTGCGCGAAGCTCGCGGCGGAGCATCTGGCCGCCACCCGGACGGGCCGGCGGGCACCGCACCGGGTGCCCCTGGGCCCGACGACGTACAGCCTCTTCCCGGTGCGCGCCGCGGGGCACCGCACGCCGGGCGCGGCGCGCGTACCGCAGGCCGCGCGGGACGTGCGCGAGACGGTGCTGTCCGACTGGCTGCTGGTGGTGGAGGCGGACGCCGGGGACTGGGCCGAGGAGCGGCTCGACCTGCTGTACGGCGTCACGCAGCTCATCGCCGTCGAGCGCGACCGGCGGGACGCGGCGCGCACGGTCCGCAGGCGGCTCGCGCAGGAGGTCCTGGAGCTGGTGCAGACGGGCGCCGCGCCCGCCGAGATCGCGGCCCGGCTGCGGGTCGCGGCGCCGGTGCTGCTGCCGGGCCTCGGCGCGGCCCCGCACTGGCAGGTCGTGGTCGCCCGGGTGGAGTGGGAGGACGACGGCTCCGCGACCGGGCCGGTCGCCCAGACCCTGCTGGAGGAGATCCTCGTCGACCCGCTCGCCACGGGGCCCGAGCACTCCGACCGCATCGCCGTGGCCCACACCGGCGACGAGGCCGTCGCTCTCGTGCCGCTGCCGGCGGTCTCCGCCGAGCACGACGGCTCCGAGACCGGCATCCTCGCGGACGTGCTCCTGGAGGCCGTGCGGGAACCGCTGTCGGCGGGGCTGGACGGCGACGGGCGGGTCACGCTCGGCGTCAGCGCGGCCGTGCACTCGGCGGAGGGGCTGCGCGGCGCGCTGGAGGAGGCGCGGCACGCGCGGCGGGTCGCCGCGGCGCGCCCCGGCCGGGTCTGCGCGGCCGGCCACCAGGAGCTGGCCTCGCACGTCCTGCTCCTCCCCTTCGTCCCCGACGACGTGCGCCGGGCCTTCACCGCCCGGCTGCTGGACCCGCTGCGTGACTACGACCGCCGCCACCGCGCCGAGCTGATCCCGACCCTGGAGGCCTTCCTCGCCAGCGACGGCTCCTGGACGCGCTGCGCCACCCGGCTCCACCTGCACGTCAACACGTTGCGCTACCGCGTCGGACGGATCGAGCAGTTGACGGGACGTGATCTGTCGCGCCTGGAGGACAAGCTCGATTTCTTCCTCGCGTTGCGGATGAGCTGAGCCGCGGGACACGACACCGCCCGGAACGGTCCCAAACCTCCGGGCGGTCAAGTCCCACGACTTTGTGAAAAGTTTCACCCATCCCCTTGGCCGGGCCGCCGGATCCGTGCTGAGATGCGGCCACCACTTCGAGAGCTCGATGGCGTGCCAAGGGGAGGGCAACGTGGCGCATTCCGCCATGGCTGGTTCTGGTTGGGGAACGACCGAGGGTGACGATCCGCTCCAGACCGCCGTGTGGCGGTTGCGTTCGCGCGCCTGTTGGTCCGACGCGGCGGCCCTGCTGGAGCCGGTCTCCGCGGCCACCGCGTTGCAGCGGACCGCGCTGCTGGTGGAGCGGTGCCTGTACACGGAGCAGGGCTGGGCGGACGCCGAGGACGCGCTGCGCACCGCCGAGGCGCTGGCCGACAGCGACGACGAGCGGGGGGCCGCCGCCTGTGAACGCGGGCAACTCGCCTACGCCGCCACGGTGCACGGGGTGCGCGACCGGTCCGACGAGGCGCGGGCCGCGCTGGGCCGGGCGGCGGCGCTGATCGCGCCGGGCGCCGGGGGGCGGGCGCTGCTGGACTTCCGGCGGGGGCTGCTCGCGGAGAACCTGACCCGGTCGCCGCAGGCCGCCAAGGCGGCGTACCGGCGCGCCCACGCCGGCGCCACCGCGCAGGGCGACCCGCTGTTGCAGTCCGCCACCTGGCGGCATCTGGCCGGACTCGCCCTGCGCGAGGGGGAGATGGCCGAGGCCCGGCACGGCTTCGCCGAGTCGCTGCGCATCCGCGAGGAACTGGGCTACCTGGTGGGCACGGCTCCCGCGCTGGTCTCGCTGGCGGACGCCGAGTCGGAACCGGAGGCGTCCCGGTTGCGGGAGGAGGCCCGGCGCCTGGTCCGGCTGCTCGGCGGGGTGCCGACCTGGCTGGCGCGGCACCTGGCACCGCCGGCCGCGGGCGCGGCGACCGCGTGAGCGTGCTCAGGGGGCCCTGCTACAGCGCGGTTCGGTGACGGCCCAGGCGGCGTCCCAGTGCGCGAGGTTGATCCGGTGCAGCAGCACGCCGGTGGCACCGTGGGCGGCGAGGCCGGTGAGGGCCACGCCCAGGAAGGCGAGGATCGCCCAGCCCGTCGCGCGGCTGCGGACCTGGTCCCCGGTCAGCGGCGGTCCGGTGAGCCCTCCCGCCGCGTCGACCCAGACGAGGACGGTGCTGTCCGCGGGGAGTCCCGGTTCGACGTCCGTCTCCGCGGTCCGGACGGCCCCGTCCGGGCCGGTGTAGCGCACCTCGACCGGGTACCGGGTCCTCTTCGCCTCCGCCGAGCCCGGTTCCGGATGGCGCGGGGCGTCGTGGACGAGGACGGCGGGGCGGTGGTCGCGGGTCCGGGCCTGGTGCTCGGCGAGGGCGCGGTAGTGGCGGTGGGCCGCGTCGCCGGCCGCGAACATCGCCGCGGGGGCCGCCGCCAGGACGGCCAGCAGCAGACCCAGGGCGATCCAGGCGTGCAGGCGGTCGGTACGGCGCCGCAGGGTGTTGCGCCGCCATCGCCACAGCACCAGGTGCGGGTGCCGGCCGGCAGCGGGGGCGGGATCGAGGGGCGGTGGCTGTGCCCGGGGTGTCTCACCGGCCACGGTGCGCCTCCTTCCGGGATCGGTCGGCGGGGCCGTCGGCGCCGGGCCGGCGTCGACGACGGACGACGGACGGCTCCGACTGCGGACCGGTTTCGACGACGGACGGTCTCGACGACGGACGGTTTCGACGACGGACGGTTTCGACGACGGACGGTTTCGACGGCGGACGGTTTCGACGACGGACGGCTTTCACGAGGGACGGCTTCGACGACGGGGGTCCACTCGGACGGGATCGCGCCCGGCCGAGTCACCGGCACTGGGCCGACCGCGCGTGCGGGCGCCGTAGGGGGCCGGTCCGCGGCCGTACGCATCGTGCGGGATTCGGGTCGGGTGAGGTGACGGCCCGCCGCGCCGGGTACGCGGGTGGGCCGGGTGGACCGGGCGGGCGCGGTCAGCGTGGAGGGCCGGCCGGAGGGTCCGTGCCCGTGACGGGCGGGTGGGAGTCCGCGGCCGCCAGGAGCTGGGCGGCACCGCGGACGGCGGCCGTGTGCGGGGCCGGTACGGCGCTCAGCGGGGTGTGCAGCACGTCGGCGAGACGGCAGGTGATCTCGGGACGCAGGGCGCCGCCGCCCGCCAGCAGCGGACCCCGGCCCAGGGCCTCGACGGTGAGGGAGGTGCGGTCCTGCCGCAGCATCGAGGTCGCCATGCCGGCGACCGCCTCGCCGATCGCCGCCGGCCCGGTCGCGTCGTCGAGGTCCCCCGTGCCCAGTGCGGCGCGCCGCGCGTCGAAGACGGCACCGTCGGCCAGCAGCACCACCTCGGTGAGGCGGGCGCCGATGTCCACCACGAGCAGCGGCCGGGACAGGTCCGCGCCCGCCGCGAGGGCGACCGCCCGCGCGCTCGGGACGGTCAGCCCCCCCGGGGCCGCAGCACCTGCACCGCCGTGCGGGCCTGGGTGCGGTAGGCGTACCCGTCCAGCACCGGCGCGGTCACCACGACCAGCGGGCGGGCGAAACGCGGCAGCCGGTGGGCGAGGAGCCGGCCGAGCATGCGCGCCGCGCCCTCGGTGTCGACGATGCGGCCGCGCTGGACGGGGTAGACCGCCCCGGCGCCCGCGAACGTCACCGTCGGCACGTCGAGGACCAGTCCCCGCCCGGCGACCCAGGCGCGGGTCCGGGCGCTGCCGATGTCGAGGGCGACGCCGCAGCGGTGCCGGGACAGCGGCCACGGCAGGCGCCGGGATTCGGCGGGCAGACGGACGGCGGTCATCGGCCGGCCTCCCGCACCTGCTGGCAGCGTGCGCAGTAGCGGGCCTGCGGCACGATCAGCAGGCGCGCGCGGTCGACGGGGCGCCGGCACAGGTGGCAGGAGCCGTAGCGGCCCCTCGCCATGCGGTCGAGCGCCGCTTCCACGTCGGCGAGGACCATGCGCGCCGAGGCGGCCAACTCGACCCGTACCTCGGTCTGCGCGGCGGACCGCCGCCGGTGCGCCTCCTCGGCGTGGGCCGGCACGGTCGCGATCTGCCGCAGTTGCTCCTCGCGGAACAGCCGCTGCTCGCGGAGGCTGTCCCGGAGCGCCGCCAGGTCTTCGGGCGACAGACGCGCCTCGTGGTCGTCGATGATCGGATGGTTCACCACTTCACCCCTCGGGCAGGGCGGGAGACGAGAGCCGGACGGACGGTGGTCAGGCGGCGGCGCGGCGCTGGCAGGCGACGCAGTACCGCGTGTAGGGGAGGATCTCCAGCCGCTCCCCCGGGACGGGCTTGCCGCAGCCCAGGCAGGTGCCGTAGCTGCCGCCGTCGATCCGCGCGAAGGCCGCGTCGATCTCCTTGAGCACCCGCTCGATGGCGTCCTTCTGCGCGGCCATCAGCTGGTCGTCCGCCTGGCCGCCCTCACCGAGGGCCTGGAGCTGGGTCAGCCGGGTGCTGCGCGCGTGTTCGAGGCGCTGGCGTGCCTCGTGAGCGGTCAGCCGCTCGGGGCGGGGTTCGGTGCGGGGGGCGTCGAGCGACACGGTGCGTCCTCATCTCGGAAGGGTCTGGAAGGGTCCGGAAGGGTCTGGATGGGTCCGGAAGGGTCCGGAAGGCTCTGCGGGTACGGCGGACGCCGGGCCGATCGGGCCCGGTCACCGTCCAGCCTGGCCGGGCCGGCGGGGGAAACCCATCGGGCGCGGGCCCCATTTGCGCGGGGCCCGGGCATCCACACGGCGGTGCCCGAGGGCGCCCGGATGGGTGTGCCGCGGCACGGAAATGGGGGTCGGCCCCCATCGACCCGGTGGCGTGCGGCGGGGCACGCTGGTCGCTTGCTCGGTCGCGACCTGGGCCGCGGCTGCCGCCGCCGAGGGTGCGCGATGGCCGACAGTGGAGGCGTACCAGTCGTCGCGTCGCAGAAGGAGGCGTACTCCCCGGTGTCCCTGTTCTGGCGGATCTTCGGGCTCAACGCGGTGGTGCTGGGCTTCGCCACGGCCCTGCTGCTGTGGGCTCCGGTGACCGTCTCCGTGCCGGTCCTGCTGACCGAGGCCGTCATCCTGGTGGGCGGGCTCGGCGTCATGCTGGTCGCCAACGGCGCCCTGCTGCGCTGGGGCCTGGCACCGCTGGACCGGCTGACGAGGCTGATGACCACGGTCGACCTGCTCCGCCCGGGCCAGCGGCTCCCGGTGTCCGGCGGCGGCGAGGTCCCCGAGCTGATCCGCACCTTCAACGCCATGCTGGACCGGCTGGAGCACGAGCGGGCCACGAGCAGTGCCCGCGTCCTGCTCGCCCAGGAGGCGGAGCGGCGCCGCATCGCCCAGGAGCTGCACGACGAGGTCGGGCAGAGCATGACCGCCATCCTGCTGGTCCTCGGGCGGTCCGCGGACGACGCCGACGAACCGTTGCGCTCGGAGCTCCAGCAGGCGCAGGAGATCACCAGGGAGAGCCTGGACGAGGTCCGCCGCCTGGTGCGCCGGCTGCGTCCCGGGGTGCTGGACGATCTCGGTCTGATCAGCGCGCTGTCCTCGCTCACCCACGACTTCGCGACCCACACGGGTCTGCGGGTGGTCCGCCGGTTCGACGCCGACCTGCCCGCACTGGACCACGAGACCGAGCTGGTCCTCTACCGCGTGGCGCAGGAGAGCCTGACCAACGCCGCCCGCCACGCGGACGCCCGCCGGCTGGAGGTGGGCCTCGCCCGGGCCGAGGGCGCCGTGACGCTCACCGTCGCCGACGACGGCCGCGGCATCGAGGCGCCGTGCGAGGGCGCCGGTATCCGCGGCATGCGCGAACGGGCCCTGCTCGTCGGGGCCGCCCTCGACATCACCTCGGCTCCCGGCGCCGGCACCCGCGTCCGGCTCACCGCACCCGTCCCCAGGAAGCAGCCCTGACCATGTCCGACCCGTCGTCCCTGCCCGACCGTTCCCTTCCCGAGCCGTCCGCCCGGCCCACGGCGTCCCCCGCGGCACCCGCGTCCGCGGCGTCCGCCTCCGCCGGGTCCGCGGCGCCCGCGTCCGGCCCGGCGAGGATCCGCATCCTGCTCGCCGACGACCACGCCCTGGTGCGCCGCGGTGTCCGGCTGATCCTCGACCGGGAACCGGACCTGGAGGTGGTGGCGGAGGCCGGGGACGGCGCGGAGGCCATCGAGAAGGCGCGGGCGAACGCCGTGGACCTGGCGGTCCTGGACATCGCGATGCCGCGGCTGACCGGTCTCCAGGCCGCCCGCGAGCTGGCCGCGCTGAAACCCGGGCTGCGCATCCTCATGCTGACGATGCACGACAACGAGCAGTACCTGTTCCAGGCGCTGAAGTCGGGGGCCTGCGGATACGTCCTGAAGTCCGTCGCCGACCGCGATCTGGTCGCCGCCTGCCGGGCCGCGATGCGCGACGAGCCGTTCCTCTACCCGGGGGCGGTGACCGCCCTGATCCGCAACTACCTCGACCGGGTCCGGCACGGCGAGGAGAGCGCCGACCACATCCTCACGCCCCGGGAGGAGGAGGTCCTCAAGCTCGTCGCCGAGGGCCACTCCTCCAAGGAGATCGCCGAGATCCTCTTCATCAGCGTCAAGACCGTCCAGCGGCACCGGGCGAACCTGCTGCAGAAGCTCGGCCTGCGCGACCGTCTGGAACTGACCCGGTACGCCATCCGCGCCGGCCTCATCGAACCCTGACGTCCCCGGACCGCCCGGGGCTCCGGCCACCCACTCCCGGGCCGGAGCCCCGGGCTCCTCTCCGCCCGGCCGCCCGAACGCCCGAACGCCCTGACGCCCTGACACCCTGACGAAAGGGGACGGTGCATGCGCCCCGCAGGTCGCACCGCCCCCGTGAGGGCTCCCCGGCTCGCGGTCGCGCTCGCCCCGCTGCTGGCCCTCCTGCTGGCCCTGGTCCCGGCCGGGCCCGCGACCGGCACGGGCGCCGCGGTCGCGGGGGCGCTCCCGGCCCACGCGGCGACGACCGCCGCTCTCCCTCACCCGCAGACCGACCAGCACGCCGACGACGGCGGCGCCGCGCCCTGCCTCGACCGGGCCAGGGCACGCCACGACCACCTCGGTGAGCGCCCGGCACCCCCCGACCGCCCCGCCACCGCCCCGCGCTCCGTGGGCGCCGTCCCCGCCGCCGGCGGGCGTACCCCCGCCGGGTCAGGCGCCGTGACCCTCTCCCCCGGCCGCACGCATCACGACCACGGCCGGGCACCTCCCGCCCCCTCCGGCACCTGAGCACCGTACGCACCGCGTACTCCCGTCACCTTCCCCTTCCGTCGCGGCCGCGCAGGCCGCTGCCGCGGCGTGCCCGCCGGAGGTCTCCGTTGCAGCGCTCCCGTATCCCCCTGTCCCCAGGTTCCCCGCGCCGGTCGCGGTCCCGCTCCCGGTCCGGCGGTCTGCGCATCCGTGCGCTGATCGCCCTGGCCGTGCTGGCCGCGGCCCTCGGCATCGCCCTCACCACGCCGGTCCGCCTCGGGCTCGATCTGCGCGGCGGCACCCAGATCGTGCTGGAGACCCGCTCCACCCCCACCGTCGTCGCGGACGCCGAGGCCACCGACCGCACGGTGGAGGTGCTGCGCGGCCGCATCGACGCGCTCGGCGTCGCCGAACCGACCATCGTCCGCTCCGGTGACCACCGCGTCGTCGTCGAGCTGCCGGGTGTCCAGGACCCGAAGAAGGCGGCCGACGTGCTGGGCCGCACCGCACAGCTCACCGTCCACCCGGTCCACGGCCCGGCCGAGGAAGCCGGGAAGCCCCGGTCCGACCGGCCCGGCGAGCGCGTGCTGCCCGACGAGTCCGGCCGGCCCCTCCGGCTCGAGGCGGCCGCCCTGACCGGGCGGGACGTCGAGGGCGCCGACGCCCGCTTCGACCAGCAGGGCGGCGCGGGGTGGCACGTCACCGTGGACTTCGAGGACGCGGGCGCCGACCGGTGGGCCCGGGTGACCGGCGAGGCGGCCTGCCACCCGGCCGGTGACGACCGGCGCCGGGTCGCCATCGTGCTCGACGACAAGATCATCTCCTCGCCGCAGGTCGACCCGTCGGTGGCCTGCGGGGCGGGCATCTCCGGCGGCTCCACCCTGATCACCGGGTCCTTCGACGACGCCGAGGCCCGCGAACTCGCCCTGCTCGTCGAGGGCGGTGCCCTCCCCGTGCCGGTGGAGACGGTGGAGCAGCGCACGATCGGGGCCACGCTGGGCGACGAGGCGATCTCGGCCGGCGCCTGGGCCGCCGTCATCGGCACCGCGCTGACCGCGCTGTTCATCGTCGTCGTCTACCGCCTCATGGGCGCCCTCGCGGCGCTCGCCCTGCTCTGCTACGGCCTCATCTCCTACGCCGCCCTGGCCGCGATCGGCGCGACCCTGACCCTGCCGGGGCTGGCGGGTTTCGTCCTGGCGATCGGCATGGCGGTGGACGCCAACGTCCTGGTGTTCGAACGTGCCCGCGAGGAGCAGGCCGCCAGGAGCCGGCCCAGTACGCGCTCGGCGCTGACGGCCGGGTTCCGCAGCGCGTTCAGCGCGATCGCCGACTCCAACATCACCACGCTCATCGCCGCCGCCCTGCTGTTCTTCCTGGCCTCCGGCCCGGTGAAGGGCTTCGGCGTCACCCTGGGCATCGGCGTCCTCGCCTCCATGGTCAGCGCCCTGGTGATCACCCGGGTGCTCACCGAGTTCGCCGCGAGCCGCCCGTCCGTCTCCCGCCGTCCCCGCGTCACCGGCATCGCGAGCACCGGCCCGGTCCGTGACGCCCTGCTGCGCCGCGACCCGGCCCTGATGCGCCGCCCCCGCCGCTGGCTGGCCGCCTCCGGGATCGTGCTGGTGCTGGCCGGCTCGGGCATCCTGGCCCGCGGGCTGGACTTCGGCATCGAGTTCACCGGCGGACGGCTGATCGAGTACTCCACCGCCACCGAGGTCGACCCCGAACGGGCGCGGACGGCCCTCGCCGACGCGGGCTTCCCGCGCGCGGTCGTCCAGTCCTCCGGGGACCACGGCCTCACCGTGCGCACCGAGGAGCTGACCGACGACGAGGCGGCGGCCGTCACCGGGGCCGTCGGCGCGCTCGGCGGCGAGACCGAGAAGGTCCGCGACGAGCTGATCGGGCCCAGCCTCGGCGAGGAACTGCGCCGGGACGCCCTCATCGCGCTCGGCCTCGCCCTCGGCGCCCAGCTCCTCTACCTCGCCGCCCGTTTCCGGCTGCTGTTCGGCACGGCCGCCGTCGGAGCGCTCGCGCACGACGTCGTCGTCCTGGTGGGTGTGTTCGCCTGGCTCGGCAAGCCGATCGACGGCGTGTTCCTGGCCGCGCTGCTGACGGTCATCGGCTACTCGGTCAACGACTCGGTCGTGCTCTTCGACCGCGTCCGGGAACTGCTCGGGAAGGACCGCGGGACGCCCTTCGCCCGGCTCACCGACCGGGCGATCCTCCAGACGCTGCCGCGCACGGTCAACACGGGCACGGGCGCGGTGCTGATCCTGGCCGCCCTCGCGGTGCTCGCCGAGGGCTCGCTCACCGACTTCGCCCTGGCCCTGCTGATCGGCGTGGTGGTGGGCACGTACTCGTCGGTGTTCACCGCGGCCCCGCTCGCCGTCGCGCTGCACGGCCGGGCCACCGGGACCGGCGCCCCTCGCCGGGCCGGGCGGGCGGACCGCACCGCGAAGGAACCGGGAGCCCCCCGTCCCCGGCGGCAGGAGGTCTCCTAAGCGCCGGCGAAGTGCTCCCCCACCAGGCTCCGCACCACGTCCAGGTCGCCGGCGATCAGCGCGTCCAGCAGCGCCGTGTGTTCGTGCGCGTCGGCGATCAGGTCGGCCCGCCCCCGTACCGCGGGGACGCCGGCCGGCGGCCACTGGGCGCGGCGGTGCAGGTCACCGGCGATCCGGACGAGCTGGTCGTTGCCGGCCAGCGCGAGCACCGCGCGGTGGAAGGCGCGGTCGGCCTCGGCGTAGGTCGCCGGGCAGCCGGACGACGCGGCCCGCACGGTTGCCTCGGCGAGGGGCCGCAACTCCGCCCAGCGTTCGGCGGGGACCGTGCGGGCCAGCCGCAGCATCACGGGGACCTCGATCAGCGCCCGGACCTCGGCGAGTTCGGCCAGCTCCCGGTCGCCGCGTTCGAGGACGCGAAAGCCGCGGTTGGGGACGACCTCGACGGCGCCCTCCAGGGCGAGCTGCTGCATGGCCTCGCGCACGGGCGTGGCCGAGACGCCGAACCGCTCGCCGAGCGCGGGTGCCGAGTAGACCTCGCCGGGGCGCAGCTCGCCGGCCACCAGCGCGGTGCGCAGGGCGTCGAGGACCTGGCCGCGGACGGAGGAGCGCTGCACGAGGACGCGCGGGCGCGGCGCGGGAGGTTCGCCGTGCGTGTGCTCGCCGCGTACGCCCCCGGCGGGGCCCGCGTCCCCCGGAGCCCGGTTCCCGGTCGCGGCGCCGGGCTGCGCCGGGACGCCGGCCGGTCCGGCGGCTCCGGTCGCGCCGGCCCGCTCGGCACCGCGGGCCCGCCCGGTCCCCGTCCCTGGGAGCCCCTGCGCGCTCGGCTTCACGGGTCCTCCTGCGGGACGTGTCGGTACTTGGGGTCATTACGGCGGGTTGTCGCCGGTCCGTCAAGCACCCTAAGCGCCCCGGCCCCCAGTTCAAATCCCGCGTATTTTCGATAAGGTAAGGCTTACCTCAAAGCAGCCCGTTCTCCGACGTGGATCGGTGGTCCCGCATGCCTGTCACCCGCTCGGCCACCACGGACGCCTACGCACGCCTGGCCGAGGTCCTCCCGGGACTGGGCATCACCGAGCTGGACGGGGCCGACGAGGTCCCGCGCGGGGACGGCTGGGTCCCGGCCGGCTCGCTCGCCGCGGGCGGGGCGGAGCTGGACGCGTTCCTCGCCTGGGACGACGCCCAGGTGCTGCGGGACTACGGGCAGCGGGCCCGGCCCGACGTGGTCGCGAGCTTCGGCCTGCACCGGTACGCGTGGCCGGCCTGTCTGCTGATCACCGTGCCGTGGTTCCTGCACCGCCGGGTGCCCCGCTACCCCGCGGACCGGGTCGCCTACGACCGCTCCACCGCCGGCCTGCCCCTCGGCCGCATGGCCGTGCGGTCCGCCGGCTTCGCCTGTCTGCCGGGCGATCCGGCCGCCGCGCTGCCCGGCGCCCGCGTGGTCGCGGACGAGGAGGCGCTGCGGGCCGAGGTGCGGGCCTCCGTCGCGGAGCACCTGGAGCCGGTGCTGGCGGCTTTCGGACCGCGGATGCGGCGGCGCGGACGCGCCCTGTGGGGCATGGCGACCGACGAGGTCGTGGAGGGCCTGTGGTACGTCGCCCACCTGCTCGGCGAGCAGGAGCGGGCACGGCGCGAACTGGAACTGCTGCTGCCGGGCGCGACCAAGCCGTACGTGGGCGACGCCGCGTTCCGGGAACTGACGGGGCCGGACGGCGAGTCGCTGCACACCCGGGACCGGGCGAGCTGCTGCATGTTCTACACGCTGCGCCCCGAGGACACCTGCGCCACCTGCCCGCGCACCTGCGACGCGGACCGCGTCGGCAAGCTGCTCGCCGCGGCGGTGTGAACCGCCGCCCGGCGCACCCACCCGCGGCGGTCCCTTAAGATCATCGAGGTCGCTCCACAACTCCCGGGCGCAGCGCGAGAAGTTTCCACGGAACCACTCGTACGGGTTATCTTATTCGAACTCAACTCCCGCCCCTCATGCGGCAGTTCGAGCAGATCGCCGCCCGGGGCACTCCCTCGCACCCTCTTGGCGGCCTCTTGCCCCGAAACCCCCCTGAGGGCCGCTGGGTTTGGGCCACCATGGCGGGCGTTACGCCCTATCCCAATGCAAGGGACCCCAGATGAGATTGACCGACATATCGCTGAACTGGCTGCTTCCGGGCGCCGTGCTGCTCCTGGGCATGCTGGCGGCGGTGGCGGTGCTCGCGCGCGGCAAGCGTTCCACGGGGAAGGACGCGGGCGCGGACGACTCGTGGGAGCGCATGGAGGAGCGCCGCAGGCGCAAGGAGGCCCTCTACGGCACCTTCTCCTATGTCCTGCTCTTCTGCTGCGCCGCGGTCGCCGCGGCGCTCTCCTTCCACGGTCTGGTCGGCTTCGGCGAGCAGAACCTCGGCCTGACCGGCGGCTGGCAGTACCTGGTCCCGTTCGGCCTCGACGGCGCGGCGATGTTCTGCTCCGTCCTCGCGGTGCGCGAGGCCAGCCACGGTGACGCGGCGCTCGGCTCCCGCATACTCGTGTGGACCTTCGCCTTCGCGGCCGCGTGGTTCAACTGGGTGCACGCGCCCCGCGGCCTCGGTCACGCGGGTGCCCCGCACTTCTTCGCGGGCATGTCCCTGTCGGCGGCGGTGCTCTTCGACCGGGCGCTGAAGCAGACCCGGCGGGCCGCACTGCGCGAGCAGGGCCTCGTGCCGCGTCCGCTGCCGCAGATCCGCATGGTCCGCTGGCTGCGGGCCCCCAGGGAGACGTACCGCGCCTGGTCGCTGATGCTCCTGGAGGGCGTGCGCAGCCTCGACGAGGCGGTCGACGAGGTGCGCGACGACCGGCGCCGCAAGGAGGAGGCCAAGCAGCGGCGGCGTGAGCAGGAGCGCCTGGAGCGGGCGCAGCTCAAGGCGATCAGCCGGGGGCACGGCCACCGGGGCTTCCCCGGCCGTGGCGGCCGGCAGGTCGAGGTCGAGGTGCAGCAGGTCGAGCGAGGTGCCGAACGGGCCACCGCGGAGCCTGCCATAGCGACCCCGGACTCCCTGCCCGTACGCCAGCGGCCCTCCTTGCAGCCCGTCCGCGGCGCGACTGACCCGGTGACCGTCGACCTCACCGCGGAGGACGACACCCAGGCCCTGCCGCGCCTGGACTCCCTGGAGCGCAAGCTCAAGGACCTGGAGCAGCAGTTCGGTTAGCCGTCCTGCCGCCTGGGGCGCCCGGTCTCCGGCGCCTCAGGCGGCCTCGGCGTCCAGCTCGAACCAGACCGACTTGCCCGGCTCGCCCGCCCCGCACGGCCGCACGCCCCAGTCGTCGGCCAGGGACTCCACCAGGACCAGCCCTCTGCCGTTGGTGCTCTCCTCCGGGTCGGGAGAGCGGGGCCGGGGCGGCCGGGCGACGAAGTCCCGCACCTCGACCCGCAGCGCGCGCGGCCCGACCGTGGCGGTCAGCACGGCCCCTTCGTCGGTGTGGACCAGCGCGTTGGTGACCAGTTCGGTGGTGAGCAGTTCCGCGATCTCCGACCGTCCGGGTCCGCCCCAGTGCCGCAGCAGCTCACGCAGGGCCCGCCGGCTCTCGGGCACCGCCCGCAGGTCCGCCCGCCCGAGCCGTCGGCTGAGCTGTGGCGTCGTCTCCCTCTCCATGTCCCCCGTCCGCGTACTGATGTCGCTTCCCCTCCTCTTCGAACAACCTCACGGGGGAAGCCTTGCCCGTTCGAACCCCGGCCAGTCATGTCGAATCCTCAACGACCGTTCGTTCTGTCCAGGGGCGGGACGGGCCGGGGTCAGGGCCGGGGCACGTTCCGCAGGTTCGAGCGGGCCATCTGGAGCATCCGCCCGACCCCGCCGTCCAGCACGATCTTCGACGCGGACAGGGCGAAGCCGGTGACCATGTCTGCGCTGATCTTCGGCGGGATGGACAGGGCGTTGGGGTCGGTGACGACGTCGACGAGAGCCGGTCCCTTGTGCTTGAACGCGGCCTTCAGCGCCCCGGCCAGCTCCTTCGGCTTCTCCACCCGCACCCCGAAGGCCCCGCACGCCTCGGCGACGGCGGCGAAGTCCGGGTTGGTGTTGGCGACGCCGTGCGAGGGCAGGCCCGCGACCAGCATCTCCAACTCGACCATGCCGAGCGAGGAGTTGTCGAAGAGGACCACCTTCACCGGCAGGTCGTGCTGCACGAGGGTGAGGAAGTCGCCCATCAGCATGGTGAAGCCGCCGTCGCCGGACATCGAGACGACCTGCCGCCGCCGGTCGGTGAACTGGGCGCCGATCGCCATCGGCAGCGCGTTCGCCATCGAGCCGTGCGAGAAGGAACCGATGATGCGGCGGCGGCCGTTGGGCGAGATGTAGCGGGCGGCCCAGACGTTGCACATACCGGTGTCGACGGTGAACACCGCGTCGTCGTCGGCGACCTCGTCCAGCACGGCGGCCACGTATTCGGGGTGGATCGGGACGTGCTTGTCGACCTTGCGGGTGTAGGCCTTGACCACGCCCTCCAGCGCGTCCGCGTGCTTCTTCAGCATCCGGTCGAGGAAGCGGCGGCTCTTCTTCTCCTTCACCCTCGGGATCAGACAGCGCAGGGTCTCCTTCGCGTCGCCCCACACCGCGAGGTCCAGCCGGGAACGCCGGCCCAGATGTTCCGGCCGGACGTCGATCTGGGCGATCTGGACGTCGTCGGGCAGGAAGGCGTTGTACGGGAAGTCCGTGCCGAGCAGGATCAGCAGGTCGCACTCGTGGGTGGCCTCGTAGGCCGCGCCGTAGCCCAGCAGCCCGCTCATCCCCACGTCGAACGGGTTGTCGTACTGGATCCACTCCTTGCCGCGCAGGGCGTGCCCCACCGGGGACTTGATCCTCCCGGCGAACTCCATCACCTCGGCGTGCGCGCCCGCCGTGCCGGCGCCGCAGAACAGGGTGACCTTGTCGGCGTCGTCGATCATCCGCACCAGCCGGTCGATCTCCTCGTCGCCGGGGCGGACCGTGGGCCGGGAGGTGACCAGGGCACTCTCGGCGGCCTTCTCCGGGGCGGGCTCGTCCGCGATGTCGCCGGGGAGAGAGACGACGCTGACGCCGCCCTGGCCCACCGCGTGCTGGATGGCGGTCTGGAGCAGCCTCGGCATCTGCTTCGGGCTGGAGATCAGCTCGCTGTAGTGGCTGCACTCCCGGAAGAGCTGGTCGGGGTGGGTCTCCTGGAAGAACCCGAGGCCGATCTCGCTGGACGGGATCTGCGAGGCGAGGGCGAGGACGGGCGCCATGGACCGGTGGGCGTCGTAGAGGCCGTTGATGAGGTGGAGGTTGCCGGGGCCGCAGGAGCCGGCGCACGCGGTCAGCTTCCCGGTGACCTGTGCCTCCGCCCCGGCGGCGAAGGCGGCGGTCTCCTCGTGCCGGACGTGCACCCACTCGATGCCGGGGTGGCGGCGCACGGCGTCCACGACCGGGTTGAGGCTGTCGCCGACGACTCCGTAGAGGCGTTCGACTCCGGCGCGGGTGAGGATGTCGACGAACTGTTCCGCGACGTTCTGTTTGGCCATGGCTCTACGTATGGCACAGCGAGCGGTCTCACGCCTCCCATACGGCGGCGGCCGTGCGGTCGTCGGCGTACCCCTTGACCCGGACACCGGCGTCGGCGAGGAACTCCGCGAGGCCGGGCGGGGTACGGCCCGACCACCGCCGCGCGAGGTGCCGGCCCAGCTCCGGTTCGCTCAGCAGCGGCTCGGCGAGACCGGCGGTGCTCATCAGGAGCACATCACCCGGGCGGGCTACGGAGGCGCGGAAGCGGAAGGGCCTGCGGGGTCCGGCGTACGGTTCCGGCGTCGGGCCCGGCGGTGTCGTGACGCCGAGGTCCATGGTGAGCCGGTCGCCCTCGGGCGTCTCGCTCGCCGCCCCGCCCGCCGACCCGCCCCTGGGGGAGCCGTAGCCCAGGACGGGCTCGCCCGTGACGTCGCCGCCCTGGGGCTCCACGTCCTGCCAGGCACCGCCCCGCAGCCGCAGCAGCCCGCCCGGGCCGACGCCGAAGAACACCCTGGTCCGGCACTCGGGGTCGGCGGGCAGCAGCAGGCAGCGCAGGGTGGCCGCGTACTCCTCGGGGGCCAGGCCCTGTTCGGCGGCGGAGGCGCGGAGCCGTCCGAGGCTGCGGTCGGTGAGGCGGTGCAGGCCGGACTTCAGGTCGCCGCGCCGGCCGGCCCGCAGGTCCTCGGCGAGCCGTGCGTGGCTGCGGCCCACGGCTTGGCCGATCCACCGGCACGCGTCGGCGGCCGCGAGGTGCGCCCCGGCCGTCGCACGGGCGCCGGTCGCCATCGCCACCAGGACCAGCGCCTGCTCCCCCGCGCCGAAACGGGCGACGAGCAGCGCGTCGCGGCGCGGGTCGCCCCGGTAGCGCGCGGAGTCGCCCCGCACGGAGACGGCCCGCAGCGTGCAGGTCCCGTACCGGGCGCCGTCCAGCACGGTGTCCGCCACCAGCCCGTCGAGCCCGTCGGGTTCGGCGGCCGGCAGCGCGGTGGGTTCGGCGTCGTAGGTGGGCGGCCGGGAGCCGACGTAGTCCCGCGCAAAGGACCCGGGCCCCCCGCCGTCCCCGGCGGGCGGGGCCGGCGAGGGGAGGAACGGGGGCGGGAGCGGGGGGAGGTCCGGGGTGGTCCGGGACGGAGGCGGGGGCGGGGACCCGCCGGCGGGAGGCGGGGCGGCCGGCACGTCCGCGGCGGGCTCCCTGAGATCGGCGGCGCCGCTCCCCGAGGTCGTACGCCCACGAGGGCCGGCCGGCCGCGGGGGTCCGGCGGGCGCGGGCGGTGCGGGCCGCTCCGGCGGCACGGGGGGCACCGGCGGGTCCGGGGGCGCGGGGGGTGCGGCGGGCGCGGGGGGTGCCGTCGGTGCGGGGGCGGGTGGCGGGTCGGCCGCGGGGTCCCGGCCGGCGGACTGTCCCGCCCGGGGGCCGGCACCCCCGGGCCCCGGAGATCCGGGCGGGAAGCTCACGGGACCGGCGGGTGCGGCGGGTGCGGCGGGCGGCGGTTCCCACGGGGCCCGCTGCGGGGGCGGACCGGGACGGTCCGGCGCGCCGCCGCCGCGCGGGGTGTCGCCGCCGCGCGGGGTGTCGTCGGGCTGCGGCGGGCCCGGCGTACGGGGGCCGGGGACGGCGGGAGACGCACCCGCGGCCCACCAGGGAGGCCGGTCCTCGGCCGGCCCGGGGGTGCCGGTCGCGGCCTGCCAGGGGACACCGGCCGACGGCTGACCGGGGATGCCGGCCGTGGGCGGGGCGGGCGCCGGGGGCGGAGTGCGGTCCGCCCGCGGTGGCGGCTCCGCCCCGTCCCGTATGCCGTGGTCCAGGTCCCGGCCCTGGTCCTGGTCCTGGTCCTCGTCCTGCTCCCGGTCCGGCCCGCGGGACACCGTCCCCGCCGCCGAGGCGAACCGGTCGTCCAGGGAATCGGGCGCGACCGTGGGACCGGTGTCGTCGGTGGAGTCGTCGTACAGCTGCGTCCACCAGTCGTCATGACCGGTGGGCCTTCCCCCCTGCTGACTCATGCTCCCGATTGTCCACCGAGGGAGCCGTAGGAGAACGGGGCATCCGGAAAATCCGGCGTACCCGCACGCGCCGGACGCGTTTCGGGGGACGCGTCGAACGGGGTTGCGGGCGAACGTGGCCGGGCGGTCCCACCCCCCACGGGAGAACCGCCCGACGACGTCACCTTGGCAGAGTGACCCGTCGTACGGCGATGATGTCCGGAGGCGGGTTTGCGCCGTGGCCGTTTCCCGCCACGGACGGGCTCCGCGCAGGTGGTGGTGGAGCGGTTCTCGGGGAGGGACGGCACCTGATGCTGGGAGTGTTGGGGCTCAAGGACGCACACGAGTCGGCGTACCGGGCGCTGGTGGCCCTCGGGGCGGCCGACGTGCCCGATCTGGCCCGCCGGCTGGCGCTCGGCGAGCAGGACACGGAGCGCGCGCTGCGCCGGCTGGAGCAGACCGGGCTCGCCGCCCAGTCCTCGGCCCGGCCCGGCCGCTGGGTCGCCGCGCCTCCCGGCGTGGCGCTGGGTGCGCTGCTCACCCAGCAGCGGCACGAGCTGGAGAAGGCGGAGCTGGCGGCGGCCCTGCTGGCCGAGGAGTACCGGGCGGCGGCGTCCGAGCCCGCGGTGCACGACCTGGTGGAGGTGGTGACCGGCGCCGCCGCGGTCGCCCAGCGCTTCCTCCAGCTCCAGCTGGGAGCGAACGAGGAGGTGTGCGCGCTGGTCACCGGCAATCCGGTCGCCGTCACCGGCATGGAGAACGACGCCGAGGAGCAGGCCACCGGACGCGGGGTCCGCTACCGGGTGGTGGTCGAGCGTGCGGTGCTGGACCTGCCCACCGGCATCACGGAACTGACCGCCGCGCTGGGCCGCGACGAGCAGGTCCGGGTGGTGGACCGGGTGCCGACCAAGCTGGTGGTCGCCGACCGGGCCCTCGCCCTGGTCCCGCTCACCGCCCACTCCTCGGAGCCGGCCGCGCTGGTCGTGCACGCCAGCGGCCTGCTGGAACTGCTCTCGGGCCTCTTCGAGTCGATCTGGCAGGACGCCCTCCCGCTGCGGCTGGGCGCGTCCGGCGTGACCGAGCACGGCCCGGAGGCGCCCGACGGCACCGACCTGGAGATCCTCTCCCTGCTGCTGGCCGGCCTGACCGACGCGAGCGTCGCCAAGCAGCTCGACCTGGGCCTGCGGACCGTGCAGCGCCGGGTGAAGCGCCTCATGGAGCTGACCGGGGTCACCACCCGCCTCCAGCTGGGCTGGCACGCCTACGAGCGGGACTGGGTGGCCCGCGAGCGCTGAGCCGGCCCGGCCGCCGCGCACGACATCTGCGGGCCGGGCGCGAGTCCGGCACCCTGGACAGATGGGAGCGTGGGACCTCCTGCTGTCCGGCCTGGTCATTCTGCTCGGGCTGTGCGGCGTGCTGTTCCCCGGCATGCCCGGGTCGTGGCTCGTGTGGGCCGGGGTCCTGTGGTGGGCGCTGAAGGATCCGCGGCCGCTCACGTGGGCCGTGCTGGTCGGCGCCACGGTCGTCCTGCTCCTGTCCCAGGCGGTGCGCTGGGCGCTGCCCTCCCGGCGGCTGCGCGCGGACGACGCCACCCGCCGGCTCACGGCGTACGCGGGCGCGGGCGCCTTCCTCGGCTTCGTGCTGCTGCCGGTGCTCGGCGCGATCCCCGGCTTCCTGGGCGGCATCTACCTCGCCGAGCGGATCCGGCTCGGCCGGCACGGGGAGGCGAGGGCGGCCCTGCGGACCGCGATGCGCTCGGGCGGCAGCGCGGTGCTGACGGAACTCTTCGCCTGCCTCCTAATCACCGGGGCGTGGCTGGGCGCGGTGCTGTCCGGCTAGCTGTTCTGTCCGGGGAGGTTGTGGACAGGTGAGCCAGGTCTCGGCTGAGGGATCTTGAACGGGTGAGGGCCTTCCGGGTTCGGTGTGGATTGCGAC
>NZ_JBIDCI010000008.1:0-337743 GCF_043204535.1 Streptomyces sp. NPDC047853 | reverse complement strand
TGTCGGACGGCGAGGTTGATGGCGGCGGCGGTGTTCTCGGGGGCCATGCCGGAGGATCCGCGGTGTGCGATGGCGTCGGGTGGGGTGCTGGGGGTTCTGGTTGTGGTGCCGGTGGCGTGTTCGTCGGCGTGCGCGGTCGTCGAGGTCAGTGCCAGGGCCAGACCACCCAGCACCGCCACCACGACACCCGTGCGTCTGTTGCCCACCTGTCTCACTGCAGCCTCCCGTGTCGTGTGACCAGCCGGTGGAGCGGAGCGGGGAACGGTCGTCGCGGACCGGTGGCGTCCCGGACGGGGCCGCCGCCGGTCCCTGTACGGTCAGGAGGAGGGCGTGGAAACGGCCCGGAGTACCGCGGTGGCCAGGGCCACGGGAGCGCCGGACGCCTTCACGGGGTATCGGTCACGCCGCTGGTTCCAGTCGTTCTCCAGGGCGAACCAGTCGATGGCGACCGGTGGCCGGCCGGTGACCAGAGCGGTGTCGAGCGAGTCGAGGTACGTGGTCCAGCGCATCGCGTAGAAGTCGGAGACCAGTCCGGACCATTCCCGGTTGGCGTAGTCCCGCAGGCCGCCCGAGTCGCTGCCGGAGCGGTGCCCCCAGGTGGTGAGGATCGAGCGTGCGTCGAACTCGGCGGCGGCCTTCTGCGCCTCCGTACGGCCCCAGGACTTCGCGTCCTCCAGCCACGGGCCGAGGAGGAAGCGGGTGTCCGTGGCGAGCAGCCGGTCCAGCAGCGTGAGGCTCCTCTTCCACTCGGCGGCACGCTCCCGGAAGCGGGGCAGGTCCCCGGCGTCGTAGGCGGCCTTGATCTGCGGGAGCAGGGTCCGGCTGTGGTTGGCCAGGACCTGGCGGGCGACGTCGACCAGGTCGAAACGGTAGGCGTCGGTGCTGCGCAGGGCCGGTGCGACCCGCAGCAGCTCGGCCAGCGCCCGGCGTACCGTCTCCGGGTCGTACCTCATCGCGCCGGGACTCCAGCTCGCCGCGTTGGTGGCCGTGAGCCGGGGCCGCGCGGTGAACAGGCTGTCCTGCGACTCGCTCCACGTCCCGGAGGGGGTGCTGTACGGGCCGGCGCGCAGCAGCTCCCACGCCGCACTCGCATGCGGGTCGGGGCCGCCGTAGCGGCGTTCCGCGTAGCCGGCGAACCACTTCCGCTGGTCCACGGGTCCCGTACGCCAGGCCAGTTCGGTGAACAGCTCGTAGGCGACGGGGTTGCCGCCGGTGCCCTCCGGCATGTAGGCGATGCCCGCGAGCGCGCTCCCCGCCTTGGTGCGCCACTGCTCGAACCGCTCGGCCCAGACGGCGGTGTTGGCACCCATGGTGGTGTGTCCGCCGAAGTTCGGGATGGTGCCGAAGGCGTAGGGCGCGCCGTGCCAGGCGGCTTCGCGGTCGAGGCCGTCGTAGCGGTCGGACAGACCGTCGACGATGAGCAGCCTGCGTTTGTCGACGGCGTCGATGATCTGCGTCGACGGGTTGTTCTGCCAGCCGATCAGAGTCCATACGGCGCCCGGGCGGGCGGTCTGGAGAGCCTTCATCACGGCTTGCGCGGCGTCCCGCACGGGTACGTTCCCGGGCCGTCCGCCCTCGTGCAGCAGATCCATCTTGTACATCGTCGAGGCACCGAACAGCCTCCGCTGGTGACGGTAGAACGAGGCGGCCACCTTCGGGAAGACCGCGCTGCGCGGGTCGAGCCAGTCGGGCCGCTCGAATCCGACCCAGTCACCCTGCGGGACGACCGGACCGGTGGGATTGCGCTCGGTGAAACCCGGAGGCACGGTGCCGTAGTAGCCGGGCAGTACGGGAGTCATGCCGAGTTCGCGCAGCCGGTCCGCGATCCGGCGGCCGAGGTCCGCGCGGTCCCGGAGCAGGCGCTCGGAGACGGGGCCGCCGAAGCCGGACATGTTCTGCATCAGCCACCAGGGCTGGTGTGCCGGTCCGGGGATCCAGGACCTCAGTTCGTCCTCGGAGTAGCCGAACTCCTGGAGGGTCTCGTAGTAGACGGCGTCGGCACCCATCTGCACGAAGACCTCGTTGACGCCGTGCAGGGCGAGGAGGTCGATCTGCTTCTCGTAGTCGGCCCAGTCGCGGTAGGCGCCGGAGTAGCCGTCATCGGTGTCGTTGAGCGCGAAGCGGTGCGGTACCGAGGCCTGTCTGCGGACGGGCTCGCCGGGGGCGGGCAGGGTGCGGGGCAGACGGGCCGTGCTCCGGCCGGGCCAGCCGAGGTCCACGTGGGCCGTGTGCTTGAGGTACCAGTTGACGCCGCTGAGGAGCACGGCGGGACTGGTGCCCTGCACGCGTACCCGTCCGGCGCCGCCGGAGACGCCGAACCAGTCGCCGGACGCCGGGCGGTCCACGGCGACGAGGGTGAACTGCGCGGCGTGGCGCGGGAGCAGCCGGGCGAGGGCTGCCCTGGCGGGTTGGGTGGCGAAGGCCGGCTCGCCCGCGGGAGCGGCCGCCGCGGGGGAGGGGACGGGCCGCAGGGCCGTGGTGAGGAGGACGAGAGCGACGGCCGCGTACAGGGCAGCCCAGGGTCTGAGGCTTCTCACCGGTCACCTCTGTCCGTGTTGTCGACGGTGTGTTCGTGAATATGGAGGGCGGAGGGTCACCGGTCAAGACCGACTCTCGGCCCCTTTGCTCCGTGCGGCGCACCTCCGGCCACGCCCACCGCATTGACATGTCCAGTACGAATCGGGATGCTGGGCACGTCTCCTTCCATCGATGTAAACGCGGCCCGGTGAGGAGGCGGTGGAACACGGAGTGGAGCGGCCGCGGACACGCAGACCCTGTGGAGCCCACCGAGGTAGGGAACATGAAGCCTGTCCGGCACCTCTTCCGCGCCGTCGCCGCCGCCTCGGCCGGTGTCCTCGCCGTCCTGCTGCTCCTGTCCTCCGGCGGTCCCGCCCAGGCGGAGCAGACCGGCCTGCGGGCCGCCGACCCCAGTGTGATCCGGGTCGGCGGCACCTACGTCTCGGTGCAGTCCGCCGCTGGCGGCATCGTGGTACGGCAGGCCGCGTCGACGGCGGCCCTGGCGTCGGCTCCCGCTCGGCAGGTCTGGTGGGACACCCGTGACCGCGGCGAGGTGTGGGCGCCCGAGATCGTGCGGGACGGCGGCCGCTACCACATCTACTTCGCGGCGGGGCGCGGCGCGGCCCACCGGATGTACGTGATCAGTTCGGCCACCGCGGACAGCGGGTACACCGCCGAGACGCGTCTGGCCCTCCCCGACGACAAGTGGGCCATCGACGGGACCCTGTTCACCTTCTCCGGGCAGCGCTGGTTCGTCTGGTCGGGCTGGGCCGGCGACACCGACGTCGAGCAGAACCTCTACATCGCGCGGATGAGCAGCCCGACCACGCCGACCGGCGCGCGGTACGTCATCTCGCAGCCGCGGGAGAGCTGGGAGCGCGTGGTGGGCAACCCGTTCATCAACGAGGGGCCCGAGCCCGTCCTGGACCCGAACGGGCAGCTGCACATCGCGTACTCGGCCAACGGGAGCTGGAGCGACCAGTACTGCCTCGCCGACCTGAGGCTGCGGGCCGGCGGTGACCCGACCTACGTGTGGGACTGGTACAAGTCCAACGGCTGCCTGTTCGGCTCCCACCGCTCCACCATGATGCCGGGCTGGGACCCCACGCTCCACGTCGACGGCCCCGGCCACCACAGCTTCGTCCTGCTGGACGGCGACATCGCCACGAGCCCGCCCGCCGGTCCCCGGTTCCCCCTGATGTTCCACGCGGTCGCGAAGGGAACGCCGTACGCCTGGGAGAACCGCTACTGGTACACCGGCACCTTCTGCTGGTGGGGCGGGACGACCTACAGCCGCTCCGGCGTGCCCGGCCCCCGCAGCGACACCGGCTGGAGCCTCAAGTTCTTCGAGTAGGACCGCGGGGCCGGCGCCGGCTCGTAGGTGGGCCACCGGGTGACCCGGTGGAAGGGGCGCCGTGCCGCGCGGAGGCTTCCGCGGGGCACGACGCCCGTGTCCGTCGAGCGGTACGCCCTAGCAGCCGAGGTTGTCCCCGGGGGCGACGCCGAGCAGACGGGTGAAGCGCTGGTAGTTGTCGATCCGGCTCTGGACCTGGGCGGGGTTCCCGCCGTCGCACTCCAGGCTGCCGTTGATGGCCCGGATCGTCTCCCCGAAGCCCGCGCCGTCGACCATGGCGTCGTGCGGTGTCATGGTGCCGGACCCGCTCTGCGTGTTCCAGTACCACAGGCCGGTCTTCCAGGCCACGGCCGCGTCGTTCTGGACCAGGTCCGGGTTGTTGAGGAGGTCGATGCCGAGGGCGTCGCCGGCGGCCTTGTAGTTGAAGTTCCAGCTGAGCTGCACGGGGCCGCGCCCGTAGTACTTGTCGTTGCCGGCCGGGCAGCCGTACGGCTGGGTCGTGTCGCAGTAGTGCGGATAGTTGGCGGTGTTCTGCTCGACGACATGGACGAGCCCGCCGGTCTCGTGACTGACATTGGCCAGGAAGGCGGCGGCCTCCTGCTTCTTCACCGTGTCGTCGCCCGTGTTCGAGAAGCCGGGGTAGGCGCTGAGCGCGGCGGTGAGACCGCTGTAGGTGTAGAAGGAGTTCCTGTTCGGGAACATCTCGTCGAACTGCGCCTCGGTGACCACGAATCCGGCGGCGCGTGCGTCGGACTTCTCGGCGGCGGCGGTCGGTGCGAGGGTCAGGGTGCAGAGGGCGGCGGCCGCGCCGGTGGCGGCCAGCAGGGCGAAGGTACGACGGTGCACGGTGGTCGACTCCTGATCAGGTGGGGGTACGGCATGCCGAGGAAGAGGGGGCGGTGGTGTGCTCCCCGTACGCTCCCGCCCCCGGCCGGGACGGTTCCGGCACCCGGGGGCGGGGCTCCTGCCCCCGGGTGCCTCCTTCATCGGAGCCGTCAGCCGCCGACGTGGACGTCGATGCACGCGTAGAACGCGTTGTCGGTGTCGGCCACGTTCCACACGGCGAGCACCTTCTGCCGGCCGCTCAGGCCGCCGAAGTCCACCTGGTGGTCGACCACCGCGCCGGGCTTGGCGCCGCCGTCGTCGAACAGGGCGATCCGCTGACCGCCGACGTAGTACTCCCAGGTGCTGGTGGCGTGCTGGGCGGTGAGCTTCCACGAGAACGTCGCGTTCCTGGGTACCGGTGTGACGGCCCAGCCCTTGCTGTCGTCGTCCAGCTCCGCGAAGCGGCTGTTGCCGCCGCTGCAGCTGGTCAGGCCCTTGGAGCCCTCGACGCTCTGGGGTTCGTAGGTGATGTCCCCGCAGGACACGGTGCCCGCCGCGCACTGGGCCTGGCGGCTGGGCGGGTTCGAGATGTAGCCGTGGGCGCTCGCCGAGGCGGCGGGGAGGCTGACGGCGATGACGGGGGCGAGGGCCGCGCCGATCAGTACGGCGGTCTTCCTGCCTGCGTGCATGGGAAAACTCCTTCAGCTCAGGCCGACCCCGGAGCACGCGCGGTCAGGTGTGGGGGGTGACGCGCACGTCGGGTCCGGCCTCTCGTGAGTGGGGGGATCGAGAGACGCGAAGGTGGGCACACTCGTCGCTCCGGTGGGGAGCGCTGCCCGGACAGGGGTCAACTCTCCAAGCGGAACGGCGAGTTCTGTTGGACTAGACCATACAAGCGGCCGACATGACCGTGTCAAGGGTGTGGCGTGCGGGGGTCGGTGAGGTGTCCGGGTGTCGTGAGGGCGGACGGCGTGCCCCTCGGTGATCCGGGTGCCGGTTCGCCGCCTGACGGGTCTCGACTTGATAGGCAAGTGGCGCCTTGCCTATCATGGGGCGTGTGGCCGACGACCTCTTCAAAGCCCTGGCCGACCCGACGCGCCGGATCATCATGGACGAGCTCGCGGAGCGGTCCGGGCAGACACTGTTCGAGATCTGCTCGCGACTGAGCATGAAGCACCGGCTGGGCATCTCGCGGCAGGCGGTCTCCCAGCACCTCGCGGTGCTGGAGGCGGCCGGGCTCGTGGAGACCAGCCGCGAGGGCCGCTACAAGTACCACGACCTGAACACGGCCCCGCTGCGGCAGATCGCCGAGCGATGGCCCCCACCCGACGGACCGGAAGAGAGCTCCCCATGAGAATCCGCCTGACCAGCATCTTCGTCGACGACCAGGCCGAGGCCCTGCGCTTCTACACGGAGATCCTCGGCTTCGTGAAGAAGCACGACGTCCCGGTGGGGGAGAAGGACCGGTGGCTGACCGTCGTCTCCCCCGAGGAGCCGGACGGCACCGAACTCCTGCTGGAGCCCGCGGGCCACCCGGCCGCGCGGACCTACCGCGACGCACTCGTCAAGGACGGCATCCCGCTCGCCCAGTTCGCGGTCGGCGACGTGAAGGCGGAGTACGAGCGCCTGCGCGGCCACGGCGTCCACTTCACCCAGGAACCGCTGGAGATGGGCCCGGTCACCACCGCGGTCTTCGACGACACCTGCGGAAACCTGATCCAGATCGCTGCACAGGAGCAGTAGGCGCCTCGCGGTTCCCGGCACCCCCCGGCGCGAGGGACCGTGGACGGGGAGCCGGGTCACCGGGGGTGCCGGCGGGCGTGCCGCCGCCGTGCGGGGCGGGTGCGTGCCCGTTCCCGGCGGCCGGTCAGGCTGCCTGTGCCTTCTCGTGCTTCCAGAAACCCGAGAAGGTGATGCGGTCCTTCGGCAGCCCCGCACGGTGCAGGTGCCTGCGTCCCTCGGTGGCCAGCATCGACTCGCCGACGACGAAGGCGTACCCGGTCGCGGCGGCGGAGGTGAGCCGCCGCAGTTCGCGGAGCGCGCCCGCGCCGGGGACCGCGGTGCGGTCCTCGCGTACCACCCAGGAGACGGACACGCCGGCCGGGGCGTCGAGTGCGCGCCGGTCGTCCGGGGTCGGGACCTCCTGGATGAGCCGTCCGACGGTGCCGGCGGGCAGGGACCGGAGAATGCTCGCCGTGGCGGGCAGTCCGGTCTCGTCGGCCACGATGGTGACCTCGGAGGCGCCCTGCGGGCAGTCGAACAGGATGCCCTGGTCGAGCAGGGCGAGGGTGTCACCCGGACCGGCTTGGCAGGCCCAGATCGCGGCCCTGCCCTCGATCTCGCCTCCCGGACCGCGGTGGACGACGAAGTCGATGTCCAGCTCCGCCGACCGCGGCCGGAAGTCCGCCACCGAGTAGTTGGCGCAGTGCGGCCGCTCGTGCTCGGGAATCGCCAGATACGGCTGCCACCACTGCGAACCGGTGAACTCCGGCAGCCGGAGCCGTTGTTGGCGGGGCAGCGGGAAGAACAGCCGGAACCAGTGGTCGTAGCCCGCCCACGGGAACTCGGCGAGGCTGTCTCCGGTGACCGTCACGCGCTGCATGGACGGGGAGACCCGTTCCGCGCGTACGACGCGGGCGTGGAACATCCGGGGGTGCTGCGGCGTGAGCCGACGAACCTTGGCCATGAAGGCAAGGCTAGCCTAACTTCCGCGTGGTTCGGTGGGCACCCGTACGGAAGCCCGCTTCCCGTCGCTCCACCGAATTCCGGCCGAGCGATGATTCACGCGCCGCCGGCGGGTCGACATGGGGAGGGAAAGGAGTCCGTCATGCCCGAACAGCGATCCGCGGCGCGACCCACCGCCGAGCTCGACGCCCGCTACAGTTCCGCGCTCAACCCGCGTCCAGGGTCCGAGGCCGTGACCGCCACGCAGTGGACCGAGGCCCTGCGACGACTGGACGAGGCCGAGATCTTCTGGGCGTCCACCGTGCGGCCCGACGGCCGACTGCACGTCACCCCCGTGATCGCCGCCTGGAGCGACGGGGTGCTGTACTTCTCGACCGGTCCCGAGGAACAGAAGGCGCGCAACCTCGCTCATGACGGGCACTGTGCGCTGACCACCGGAAGGAACTCGCTCACCGAAGGACTCGACCTGGTCGTCGAGGGCACGGCGGTGCGGGTGACCGACCCGGCGGTACTGGAACGGGTGATCGAGGCGCACGAGACCAAGTACGGCCCGCACATCACCGCGCCCGAGGGCACCTTCCACGGAATGGGGGACCACGTCCGCAAGGGGGACGTGGTGGTCTTCGCCCTCGCCCCGGCCGCGGCGTACGGATTCGGCCGGGACGACGGGGTGTACACCCACACGCGCTGGTCGTTCTGACGCGAGCGGCTCCGCCAGGAGTGACGAGGGTCCGCGAGGGCCGAGCCCTCACGGTGTCGCCCTCCACGCGGCCGCCCCGCCGGCCTCGGCATGCCCCTGCCGGGGGTGAATGAGAGACTTGCACTGTTCGGGGCGCGTACGAGAAGCCCCCGGGTGATGTGCGACCAGAAGTGTTCGGGCCTCCGCGACGAGCGTGCCGGGAGCCGGTCTCCGGGCCGCCCCGAACCGCACGGTGACGCCCGAACGGAGGCGGCCCGGCTCGGGAGTGGCGGATGTTCCGAAGGCGTCCCGCACCTGACGGTGAAGAGCTGCTGGCCAGGCTGGCGTCGCTCACCACCCGGACGCGGGAGCTGGCCGAGCTGCGCCGGTCCCAGATGGAACTGGCGATCGCCCTGCAGCGCGACATGCTTCCCGCCGACCTGCCCGTCGTCCCCGGCATCCACCTCGCCGCCCGCTACTCCCCCGCGTACGCCGGACTCAACGTGGGCGGCGACTGGTACGACGCCTTCGTCCTCCCCGACGGCCGGATCGGCCTCTCCGTCGGAGACGTCCAGGGCCACGCCATCGACGCGGCGGCCTTCATGGGCCAGATCCGCGTCGGCCTGCGGGCGCTGGCCTCCGTCACCAGTGAGCCGGGCGACCTGCTCGCCCGCACGAACGACCTCCTCCTGACCCTGGACAAGGACCTCTTCGCCACCTGCACGTTCATGCGCTTCGACCCGGCGACCGGCGAGCTGGAGAGCGCGCGGGCCGGGCACATTCCCTGTGTCTGGGCCACGGCGGACGGCAAGGCCGAGGTCTCCGAGGACGAGGGGGGACCGCCGCTGGGCATCCTGCGGGGGTCCGAATACCCCGTGACCCGGTACCAGCTCGACACGGGCGGCGTCTTCGTCCTGCTCACGGACGGCGTGGTGGAAGGGCCGTCCCTGAGCGTCGACGAAGGACTTGCGAGGGTCGTACGGCTCGCGGGCATCGCCGCCGTCGCGGGCATGGAGGCGCACTCGCTCGCGGCAGCCGTACTGAAGAACGCGGAGCTGGTGGGACACGAGGACGACGCCGCCGTGCTCGTCGTGGGCCACGACGGTCGCGGCGTTACGCCGTAGGGCGGGCCGGGGCACGTCTGGGATCGCTGACTCGGCCGCCTCGGTGTCTGATGGCTGCTGTGGTGGGTATCCGTGCATGGCCGCGACCGGTCGTCCTCGCCTGCGAGACGCTGCTCGTCGCCGTCTGCTACTACGCGGCGGGGCGACTGGGGCTCTCACAGCGGCTCGTCGCGGACGGAGCGGTCGTCACCCCGATCTGGCCCCCCACCGGCGTCGCGCTGACCTGTCTGCTGCTGTTCGGGTTCCGGTGCGTGCCGGGCATCGCGATCGGCGCCCTGCTGGTCGTCGCGTCGCTCACGGTTCCCGGGCTGTCGGCCGTCGGGATCGTGCTGGGCAACACCGTCGCACCCGTGTGTGCCTGCCTGATGCTGCGCGCGGTCAGGTTCCGGGTGAGCCTGAGCCGTCTGCGCGACGGCCTCGCCCTCGTGTTCCTGGGAGCGCTGACGGCCATGCTGATCAGTTCGGGATCCGGCGTCGGCGTACTCGTCCTGACGGACAAACTCGCTCCCGACGACTTCTGGCTCGTCTGGCTGGCGTGGTGGGTGGGAGACGCCATGGGCGTCGTCCTCGTCACCCCCCTGCTGCTCCTGCTGCACCGGGCACGCCGGCCGCCCCCGTCGGGCCGGTGGATCGAGGCCGCGGGCCTCGCCCTCGTCGTGTGCGTCCTGGTCCCGATGGTCACGTACAGCTCGGTCAGCGCCCTGTTCCTCGTGTACCCGCTGCTCGTCTGGGCCGCGTTGCGGTTCCAGCTGGCGGGCGGGATGCCGTGCGCCCTCTTCGCCTCCGTGACCGCCACCGTCGCGGCCAGGCAGGAGACCGGCTCCTTCGGCGGGCTCACCGATGTCGAGATCATGATGAAACTGCAGGCGTTCAACGGGACCCTGGGGCTGACCGCGCTCCTGCTCTCCGCCGTCATCAGCGAACAGCTCAACACCAGGCGGTCGGTCGAGCGGGCCTGTCACGAGCTGGTCGAGGCGTTGCAGCACCTCAACGCCGGAGGCTCCGGAAATGCGGGGACACCCGGCCGGGACGCCCGGTGAGCGCGGGGACGCGGTCGTGCGGGCCCTCTGCCGTGGACGGCGGCCGCGTCCGCGCCGCGTACGGGCCGGCCCCGGCGGTGACGCCGGTTCCGCGCGCGGGGTGGCTCTCGGTCGCGGAGGCGTCCGGCCCCGGCGCCCGGCTCTCAGTCGCTCTCCGTCCCCATGACCCGTCGGGCCGCCTCACCCTCCGCCGCCGACGGGGACAACTCGTCGAGGGTGTCGAGGTCCGTGTCCGCCTGGAGCTCCCGCTCCCACTCCTGCGCCAGGCGTTCCTGCTCCTCGCGGGACCGGGCACGGACGGCTTCCCGGTGGTCCGGGTCCAGAGCCGCCAGGAAGCGTCCGACAGAGTCCGTGGGCATGGCCGTGCTCCTAGGGTGGGGGATGGGCGCCGGTACCGGCCCAGGATGGCCAACCGGTCCCACGGCGGCCGTTCGACACGGCCTCCGGCCACCCTTTTGGGCGCAGCGCACCCGACGCGGACACCCGGCGGACCACGGGGGGCGCCCGGCGACCTCCGCCGGCGGACCTCCCGGCGGCCCTGACGAGGGCGTCCAGCACAATGACCGCATGGTCCACCCTTCCGGCCCACGCGCCGACGCCGACGGCGTCCTGCTCCGTACGCGTGCGGTGGCCGCGGTGGCCGCCGTCTCGACCGTCGCCGCCGGGCTGGGACTCAGGGCCGCGGCGGAGGGGGAGGTGGCCAAGTACGGCGGGGACGCCCTGTACACCCTGCTGCTGTTCACCCTCGTCGTCCTGGTCGCTCCCCGCGTCACGGCACCGCGGGCCGCCGCCGTCGCCCTGGCCCTGAGCTGGGGTGTCGAGTTCCTGCAGCTGAGCGACCTTCCGGCGGAGCTGTCCCGGCGGAGCACGGCGGCCCGCCTGGTCCTCGGCTCCACCTTCGACGCACCCGACCTGTTCTGGTACGCGGTCGGCGCGGCGGCTGGCTGGTCGGCCGGACATCTGGCGCGCCGCGCCGCCCGCCCGGCCCGACCGGGTGCGCGCCGCCGGCTCCGCGGGACGGAGGTCAGTGGGCGTCCGCCGCCACCGACGGAGGACGGAAGCAGGCGATGACCGTCTTGCCGTCCGGGCACGGATGCGCCTCCCAGCTGTCGGCCAGGGCGTCGACGAGGAACATCCCCCGCCCGCCGAGACGTTCCTCGCTCGGCGGCCGAGCGCGCGGCAGCGTGCTGGAGGCGTCGTGGACGGCCACATGGAGGCAGCGGCCGTCCCAGGTCATCACCAACTGAGCGTGCGAACGGGCGTGCACGTGTGCGTTCGTGACCAGTTCGGACACCGTGAGCAGCACGGCGTCCACCGTCTCGGAGGCACCGGCCGTCCAGTCGAGGGTCTCCAGGTGCTTGCGCGCCCAGTCACGTGCCGTCTTCGGGCCGGTCTGCATCGGCAGCGAACGCGCCCACCCCACTGCCCGTAGCGACGAATCATCCACTGCGGCCCCCATCCCGGTCATCCACTGCGGTCCCCATCCCGGCTCGACTTCACTGCGTCGCGACTACCCCCGGGGCGCGGATTGAAGCGGCGATGTCCACGCAGTGGGGCGGCCCTCTCCCGGCCCGGTCGGCCTCGACGCCTCGGCGGGCGCCTCACATACTTGCGGCCACATCGATTCGGCCACATCGATGCGGCTCTCCGTCCAGGGCCGGATCGCGGCTTCAGTCCGAGCGTGCTGCCTGCGCGTGGGACACGGTCGTGCGCGACACCCCCGCGACGTGAGCGACGTCGGCGATGGTCGGCTGTCTCGGGCCGGGGGCGGAAGCAGGCATCCGCGCGGACTCTCCTCGCCGGCGGGACAGGGTGGGCGCCACCATCTTCCCCGACCCGGCGGGCACCCGCGCGCACCGGTGCCATCGCCGGGCCGTCCGGCCTCCCGGTTCCTCGCGCGGTCAGGCGGCCCCGGCCGTGAGCGCGGCCAGTTCCCCCAGTACGCGGGCCGACGGTGCCGGGTCGACCAGCCACTTCAGATGGCTGCCTGCGAGGGTCCGCACGTCGTACGGGTTCTCCGGTGTGAGTTCGTCGCCCTCGCGGATCAGCCGGTCCTGCATCACGGGGGGCATGCTCGCGTCGTCCGCCAGACGCACGAAGGTCTTCGGGACGCGGCCCCAGGTCGCCGCCTGCGCCCGGTCGTCGGCACCGCCGACGTCGAGGTTCTCGTCGGGCTGGAAGGTGTTCAGGAAGGTCAGGAACTCCTCCTCGGTGCCGTCGGCGAGGAAGGCGGCCTTGAGCGCCGCGAGGGCGTCACGGTCCGCGGTGCGGAAGTTGACGCGGAGCAGCCCGAGTTCCGCCGGGTTCCCGGCCATCGCCAGGCCGACCGAGGCGGCGTCGACCGTGGCCATCTCCGGCTCGGCGTAGTAGTCGTTCACGTCCAGACGGACCGGGCACCAGGCGGCGACGTAGACGATGCGGTCGATGAGGTCCGGGCGCGCGTTGGCCACGGCGGTGGCCGTGACGCCGCCCCGGCTGTGCGCGACCAGGATCACCGGCCCGTGTTCCTTGGCCCGTTCCAGGACGCTGATCACGTGCGCCGCGTTGTCGGCGAGCGTGACCCCCTTCAGGGAGCCCGGCGCGGTCGCGAGACCTTCGGCGTCCTGCGGTGCCTGGTACGCGTGCGAGTAACTCGCCGCGAAGCCGTGGCCGGGGAGGTCCACGGCGACGGAACGGTGCCCCAGCAGACCGAGCTCGGCCTGAAGGGGTGCGAAGGAGAAGGAATTCGCGAAGGCGCCGTGTACGAGTACGAACGTCGGCTGCATGGTCTACCCACTCTCAGGCCGGGGCAGCGAACGGCTGCCCGATGGATCAACGGACCCTACGCAGCGGAAGATCAGCGGCGCAACCGGTCCGAATCCCTCCGCTTTCCCGCCCCTGGCGGCCCGCGGCCCGGATCAGACGGAGGCCGCGTCGGCGGCCGGGTGCGGGGCGGGAGGTAGCGGGGCCCGGCGTCACCCTTGTGGCCGGACGGCGAGTGACTCCGGGAGCCGGACGGCGACCGACTCCGAGGCGGCGCGGTGAGGAGGATGCCGCGCACGCGCGTCACGACCGGCGGCGCGCGAGGCGGCGGCCCTGGTCCGCCGGCGACGTCAGGCGGGAGCCGAGGGGGCGGCCGCGTCGCCCGTGAAGGCGTCCAGGATGCGTTCCGCGGCCAGCGTCGCCGTCAGCTCACCCTCCCTGACCCGCTGTTCGAGCCGTGGGGCGAGAGCACGCACGTCCGGGTCGGCGTGCAGGCGGCCCAGCAACTCGTCGCGGACCATGGCCCAGACCCAGTCGACCTGCTGGGTACGGCGCTTGGCGGCGAGGCGGCCGGTGGTCTCGAGCAGGGTGCGGTGCTGTTCCAAGCGGTCCCAGACGGCGTCGAGCCCGGCCGACTCGCGCGCGCTGCAACTGAGCACCGGGGGTGTCCAGAAGGCGTCCTGGCCGTGCATGAGCCGCAGGGCACCGGCCAGTTCGCGGGCCGCCGCGCGGGCGTCGCGTTCGTGCGGGCCGTCGGCCTTGTTCACGGCGATCACGTCGGCCAGTTCCAGCACGCCCTTCTTGATGCCCTGCAACTGGTCGCCGGTGCGGGCCAGGGTGAGCAGCAGGAAGGAGTCGACCATGTCCGCGACGGCCGTCTCGGACTGGCCGACCCCGACCGTCTCCACCAGCACCACGTCGTAGCCGGCGGCCTCCATCACCACGATCGACTCGCGGGTCGCCTTCGCGACCCCGCCGAGCGTCCCCGCGGTGGGGGAGGGGCGGACGAACGCCGCCGGGTCGACGGCCAGGCGTTCCATCCTGGTCTTGTCGCCGAGGATCGAGCCGCCGGTGCGGCTCGACGACGGGTCGACGGCGAGGACGGCGACCCGGTGCCCGAGACCGGTCAGCATCGTGCCGAAGGCGTCGATGAACGTCGACTTGCCCACGCCCGGCACGCCACTGATCCCGATCCGCCGGGCCCTGCCGCCGTGCGGCATCAGCTCGGTCAGCAGCCGCTGGGCGAGCGCCCGGTGCTGGGGGCGGGTGGACTCGACGAGGGTGATCGCCCGTGCGACGACCGCGCGCCTGCCGCCTAGGACGCCCTCGACGTACGCGTCGAGATCGAGAGCCATCAGGTCACCGGCTCACAGCTCGCCGAGTCCGAGGTCGGACGCCAGCCGCCGGACCAGGTCACGAGCCGCGTCCGGGATCACCGTGCCCGGCGGGAAGACCGCGGCCGCGCCCATCTCCAGCAGGACCGGCACGTCCTGCGGCGGGATCACCCCGCCGACCACGACCATGATGTCCTCGCGCCCCTCCTCGGCGAGCGCCTCGCGCAGCGCCGGGACGAGCGTGAGGTGCCCGGCCGCCAGGGACGACACCCCGACGATGTGCACGTCCGCCTCGACCGCCTGACGGGCGACCTCGGCCGGGGTCTGGAACAGCGGGCCGACGTCCACGTCGAAGCCGAGGTCGGCGAAGGCGGTGGCGATCACCTTCTGCCCCCGGTCGTGACCGTCCTGACCCATCTTGGCGACCAGGATGCGCGGCCTGCGGCCCTCCTCCTCGGCGAAGGACTCCACCACCGCCCGGGTGCGCTCCACGGCCGGCGACTCGCCCGTCTCGTTGCGGTACACACCGGAGATCGTACGGATCTGGCCCGCGTGGCGTCCGTACACCTTCTCCAGGGCGTCGCTGATCTCCCCGACCGTCGCCTTCGCGCGAGCCGCCCGTACCGCCAGCTCCAGCAGGTTGCCCCCGCCGCCGGCTGCCCGCGTGAGTGCGTCGAGCGCGTCCCGGCAGGCGGTCTCGTCCCGTTCCTCCCGCAGCCGCCGCAGCTTGGCGATCTGCTGGGCGCGTACCGAGGAGTTGTCGACCTTGAGCACCTCGATCTGTTCGTCGGACTCCACCCGGTACTTGTTCACGCCGATCACCGGCTGCCGCCCGGAGTCGATCCGCGCCTGGGTGCGGGCGGCGGCCTCCTCCACCCGCAGCTTGGGGATGCCGGCGTCGATGGCCCGCGCCATGCCGCCCGCCCGCTCCACCTCCTGGATGTGCTGCCAGGCCCGGCGGGCCAGGTCGTACGTCAGCCGCTCGACGTAGGCGCTGCCGCCCCAGGGGTCGATCACCCGTGTCGTGCCGGACTCCTGCTGGAGCAGCAACTGGGTGTTGCGGGCGATGCGGGCGGAGAAGTCGGTGGGCAGGGCGAGCGCCTCGTCGAGGGCGTTGGTGTGCAGCGACTGGGTGTGTCCCTGGGTGGCGGCCATCGCCTCCACGCAGGTGCGGGTGACGTTGTTGAAGACGTCCTGCGCGGTCAGCGACCAGCCGGAGGTCTGCGAATGGGTGCGCAGGGAGAGGGACTTGGCGTTCTTCGGATCGAACTGCTTCACCAGCTTCGCCCACAGCAGCCGCGCCGCGCGCAACTTGGCGATCTCCATGAAGAAGTTCATGCCGATCGCCCAGAAGAACGACAGCCGGGGCGCGAACGCGTCCACGTCCAGCCCCGCCTCCTGCCCGGCCCGGATGTACTCGACGCCGTCGGCGAGGGTGTACGCCAGCTCCAGGTCGGCCGTCGCCCCGGCCTCCTGGATGTGGTAGCCGGAGATGGAGATCGAGTTGTAGCGGGGCATCCGCTTCGAGGTGTACGCGAAGATGTCGGAGATGATCCGCATCGACGGCTTCGGCGGGTAGATGTAGGTGTTGCGGACCATGAACTCCTTGAGGATGTCGTTCTGGATGGTCCCGGCCAGCTTCTCCGGCGGCACACCCTGTTCCTCCGCCGCGACGATGTACAGCGCCAGCACCGGCAGCACGGCACCGTTCATCGTCATCGACACGCTCATCCGGTCCAGCGGGATGCCGTCGAAGAGCTGCCGCATGTCGTAGATCGAGTCGATGGCGACCCCCGCCATGCCGACGTCGCCCGTCACCCGCGGATGGTCGCTGTCGTAGCCCCGGTGCGTGGGCAGGTCGAACGCGACCGACAGGCCCTTCTGCCCGGCCGCCAGGTTGCGCCGGTAGAAGGCGTTGGACTCCTCGGCGGTGGAGAAGCCGGCGTACTGGCGGACGGTCCAGGGCTGGTTGACGTACATCGTCGGGTACGGGCCCCGCAGGTACGGCGCGATGCCCGGGTAGGTGTCCAGGAAGTCCAGGCCCTCCAGGTCGTCCCCGGTGTAGAGCGGCTTGACCGAGATCCCCTCCGGTGTCCGCCACACAAGGTCGTCACCGTCGGCGGCCTTCTTCACGGCGGCACGCCACTCGTCGGGGCCGGCGGCGGAGGGCGGAGCCCCCAGCTCGATCGCCGAGAAGTCGGGGATGGACATCAGCGCACTCCCATGCGGTCGAGGGTCGCCGACAGTACGGCGACCGCGTCACAGCCGGCGAACACGAAGGTGTCCACGCCCGCGTACGGTCCGGGGCGGCCGGCGAGGAACACGTGCTCGGCGCCCGCCTCCCGCAACGCGGCGGCCGTGTCCTCGGCCTGCTCCGCGTACAGCGCGTCGCTCGAACACAGGCACACCTCCCGCGCGCCGCTGCCCTCGAAGCCGCCCTCGGCGACGGCCTCGATGCCGCCCGCCCGGAAGAGGTTGGCGGCGAAGGCGAGCCGGGAGCTGTGCGCGGCGGCCGGGCCGAGCGCGGTCAGGTGGACGCGCGGGCGGGAGCCGGTCGCGGCCAGATGGGCGTCGGAGCGGGCGCGCAGCACCTCGAACGCCTCGTCCCGCCGCACCCGGGGCAGACCCCCGGTGGGCGGCTCGGGCGCGGGCGCGCGCACCACCGGCTTCTCGTCCAGGTGCGGGAACTCGCTGACCCCGGTGACCGGCTCCCGCCGCTTCGCCAGCTGCTTGCTGCGCACCGCCCACGTCTGTGCCAGCCGTTCGCCCACCGTCCCGGAGCGCAGCGCGGCCGCCTGCCCGCCGGCCCGCTCGATCTCCTGGAAGAACGTCCAGGCGGCGTGCGCCAGTTCATCGGTCAGCCGCTCCACGTACCACGAGCCGCCCGCCGGGTCGATCACCCGGGCCAGGTGCGACTCCTCGATCAGGATGGTGGACGTGTTGCGGGCGACACGCCGGGCGAAGGCGTCCGGCAGGCCGAGCGCGTCGTCGAAGGGCAGCACGGTCACGGCCTCGGCGCCCCCGACCCCGGCGGCCAGGGCGGCGACCGTGGTGCGCAGCATGTTCACCCACGGGTCGCGGCGCGTCATCATCACCGGCGAGGTCACCGCGTGCTGGAGCTGCGCACCATTCCTCGGCGCCCCGCAGACCTCGGCCACCCGAGCCCACAGGCGCCGCGCCGCGCGCAGCTTGGCGACGGTCAGGAACTGGTCGGCGGTCGCGGCGTACCGGAACTCCAGCTGCGCCAGGGCCTGAGCCGTGTCCAGTCCGGCCGCGGTCAGCTCCCGCAGGTAGGCCAGGCCCGTCGCCAGGGAACAGCCCAGCTCCTGCGCCGCGGAGGCGCCGGCCTCGTGGTACGGCAGCGCGTCCACGGTCAGCGCTCGCAGCCCCGGGTGGCGCGCGGCGCACAGCCGGGCCGCCTCGGTCACGGCCCCGCTGTCGTACGGCCCTCCGGAGCGGGCCTCGTGCCCCAGCGGGTCGCCCCCCAGGTTGCCGCGCACGGCGTCCGCGGCGACGCCCCGTTCCTCGTGGATCCGCAGCAGCTCCCGCGCGGCCGGCTCGAACGCGTCGCCCGCCTCCAGGACCACCGGGGCCAGATCGAGGTGGACGCCGTCGAGGGCGCGGTCGAGCGCGGTGACGGGGATGCCGGCGGACCCGCCGACGGTCAGCCACAGGGAGGTGACGCCGTTCTCCAGGTCGGTCAGGACCGCCGCCGGGTCGGCCGACGCGTGCCGCTGGCGCACGTCCCAGCCGCCTACGGCGCAGCCCTCGGGGCGGCTGCCGCGCACGAAGGGCGGGAAGCCCGGCAGGCCGGGTCCCGGCGCCTCGTCGCGCGCGGAGTAGAGCGGACGGGCCCGCAGTCCGTCCTCCAGCGCGGTGGACAGGGCGTCCTCCGCCTCGTCGTCCGGAACCTCCCGGCCCGACCTGCGCAGTACACCGGCCACCAGGTGCTGCCACTGCTCGTGTGTCGCGTCGGGGAACTCGGCCGCCAGGGCGAGTCCGTCGTCAGGCAGGAGCGTCATGCTCGGATGTTAGGTCAGGCCGGCAGACGAGCAGCAGGTCGGGCCGGTGTGAGGTTGTTCTCTCCGCCGGTGTGACGTGCGTCGTCGGCGCCCCCCCCGGCCCTGCGCGCACTCGGCCATGACGCATGTGCCGTTCGAGTGGCCGGGGCCGCCCGCCGGCCGGTGGAGCGATGAGTTCCGGCGGCCTGCCGGGTCTCATGGGTGGGACGGTCGCCGGACCGCACGCGGAGGGACCGCCGAACCGCCCCCGCACCGATATTTCCGACCGAGGAGACGACGTGACCGCCACCTACACCTTCGACGTCTTTTCCAGTCTCGACGGCTACGGTGCCGCCGGCGGCGACTGGTCCGGCTACTGGGGCAAGCAGGGCCCCGAGCTGCTCGACCACCGCCTCGCCCTCTACGGCCCGGAGCAGCGGATGGTCTTCGGGGCCGGTACGTACCGGGCCTTCGCGCAGATGCTGGCCGCGAGCACCGAGGAATCCGATGTGCGCGACCCCTGGGTCACCCGGATGCGGAACCTGCCGACCACCGTGGTCTCGACGACGCTGGAGGGACCCCTGGACTGGCCGGACGCGACCGTCGTGAAGGGCGACGCCGTGGACGTCGTCGCCCGGCTCAAGGAGGAGTCCCCGGTGCCGTTGCGCTCGCACGGCAGCCTGTCGATGAACCGGGCGCTGATGGCCGCCGGCCTGGTCGACCGGGTCCAGATCACGCTGTTCCCCGTCATCACCGGCCGGACCGGGCTGGACCCGGTCTTCGGGGGAGCGGCCGACTTCGACCTGGAGCTGGTCGAGCACCGGACGCTGGACGGTCACATCCAGGAGCTCGTCTACCGGCCGACCCTCCACTGAACCGGAGCCGGCGCACCCCGCCCGGGCCCCGGCCGTGAGCCGCTCCCCCCGTGAGTGGGCATCCCGAGTGCGTCGGCCGGCCGCACCGGGCCGAGCGCGGACCGGCCGTGCCGACGCCCCGGGGGTCAGCCGAGGGTGCGCCGGACGAAGGCCAGGATGGCGTACAGGGCGGGCAGGGCCTGACCGGCTCCGCCGCCCGGCAACGGTGAGGCGTGGGCGGAGGCGGCGGTTGCGGCCAGGGTGGCGGCGGTGGTCGTCAGGATCAGGGTGACGTGCTTGATCTGTCGCATGCCCCGCCGAACGACGCCCTCCCCGGCGGGGATTCGCGGCCGGACACGGTCCTCACCGGAACGGAGGGGTCGGTTCACCGGTTCGGCGCAGGACGAGCGGAGCGGGGGCGCAGGACCCGTACCGACGCCGGGGCGGGCGGGGACGCGCCCAGGTGATCCGGTGTCCCCGCACCTCCGGATGACGCACCATGGGGCACCAGGGGCGCCACCGCCCCGCGGGAGCGCCCCAGCGGGCGCCGACGGGGAGGAGAGACGTGGACGTGCGGGAATCGCGGGCGACGGCCGCCGAGATGAGGGAGGCGGTACGCGCGCTGCTGCGCGTGCTCGAGCCCGAGCAGGTGCGCGAGCTGCGGGAGTGGCCCGCCCGGCTGGACGCGCCCGCGCTGCGGGAGTGGACCTATCTGCCCGGCCCGCGTCCCGGCCTGTCGACCGAGGGACTCGACACCCGGCAACGCGAGGCCGTCGACGCGCTGCTGACCACGGCGCACAGCACACCGGGCGCGGACCTGGCGCGCGGGGCGATCGAGGTGGAGCGCCACCGCCGCGCCACCGTCGGCGCCGCGGGGGCCGACCGCTACTGGGTGCGCCTGCTCGGGGACCCGGACGGTGACGACCCCTGGGGCTGGCGGATGAACGGCCATCACCTCGCCGTCCACGTACTGGTCACGGGGGAGGGGCTGCGGGTGACGCCGCACTTCGTCGGTGCGGAGCCCGCTCGCGTCGCGCACGGCCCTCAGGCCGGGCGGCGGCTGCTGGGCCCGGAGGAGGACCTGGCGCGGGAGCTGGTCACGGACCTGGACGCCGGCCGAAGGTCGAGGGCCGTCTTCGCCGCCGTGCCTCCGGACGACATCCTGACCCGCGACGACCCTTTCGCCGATCCGGATCTGCTGCCGGCCGGCCTGGCGCACGGTGACATGTCGCCCGGTCAACAGCGGCTGGTGGAGCGCCTGGTGCGGCGCTACCTGGACCGGGCGCCCGAGGCGTACGCGCGCGAGTGCTGGTCCGAGGTCGTGGCACACGGGCTGGACACCCTCTCGTTCGCGTGGGCGGGGGGCCGCGAACCGGGGGACCGGCACTACTACTGCGTCCGGGGCCCGGACCTGCTCATCGAGTACGACAACACCCAGGACGACGGCAACCACGCCCACTCCGTCTGGCGGCACGTCCGCCACGACTGGGGCGCCGACCTGCTCCGCGCGCACTACACGGAGCAGCACGGGTGAGGCGGCCCGCGCGCACCCCGGCCTGCGAAGCCGACGATTCGGTGCCCGGATGCTGGAAAAGTGGCGAACGGCGTACAACCACCGAACGGGTGCAAAGGTCTCAACAGGTGGCTTCAGCAACACCATGGGGAGGCCAGTCGATTCACGGATCGAGGTGCCATGAAGCGTTCGACACAAGCCGTCGGGGCGACACTGATCGCCGTCGGGGCCATCGGGGCGGGGCTGTTGGCGACGGCTCCCGTCGCCGGCGCGGCGACCGCCGGCGCGACCGCGGCGTACAACGGGGTCTGCGGCTCCGGCTACAAGGTCGTGAACTCCATGCCGGTCGGCAGCACCGGCACCGTGTACCTCACCTACAACTCGTCCACGGGCAGGAACTGCACCGTGACGATCCGCAACAGTGCCGGCACTCCGAAGTACATGGTGGCCTACGTACGCAACGTCGACACCGGCGAGGAACAGTACGACGCCGGTGAGTACCGCTCGTACGCGGGACCCGTGTACGTGTTCGCGCGCGGTGCCTGCGTCGAGTGGGGCGGGGTCATCGACAACCTGCAGGCCTGGAACTACGGCTCCAACTGCGGTGCGCTCGCCGCCAAGGCCCCGCAGAAGGACTGGTTCGCCGGCGAACGGTGAGACCGCGCCTGCCGGGACCGACCGAGGGCTCCGCCGTCCGGCGGAGCCCTCGCACGCGACGGCCCCCGTGCCCGGCACCGACGCCGTCCGCGGACCGCCGACCGGCCGTGCCGGCCCCGGCATGTCGCGGCCCGCCGAGCCGCGACGGTCGGCGAAGATGCCGGGGCCGGTGGATGCGGCCCCGGGCGGCCGGAACCGACGGTCGCGGCGAACAGAGCACACCAGCACACCCCGGGCACCTTTTCGCGAACGCGCAGGGAGACGGTTGTGGCGATCGGACGGGTCGGACTCGTGGTGCACGGGGGGCGCGAGGGCGCCGCCGCGGCGGCGCGGGACGTCCGGGACTGGTGCGGGGAGAACGGCGTCGGGTGCGCCGACATCGACGTCTGGAGCGACGAGGGTCGGCACAGCGCGCGGGAGGAGATGGAGGCGGCGGGGGACCCGGATCTCGTCGTGACCCTGGGCGGTGACGGCACCTTCCTGCGCGGCGCCCGGCTGGCGGCCGAGAACGGCGCCCTGATCCTCGGCGTCGACCTGGGACGGGTCGGGTTCCTGACCGAGATCCCGGCACCGGCGGTGCGCTCCGCCCTCGATGCCGTCCGGGACGGCGACGTCGACCCGGAGAGCCGCATGCTGCTCACCCTGCGGGCGTCCCGCCGTCTGGAGGTGCCCGAGGCCATGGAGGCACTGCTGCGCTACGGGCGGGGACCGCTGCTGCCGCCACCCCGGGTCCGCACCGACTGCGAGAGCGGCGACGAGTGGGGCATTCCCCTCAACGTGTCCGCCCTCAACGACGTGGTGCTCGAGAAGCTGGCGCGGGACCGGCAGGTCTCCGTCGGCGTCTACGTCTCCGGCCGCCTGCTGGCCTCCTACTCCGCCGACGCCCTGGTGGTCGCCACCCCCACGGGTTCCACCGCCTACAGCTTCGCCGCGGGCGGGCCCGTCGTCTCGCCCCGGGCGGAAGCGCTCGTCTTCACACCGGTCGCCCCGCACATGACGTTCGACCGCTCGGTGGTCGCCGCACCGGACGAGCCGGTCGGACTGCGGATCCTGGAACGGTCCGGGCAGGCCGCCGTCAGCATCGACGGGCAGCTGCGCGGCGTCCTCGACCCGGGGGACTGGCTCGGCGTCTACGCGGCATCCCGCCGCCTGCGGGCGGTGCGGCTCGGGCCCGTGGACTTCTACGGCCGGCTACGGGAACGCATGCGCCTGACCGACGCCCCGGCCGCGGTGGCCGACGGCACCCCGGCCCCGCTGTGGCCGGTGAGCACACCGCCGCCCGGCGACCTCGCCCACCTCGCCCTGCCCCTGCCCACGGCTCCGGGGGCGTGACGCCCCGGCCCCGGCGGGACCAGGAGCGGACCGGCGGGGGAGACGGCACCGGGCGCTCCGGCGCAGGGCCGGGACGGGAGGTGTGGGCCGCGCGGCTCCTCACCTTCAGCGCCGGCGCGGTCAACGCGCTGGGTTTCCTGGCGCTCGGCGGAGTCTTCACCAGCGTGGTGACGGCGAACTCCGCGCTGGTCGGGATCGGCGTCGGGCACGCGGACGCGGCGCCGGCGGCCCTGGCGGGCCTGGCGGTGCTCGGTTACGTACTGGGCGCGGCCTCAGGCGGCTGGGCGGCCGCCCGCGTCCGGCGGGCCCGGCGAGCCGCGGCGGCGGACTTCCTGCTCCTGGAACTGCTCCTGCTCTGGGCGGTCGCCGCCTGGTGGCTCCGGCTGGACGGCCACCCCGGCGGCTGGGTCCGCACCACCCTGCTGGTCCTGCTGTCCGCGGCGATGGGATGCCAGAACGCCGGAGTCCTGGTGGCTCTGGGCGCCCGGGCGCCGACGGCCTACCTGACGGGTCTGCTCACCCACGCCGTGACGGACGCGGTGACCGAGGGGCGCCTGCGGTGGCGGGCTCCGGCCACCGTGGGACTCCTGGTCGCCGGCGCCGCCGGGCTCGCCCTGCTGGAGCGGTGGCTGCACGGCGTCGCTGCCGTGGCCCCGGCCGTCCTGGTGACCGGCGCCTGGCTCCTCTGGCGCACCGACGGGGGCGCCCCGCACGGTCCGGCCTTCGGGCGTGCGGGCCGGGAGCGGGGCACGGCCGGCTGATGGAAGGGGGGCGCCGTCACAGCTCGGACACGTCGTCCAGTCCGGCGAGCAGCGCCAGGTCGGGGACCTGCTGGTCGGCCAGGCACTGCTCGGTCCAGACCACCTTCCCGGTGGGCGTGTACCGGGTGCCCCAGCGCCGTGCGAGCTGGGCCACGAGGAACAGGCCCCGCCCGCCCTCGTCCGTGATGGCGGCCTGGCGCAGGTGCGGGGAGGTGCTGCTGCCGTCGGACACCTCGCAGATCAGGGTGCGTTCGTGCAGCAGCCGCACGTGGACCGGGTCCGACCCGTACCGGATGGCGTTGGTGAGCAGCTCGCTGAGGACCAGTTCGGTGGCGAACGCCATCTCGTCCAGGCCCCAGGCGGACAGCTGGCGGCTGCACGCGTTGCGTACGGTGCTCACGGCGGCCGGGTCGAGGGGGACGTCCCAGTCGGCGACGCGGGAGCGGTCCAGGAGCCGGGTGCGGGCGACGAGCAGCGCGATGTCGTCGCGCCGGTGCTCGGGGAGTATCCGGCCGAACACCGCCTCGCAGGTCTCCTCCGGAGTGGTGCCGGCCGAATCGGCGAGCACACCGCGCAGCAGGTCGAGCTCCGCGTCGATGTCCTGGTCGGGCTGTTCGACCAGGCCGTCGGTGTAGAGGACGATGCTCGTGCCCTCGGCCAGGTGCAGCTCCGTGGACTCGAACGGGAGACCGCCCAGGCCCAGGGGCGGCGCGACGGGCACGTCGGGGAACTCCACGGTGCCCTGCGGGTGGACCAGCGCGGGGGCGAGGTGACCCGCGCTGGAGACGCTGCACGCGCCCGAGACGGGGTCGTAGACCGCGATCAGGCAGGTGGCGCCGGTGATCCCCTCGCCGTCCGGGTTGTCGGGATCCTCCTGGTCCAGGCCGCTGACCAGCTCGTCGAGGTGGGTGAGGAGTTCGTCCGGGGGCAGGTCCAGGGTGGAGAAGTTGTGCACGGCGGTGCGCAGCCGTCCCATCGTCGCCGCGGCGTGCATCCCGTGCCCGACCACGTCCCCCACGACGAGGGCGACCCGGGCGCCGGGCAGCGGGATGACGTCGAACCAGTCGCCGCCGACCCGGGCCTGCGCGGACAGGTAGCGGTGGGCGATGTCGACGGCGTCCTGACGGGGCAGGACGTGCGGCAGCAGGCTGCGCTGCAGGACCTCCGCCATCATGTGCTCGCGGGTGAAGCGGCGGGCGTTGTCGATGGCGACGGCGGCGCGGGCGGTCAGCTCCTCGGCGAAGGTGACGTCCTCCGCGTCGAAGGGAGGCGAGCCCTCCCTCCGCCAGAAGCGGGCCAGGCCCAGTGGGACGCCGCGGGCCTGGAGCGGTACGGAGACGAGGGAGCGGACGCCGGCGGCGAGGACCCGGTCCACGCCCGCCGGGTCCCGATGCCGGGCGTCGGTCAGGTCGGCCTCCAGTACGGCGCGTCCCTCGGCCGGGCCGGTGGCGGTGGGCAGGTCGGGGGCGGCGACCGGGTCGACGGCGCTCCCCACGGGGCGGAACGGATGCTCCTCGTGGATCCCGCGCAGGGCCGTCCGCCGCAGCTCCGTGGCGGCGCCGCTGGGCTCGTCACCGCGCGTCACGGCGTCCAGGAGGTCCACGGTCGCGAAGTCCGCGAACCGCGGTACGGCGACGTCCGCCAGCTCCTCGGCCGTACGGGTGACGTCCAGGGTGGTGCCGACGCGCATCCCCGCCTCGTGCAGGAGCTTCAGCCGCTCGCGTGCCACCTCTGCCGTACCGGCCAGCGCACGCAGCTCCGTGGTGTCCCGGAGGGTCGCCACCTTGCCCGAGGGCCCGTCGTACGGGGCCGTGCGCCGGGTGTTGACGGCCACCAGCCGGTCCCCGGCCGGGTGCACCTCGTCCGTGACGGAGCGCTCGGAGGAGAGGAGGTCGACGATGGCGGCGTCCAGGCCCAGCTCCGCGATGGGCCGCCCGTCGCAGTCCTCGGGCAGTTCCAGCAGGCGCCGCGCCTCGTCGTTGGCCAGTACCAGGCGGCCGTCGCCGCTCACGATGAGCACGCCCTCGCGGACGGCGTGCAGCACCGCGTCGTGGTGCTCGTACATCCGGGTCATCTCGGTCGGCCCGATCCCGCGGGTCTGCCGGCGCAGCCGCCGGCTGACCAGCGCGGCGCTGCCGACGGCCAGGGCCAGCGCGACGGCTCCCGCCACGAGGATCATCGGGACCTGCCCCTCCAATGAGTCCCCGACGGTCTCCAGGGTCACGCCCGCCGCGACGAGCCCCACGACGGTGCCCCGGCCGTCCGTGACCGGGACGACCGCCCGGGCCGCATCCGACGGGTCGCCCTCGTAGATCTCGGAGAACGCCCCCTCGGTGGCCGCCCGCCGCACGTCGTCCGCGGGTTCGCCGATCAGCCGCGGATCGGTGTCGGCGAAGCGGGTGCCGTCCGTGTCCATCACGGCGACGAAGTCCACCCCGGTGTCCTCGTCGGCCGTGGCCACGTACGGCTGCAGCGCGGCGGTGGGGTCCCGCGACTCCAGCGCGGTGACGAACCCGGGGGACCGCGCGAGAGCCGTGGCGACGGCCCGTGACCGCTCCTGCGCGTCCAGCTCGGTGTCGTTGCGGGTCTGTACGGTGACCCCGACGGCGGCCGCCACGATCAGCAGGACGGCGAGCACGACCTGGAGGAAGAGGACCTGCCCGGCGACGCTGTGTCCGCGCCACCGCCACCAGCGGTGCGGGCCCTCGCCTTCCCCGGCCAGGTCGACGGGCGGCCGACCTGCGCGCAGGGATCGAGCGGAACGCCCAGACATATACCCTTTCTAACATTATCCGACGGTACGTCGCCCGGGGACTCGGCCGAGGAGGGCGTGGGTGCGGCGGTGGCGCGCGTCGGTGTGGCGGTAGGGCGTCTCATCGGGGGGCGCGTGGCCGAGGATTCGGCGCACGGCGGGAGCGGGCCCGGGAAAGCTATCCGGTGGCGCGGATCGCGGAGATGTCGAACTGGAGCCGGACCTTCTCGCTGACCATGCTGCCGCCTGCCTCGAGCCGCTGGTTGTAGACGAGACCCCACTCCCTGCGGTCGATGGTCGTGGTGCCGTCGAAGCCCGCGCGCTCGTAACCGAACGGGTCCATGACGGAGCCGAGGTAGTCCAACTGGATCTCCACGGACCGGGTCCGGTCGCGGATCGTGAGGTCCCCCGTCATGCGGAAGCTCTCGCCCGCCTCGTGGACCGTGGAGGTGCTGCGGAAGGTCATCTCCGGATAGCGGCGCGCGTCGAAGAAATCCCGGCCCACGAGGTGACCGTCCCGTTGCTCCACACCCGTGTCGACACTGGCGACGCGGATGACCAGTTCCGCCCGGGACTCGGAAGGCCGGGCCCCGTCGAAGTAGAGCGTGCTGTCGTAGTCGGCGAAGGCCCCGCGGACGGTCGTGACCATGGCGTGCCGCACGGAGAAGCCGATCCGGCTGTGCGGGCGGTCGATGGTCCAGTGTCCGGTCAGTGCCCGCAGTGCCGGGTCGAGCGTGGCGTCGGTCGCCGCGGTCCGCCCGAGGGGGCGGTCGGAGTCGACAGCCGGCGGCGGGTCGATGACGGCGGTCTGACGGCGGCTGAAGATACCCATGGAGTCGTGGCCTTTCCGAGTCGGTCACCTGGTGTTATCACGGAGCCGACCGGGAGGACGCGGCAAGATGTCTGACCTCGTCTGGGTTCCATGATGCCGACCGCAGAACTGCACAAGATCGACATGAGTCCGGTGCTGCTGCCCGGCGCCGCCTCGGGGCCACCACGCCGAGGCGGGGTGAGGGCCGGTGTCCCGCCGGGCTATCCGGCGGGATCCTCCTCCGCCTGCCGGACGGCGCGCTTGACCGCTCTCTCGACTCCTTCCACCGACTGGCCGCTGACCGCGGCGTGGTCGGCGATCGCGGCCTGCGCGGCTTGGGCCGCCGCACGCCAGGCCCGGTGCTGCGCGTCGAACTCCTCGCCGTCGAGTCCGGCGAGCCGGGCACGCTGCTCTTCCGTCGCCCGCTCAAGCACGATCAGGTCCTCGGGAATGTCCACGCCGCCGATCCTAGGCCCGGACCCGGCGACGCCCCGTCCCCGACCCGCGGGCGTCACGAGGCGGCCGGGAGGCCCGGGGTGCTCGGGGGGAGTGGGCGGCGCCGAGGGGGGCCGCCGCGCACCCGCGGCCGCGCCCTCCCCGGACGCCCGACGGTCCGGCCGCGTGGGTAACGCCTCCGACGGGGAACCGGCAGGGGAGCGGAACACACAGGCGACGCGGAGGATCCATGGACGAGTACCCCCGGCTGCTGCAGACCGTGCTGGACACCACCGATGCCAGGCAACTGGCCGAGTTCTACCGGAACCTGCTCGGTCTGACGTACCGGCCGGGGGACGAGCCCCCGGCCGACGGCGCGCCGGACACACCCGACTGGCTCGTACTGCGCACGTCCGACGGAACGAACCGCCTCGCCTTCCAGCTGGTGGACCGGCTCCCCCGGACGACGTGGCCGCTGCACGACGTTCCGATGCAGGCGCACCTCGATCTCACCGTGCCGGACTCCGCGGCGCTTGCGCGCCAGCGTCTGAGGGCCGAGTCGCTGGGGGCGGAACTCCTGCTCGACCGCTCCGACGATCCGGAGGAGCCGCTGTACGTCCTCGCGGATCCCTCGGGTCATCCGTTCTGCCTCTTCGTCTCCTCGGCGCACCCGAAGCCGGGGGAGGAGTGGGATCGTCCGCGACGATGACGGGCTGACGGTCGTCAGCGGGCGCTGTTGGCGTCCATCAGGGGCCGCGGGCCCGGCTGACCGATGCGGTCGGTCTCGTCCTGGACCAGCAGGGAGAGCAGTGAGGCCACGGTGAGGCCCGCCTCGGCCGGATGACGCAGGACCTTGTCCGGGTCTATGCGGTAGGTGTTGGTGCGCCCGTCGCGGGTGTGGGACAGGTAACCGTCCTGTTCCAGATCGGAGATGATCCGCTGGACGGCGCGCTCCGTGAGCCGGCAGCGGGCGGCGATGTCGCGGATCCGGATGTTCGGGTTGTCGGCGATGGCCGCCAGTACGCGTGCGTGGTTGGTGATGAACGTCCATCCGCTGTGCGACTCAGATACTCCAACCATGCACAGCATTGTAGGACCATCTTTGCCTGATGCAGAATACGTGACATACTTTTCGCGTAACGGATGACGCCATCCCCCACGGGAGAATCACAGGAGGGACCCGAGGGTGTCTATCGACGAGGCCGGAGCAGAGGCCGCGACACACGGGCGAGCGGTCGATGCCGACGGTGAGCGGGGGATGCCGGCCGTACCGACCGGCGTACGCGTTCCGGGCCGGGCGGCGGTGGTGCAGTACGAGTGGCACGACGCGTGGGTCGTCGTCGCGAACGGCTCCTACGACATGCACTCCATCACGCCGCTGGCGGAGGCGATGGAGGTGGCGGCGGCCAAGCACGAGAAGGTGGTCGTGGACGCTTCCGGGATCGCGTTCGCGGACTCGACACTCCTCAACCTCCTGATCCACACCCACCTGGCCACCGATCTGCGTGTGGCCGCGCCGACGACCCAGCTCCAACGGATCCTGGAACTCACCGGCGTCGACACCATCCTGAAGGTGCGCGGGACGGTGGAGGACGCCGCTCTCGGCTAGGTTCCCTCAAGATCCTTTCGAGCACCGGGCCGGCGGGCACGTCGGTGCCGGTGGTGTCGGGAAGCGCGGGGCAGGATGGCCCGTGTGGAAGCGAAGAAGCCGCCGGACAGGACCCCCGACGGCCGGTTCGTCGTCGTGCGGGGACGCAAGTGGCGGGCGACCGACCCGTCCGTACCCGAGGAGGCGGCGGCCCGGCTGCGGCGTCACCTGATGTCGGCCCGTCGCGCGGTGCGTTCGGCCACGACCGCCGGCGACCCGGAGGCCGAGCGCCATGCGCGGGCGCGGGTGCACCGGGCGAAGATCGCGTTGGGGGAGCGGGGCACCCCCTGGTGGGAACAGAGCGAGGACGAGCGCCGCCGGCGTTGGGAGGAGGGACTCGCGTCCCTCGACGCGGAGGAGGCCCACCGGCTTCCGCCCTGATGCCCCGACGCGCTGGAACGCACCGCATCGCATCGCATCGCGGCCGGCGCGAGCCGGTGCCGTCCGTCGTCCGTCGTGGGGCGGGGCGTGGGTCCCCGGGGCCCGTTCGGACCAGCTCGCCGTCGCGGGCGACCCCCCGGCCTTCCGTGGACGACCATGTCGCGCTGGGGCATGTCGACCACGACCTGCGGCAGGCACTCGCCACGCAGCAGCACGAAGTCGGCCGGCGAACCCGGTCCCAGGTCGGCCGGGGGGAGGCCCATGCAGGGACAGGGCCCGGGTGCGTTGGAGCCGGTCGGCGCGTCGCGGAACGGCGCGCCCCGTCCCGTGGTCACGAGGTGGGGCGCGCGTCGTGGCGGCTGCTCGCGGAGTCTTCGGTCAGTCTCCGGCCAGGACGGGCCTCAAGGCCGGTTCCGGGGCCCGTGAGGTCGCGGAGAAGTTGCCCTCGACCTCGGCCTTCTCGGCCGTGTTGGGGTACGGGTTGGTGCAGGGGACGCCCGCACTGGAGCCCGACATCAGGCTGGAGCAGGGGCCGGGCTTGCGGTCCGGCAGGCCCAGGATGTGGCCGAGTTCATGGGACGAGATGCGCACCGTGTTGTACCCCTGGTTCACGGCCTGGCGCCCGATGTAGACGGTGCCGTTGCCGAGGGAGCCGGGCAGGGCGCGCGGCCAGCCGTTGTCCGCCAGGACGCGGATGTTGGCGCGCTGCCCGGATGCGGCCGGGCGGAGTTCCACGTTGTCGACGCTCTCGTTCCAGATCGCCGCGCCGCGATCGACCGCGGACCTGAACTCCGCGGCGCCGCTCGCGTCGTAGGTGAGGACCCGGCCGGCGGCAGCGGGGGGCGCGGAGCCTTCGGACGGCTCGGCGGCCAAGGCCTGGCCTCCGAGCAGGGACAGGGACGTCAGCAAAGTCGCGGCCAGGCCGCCGGTCAGGGTGCGGACGTGCATGGTCGACCTCCTTGTGGGGGGAAGGTAGTCGCGTTCATGACATCATCTGCCTCCCTGCCCACGTCACGCCGCTGCCAATCCGTCAATCCGGCCCGTCGATCCGCCGATCCGGCTGCCGGGTACCGCACCGCCGCGGATTTCATCGGTCCCGCCACGTCCTATCCCCGGAAGTGAACACCCGCCAGCTCCTCGGAGATCCGCCAGACGCGCCGTGCCTCCCCGGCGTCGCGCAGACGGCCGTACAGCTTCTGCGGTGCCGGGGGGCCACCCATGTGCCCCGGCCCCCTCGGCCCGTAGAAGCCCCCGCCGACGGCCTCGGGGGACGTGGCGGCGAGCAGGGCGGGCAGCTGCGCCGTGTGCACCGTCCCCACGACGATGCCGCGGGCGGACAGGGCACGGATCAGGCGTACGCCCAGCGTGTCCTCGGCGCGGCCGACCTCGGGGCGGGCGGCGAGCAGCCTCGTCGGCGCGATGCCGGGGTGGGAGAGGTTGCTCGTGATGCCCCAGCCCGCCGCTCGGGAGTGCCGGTCGAGTTCGAGTCCGAAGAGACCGAGGGCGATCTTCGACTGGCTGTAGGCGCGCATGCCGTTGTAGGAACGCTCCCAGCCCAGGTCGTCCCAGTTGATGGCGTTGCGGTTCGCGGCGACGCTGATCTGGGACGTCACGCGGGCCCGGCCGGCTCGGAGCAGCGGCAACAGGTGGCCGACCAGGGCGAAGTGGCCCAGGTGGTTGGTGCCGAACTGCAGCTCGAAGCCGTCGGCGGTCGTCTGCCGGTGGGGCGGGGTCATGACGCCGGCGTTGTTGACGAGGAGGTGGACGGGGCGGCCCTCGTCCAGCAGGGTCTTGCCGCATTCCGCGACGGAGGTGAGCGAGGAGAGGTCGAGGGCGCGCAGGGACACTGTCGCGTGGGGCGACCGCTCCCGGATCCTGGCGACCGCTTCCTCACCCTTGCGCGGATTGCGGACCGGCATCACGACCTCCGCGCCGGCGGCGGCCAGACGCATGGCGATGCCGAGCCCGATCCCGTCACTCGCTCCGGTGACGACGGCACGCTTCCCGGTCAGATCGGGAACGCTGATGTCGGTGTCTCGGTGTGGCATGGGTGCACTCCCTCACGATGTCGTCGCCCCAAGGTGTCCCCGGCCACCGGGCCTGTCCAGGACCTCTCGATCCACTGATGAGCGGGTCCGGGCTGCGGTCCGCCGAGGGGCGGGGACGGGGCGTACGCGGGCCGGCCGCCCGACGCCGGCGGCCGGCGGCGCCGGAGAGGGGGATCGACAATCCGTGGATGAGCGCTCGGTCACGCGTTACAAAGGGATCGGTAGGAGAGGGAGAGACGCATGGACATCGACCGGGCCGGGCTCGCGGCGTTCCTGAGGCGCCGACGGGAGCTGCTGCAACCCGAGGACGTCGGTCTCCCGCGCGGACGGCGGCGCAGGACCAGCGGCCTGCGTCGGGAGGAGGTCGCCGAGCTGTGCCACATGTCGACCGACTACTACGCCCGCATCGAGCGCGGGCGCGGTCCGCAGCCGTCCGAGTCCATGATCGCCTCGATGGCGCAGGGCCTGCACCTCTCCCTCGACGAACGGGACCACCTGTTCCGTCTCGCCGGTCACGCCCCGCCCGTCCGGGGCACGGGTACCGTCAGTGAACACATCAGCCCCGGCCTGCTGCGCGTCCTCGACCGGCTGGGCGACACCCCCGCGGAGGTCGTCACCGAGCTGGGGGAGACGTTGCGGCAGACCCCGCTCGGCATCGCCCTCACCGGAGACGCGACCTGCTACACCGGCCCGGCGCGCAGCATCGGCTACCGCTGGTTCACCGACCCGGTGACCCGCGAGCGCTACGCGCCGGCGGAACACGCCTTCCTCTCCCGCATGTTCGCGTCCGGCCTCCGCGAAGTGGCCACCTTGCGGGGCCCGGGCTCCCGAGCCGCTCAGTACGCCGAACTGCTCCTCGCCCGCAGCGACGAGTTCCGCGTCCTGTGGGAGAAGCACGAGGTCGGTGTCCGTCCGCACCACGTCAAGCGGTTCGTCCATCCGGAGGTCGGCGCCCTCGAACTGAACTGCCAGATACTCCTCGACCCGGAGCAGTCGCACCGCCTCGTCGTCTACACCGCGGTACCGGGAGGCGAGAGCCACGAGCGACTGCGCCTCCTCGCGGTCATCGGCCCGCAGGCACTGCGCTGACCCCCGGTGCGGCGACGAGCCCCACCGCGGGAAGGTCTCCGGACGGGACGGACTCGGTCGCGGGCGCCACCGCCTCGGAGCGGGACGGCGCCGCAACGGCCGTCACGCGCAGGGTGGGTGAGGCGGTCAACGATCGCCGATGGCCGATAAACGATCGTTGTCACCGTGCGGAGTTGTGCGTACGCTGCCACGCAGTTCCGGCGCCTCGGCCATCAGGGAGCAGATCGTTGGAGTCGCAGACCTCGCTGGCCCGGACCGTGCGGCGCCTGGACCGAGCCGTCGAGGACCAGGGCCTGACGCGTGCCCAGTTCCTCGATCCCTCGGTGCTGGCGGCCACGACGGCCCTGCCGGAGAGCGTCGTCCGACAGCTGCTCGCGGGCGGGAGGCCGCCCGACGACACGGTCAGCGAACGGGTCCGCGGACGTATCAAGGCGCTCAGCGACGCCTACCTGCGTCGCCACGGCACGATCATGAGAGACCTGGCGGCCGAGGTCTCCGCACGCACCGGCATCTCCGACGTATGGGCCCGCGCGGTCTGCGACGGCAGGAAGACGCCGAACGTGGAACTCCTGCACCACCTGGTGGGATTCTTCGGCGTGGAGGGCGGGGAGTCGTTCTTCACCGCGCCGGCCGACGAGGCGCTCGCACGCGTACTGCGCTCACTGGCACACAAGTTGGAGCATCCGCACCTGGGCCCGGAGGCGGCCCTGCAGGAGGTGGACCCGGTCGCGGCACTGCTGGACCGGTACGGCGTGGTCAGCTCCGACCTGCGGATGCACGGGTCGGTTCCACGGGCGCAACTGGAGCGCCTCCTGGAAGGAGTTCTGAGGTCGGTGCTGCCTCAGGGGGGAGACGGCGGGCGATGAGCGGCAAAGCCATGAGGTCACTGCTGAGCGCCCTCGGCGCGGAGGCGTCGAGGACACTCAGCCGGCCGGCCGACCCACGCGACGTCATGCGGGAGTTCTGCCGGGCCATGAGCGTCCGCAAGGGACGGCCGATCGACCTCAGATTCAGCAGGTTCCCCAAGGACCTGGCCGACGTGGACGTGTCGGGTGCCCGACTGGACCTCGGGGACCGCTCCATCATCGTGGTCGAGGAGGACACCGCTCCCCTGGCCCAACTGGTCATCCTCGGCCACGAACTCTGGCACGAGGAGGAAGAGGACCGAGGCCACCACATAGCCGGGCTGCACGGCGCCGCCCGCAGCCTCACCGCCCGGCAGCACCCCGAGGCCGTCCGCCGGGCCGTCGAGCAGATCCTCGCGCCGAGCGAAGTACCGCGCGAGGCGGTCCTCACCGTGGCGGCACGAGCGGAGACGGTCTCGCGCCACGAGGTGGAGGCGGAGACCTTCGGCCTGCTCTTCGGCCGGGAAGTGCGCTCCTGGATGAAGGGACGCTACGCGGAGGGGCCGGTCAGCGCCGCGACCGTCGAGGGACGCATCAACCTCTCGCTGCTCCACCGCGGCGGCCGCATCCTGTGAACGCCCCTTTCCACATCCCCTACGCCCTCCCCACCGCGCTGCTCCTGCTCGCCCTGGTCCTCAAGTTCCCCACCCTGGTCCGGGCCTGGCGCGATCCCGACGTCCGCGCCACCACCCTGCTGCTGAGCTTCGCCACCGTCGTCCTCGTGGTCATCACGCCGAGCAACATCGACCGTCTGAACGAGCTGACCGGGGTGCCGAACATCGCGTCGCCCTGGGCGTACAGCTTCCTGACCGCTTTCTGCGCCACCGGACTGACGATGATCATGCGGTGGAGGGAGGAGCCGTCCCCGCGGCGCCGGCAGCGGATGCGCAACGTCTACTGGATCTACGCCGGGGTCGTCGTGGGCCTGTGGACGACGTTCCTGCTCGCCGACGTGCCGGAACCACGGATCTACGACCTAGACACCTACTACGCGGGCACGCCCTGGATGCGTGAGCACATCCTGCTGTACCTGCTCGCGCACATGGTGTCGTCCCTGGTCGCCACCTACATGCTGTGGAAGTGGTGGCCGAGGATCGAGAACCGCTGGCTGAAGTCGGGTGTCGTCTGCCTGCAGGTGGGCTTCGCCTCGGGCGTCCTCTTCGACGCGGCGAAGGCGCTCGCGCTCGGTGCGCGCTGGTCGGGCCAGGACTGGGACGGCCTCAGCACCCGGGTCGCACCGCCGTTCGCCCTCCTGGAAGCGATCCTCGTCGCCGTCGGGTTCATCGTGCCCCAGGTCGGGCCCTCCCTGCAGAACCGGCTGCGCGAGCGGCGCGAGTACCGGCAGCTGCGCCCGCTGTGGTCGGCCGTCCGCGACGTGGTGCCGTCGCCCGTCCCTGCCCGGCCGGGACGCCGGATGCCCCTGGGCCTGCGCCTGGTACAGCGCCAGCAGAGGATCCACGACGCCCTGCGCATCCTGGCCCCCTACCTGGACCGGGACCTCCACCGGCGGGCGCGGGACGCCACGCCGGCCGGTCTCGACGAGGCCGGGGCACGCGGCCTCGCCGGGGCCGTCACCGTCCGGGCGGCCCTCCAGGCCCACCGCGACGAGACGCCGGCCCGGGTGACCTTCGGGAAGCGGCAGCTGGGCGCCGATGTCAGCGACCACATCGACGAGATCTCCCAGAGCCTGCGGCAGCCCCGCCTCATCGACGGCATCCTTCGACGGGTGACCAGAACAGAAAGCGCCAACACAGATGCCTCCTAGCACGAGCCGCCCCACAGCCGTTGTCATCGGGGCCAGCGCGACCGGCCTGTTCGCCGCCGCCGCCCTCGCGGAGTTCGCCGACGTCGTCCTCGTCGAGCGTGACGTCCTGCCCGACGGACCGACAGCCCGCCGCGGCGTACCGCAGGCCAGGCACGCGCACCTCGTGTGGAGCGGGGGAGTGCGGGCCCTCGACGAACTGCTCCCGGGCAGTGTCGACGAGGTCGTCGCCCGCGGCGGACGCCTGGCGCACATCATGGGCGACATGGTCTCCCGGGCGCCCAACGAGGTCTGGTTCAGGCGGTTCCTGGCGACCCACCACCGCAACCTCGTGTGCTCCCGGGACCTGCTGGACGCCGTGCTGCGCGCACATGTCCTCGCGGACCAGCGCATCACCCTGCGGCAGGACACCACGGCACTGGGACCGGTGGGCGACGCCACCCGCGTCACCGCGGTCCGCGTCCGCGACGGCGACGGCGACGCGGAGTCGACGCTGCCGGCCGACCTGATCGTCGACGCCTCGGGGCGCGGCTCCCGCACCCCCCGCTGGCTCGCGGAACTGGGCCTGCCGCACCCCGCCGAACGGACGGTGGACGCCGGGGTCACCTACGCAACCCGTGTCTTCCACGCCCCTCACACCACCGCCGACCTGGCCTTTCCGATCGTGAACGTCCAGGCCAACCCCGCGAAGGCGCCGGGCCGGGGCGGCATCATCCTGCCCGTGGAGGACGGCCGGTGGATCGTCACCCTCTCCGGCACGCGGGGCGGTGAGCCCAGCGGCGACCCCGAGGCCTTCGTCGACTTCGCACGGAGTCTCGGCGACCCGGTCATCGGCGAACTCCTCGAGGAAGCCGAACCGATCAGCGACGTGGCCACCTCCCGGTCCACCGCCAACACCCGCCGCTACTACGAGAAGGCCAGGCAGTGGCCCGCCGGGTTCGTGGTCCTGGGAGACGCCGTCGCCGGCTACAACCCCGTGTACGGCCACGGCCTCACGGTCGGCGCGCAGTGTGCCCTCGCGGTACGCGCGGTCCTCAGGACCACGAGCATCACCGCCCCCGGCACCGCGAGGCGCCTCCAGCGCGCCGCGGCCCGTCCGGTCGGCGCGGCCTGGGACCTCGCGGTGGGACAGGACGCCCTCTACCCGGGGGCGACGGACACTCCGCTCACCGGAGGCGAGCGGCTGCTGGCCCGCTACGTCGACCGTGCCGTCGAGACCGGCGCCGCCCATCCGCGTGCGCTGGGCGCCCTGCTGGATGTGATGAGTCTGGAGAAGCGCCCCACTCGCCTGTTCTCGCCCGACATGCTCCTACCGATGCTGTTCGGCCCGAAGAAGCCGCCACTGCAGGGCCCGCCCCTGAGCGACGCCGAGCGGAAGAGCGCCCTGTCCTGAATTCGGCGGGAGCGGGAGCGGGGCCGGGGGAGCCGCCGTACCCTCGTCCCCCGCCCTCGACCGGCCGGCCGGGGAGACACCCGGCCGCCGCACGTCGTCGGCCGATCACCGATCGAGGAGTCCTGATGCGTCCGTGCAAGCGCGTGGTGGCAGCCGTTCTCATGACCACCGCGGCCTTCTCCGCCCTCGTCCCTCAGGCCGTGGCGGCCTCCCTGCCCCGGGAGGCCGGCGGGATCCCCACGGTCACCACCAGCCACATCGTCCCCTCAGTGGCCGGTGACGGCGTCGGCGGGACGGTCGGTGTGCTCTGCGCCGGCGGCTGCCCGCAGTGACCGGGTGCCGCCCCCGCCCAGCGCGTACGGCAGGAGGGGCGCCGCTCAGTGCCTCTGCCGGGCGAGGAACTCCTCGAACGCCGCCTTCTGCTGCGGGTCCATGAACCCCTGGCGGACCTCGCGGGCCTTCTCCCGGAGCCAGTGGGCCTCTTCCGGAAGGAGCAACTCGGCGACCACCGCACCCTCGCGTGCGACAGCCGTCCGCCCTCCCACCCGCCGCCGGAAGAGCGTGTAGGGGCCGAATTCCTCCGGATGGGCCAGTTCGTGTCGCGCGCTCTCCGCCGCATCCTGGCCCCCGCCCCCGGTGTCCCTCGTGGGGCGGGGGCCGGGGGCCCAGTGCTCCCAGAGCGCCAGCGTGGCCGCGGGCACGAGCACCGCGTGCTCCTCTTCGCGTCCCTCCCACCTGAACGTGACGGTGACGGGCTCGCCCAGCGTCTCGGCCAGCCCGAGGACCCTCTCCACCTCGTCGTCGACCGGGTAAGCCGCGACCACATCGATCTCAATGCCCATGGCGCGCAAGGCTAGTGGCCACCTCCGACAGGCCGGACGCGGTGCCCGTACCGCCCGGCCGTGCCGCTGAGGCGAGCCGGGGGAAGGCGGTGGACGGCACGGGTGCCGGACCACGCGTCACCCGCTGAGGCCCACGACCCCCCAGCCCCGCCGGGCGCCTTCGGACAGCACATCACCCCAGTCGGTCAGCAGGCCGGTGAACCCGTCGAAGTCACCGACCCACCCGCCGGGAGCGGCGGCGTGCTCGTCGAAGGCGCCGCGCAGCCCGCCGAGCCGGCGCCGGGCCCCGTCCCACCGGGCGGCCAGTTCCCGCACACCGTCGGGCGGATGGGCGAGCAGCAGTCCGCGGGTGGTGGCGGGGTCGGTACCGAAGAACCCCGGTCGCGCCTGTCCGCTCGTGTCGTCCAGCCCTTCGCGAACCAGCCCGAGCAGCAGCGGGTCCACCGCGGTCCGCACCGGCGGGTCGGCACGGTGACGCACGGACTCCCAGCGCTCCACGGCCCAGAAGTGCGGCTTGAACGAGCCGAGGGTGCCCCGGAACTCGTAGACGGCGAAGGAGGCGCTGTGGCGCCCCCGTGGCCACACCCAGTCCCCTTCGGGGGCCGGCGCGTCGTCGTCCCACAGTCCCGTCTCGTCGGCGTACCAGGCCTCCCGCAGCCGTGACAGCCGCTCCCTCGGCGGGACGCCGCCCAACCATGCCCAGTCGGCGATCAGCACGGTGATGTCCAGCCCCATGCACGCGAGCGTACCGAGAGCGTGAGCGGTGGGGCGGACGGTGTGCCACCGCCCGGACCAGCCGCTCGGTCGGAGTCGTCAACGCACGGTGCGCGGGCGGAGGACCATGAGCGGTCCTTCCGCGACCGCCACCATGGCGAAGGGGAAGCGGTCGATCTCGAGGCAGAGGGCCACGTCATCGGCGTGTGCTCCCCGGCGCACGCCCGTGGTCAGCTCGGCGGCGGCACGCGAAGCGGCGGCGCGGCGGAGGAACTCGGCGGCATCCGCTTCTGCCCCGGTGGCCCGGCGAGCGACGTACTGCGCGCACGCCAGGTCCTCGTCGGCCCGCCCGTCCTCGCCCGTGACCACGAAGGTGACGCTGTCCGCCCCGGACGACCGCAGAAGCGACGCCGTCGCCTCGGCCACCACGAACGCGGTGCACAGCACGAGCGGCGCGTCCTTGACCGCGAGGGCGCCGACCGTCCCGGCCGTGGTCTTCTGTACGACGGTCCGTCCAGTGAGGTCGAGGGAGCGCAGCAAGCCCGGTGAGTTGACGGCGTCGAACCCGGGCGCGGGCGGACCGTCCTTGATCGCCACCCAGTCCGGATGCCGGGCCTTGAGCGCCCGGACCTCGTCCGGCGACTCGGCGAGAACGATCTTCTCCGCCCCCAGGCCGAAGGCCCAGGCGGCCACGGTGAACGCACGCATGACGTCGACCACGACCGCCACCTGGGGGGTCTCGACCACCTCGTGAATGGCTGCGTAGCGAGTGTCCACGGGCCGATGATCGCGTACCCGGTGGCGGTCCGCTACCCCCCGGTCGGCAGCACGGAACGGAGGTAGTCGACGGCGCGCGCCCTACCGCGGTGCCCGGAAGCCGCCGGTCTCCCGGTCGAGCAGTTCCGCCAGGCGCAGCGGGGTGCGGTCCTCGAACATCGGGCCGATGATCTGCACCCCCACCGGCAGGCCCTCGGAGGAGACGCCCGCCGGGACCGCGGTGGCGGGCAGGCCGGGCATCGTGGGCAGCCCGGCCCAGACGAGCTGGTCGAAGTACGGGTACGCGACGCCGTCGACATCGATCCGGCGCTCTCGTGGATCGGGGTGGTGGTCGTGCGGGAACGCGGGGGTCGGGGTGACGGGACACACCACGGCGTCGAACTCCGCGAAGAGCCGCCGCCAGCCGTGCCGGTGGATCTCACGGCGTCGGTCCACCTCGACCCAGTCGCGGTGGCTGAGCACCATGGCGCGCAGCCGCGTCGCGTCGAGGCTCCGGTCGTGTGCGTCCAGGCGGGTCGCCCGGGCCCGCAACTCCTCGTACGACTCGACGGGGAAGTGCGCGGTGGCGCCCGAGAACAGCAACTGCGTGTAGAGCAGCGCGGATTCGGTCAGGTCGGGCAGCAGCGGACTGCTCCACTCGACCCGGGCACCACCCTCGACGAGCACGCCGGCCACCCGGTCCACCCCCGCCCGCACGGCGGACGAGGTCGCGATGAGCGGATGCTGATCGAGGACCAGGACCCGGAAGTCGCGCAGCCGGTCGTGGCGCGCGGACGGCAGGGTGACGGCGTGCGCCACGCCGAACGTCAGGGGGTCCGGACCGGCCATCACGTCGAGCAGGAGGGCGAGATCACGGGCGGAGCGCGCCATCGGGCCGACGACGGCCAGGTCCAGCTCGGTCGGCAGGGCGGGCGTCCCCGGGCGCACCATGCCACGGCTCGCCGCGAGCCCGAGGGTCGGCTTGTGCGCGTGGACGCCGCAGAAGTGGGCGGGGGTGCGCAGCGATCCCGCGAGGTCGGAGCCGATGGACAGCGCGCCGAAGCCGGAGGCCAGGGCCGCGGCCGAGCCGCCGGACGAGCCGCCCGCCGTGCGGCCGTGATGCCACGGGTTGTTGGTGGTGCCGTGGAGCGGGTTGAAGGTCTGCACGTCCTGGAGTCCGACGGGTACGTTCGTCTTGCCGACCACCACCGCGCCGGCGGCCTTGAGCCGGGACACCTGCAGCGCGTCCTGAGCCGGCACGTGGTCCCGGTGGGCCGGCATACCCCAGGTCGTCGGCAGACCGGCGACGTCGTAGGACTCCTTGACCGTCACCGGTATGCCGAGCAGCGGCCGGTCCGCACCGCGGGCCCGCGCCCGGTCGGCCTCGCGCGCCGCGGTCAGGGCACGGTCGAAGTCCCGTACGCAGACGGCGTTGACCGCCCCGTCCTCCTTCTCGACGCGGGAGACGACCTCTTCGGTCAGCTCCTCCGAGGTCACTTCGCCGGCGCGCAGGGCAGCCGCTTGTTCTTCGGCGGTACAGAAGCTCCAGTCCATGGAGACGGACGGTACGAGCCCCCTCGCCGGGCCACGAAACGCCACCTCGCGCAAGGGGGCGCCGACGACACCCTCGACCGGGTCGAGGACGCGCTGAGCGCCCTCCGGGCCGAGTGGAGGGCGAGGCGGTCCAGGAGGCCCATCCGTCCGGCGAAGGGTCTCGTGACCGAGCGGCGTGGGGCGCCGGCCGTGGGGACCGGTGGCCCCGGGCACAGCGGCGGCCGGCCCCAACTCCCCCCGGGGTCCGGCCCGTCGCGTCACCGGTGCGACGGATAGCATCACGCGTCCGTCGCACCGCTCATGCCCTGGAGTCCTCCATCAACCGCTCTCCCGGCTCCCCCCTCTCCCGCCGCGCCCTCATACGTACCGGCGCCGGCGCCTCGCTCGCCGCGCTCGGGCTCGGACTCGGCGCGCAGAGCGCCTCCGCCGCCTTGCCCGCCACCCAGCGGTTCGATCTCACCCAGCCGTCGCACGACCTCTTCCGCTCGAAGAACACGCACGGCGCCCGGGTCCAGCAGAGCTTCGCCTTCGACTGGGTGAACAAGTTCCTCTTCGTGGCGACCAAGCGCAGCGGAAGCCCCGATTCGGCCGGTGACCTGTGCATCAACAAGATGGACTTCGACGGGAACCACCTCTCGTACATGCACCTCGACGGCTTCGGTCACGGCGTCGCCTTCGCGGCGCTGCCGAGCGGCTCCGGCACGGAACTGTGGATCGAGTGCGCCGCCAACACCGGGGGCTACGGCACCGCCCTGGCCCCCATCGACTACGTCGGCGGCACCACCCTCAGCTCACCCGCCGCCTCGGCCGCCCACCGGCCGATCCCGGGCGCCACCGAGTACACCTGCTCCGTGGACCCGGTCCACCAGCGCATGATCGTGCGGTACCACACCAGCGCCGGCAAGCGCATCGCCGTGTACCCGCTCTCCGCCTTCAGGACGCGCGACTTCGGTGCGCCGCTGGTCGACTTCAAGCAGCCGACGATCCCCGGCACGCCGCAGGGCTACACCCTGTACGGCTCGTACATGTACTACCTGACGGGCGACGCGTACCCGGGCGACGGCACCCCCACAGGTGACGGCAACTCCTACGTCACCAGCGTCGACATCAACACGGGCACCGTGAAGCAAGGTCCCGTCCTCACCAAGGCCGGCTCCACCCTCCACCACCGCGAGCCCGAGGGCCTGGCGATCTACCGCACCGACGCCGGTGAGGCGCGCCTCTTCATCGGCTTCGCCACCGGGCTGGAGGGCGACCGGCGTTCCAGCATCTTCTACAAGAAGGCGCTGGTCTGAGCAGTGCCCGACCGGCGGCCGCTCGTCGGCGCGGAGCCTCGCCGACCGCACCCCCTCACGTGTCGTACCACCTCGCGCGTCGCACCCCCGCGCAGGTGTCGCCCCGCACCCGATGCGGGCTCCCGGTCCTTACTGTGACGTCCCTCACCGGGACAGTGCTGAGTGTCGGCGGGGGTACCGCTCCGTATCCCCCCACGACGGCGGAGCCAGGGATGCGAGGATGAGCCGCCATGCATGCTGGGTGGTGTTCGCGCACGACGAGGGCCGCGGTGTTCGCGGCCGTCTGCGTGCTGCTCGCCACCCTGGGGCACGTCCTGATGTCGGGTGCCTCGGTGCCCTGGTGGGCGTTGGCCCCCGCGACGGCGGTGACCGGGACGGCGGCGTGGTCCCTGGCCGGCCGCGAGCGCGGGCCGGTGCTCGTCTCCTCGGTCGCCGTGGCCGCCCAGAGCGCCCTGCACGCCTGGTTCTCGTACGCGCAGGAGCGGTCGGTGCCGGTCGGCGTCCCGGCGCCGTCCGCCTCCGTGGGAGGCATGGCCGACGGCACCCCTCCCACGGACCACACGGCGTCCATGGCGCACATGGGGCATGCCCTGCACTCCATGACACAGGGCGCCTCCACCACGGGTGCGACGGATGTCGCGGACTCCCTGGCAGGCATGGGCCACACCATGGGCGGGATGTCGTCCACGGGCATGACGGCGGCCCACCTGCTGGCCGCGCTGCTGAGCGGCCTGTGGCTCGCGCACGGTGAACGCGCGGCCTTCCGCGTCCTGCGGGCCGTCGCCGGATGGCTGGCCGCCCCCCTGCGGCCGGGCCTCGCCCTTGCCGCGCTCCCGCACCGGCCCCGCCTCCTCGCCCGGCGTGGCCGCCCGGCACGGAGGCCGCGCCGGCTCTTCCTCGCGCACGCGATCACCTCTCGGGGCCCGCCTGCGGGGACCGCTGTCGCCTGAGACAGCCGGCTCCCCGACACCGCCACGGCGCAGCGCGCCCGGGCGGCTCGGGCGACGGGCGTACGCCGCCGTGCGCGGACCCGCCCGCCACTCCCACACCGTCACCGGATCCGCCCCGCGTCGCACGCGGCCGGATCCGGGTGCCGGACACCCGCGTGCCGGGCGTCCGGACTCCCGAGAAGGACACCAGGTGATCAGTCCTGCCCTGCCCGAGACAAGCGACATGACGGCACAGATCCCGCGCGGCCGCGACGCGAGGACGTCCGCGGACGCATCGACCACATCCTGGGCGCTCGCCGCCCGCGACGGTGACACGGAGGCCGTCGAGCACTTCGTACGCGCCCTCCACCGCGACGTACGCCACTTCGTCACCTACCTCGGCGCCGATCCCCAGACCGCCGACGACCTGGCCCAGGACACGTTCCTGCGGGCGCTCGGCAGCCTGCACCGCTTCGAGGGCCGTTCCTCCGCCCGGACCTGGCTGTTGTCCATCGCCCGGCGCGCGGTCGTCGACAGCCACCGGCACGCCTCCGCCCGGCCGCGCCTCGCCGACACCGACGACTGGCAGACCCTTGCCGAATGCGCGCAGGAGCGCGGCCTGCCGGGCTTCGACGACGGCATCGCGCTCGGGGAACTGCTGGCGGCGCTGCCCGACGAGCGCCGCGAGGCGTTCGTCCTCACCCAACTCGTCGGCCTTCCCTACGCGGAGGCGGCCGCGCTCAGCGACTGCCCGGTCGGCACCGTCCGGTCCCGCGTCGCCCGGGCCCGCGCCTCCCTGCTGCGGGCCTTGAACGAGGCGGAGCGGACCGAACCGCCCGGCGCCACCGCCTGACAGGGCGCGGTCCGAGAAACGACGCCGACGCCCCGCAGTGCTACTGCGGGGCGGGAAAGGCCTGTTCGGTCCAGATCGTCTTGCCGGTGCCGGAGTAGCGCGTCCCCCACCGCTGGACGAGCTGGGCGACGATGAACAGGCCCCGCCCGCCCTCGTCGTCCGCGCTGCTGTGACGCAGGTGCGGTGACGTGTGGCCGGTGTCGGCGACCTCGCACAGCAGGGTGCGGTCCCGGATGAGGCGCACCCGTACCGGCCCGGCGGCATACCTGACCGCGTTGGTCACCAGCTCACTGACGACCAGCTCGGTCGTGAACGACAGCTCCTCCAGTCCCCACCGGTCCAGTTGCCCGGTGGCCAGGTCCCTGAAGCGGCCCGCGGTGACCGGTTCGGCGGGAAGCTCCCATTCGACGACCTGCGAGGTGTCCAGTTCGCGGGTGCGGACGAGCAGCAGTGCGGTGTCGTCCGCCGTCGAGCCGCCGGGGAGGAGTTCCGCCACGGCCCGGTCGCACAGCTCCTCCAGGGACGCGTGCCGGTCACTGAGCACCCGCCCCAACGTGGTCAGGCCATGGTCGATGTCGTGGTCGCGCGCTTCGACCAGGCCGTCCGTGAAGAGGGCCAGCAGGCTGCCCACGGGCAGTTCGATCTCCGCCGACTCGAACGGCAGGCCGCCGAGACCGAGGGGCGGACCGGCCGGCAGCTCCGGGAAGGACAGCCGGCCGTCCGGATCGACGACCGCCGGTGGCAGGTGGCCCGCCCGGGCCATGACACACCGTCGCGACACCGGATCGTAGACCGAGTAGAGACAGGTCGCCCCCGTCGTCACGTCCGGGTGCCCGCCGTCCGGCGTGCCCGTCCCGCCCCACTGCTCCTCCGCCGACTGGGCGACCAGGTCGTCGAGCCGTGACAGCAGCTCCACGGGATCCATGTCCAGCTGCGCGAACGCGCGTACGGTCGTACGCAGCCGACCCATGGTGGCGGCGGCCGGCAGCCCGTGTCCGACCACGTCCCCGACCACGAGCCCGACCCGGCTCCCGGACAGGGGGATCACGTCGAACCAGTCCCCGCCGACCCCGGTCACGTCGTCCGTGGGCAGATACCGGTAGGCCAGCTCCACCGCCGAGCCCTCACTCAGCTGCTGCGGCAGCAACTGGCGCTGGAGCGTCAGGGCGGCGTTGCGCTCGCGGGTGAAGCGGCGGGCGTTGTCGATGGACACGGCGGTACGGGCTACCAGCTCCTCGGCCAGCGCCACCTCACCGCCGTCGAAGGTGGCCGAACCGGCGCCGCGGACGAAGGTGACGAGGCCCAGCATGCCGCCACCGGCCCGGAGCGGTACGACGAGGGTCGTGTCGTCGAGCACGAGGCCGCCCGACGAGAGGCAGCGGTCCTGGGGCGAACCGGACGGGTACTCCACACGGGACGACGGGGACGTCACGTCGGGCTTCCGGGCGTGGTGGTCCACGCTCGGGCAGCGGGCGGCCCGCACCAGGGGCAGGGGAGCCGAGGCCTCGGTGGCCGGCACCTCCCCCTCCAGCACGTCGCTCGCCAGGTCGACCGTGACGAGGGTGGCGAACTCCGGCACCGCCACCTCGGCGATCTTCCGTGCGGTCACCGTCACGTCGAGCGTGCTGCCGATCCCGCGGCCCGCCTCGACGAGCAGGGCCAGCCGCTGTTGCGCCCTCTGGCGGTCGGAGATGTCGAAGGCGTCCTCGCACACTCCGAGGACGTGGCCGTCGGCGTCCTGGAGCCGGTAGTAGGCGCAGGACCAGAGGTGGTCCGTCTCCGGGTCGCTGGGCGGCCGGCCCTGGAAGTGCAGGTCCAGGAAGGGCTCCCCGGTGGCGAGCACACGGCGCATGACCGCGTCCAGGGTGGGCGGGTGCCCCTTGGTCACGAACCGTCCCTCCGCGTACAGCTCGTCGGCCCGCAGGCCGCGGAACTCGGCGAAGGGTCGGCCGATCTCCCGCTCGTAGGCCGCGTTGCACCAGGTGAGACGGAGTTCGGTGTCGTAGATGGCCAGCCCCACGGGTGACTGGGTGGCCAGCCCGTGCAGCAGCGCCAGCCGGGCGTCCCACACCCTGAGCCGCTTCAGCTCCGTGGCGACCAGGACGCGTACCGCCGTGCCGGCGCCGGGCAGGGGGCACGCCGCGGTGGCGACGACCACCTCGCGCCCCTCCCGGCTCCGGGCGGTGCGGACCTCGTCCCCCCGCAGACGCAGGGGGAGCGAGGGGACGGAGGGGGTGGGGCCGCTGGACAGGAAGGCGGACAGGGGCCGGCCGACGATCTCCTGCGGCGCGTAGCCCAGCAGCCGCTCCGCGGCCGGGCTCCACCCGATGACCGTGTCCTGGGCGTCGACGACCATCGTGGCCGCCCTGGAGATGTCGAGGGGGCCCCGGAAATCAGCGCTTTCGTCGGCGGTCCATCCAGTCATAGGCCCGTACCAGCCCCGTTCGTCCCCTACAGAATCCGCCGTCCCACCGACGGGCACAACCGCAGGGCGCCGGGCCGGCCGGGGAGGGGCCCGTCACCGCTCAGCGGTGGCCCGCGGCACGGTCCCGTTCACGCCCCCGGTCCGGGCCTGACGCACGCCCGCGGCCGCGCTCTCCGCGCGCAGCCCGGTCGCCCGTTACTCGGGCAGGTGGGCCTCCGGGTCGTCGGGACGGTGGTCGGGCAGGGCCGACCGGGCCGCCGCCTCGTGATGCAGCCGCAGGAACTCCAGATGGCGCTCGTAGTGGTCGAGGACGTCCGCGATCAGCTGCTCCCTGGTGTAGCCCATCACGTCGTAGCCCTGGTTCCCCTCGGCCAGCTGCACCTCGCACCGCACATAGCTGTCGTGGGTGCTGACCGAACGGGTCGCGAAACCGGGGGTGGGCATCTCCACCGGCCAGACCCGGTAGACGAAGACGTCGCTCGGGCCGATCGGCACCTGGAGGCCCACGTGCGGCAGACCGTTCTCCTCGCTCTCGTCCTCCAGGAACTCGGCCGGCGCGCCCTGCCCCCGCAGTTCCCCGACGACGTCCTGGAAGGCGGGCCGGCACACCTCGTCGACGAACCGCAGGGCCGCCCTGCGGCCGGGGAAGGTCGTCGCCCGTGCGAGCCGTCGCCGCCAGTTGCGGGTCCCCGGCGGGCCCTGCTGCGTGGTGCGGCCGGACAGCGAGGCCGGGAGCGAGGTGGCCAGGGCCTCCTCCCGCATGCGCTCGGTACGCAGCGCCAGGTAGAGACCGATCATGATCAGGAACATGACGACGGAGAAGGGCAGACCCATGATGATCGTGGCGTCGGTCAGGGCCTGCACACCGCCCACGAGGAGCATGGCGAGCGTGAGCAGCCCCGTCGCCACCGCCCAGAAGATACGCAGCCACGGTGCCGCGTCGGTCACCGGCGTCGGCAGCTCGGAGCTGAGGTTGCCCATCACCAGCGCGCCGGAGTCCGCGGAGGTGACATACAGCAGCAGCCCCACGAACGTGGCGAGGCCGGCGCTGAACGTCGCGCCCGGGTACTGCTCCAGCAACCCGTAGAACGCCTGCTCCGGCGATTCCATCGCGGTCCGGCCGAACTCGGTGTTGCCGTCCCGCACGACGAACAGCGCGCTGTTGCCCAGGATCGAGAGGAAGAGCCCGGTGAACAGGAACGGGACGACCAGCGTCGCGGCCACGAACTGGCGCAGGGTGCGGCCGCGGGAGATCCGGGCCAGGAACAGGCCCACGAACGGGGCCCAGGCGATCCACCAGGCCCAGAAGAACAGCGTCCACGCGTTCAGCCACTCGGTGGGCTGGTCGTAGGCGAACGTGTTCAGGGTCATCGAGGGGAAGCCGCTGATGTAGTCGCCGATGTTCTGCACCAGCGCGTTGAGCAGTCTGAAGGGTTCGCCCACGACCAGGACGAAGAGCATCAGCAGGACGGCGAGCAGGACGTTGAGCTGCGACAGGCGACGGATGCCCTTGTCCACACCGGAGACGGCGGACACGGTGGCCATCACCACCGCCACCACGATCAGGCCGATCTGCGCGGGCAGCCCCTCGGGCACGCCGAACAGGACCTTCAGCCCGTAGTTCAGCTGGACGACGCCGATGCCGAGCGACACGGAGATGCCGAACACGGTGCCGATGATGGCCGCCAGGTCGACCGTGTCACCGATCCTCCCGTGGATGCGGCGGCCGATGACCGGGTACAGCGCGGAGCGGATCGCGAGCGGCAGCCGGTACCGGAAGGCGAAGTAGCCGAGCACCATGCCCATGAGGGCGTACATGGCCCAGCCGGTGATGCCGTAGTGGAACAACGTCCACACCACCGCCTGACGCGCCGCCTCGACCGTCTCCGGGGAGCCCTCGGGCGGCGTGAGGTAGTGACTCACCGGACCGGCGACGGAGAAGAACATCAGGTCGATGCCGATGCCCGCCGCGAAGAGCATCGCCGCCCACGCGAAGAGCCCGTAGTCCGGCTTGTAGTGCTTCGGTCCCAGCTTGACCGTGCCGTACTTGGACACACCGATGAAGACGACGAAGACCAGGTAGAGCGTCGCGGCGAGGAAGTAGTACCACCCGAACCAGGACGAGATCCGGTCGACGGCCACCCCGATGGCCTTCTCGGCCCCGGAGGGCGAGATGATCGCCCACATCGAGAGCGCCAGGATCAGCGCGGCCGAGCCGAAGAAGACCACCGGCTTGAGCGTGCCCGAGTCCGCCGGGCGGTCGTCCCGGGCATCCTGCTCCGTCACCGGCCCGCCTCCCGGCCCGCCCCATCGGGCCCACCGGCGAGCAGGTCCACGGCCCGCTCGGCGACGAGCAACACGGTCACCATGGGGTTGATGGTGGGCATGGACGGGAACACCGACGCGTCCACGATGCGTACGCCGTCCACGCCCCGCAGCCGCAGCTGCGGGTCGCACACGGCCATCGGGTCCTCGGGCGCGCCCATCCGGCAGGTGCCCGCCGGGTGGTAGACGGTGTGCGCGGCCCGCCGCCCGTACTCCGACAGGGCGGCGTCGGAGGTCACGTCGGGGCCGGGCGCCACCTCCCGTACGAGCCAGTCGCGCAACGGGTCGGTGGCGCCGATCTCGCGGGCGATCCGCAGGCCGTCGACGACGGTGCGCTCGTCGTAGCCCTCGGGGTCGGTGAAGTACCGGAAGTCGAGCGCGGGATGTTCGGCGGGGTTGCTGCTGCGCAGCCACATGCGCCCGGTGGACCGGGCCCGCGGTACGTTCGGCGTCATGCACACCCCGTGCTCCGGAACCGGGTAGCCGAGGCGTTCGGTGTTGACCGTGAACGGCACCTGGTAGAAGTGGAACATCAGGTCCGGTCGTGGTTGGTCCGGCTCCCGCCGAAGGAACAGCCCGGCGTCGGAGTCCATCGCGGAGTTCGGCGGCAGCGGGCCGGCCGTCTCCCAGACCATCACCGACTCCGGGTGGTCCAGCAGGTTCTCTCCGACGCCGGGCAGGTCGGCCCGCACCTCGATGCCCAGGGCGCGCAACTGGTCGGCGGGCCCGTAGCCGGAGAGCATCAGCAGGCGCGGGGTGTCGATGGCTCCCGCGCACAGCAGCAGTTCGCGTTCCGCGCGGACGGCGGCGGGCAGGCCGTCGGGGCCCCGGACGGCGACACGGGTCAGCCGTCCGGCCTCGTCGGTGAGCAGGCGGTGGGCCCATGTCTCCAGGCGGATGGTGAGGTTGGGGCGGTCCAGGACCGGGTGCAGGTAGGCGACGGAGGCGGAGGAACGCAGGTTGCCCTCCGGCTGGTAGGCCAGGGAGAAGAAGCCGGCGCCGTCGGCGAAGGGTTCGGCGTTGAAGTCCTCGACGACGGGAACGCCCGTGGCGCGTGCGGCGGCGGTGACGAAGTCCCTGGCGATCGGGTTGCGGTCCGCCTCGGCCACCGGCACGATCCGCGTGCGCAGCCGGTCGCGGTAGGGGAGGACCGTCCCCGGGTCCCAGCCGGCGCAGCCCCGGGCCACCCAGTCGTCGAGGTCCTGCGGCAGGGGCATGAAACTGATCAGCGTGTTGTGCGAGGAGCACCCGCCGAGCACGCGGGCCCGCGAGTGGAGGATGTGGGAGTTGCCGCGCGGCTGCTCGACGGTCGTGTAGCCGTAGTCGAACTCCGAGCCGAGCAGGTTGATCCAGTTGCGCAGCCGCAGGATCCGGTCGTCGCCGACGTCGCTGGGCCCGCCCTCGATGACGCAGACGCGGCAGTCCGGGTCCTCGCTCAGGCGCGCCGCCAGCACGCAGCCGGCGGTGCCGCCGCCGACGATGACGTAGTCGTAGGAGGTCTCCGGGCCGTGCGGGGTGGTGGCGGCCATGGGGTGCCTTTCTTCCGGGGCCGATCTGCGGCGGTCTTGCGGCGGGGCGGGAGGGCCCGTGTCGTTCGGCGGGACGGGGATCGCGTCCCGTTCGGCGGGGCGGGGACCGTGTCCCGCCCGGCGGGGTGGGGACCGTGGCCCGCTCAGCCCTTGAACCAGCCGGAGGGGGCGGGGGAGAGGTTCTGGTAGATGTGCTTGGCCTCCTGGTACTCCCGCAGCCCGGCGGGTCCCAGCTCCCGTCCCACGCCGGAGTGTCCGAAGCCGCCCCACTCCGCCTGGGGCACGTACGGGTGGAAGTCGTTGATCCACACGGTGCCGTGCCGCAGCCGCTGGGCGACGCGTTGGGCGCGGCTCGCGTCGGAGGTCCACACACCGCCGGCCAGGCCGTAGCGGGTGTCGTTGGCCAGTTCCACCGCCTCGTCCTCGGTGCGGAAGCGCTCGACGGTGACGACCGGGCCGAACACCTCCTCCTGGACGATGCGCATGGACCTGTCGCAGTCGGCGAACACGGTCGGCAGGACGAAGAAGCCGCGGCCCAGCGCGGGATCGTCCGGACGCCCGCCGCCGGTGACGAGCCGGGCGCCCTCCTCCAGCGCGGCGGCGATGTGCGCCTCGACCTTGGCACGGTGCTCGGCGGAGCTGAGCGGGCCGCTCTCGGTGCCCTCCTCCAGGCCGCTGCCCAGCCGGATCGCCGCGGCCCGGCGGGCGAGGGCCTCGACGAACGCGTCGTGCACGGTGTCCTGCACCAGCAGCCGGGAACCGGCGGAGCAGACCTGTCCGGAGTGCAGGAACGCGGCGTTGAGCGCATGGTCCACGGCCGTGGCGAAGTCCGCGTCCTCGAAGACGACGTTGGGATTCTTGCCGCCCAGTTCGAGGGCCACCTTCTTCGGGCCCTCGGCGGCCGCGGCCATGATGGCGCGTCCGGTGGCGAGGCCGCCGGTGAAGGACACCAGGTCCACCTCGGGGTGGCCGGTGAGCGCGGCGCCGACCGTCCCGCCGGCCCCCAGGAGCAGGTTGACGACGCCCCGCGGCGCCCCGGCCTCCTCGATCAGCCGGACCATGGCGATCGTGGTGAGCGGAGTGACCTCGCTGGGTTTGAGGACGAGGGTGTTCCCCGCGGCCAGCGCCGGTGCCACCTTCCACGAGGCCTGGAGCAGCGGATAGTTCCAGGGGGCGATGAGCGCGCACACCCCGACCGGCTGGTGGACGACACGACTGAGGACGTCCGGGCCGACGTCCACGACGCGCCCGCCGTCCTTGTCGGCCAGTTCGCCGTAGTAGCGGAAGGCGTTCGCCACGTCCTCCACGTCGACGCGGGACTCGGTGAGTGTCTTGCCGGTGTCGAGGGTCTCGGTACGGGCGATCTCCTCCTTGTCGCGCAGCAGCAGGGAGTGGACGCGCAGCAGGAGGTCGGCCCGTCGGCGGGTGGGCGCGTCCGCCCACTCCTCCTCGGCGAACGCACGGCGGGCGGCCCGTACCGCGCGGTCCGCGTCGGTGGCGTCCGCCTCGTCGACGGTGCCGACGACGGAGGCGTCGTACGGGTTGAGCACCTCCCGCCGCGCGCCGGCCGCGGCCCGCGTCCACTCACCGTCGATGTACAGATCGCTCACGGGGGTACCTCCTGTGGGACCGGGCGTCGTCAGGGCCGCTGCGGCGACGGTGACCACGCTCCCCACGAACGGGAACAGGGCACACCCTGGCAAATCGCGACATTACCCCTCGCCGTGGCCATGCAGGCTCCGTCGCGGTCCCCCGAGGGCGACGTGTGCGGGCTCTTCGCCCGGACGGGCCCCCGCCCGGGTGGGCGGTGCGGTGAGCGCCGGTGTGCCGAGGCCCGGGGGCCGCCGCCTCACGCAGCACTCTGGTCGTGGCGGACCGACTGGGCTACCGTCGGTAACACCCGCGTCACCTCGCCGTCCTCATCACTTCGTCATCCTCGTCGGCCTCCCGCCGTCGCAGTCGTGGCGCGCGCTCCTCCTCCGTACGCCGTCGGAAGGCAGCCCATGCAGAATCCGTCCGCACCTGCCGGGATCACTCGCCGCCACGCCCTCACCGCCACGGGAGGCGCGCTCGCCGCGGCCGCTCTGGCGCAGACCGCGCCCGCCGTCGCCGCCGAGGCGCAGGAGGCGGACGCGATCGTCGTCGGTCACGGCCTCGCCGGCCTGGTGGCCACGGCCGAACTCGCCGCGGCCGGACGGAAGGTGCTGCTCCTCGACCAAGAGCCGGAGGCCTCGCTGGGCGGTCAGGCCTTCTGGTCCTTCGGCGGCCTGTTCTTCGTCGACTCGGTGGAGCAGCGCCTGATGGGCATCAAGGACACCCGCGAACTGGCCTGGCAGGACTGGCTCGGCACGGCCGGCTTCGACCGGGGCGTCGGTGACCCCACCGGCCAGGACCACTGGGGCTACCAGTGGGCCGAGGCCTACGTGGACTTCGCCGCGGGCGAGAAGCGTTCCTGGCTCGCGGGCCTCGGCGTCCAGTGGTTCCCCCTCGTCGGCTGGGCCGAGCGCGGCGGCGGGCTGGCGGACGGGCACGGCAACTCCGTGCCCCGGTTCCACGTCACCTGGGGGACGGGGCCCGCCGTCGTCGAACCGTTCGAGAAGAAGGTCAGGGCGGCGCGGGCCGCCGGCAGGGTCGTCTTCCGGTTCCGGCACCGCGTCGACGGCCTCGTGACCACCAACGGCACGGTCACCGGCGTGCGGGGCGCCGTCCTGGAACCGAGCACGGTGTCCCGGGGGAAACCGAGTTCGCGCACCGTCGTGGGCGAGTTCGAACTGCGTGCCCCCGTGGTCGTCGTGACGTCCGGCGGCATCGGCGCCGACCACGACCTCGTCCGGCGGAACTGGCCGGACCGCCTCGGGACACCGCCCAAGACCATGATCACCGGCGTTCCGGCGCACGTGGACGGGCGCATGCTGGCGATCACCGAGTCCGCGGGCGGACGCATCGTCAACCCGGACCGGATGTGGCACTACACGGAGGGCCTCAGGAACTACGACCCGATCTGGCCCGGCCACGGCATCCGCATCCTGCCCGGACCGTCGTCCCTGTGGTTCGACGCCACCGGCAGACGCTTCGACACCCCCGACATACCGGGCTACGACACCCTGCACACCCTGAAGTCCATCACGGACACCGGGTACGACTACTCGTGGTTCGTCACCACCCAGAAGATCATCGCCAAGGAGTTCGCCCTCTCGGGCTCCGAGCAGAATCCGGACCTCACCGAGAAGAACGTCTGGAAGCTCCTCTCCCGGATCTGGCAGACACCGGAACCGATCGAGAAGTTCAAGAAGAACGGTGTGGACTTCGTCGTGGCCACGAGTCTGCCGGAACTCGTCAGGGGCATGAACAAGCTCACCGGCGACGGTCTCATCCGGCACGACGACCTGGAGCGCCAGATCCAGGCCCGCGACCGGGAGATCGACAACCCGTATACCAAGGACGTGCAGGTCATGGGCATCCGCAACGCCCTCGCCTATCCCGGGGACGCGCTGAGCCGGACGGCCTCCGCCCATCGCATCCTGGACCCGGACGCCGGCCCCCTCATCGCGGTGCGCCTCAACATCCTCACCCGCAAGACCCTCGGCGGCCTCCAGACCGACCTCAGTGGCCGCGTCCTGAACGCGTCGGGCGAACCCGTCCCGGGACTGTACGCGGCCGGCGAGGTGGCGGGGTTCGGGGGTGGCGGCCTCCACGGGTACCGGTCACTGGAGGGGACCTTCCTCGGCGGTTGCCTCTTCTCCGGCCGCCTGACCGGGCGGGCGGCGGCCGCGGCGACGGCGACCTGACGCCGGCGGGGGGCAACGGGGTCGCTCCGCCGAGCCGGCCTCCGAGTGGCCGGGCGCGGTCACGGGGCCGGCCGCGGGGCGGTGTCCAGCAGGGCCCTGGCCCTCGCGGTGCGGCGGTAGTACACGTACCGCCCCTCGCGCTCGCGGCGGACCAGGTCGGCGGCCAGGAGGCGCGAGAGGTGGAAGGAGACCGTGGCGGCGGTGAGGTGGTGGCGGGCGGCCAACGCCGTGGTCGTGCGCGGCTCGGCGAGGCTGCGCAGGATCGCCAGGCGGGTGGCCCCGAGGACCGGGGCCATGACCGGTTTCGTGTCCGGTGACGCGTTCACGGGCACCACGAGCTGGGCTCCGCCGCGGTGCAGGGGCGCGTGCAGGCCGATGCGGGGCAGGAAGAGGCTCGGTACGAGCGTGAAGGGGTGATGCCCGCTCACCTCGCCGTCGAGGGGGGAGTCGATCCGCAGGGACCCCTCGTCCCAGCACATGGAGGAGTGCAGGCCCGCGAGCGCGCCGCCGAGTCCCTCCCGTGCGGCGAGGGTGCTCTGCCGCTCGACGAAACCCTCGAAGCCCGCGGTGACCGCGTCCCAGCGGGCCGCCATCGTCCGCTGCCACAACCAGTGCAGTTCGCCCGCCAGCCGCTCACGCAGGTCGTGCTCGTTCCTCTCGATGCGGCCGCGCACCCGCGCGTCGGCCTGCTGCAACTCATGCTCGCCGAGCCACGGGCACCGGTCCCTGCGCGCCGCGCCCCCGGTCAGGAATGCCGTGAACTGTTCGTTCACGGTGTTCGTGGGTGTCGAGGCGACGGCGTGCAGTTGCTCCTCCACCGGTGGCAGGAAGGTGCGGGGCGCCGGTGTGAGCAGCTCCGGGAGGTAGGCCGTGTAGCCGCGGGTGACGGCGGCCAGCGTGGGCAGGTGGCCCGAGTCCAGCAGGGCCCGCAGACGACGGAGGACCGGGTGGGCCGCCGTCCTGGCCTCCGCCACCGTGACCAGCGCGGCGGCCAGCTCGCCCACCGGGGACACCGCCCAGCGCAGGCCGGCGAGTCGCTCGGCGGACATGTGCAGCCGGATCAAGCGGGCCTCCTGGAGGTGCCGGGACGTTTTCGAGTCTGATCGAATCGACGTCCGAAGGCCGCGATGGGTTCCTAGGCTCCGATCACCGGCCGGCCCGCGATGCGACGGCACCTGGCCTGCGAGCCACTCATGAGAGGGACCCAACCCGTGTACCAGCAGATGTTCTTCGTCAACCTGGCCGCCGACGACCTGGAGGCGTCGAAGAAGTTCTTCACCGGCCTGGGGTACGCCCTGGACGACCGGTTCAGCGATGACACGACGGCTTCGATCCCCCTGAGCGACACCGTGACCCTGATGCTGCACACCCACCGCAAGTACGGCGAGTTCACCAAGAAGAAGATCGTGGATTCGACGACGTCCAGTGAGGTGCTGCTCGCGCTGAGCGCGTCCAGCCGGGAGGCGGTCGACGAACTGGTCGACAGGGCCGTCGCCGCCGGCGGCTCGGTCACCGGTGAGACCCAGGACCACGGGTTCATGTACGGCCGTGCCTTCGACGACGTGGACGGGCACACCTGGGAAGTCATGTGGATGGACCCCGCCGCGGCCCAGAGCTGACCGGGGCCCGACGAACGTCCGGGAGCCGGCGGTCGCCGTCGGCTCCCGGTACGCGCGGCGTGCTCCGGGACGGACGCGTGGCGTCCTCCGGATCCGACGCGTGGCGTGCTCCGGGCCGATGCCCGGTCCGGTCGGGCACCTCCCGACGGGCACCGGAACCCCGCGGCACGGCAAGTCGGGGTCGTGGACCGCGGTGTGGTCAAGATCCGCCGGGTCACGGGTCTGTCCCGGCGCCCGGTACGCGTGCCTCATGGCCCACGATGGCCGGAACCGGCGCCCCGGCCGGTGGCCCGACGCTCCTTGCGCGCGGTGAGGTCACTGAGTCACCACCCCGTACTCCCGTGCCGACGGCGTCGGTCGAGGACCGGGGAGGGGGCCTGATCCGACGGGGTGGACCGCGCTGCGCAGGGCCAGGCCTGTAACAGGGATGTCTTAGGGAGGAGGCGGGCGGAACGGGCAGGCGGGCCGGGCGGCTCTTGGTGGTCACAAGCGCCCACCCGGACCGAACCGTGCCGAGCGGGCGGCACCTCCCACGAGACTGAGGAAGAACCGATGCGCGTTCGCAAGCTCACCTTCACCGCCCTGGTCGTCGCCGCGGGTCTCTCGCTCACGGCGTGCAACGGCGATGACGGCACGGCGCAGGGCGACGGACCGGCCGCGTCCTCCGGGTCCTCCGGGTCTTCGGCGGGCGGTGGCTCCGGCTCGGGCTCCTCGGACCAGGGAGCCGGCAAGGACTCCGCCGGCGAGGGCTCGGGCGGGCAGGAGACGGCCGCCGGGAGCGGTTCTGACGCCGGCGCGGGCAAGTGCCGCACCGACGAGCTGGAGGTCACCGCCACGGACGCCACCATCGACGGCGACCCCGAGGGGTCGGTCGCGGTCACGTTCAAGAACGGCGGCGGCCGGGACTGCGCCCTGGCCGGCTACGCGGGCGTCGACCTGAAGACCGACGAAGGGGAGCTGTCCGCCGAGCGCAGTGGTCAGAAGGCCTACTCCCTCGTCCTCAAGGACGGCGCGTCGGTGTCCTTCGGCATCACCTACCCGCTCAACGACACGGGCGGCTCCGGCGTCGGCATCACCGGGCTCGTCGTGACACCGCCCGACGAGACGAAGTCCGTCACCCTCGCCTGGCCCGGTGCCGCCACCCTGCCCGTCACCGACAGCACCGGCACGCCCGTGCGGGTCGGCCCGATGGGCAGCGCGGGCCAGGGCGGGGCGAGCTGACCCGTCGCGTCGGCGGCGACGCCGCGTGCCGCACCGAGGGTTGCCGCCGACGTGGACCCGTATCAGGCGTCGGCGAGGAGAGGATCGTAGGGGGTGCTCGTGCGGCGCCCCGACATGAAGGACAGGAAGTCGCCCACGAACGCGCTCCGGCTGCAGGTGCCGTCGACGGTGGCCAGGTCGCGGTGGAATGCGGTGCGGAAGAGGGCCCGGTACTCGTCGGCGTCGATGGTTCCGCTGCCGTCCTTGTCGGTGACGTCGAAAAGCACCTCGGCGGCGCGGATGAGTGCCGGCCCGGCCAGGGAGGGGAGGGCGGCGGCGTACTCGACGGCGCTGACCCGGCCGTCGCCGTCCGTGTCGAGGGCGGCCTGCAACTCGCGCCACCAGGCGGCGAAGGCGTCGTAGAGGCGGGTCTCCTCGGGCTCGTCCAGGTCGAGGCGGGTGGCCAGTTCACGGGCCATGGCCGCGAGGTCGGGCCAGTCCAGGTGGCCGTCGCCGGTCTGGTCCAGCACCTCCCGGAAGAAGTCCTCCGCCGCACGCCGGCCCTCTCCCGGGCCGCCCGGGGCGGAGGCTGCCCGGTCCGGCTCGGGAGAGGGATCGCCGCCCAGCGGCGACAGGAGGCGGAGCAGGGCTGCCGCGCGCCTCATCCGGGAGCGCAGCGCGGCCACGGTCCGGGCGCGGGGGTCGTCGCTGCCGGGGGAGAGGGAGAGGACCTCGATGATGCTTTCGGCGTTGATCCAGCCCTGCGGCAGAAAGCGGGCGAGGCCGGCGGCCAGGTAGGCCCCCTGCATGAGGGCCGGCGCTCCGGGCATCTCCGGCAGACCGGCCCGGCGCCGGTACGGCTCGGGAAGCGAGGCGACGGTGATCGCGCCCAGCAGCGGACCGGCGACGCTGCGACCGGCCGCCCACAGGGCCGGCGCACCGTCCAGCAGCGCCGGGGCGGGCAGGTGGTCGAAGAGCCGGTAGAGGATGACGCGGGCCGCCTCGGTGTTCTCCAGCTCGTTCTCGACGACCCCGTCGAAGTACCGCCAGAAGCCGCCCAGGTCCTCGGGAAGCGCGGTGGCGTCGCCGTCCAGCGCGGCGAGGAAGGCGCGGTACTCGGCGTACATCCGCTCCATCGTGTCCTGGTCGAGCGGCTGGCCGCTCAGCCGGCACATGGTGACCGCGCTCTCGAAGAGCGTGGCGACCACCCAGGCCCGGGCGGCCCGGTCCGTCGCGTCGTAGGGGCGGTCGCGGGAGTCGGAGCCGCTCATCCGGGCGTGCAGCCGGTTGAGCCGGGCGGCCTCCCGTTCCCGTACCGAAGCGTCCGCGCCGAACATGCGCCGCATGCTCAGGAAGGTGTTGCGCAGCCGGCGCCACGGATGCGCGAGGAACGTGGAGTGGTCGACGAGGGCGGCGCCGATCTGCGGGTGCGCGGCCTCCAGCACGGTGGCGCGGATCATGGCCAGGGCCCAGCGCGGGTCGTCGAAGAAGGAACCGAACGTGGATTCCGGCCCGAACAGGGGCGCCTCGCCGGCCGTTGTCGTGGTGTCGCTCATCGGAAACGGTCTCCGTCCGTCGCGGCCGGTACGCCACCGAAGCGGCGGTCACGGCACCGGTAGGTGTGCAGGCAGCCGAGGAAGTCAGCGGCCCGGAAGTCCGGCCAGAGCACCTCGGGGAAGACCCACTCGGCGTAGGCGACCTGCCAGAGCATGAAGTTGGAGATGCGCTGCTCGCCGGAGGTGCGGATGACCAGATCCACGTCAGGGGTGTCGGGGAAGGGCAGGTGGCCCGCGAAAAGCCGCTCGGTCACCTCCTCGGCGGGCGTCCCGCTGCGGATCAGCGACCGCGCGGCCTCCACGATGTCCCGGCGCCCCCCGTGGTCGAAGGCGACGGTCAGCGTCATCCCCCGGTTGCCGGCCGTCAGGGTCGTCAGGTCGTCGAAGTCCCGGCTCAGTTCGCGGGGGATGCGCGGGTCGGCGACCCCCAGGAACCGGCAGCGGATGCCACGGGCCAGCAGCAACGGCGCGTGTTTGCGCACGACCCTGCGCACCAGACGCATCAGGAACGAGATCTCGGGTCCGGGTCGGTTCCAGTTCTCGGTGGAGAAGGCATACAGGCTGAGCCACTCGACACCGGCGGCCCGGGCCGCCTCGATGGTGTCGATGACCGTGGTCTCCGCGGCCCGGTGCCCGGCGGTGCGGGGAAGCGAACGCCGCTGCGCCCACCGTCCGTTGCCGTCCATCACGCAGGCCACGTGCCGCGGCACCCCGCGCACCGGGCGCCCCTCCCGCCGCTTCTCGTCGAACCCGTCACCACCCTCCCGTTCGCCCGGCCGCTCCTCCGCGGCCGCGCGTGCCCGCGGAACACCGCGGTCTTCCCCCTGCGGCCCCGTCTCGTCCGCAGCACCATGATCGATGGCACCGTGCTTGGTCACGCCCACCCCGTCTTGCCCGATCCCACACCCCGGCCAGAGCCTTCGCCAGTGGCAGTCTGACAGCGTGAAAGGGGCCCTGACCGGCCGAAGACAGGGCCGTCACCCTTGGCTCGTACGTTCGAGTCCGGCAGAGGTCGGCGCCATCGACCGCCGCCCGGCCCGGCCCCGCCCGGCTCCCGGGTGCCACGGCGGCAGGACCCGCCGTACGGCTCCTGGAGGGTGCGACCGGCAAGGAGCACGCACGTCCACGAAGCCCTCGGCCACGGCCGCCCCGCCCTCACTCCGACGCGAGGCTCCACCGGCGCGCCAGGGTGTCGTACGCGTACTGGGGGAGGCCCTCGATGGCGCTGGTGCGGAACGGGCGGCCGTCGTCGTCGATGCGCACCGTGCCGGTGCGGCCCTGCGAGGACCAGTCCAGCTCCAGGTACCAGCGGCAGTCACACGTACTGGTCCCGGCGGTGACCAGCAGCACCTCGGGGTCCCGCGCCGAGACGCGGTAGGGCATGCGCACGGCCGGGATCGGCGTGCCGGAGTCGTTTCCGGCGACCGCGCGGGCCAAGGGGCGGTCCTTGTCCAGGTCCACGGCGAAGTACCGCGGAGTGACCGCGCCGCCACAACCCTGGTCCATGGCGTAGGCGTTGCCCTCGGCCGGCGCCGTACGGCCCACCACGCGCACCCGCAGCGCCTCCAGTACGACGGCCGTGTCGCTGCGCCCCTGCACCGACAGCCGCACGAGCGTCTCGCCGCCGTGCACGGCGCTCTGCGTCGCCGCCCAGGGCGCCGCGTCCTGCGGGGCCGGGGGAGGGGGGACCTGGCCCGGCGGTTTGGCGATGACGTAGTCGTGACCGCAACCGAGCTTCCAGGCCTGGGAGTCGACGGACCAGGTGAGCGGTAGTCCGGCGGGCTGTTCGCCGCTGGGCGGGGCGGATGCCGCACCGGGCGGGCGGGAGGTGTCCTGCTGCTCCTTCGGGGTGGCGGAGGCCGGGGGCCGCTCGGAGGCGGGGGCACCGCTCGGGCCGGGCGAGGCGCCCCGTCGCTCAGGCGCCCTGGCCCCCGCCGTAGCGGACGCCGCCGTACCGGACGCCCTACCGGACGCCGTGGCGGCGACCTGCGCGGGCCCGCCGCCGGACGCCGGCCGCCCCTCCGGCAGCGCGGACAGCGCCCCGAGCGTCGCGAGCACGGCCGAGACGGAGGCCAGCCCGGCCACGAGACGCCTACGGCGATGCCAGGGACGGCGCGAGGACGCGGGCGCGCTCTGCGGTCCGCCGGGTCCGCCGGGTCCGCCGGGTTCGCCGGGTTCGCCGGGTTCGACCGGGGTGGGCGGCTCGGGAGGTGCGGATGCCCCGTGCGGGCCGGGTGCAGGGGTCGTCTCGGCGGCCGGCCGGTCACCCGCTTCCGGCGCCGCGTCTCCTCCCGGTGCCTCGTCCGCTTCCGGTGCCGCGTCCGCTCCGGCGCTCCCCTCCACCGCTGTCTCCGCCGTGTTCACCGCTGTGTCCGCCGTGCCCGCTCCACCCGCCGGGTCGCCGACCACCTCCGCCGCCACGGCATCGGGCGCGCTCGGCGCGGCCCCCGCCGCACGGGGCCGGCGGCGGGCCGCCACCGCCAGGAGCCAACGGCGGTGCAGTTCCAGACGCTGCTGCGAACTCGCCCCGCACAGGGCCGCGAAGCGTTCCACCGGGGCGAAGTCGAGCGGCACCGCGTCGCCCGCGCAATAGCGGTGCAGCGTCGAGGTGTTCATCCCCAGACGGCGGGCCAGCGAGCCGTAACTGCGGTCCGTCCGCTCCTTCAGCGCCCGCAGCAGCGCCGCGAACTCCGCCACCGCGTCGATACTGTCGTAGCCGTCGCCGCCGTCCTGTGCCGACACAAGCCCTCCCTGTCCCCTCACGTCCCCGCCCGGGCCCGGGACACCGTCCCAGGCACCCCATAGACCTGCACGTCAGATGGGCTGGGATGGTTCCACCGTGTCCGATCGGCCGTCGGCTGTTGCGCCCGCCCGCGGTGACCGCTGATGCTTCGGGTACCGCACCGGCCAGGCCCGGGCCGACCAGCCGGCCTCGCCGCGGCATCCACGTCCACGCACCCATTCACGGGGGAACACCCATGTCGCTCCGCACTCGAACGAGCGCTCTCACCGCACTCGCCGTCGCCGCCCTCGCGGCGGGCACGGTCCTGACGGCACCAGCCGCCGGCGCCGCGCCGACGACCGCAAAGCCGAAGACCGCCGCGCCCAAGTTCCTGTCGGCCTCCCAGCTGCCGCCGCACCCGACGTCGTCCTGGAGTGCCGGGCCGGTCACCGAAGGATTCCCGGAGGCACTCGGCGGCTGCGTCAGCACGGAGGGCGTGCCCTCCTACGACTACCGGCACCGGCAGTTCTGGACCGAGCTGGACACCAACGCCGTGCAGCTGACCGTCGTGACGGATACGGCCGCCCACGCCAAGGCCCTGGCGAAGCACTACGACGACCTGATCCGCACCTGCGCCGACCGCATCGAGGAGGCCTCGCCCGACGTCGAGGCCGAAAGCCGGGACTACGGCAAGCTGCCGGTCGAGGAGGGCGCCCGCGTCCGCGGCCTGCACACGGAGACGTCCTGGGGCGCCAACGACGTCTCCCTGCTGTCGGTCGGGCGGGACGGCAGGACCGTCACCGTCGTGGGCTGGGGCCAGATGGGCGACTTCCGGAGCGCGCCGGTGACCGCCTTCAAGAAGACCACGACCACGGCCGTCGACAAGCTGTACTGACCGGTCCACCACCACAGAGCCAGGGGCCGTCCTTTCGCCACGGGGGTCGGAAGGACGGCCCCGCCCCACCCACGCCCCCGCGGAACGGGGCCGCCGCACCCCGGGCTGGGACTCACTGGACCAGGTCGGTGTGCGGATGCGCGGCGGAGACCGGGCAGACGTAGATCTGTATGCCTCGGCTGCTTGCCACCTGCTCCGGTCCGCCACCGGACGCCAGGCCTGCGACCGCACTGTTCTGGCGGTCCGGGAACATCGCGCACGGACAGCTGCGCGACGGGCAGCATGGAGACCGGGCTCTCCGCGGGCCAGGGCGGACCGGCATGGAGTCGCTCCATGAACGCCGCGGCGTTGCGCTCCTGCATGCCACTCTCCTCCGGCGTCCCGTCGTGGCTCTGGGGATCAGGGTGGAGGCGGTCCTGTCTGCGCCTGTCGAGCCGTGTGTCCGCCGGCGACGTGCACCCCCCCCGGAGCCCCGCTGCACGTCCTCGCGGTGCGTCCATGGTTCCCCGGTCGGCCACAGCAACGGCCCGCCCTGGCGAACTGTCCCCGACCGAAGGCGCGCCCGGCCGCGGGTGCAGCCGCGCCGCGGGCCGCGCCAGGGGAGCCGGCTCGGGGGAGAGACCGCCCCCGTCCACTACTCAGTGATACCGTGTAGCGGTACCCGGTACCACGTAGTACCGGCAGGGCTGAGGAGCACCCGTGATGGACGACCTGACGGAGATGTTGAAGGGCACGCTCGAAGGCTGCGTGCTCGAGATCATCGGCAGCGAGGAAACCTACGGGTACGCCATCACCCGCCGGCTGAACGAGCTCGGCTTCGCCGACGTCGTCGAGGGCACGGTGTACACGATCCTGCTGCGGCTGGAGAGGAACGGGCTCGTCCAGGTGACGAAGCGGCCGTCCGGGGTCGGCCCGCCGCGCAAGTTCTACGCGCTCAACGACGCCGGACGCGAGGAACGCGCACGGTTCTGGACGAAATGGCAGTACCTCTCATCACGCATCGACAGGCTCAAGGAGGGCGGGAGATGAACTTCTGGGAGAAGGCGACCGGCAGCGATCTCACCAGGGACTGGAAGGCGTTCGGAGCCCGGGTGGCAGAGCTGCCGGACGACTACCGGGCGGCGTGGGACCAGATCGTCGCTCACCTCTTCCCCTACGGGGACTTCACCGGCCGCAACCTGACACCGCTCCTCGACTCCGCCCTGGGGCTGCTCGAAGTGTCGGCAGCGGACGGGCAGAGCGTCCACGAGGTGCTCGGCGACGACATCCAGGGCTTCTGCACGGCCCTGGCCGGCGGAGCAGGGGCCCGGACATATCGCGACCGGTGGCGCGAGCAGCTGAACCGGAACGTCGCACGGAAACTGAGCCGGCTGGGAGGCTGACGTGAGCATCCAGGACATCGTCGAAGGCAAGAAGCAGTGGCGGGCGCACGTCGCCCGGGTCAAGGCACTCCCACCGGACTACCGGATCGTCTACAGGGAGATGCAGAAGTACCTGTTCAAGGTCGGACCGGTCAGCCTGTCCGACGGGCCCCTGCTCCCTCAGATCGTCGACTTCCTCGAGGAGGGAGCCGCCACCGGCCAGGGAGTCCTGGAACTCATCGGCACCGATGTCGCCGCATTCTGCGACGACCTGATCAAGGACTCTCCCACCTACGCGGACGCCTACCAGGCATCCCTCGGCGGAAAACCCGGCGCGGCCAGGCAGTGACGGCCACCGGACCGGTTCACGACGCTGCCGGGCCCCGCCGCCCTCTGCGGCTGCGCACGACGCGTTGACGGCCACGTCAGTCCGTCGTCCGTTAGGGACAGCGGCCCCGGTGAACCGGTCGCCATTGACAGCGCCACCCGCACCGGCCGCCACGACGAGCCCGAGCACAACGGCCCGGCTCGGGAGAGGTGTGCACCCCCGCCGGACGGCTGGGGCCCCCAGCGGTATGGATCAGCCGATCTCGTACCCGGCCGAGCGCAGGACAGCCAGCGCCTGGTCACGACGCTGTTCGGGAACAAGTACCAGGTCCGCGTGGTAGGTCGAGGTGGCGAACACCGGAATCGCGGCACGGGCCAACGGCGCGAGGACGGCGGCCAGGAGGCCCGGCTCGTCGAGTCCGTGGTCCGGATCGGCGTCGTACAGCGCGATCCAGCGATCGACCGGGGACACCGAACCGTCCGCAGGACGGATCACCGTCAGCCCTTCCGGCGCTCGTACCAGGGTGAGCCAGTCGTCGCCGTCCGGCTCGCCGCTCTTGGGACGGTGTTCCACGGTCAGGACCGCGTCCAGCACGCGGAGCCGGCGCGTCGGGAGGGCCGGCTCCCGGGCCAGGTCGACGGTGAAGGCCACGCGGTCGAGTCCGGGGCCGTCGTAGTCCCGCTGGGTGGGTGCGGCGATGAACCCGAGGCGGGCGTGGAAGGCCTGTGAGGCGGTGTTCTGAGGGCTGGTGATGCAGTGCACATACCGGCGGCCGTGGGTTCGTACCAGGGCGAAGAAGGCCCGGTAGAGGGCGCGCCCGATCCCCAGTCCGCGCTGCGCCGGGTCGACACCGACGAAGTGCACATAGGCGACGTCCGGTTCGGTCTGCGAGAAGAAGCCGACGAGGAACGCGGCGAGTTCTCCGTCGGAGCGCTCGATGAGAAAACTGGTGGTGGTGAAATGCTGGAAGTACAGGCGCGGAAGCAGCAGCGCGCGTTCGACTGCCCCAGCCTCGCCCTTGAGCCCGCCCCACCACCTGTCCAGCACGGCCAGCACCCGCAGGTGATCCTCGGCCCTGGGGTGCCGGGCGGTAAGTCCCGCAGGAAGGTCGTTGATCACCCGCGCAGTGTAGAGGCGTTGGGAAGGCACCGTGCCAAGATTCAGCAACTGAACACGGTTCAGGGTCATTTCGCCCGCTGCCCACCCCGAACGCCCACCGCTTGAACAACCCCGCGACCCGGAACGGCGTCACAACGGCTGCCGGTCCTGCGGCGGTTCCCCGACGCCGCCTTGCTCGCCAGGGCACGCCGACTCGCCGAACTCGGCATCGACAGCGACGACTCCATGCCGGCGACGATCATCCTGGGGGTCGTCGCCGTGGTCGGAGTCGCCGTGGGGAGTATGGTCCGCCAGCGGCGTGAAGCGAAGAAGAAGGGTGAGAGGTTGGTGTAACCCTGAGCGCTCGCCCCGTGCCCCGGAGGGACACGCGCACTGTCTGCCAAGGGCAGAACTCCGGCCGACCGGGCTCGGCGATCACTACAGTCCCGTCTCGTGACGACGATTACGACGCGTACGATCGAGTACCCGGCCGACGGTTTGACGATGATCGGCCACCTCGCGCTCCCGGCCGGTGTCGACCGCCGCCCCGCAGTGCTGATCGGACCAGAGGGCATAGGGCTCAGCGACGTCGACCGCCGCCGGGCCGATGCTCTCGCCGAGCTGGGATACGTAGCGCTGGCCTTCGACCTGCACGGCGGCCGCTATCTGGGCGACCCCGAGGAGATGTTGGCCCGTTGCCTGCCGCTGCTCGCTGATCCCGACCGGATGCGGGGCATCGGCCATGCGGCGCTCGACGTGTTGCGCACCCAACCGCGGGCCGACCCCGACCGGATCGCCGCCATCGGCTACGGCACCGGCGGAGCCGTCGGGCTGGAACTCGGGCGCGACGGCGTCGACCTGCGCGCGATCGGGACAGTCAACGCCACCACCACCGGCCGACCGGGCGAGGCAGCGCGCATTCGCTGCCCGGTGTGGGCCGGCGTCGGGTCCGAAGACCCGATCATGTCGCCCGCACAACGGGACGCGTTCACCGCCGAGATGCAGGCCGCGGGCGTCGACTGGCGCCTCACGGTCTACGGCGGCGCCTTGCACGCCTTCCACCACCCGCCGGTCGACCACCCCACGGTCCCCGGAGTCGGCTACCACCCACAGCACGCGCAGCGAGCCTGGCGCGACGTCGTCGACCTGCTCGCCGAGTGCCTCCCCCTGACGGAGAATCCGCGGGCATGACCAAGGCAGATAGCCTGGCGCCAGGCCTGGTCCGCGTTGAGCACGCACGGTCCTTGCCGAGCCTCAAGTCCTCGAAGCAACACCACATGTGACGGACGTTCGGAGGACGTGTTCGCCCGATTGTCACTCGATCGTGTAGTTCGAACGACCATATGACTACAGGTCTCTTCGTCGGCCGGTTAGCGTCCTTGCTCGATCGACCCTCCAGGGCCGGTCCGAAGTGAAGCGGGACCAGGGGAGGTTCTCGGGATGACGGACGACTCTTCGCTTCAGGACGGCGGACTGTCGCGGCGCAGGCTGCTCGCCTCGTCCATCGCCGCGGGCGGCGGGGCCTGGCTGTGGCGTGGAGTGGTCCGTCCGGACAGCGCCTACGCCGACGTCCCCTCACCGTCCGGCTTCCCGCCCGGGCTCGACGTCTTCCGGCGCGTCTACGAGAACTGGGCCGGTGAGATCCGCGCCGACCAGTTGTGGACCTGCGCGCCACGTACCCCGCAGGACCTGCTCGACGTCGTGAACTGGGCGCACGGTGCCGGTTGGACGGTACGCGCCCAGGGCAAGCGGCATGGCTGGGCTCCGCTCACGGTTGCCGACGGCACACCCGCCGCGGCCCGTGTCGTCCTGGTGGACACCACCGCACACCTCACCGGGATGTCGCTGGAGCGACAGGACGCCGACGGTTCGGCCCTGATCCGGGTCCAAACCGGCGCCCTGCTGGAAAGACTCCTCGCGTTCGCCGGCGCGCACGGCTACGGGGTCGTCGCCGCACCCGCTCCCGGGGAACTGTCCGTCGGTGGGGCGCTGGCCATCGGCGCGCACGGAACGGCCGTCCCCGCCAACGGTGAGAACCCCTCACCCGGGCACGGCTACGGCTCGATGAGCAACCTGGTCACCGAACTGACCGCGGTCGTCTGGGACGACGGCGCGGGACGCTACATCCTGCGGACGGTCCACCGGGCCGATCCCGACTGCGACGCGCTCCTCACCCACCTCGGTCGTTCACTCGTCACCGAGGCAGTGCTGCGGATGGGCACCGACCACAACCTGCGCTGCCGGTCCTTCCTGGACATCCCCGCCACCGAACTCTTCGCCGCCCCAGGGGCCCCGCCCGGCACCAGAACCCTGGCCTCCTTCGTGGACAGGACCGGCCGGGTGGAGGCGATCTGGTTCGCGTTCACGGACAAGCCCTGGCTGAAGGTATGGAGCGTCGCCCCCGACCGGCCCTTCGCCTCCCGGGCGGTCGACGGGCCGTACAACTACCCCTTCTCCGACTCCCTTCCCGAGCCGGTGGCCCGGCTCGCCGGGACACTCGTCTCCGGAGCCTGGGCGAGCGCCCCGCTCTTCGGACAGGTCCAGTACCTGCTGGCCAAGGTCGCACTGACCGGTGACATCACCGACGTCCTGCTGTCGAGAACCCTCGTGCGGGACGTGCTGACCGGCGACGTACTCACCCACCTGCTGGCGGGCGGGCTCCGCTCCGACCTCTGGGGAGCCTCCCGCAACCTGCTGGAGTACGTGCGGCCCACCACCCTGCGCGAGACGGCCAACGGTTACGCCGTCCTCACCCGCCGCGCCGACCTGCAGTGGGTGGTCAGCCAGTTCGCCGACTTCTACCGCACGCTTCTCGCCCAGTACGCCGCACGTGGCGAGTACCCGGTCAACGGCCAGGTGGAGATCCGGGTGACCGGCCTGGAGGACCCCGCCGTGTGCGGCGTCCCCGGAGCCCGGCCACCGCTGCTGTCCGCCCTGCGACCGCGCCCGGACCGGCCGGACGTCGACACCGCCGTGTGGATCGACATCCTCTCCTTGCCGACCACACCCGCCCTGCACCGCTTCTACCGGGACATCGAGCGGTTCCTCCTGGCCTTGGACGGAGACCGGGCGACCGTACGGGTGGAATGGTCGAAGGGCTGGGCCTACACCGACACCGCCGCATGGTCCGACCCGGACGTCCTCACCCGGACCGTCCCCGCCGCCCTGCGCGCCGGAGGCGGCCCGGGCTGGGACGAGGCGGTCGCGACCCTGAACCGCCTCGACCCCCACCACGTGATCTCCAGCCCCTTCCTCGACGCGCTGCTGCGCTGAAGCAGCGAACGGTCCCAGGCACGCACGACGGCGCACGCACGGAGTGGATCTCCGACAGGAGCACGGCTCACATGCTGGGCGAACGCACAGTCCTCGTTGAGGACAACGCCTGGGGCAAGGCCGGGACCGCCGTCACCTCCGTCGCCCTCATCGACTCCGGCATGGTCGACGAGGCCGGACAGACCCCATGACATATGTCGTGGTACAGCGCGGCGTACTTCGATGACGGCGGCCGCACCGTTGCTCGTCCGCACCGCGGCGGTCGTACTCGCGGTAGCACCTGAAGTCCACGCTCGTTGAGCCGCAGCCGGTGTCAGCGGTCGGTGTCCACGTCGCCCGAAAACGTTGCGGGGCGCGAGCGGCGACCGGGTCCGCCGGCAACGCGCGGGCCCCGACCTCACCCGTCGGCACCCCGCGCTTCGAGCCGCGTCCTACCGGCTGATCGGCTGACCCGCGTCTGCCTCCCCGGCCCGGGCCCGTCAGACCGACAGCAGGCCATCCGGTCAAGGCTTTCCGCTCACGGTCACCGCGGGAGCAGACTCGCCTGAGCCCCTTGGTCGGAGGCCTCATGCCGTATCTTTGACCAAACATTCACTTAATCGCATAGTGGGGCGACGTGGCACCGGAAGACAATACGAAGTTGCTGATCGAGACTCTGACCTCGCACCGGGACGAGTTTCTCGCGCAGTGGGGCGCCATTGTCGGTGAGGCTCTTCAAGGCAGGCTCAGCGTCGCCGAGATGCGTCGTGAACTGGGCGACTTGTACGAGGCCATAGTCCAGGCCATCGCGGCGGGCGGTCTCGACGCCCGGGGCGAGGCCTATGCGGAGACCCGCAGCCTGCTGATCGAACTCTCCCGCAGCCGGGCCCGGCAGGGCTTCACTCCGACGGAGACGGCGACGAGCGTGTTCGCGCTCAAGGCGGTCCTGGAGCCGGCCCTCACGGCAGACGAGCACGGCATCTGGGCCTACCTGCAGTTCGCCAAGCTCCTGGACGGCCTCGCCCTCCTGACGACCGAGGCGTACGTCCGCACGCGCGAGGAGATCATCTCCTCGCAGGCGGAGCAGCTCCTCGAACTGTCGACGCCGGTGGTCCAGCTGTGGAACGGCGTGGTCGGCGTCCCGCTGGTGGGCACGCTCGACTCGGCGCGCACCCAGGTGGTCATGGAGAAGCTGCTGCAGACCCTGGTCGACACCGACTCCACGCACGCGATCATCGACATCACCGGCGTCCCCACCGTCGACACCCAGGTCGCCCAGCACCTGCTGAAGACCGTGGTCGCCGCACGCATGATGGGCGCACAGTGCACCATCTCGGGCATCCGCCCGCAGATTGCCCAGACCATCGTCGCCCTGGGCATCCAGTTCGGTGACATCCAGACCAACGCCTCCCTCGCGGACGCGCTGCGTCAGGCGGTACGTGAAGTCGCCAAGGACGCCGAGGACGACGTTCGGGGCCTGCTGTGACCGACCGCGTACCCGTCCTCAAGATCGGCGAGATCCTCCTGGTGTCCATCCAGATCGACCTGGAGGACCAGATGGTGCTGGACCTGCAGGAGGACCTGTCGCAGCAGATCGTCTCGACCGGCGCGAAAGGTGTCGTCATCGACATCTCCGCACTCGAGATCGTCGACTCCTTCGTCGGGCGCATGCTCGCCACGAACGCCTCCATCTCCCGCATGCTCGGCGCGGAGACGGTGGTCGTCGGCATGCGGCCCGCGGTGGCGATGACGCTCGTGGAGCTGGGGCTGTCCCTGCAGGGGGTCCGTACCGCGCTCAACCTGGAGCGGGGGCTGAAGCTGTTGCGGCGTCTCAGCACCACCGGCTCAGGCCACGCATGAAGGATTACGTGACCGGGGACACGACGTTCGAGAGCGTTCCGGTGGCGACCAGCAAGGACGTCGTCCAGGCCCGGCAGGTCGTGCGCATCCTCGCGCAGCACAGCGGCCTCTCGCTGGTCCATCAGACCAAGCTCGTCACCGCTGCGAGCGAACTGGCACGGAACATGCTGGTCTACGGCGGGGGCGGCGTCGTCCGTGCCGCCGAGGTGGCCGGCCAGGGGGGCGTGGGAGTGTTCGTGGAGTTCCGGGACGAGGGACCGGGTATCCGGGACGTCGAGCAGGCCCTGACCGACGGCTGGTCCTCGGGCAAGGGCATGGGCCTGGGCCTGAGCGGGGCCCAGCGCCTGGTCAACGAGTTCGACATCCAGACGGGCCCCGAGGGCACCACCGTCACCATCGTGAAGTGGAACCGGTGAACGCCACCCTGGTCGCCGAGGCCGGCGACGTCCACTGGCTGCGTGCGGACATCGCCCTGGCGGCGTCCGCCCGCCGCCAGGCGGGACAGCTCGCCCGCAGCCTCGGCCTGCCCGAGACACAGGTCGCCAGCCTGGAACTGTGCGTGACGGAAATGGCGACGAACCTGCTGAAGTACGCGCACGACGGCTCCATGGCCCTGCGCATCGTCCGGGCCCGCGGCCGCGCCGCCGTCGAATGCCTCTCCCTCGACAGTGGGCCCGGCATCAGCAACCTGCCCCACGCCCTGCGGGACGGGACGTCCGCCTCCGGGAGCCTGGGCCTGGGGCTGGGGACCATCACGCGGATGGCGGACGTCTCCGGCATCCACTCCCTGCCCGGCCGGGGCACCGTCGTCCAGGCACGGTTCTGGGCCGACGCCGATGGCCCGAACCCGCTGCCCGGGCCGCTGGACGCGGGCGGCCTGACCCGTCCGCTGGGCGGAGAGCAGACGTGCGGCGACACCTGGGCCGTGCGCACGGCGGACGGTCCTGACGCGATGCTGCTGATGATGTGCGACGGCCTGGGCCACGGCCCGTTGGCGGCCCAGGCCAGCGAACGGGCCAGGAGCGCGTTCCGCGGCAGCCGGCAGTCGTCCCCCGCCGACGTCCTCCAGGACGTCCACCTGGCGCTGCGCAACACGCGCGGCGCGGCGGTGGCGATCGCGCTGGTCGAAGCCGCCGCCCAGCGGGTCCGGCTCAGCGGAGCCGGCAACATCGCGGCCCTGGTGGCGTCACCCGACGGCCGCACGGGGCTGCCGTCCCTGCCGGGCATCGCGGGTGTGCAACTGCCCAGGCCGCGTACCTTCGAAGCGGCCCTGCCTCCCGGGGCCGCCCTGATCATGCACTCCGACGGCCTGAGCGACCGCTGGAAGCCCGCCGACTTCCCGGGCCTGTTCGCCCACGACTCCTCGATCGTCGCCGCCCAGATCTTCAGCCAGGCCGCGGTCCGCAGGGACGATGCCGGAATCGTCGTGGCCGTGCACCGACAGCCATGACCGGCGGCCCGTCCCAGGAGGTGTTCACGCTCGCCCTGCGGGAGGGGGGCGACGTGGTCACCCTGCGCCGCCGCACCCAGGTGGCATGCCGGGCACTGGACCTGACGGGCAGCCCGCTGGTGCGGATGTCCACCGTCGTCAGCGAAGCCGGAGAGCACCTCCTGGGAGCGGCCGCCCTCACCGCCCGGCTCTCGCTGGCCGAGCGGGCGGGAGACGCCGTCCTCTCCCTCCGGTTTCGCTGGCAGGGAGAGCGGCAGCCCTCCGCCTCCCTGCTGGCCGCGGCGTCACGGCTGCTGGACGACTGCCGCACCTCCCGCACCGACGACGGCCGGGAACTCGTCCTGGAACAGCGCGCGACCGCGCTGACCCGACCCCTCACGGTCCTGGCGGACCACCTGCGCGGCACGCTGCTCGCCACCGACGGCGGCACCGACCTCATCGAGGCGCTCCGCTCCCAGAACCGCCAACTGCTGGCCGCGCTGGAGGAGTCACAGCACCAGCAGGACGAACTGCAGCGCCTGAACACCGAACTGGAGGAGACCAACACCGGCGTCCTGGCGCTGTACTCGGAACTGGCCGGCGAACTGGAGGAGACCAACAGCGGTGTCGTCGCGCTCTACGCGGAACTGGAGGACAAGACCCGCCAGCTCGAGCAGGCGAACGAGTACAAGACGCGGTTCTGGGCCAACGTCAGCCACGAACTGCGCTCGCCCGTCAACGCCGTCATCGCCCTCACCCGGCTCCTGCTCGCCCCCGAAGCCGAACCGCTCTCCGCCGAGCAGCGCCAGCAGGTCACGCTGGTGCACGCCTCCGGCAACACCCTCCTGGCGCTCGTGGACGAACTCCTCGACGTCGCCAAGGCCGAGGCCGGCCGCCTGGAACCCCATCCCGTCGACACCGACCTGCGCGCCCTCTTCCATCAGCTGCGCGGCACCCTGCAGAGCATGACGCAGCCCGGAGTGCGCCTGCGCATCCCCGACTACACGCAGGCGGGTGCACTGGTCACGGACGAGGTCATGCTCACCCGGATCCTGCGCAACGTGCTCTCCAACGCCCTGAAGTTCACCACCGACGGCTCGGTGACCGTGGACGTCACGGAGCACGGCACCGGCCAGGACCGCCGCTTCCGCTTCCAGGTCCGCGACACCGGCGTCGGCATCCCGCCCGAGGAACAGGAGCGGGTCTTCGAGGAGTTCTACCAGGTCCCCGGCCAGCACCAGCGGGGACGGACCGGCACCGGTCTCGGCCTGCCCTACGCGCGCAGACTCACCGAAGCGCTGGGCGGCACGCTCAGCCTCGGCAGCGAGACGGGACAGGGCACCCTCGTCGTCGTCGACATCCCCGCCCTCACCCCCTCCCTCCTCACTTCCCGGGACGGCCACAGGACGGCCCCCGCACCCCGCGAACCGGCCGCCGCCCCGCAGCCGGACCTTGCCGGGGCGCCCGCGAAACCCCTCGCCGAATGGTCCGTGGTGGTCGTGGACGACGACCAGGCGTTCCTGGCCGGCTTCCGGCCACTCATCGGCCGGCTCGTCACCTGCGTCACCTCCGTCACCGACAGCACCACCGCGGTCGAGACCGTCCGGCGCGAACGTCCCGACGCCGTCCTCCTCGACCTCGACATGCCCGCACTCGACGGCTACGAAGTACGGCGCCTGCTCGCCGCCGACCCGGCCACCGCCCACATCCCGGTGGTCGTGCTCACCGCCACCGACCCGGGCGAGGTGCCGGTCGCCCGCATCGAACCGGTCCGTGCCGTGCTGGACAAGGGCCGCCTCACCCCGGCCGGCCTCGCCGCGGCACTGACCCGGACCAGCGCCCGGGCCGCCTCCCCAGCGGCCTCCCTCTTCGCGACCCCGTACCCGCTCGAGGAAGACAGATGACCCAGCAGCACTCCGACGACCAGGCCCCGGCCCGCATCCTGGTGGTGGACGACGACCCCACCAACCGCTACGTCCTGGCCACCACACTGGAGCGCGGCGGGCACCGGGTCACCACCGCGGAGGACGGCACCCGCGCACTCGAACTGCTGCGCACCCCCGAAGAGCTTCCCGAGATCGCCATCGTCGACGTACGCCTGCCCGACATGACGGGCTTCGAGGTCTGCGAGCACATCAAGAAGAACCCGGCCACCGCGGCGATGCCCGTGATCAACATCTCGGCGTCAGCCATCTCGGCCGACGACCGCACCCGGGGCCTGTACCGCGGCGCCGACGCCTACCTCGTCGAGCCCATCGCACCCGGAGAACTCCTCGCCACCGTCACGGCGACCCTGCGCTACGCCAGGGCCCGCCGCCGCGCCGAACTCCTCGCCGAACGGCTGCACCTGCTCAACCGCGCGACCCTGGCCGTCTACAGCGCCACCGACGCGAACGAACTGATCAAAGCCACCGCCGAGGGAGCCGCCTCCGTCCTGCGCTGCGACACCGCAGCCTTCCTCCACACCCCGCAGGGCGACGCCCTGGTCGCCCACACCGCAGGCGGGCAGGGGAGCCCGGCCACCGCCGAGACCCGGGTGCACCCCGCCCCCGCGCCCGAGAATCGCGCCGAGGCCCGGACCGACGCCGACGACGGCCTGCCCGACCCCGCCTGCCTGCCCGTACCGCTCCGCGACCCCGCACGGCGCCACACCGTCGTCGGCCAGACCAAGTCCGACCGGCCCCCCGTCGTCATCCTCGTCCCCGCGGACGCCATCGCCCTCGACGACGACGACCCGCTCCTGCACCAACTGGCCCGGGCCAGCGCCCTCGCCCTGGAGGCGCTGCGCAGCTACAGCGAGGAACACGCCCTGGCCCTCACCCTCCAGCGCAGCTTCCTGCCCGAGAACCTGCCCCGCACCACACGCGCCGACCTGGCCGTGCGCTACCTCCCCGCCAGCGAACGCGCCGAGATCGGCGGCGACTTCTACGAGGCCATCAGCACCACCAGCGGCCTCGTCGTCGCGGTCGGAGACGTCGCCGGACACTCCCTCGATGCCGCCATGGTCATGGGCCAGGTACGACACGCCCTGCGCGCCTACGCCATCGAGGGACACCCGCCCCACGTCATCCTCTCCCACCTCGACCACCTGCTGACCTCCGTGGAACCCGGCACCGCCGTCACCCTCTGCGTCGTCCTGATCGAGTACGCCTCCGACGTCCTGCACATCGCGAACGCCGGCCACCTCCCGCCCTTGGTGCGCGCCCCCGACGGCACCGCCGTCTACGTCGAGGAGCACGGGCCCATGCTCGGCCTCGGCCTGCCCCACCCCCCGGCGCACCGGGTCACGGCGGAACCCGGCAGTCTCCTGCTCCTGGTCACCGACGGCCTGATCGAACGCCGCCACATCCACCTGCAGCAGTCCCTGGACTCCCTGGCCGGCGTCCTGGCCCGGGCCCCGCGGCTACCCGAGGACGTGTGCGACGACCTCCTGGACCGCCTGCCTCCGGACGGCAGCGACGACATCGCCATCATGGCCGTACACCTCAACGCCCCTAAGCCTCCAGGACAGCGCTAGGGCCCCGCGCAGGTCCTGTCTCCTCCGTCGCACGTGGTCCTTACTGGGCCGCCGACTGCCTGGGCTTCAACGATCTCCGCGCTTTGCACGGTACGGGGACTGGCTGTAGCCGGTGCCCGACCGAAGGCGACCGAGTTCATCTGGTAGAACCGGGCCGTGACTACTTCCGGAGCCGGCTCCATGACGTGCAGGCCCGTCGCCGCGCTTCCCACCCCGGACCCTGCCGGGCCCTCACACGCGCCGTGCACCCGGCCGACACCCCTCCTCCTCGCGACCGCGCTGGCAGCCTCGATGCTCAGCGGCTGCTCGCTGATGGATCTCGCCCGGGACTGCGAGGGGACGGACGCGCGGATCACGGAGACAGCGACGCTCGACATCCTCGACTCGAAGCCCCACGAGGCCACTGCTGCGCGGGGGTTCGAGACCGTCGACACCGGCTGCTGGGCGGACAGCGGCGATGTCGTGGTGTCCGCCGAGCGGATCTACGCCTTCCCCGGCACACGGGCCGAGGTGGCCGCGCACTACCGGGCAGCGGCCCCCCGGGAAGGCTGGAGTCCGGACCCCGACGCCGCGCCCGACGACCTGCGGTTCGTCAAGGAGTCCATGAGCCTGCGGATCGTCTTCCTCACCGCCGAGTCCCTCGCGGAAGACGGCCATGAGAGCCGCTCCGACCTGACCTCTGGTGCCGCGTACTCGATCGGCATCGACTCGTACGCATAGAGGCGTGTTCTTCAGCGGCCCGGTTCAGCCGACGCCCGACCGGCGTCTCACGCGCTCGCGCCCTGCGTCGCAGGGCCCGGGTCAGGTCGCCGTGCCGGGCAACGTGGCGATCAGGTTCCGGAGCTCGTCCAGTTCGAGCGGGGTCAGGTCGGTGAGCGGGGGGCGGACCGGGCCCGCGCCGTGACCGGTGGCGGTCATACCCGCCTTGACGATGCTGACCGCGTACCCGGCCCGGCGGTTGCGGATCTCCGTGTAGGGCAGTACGAAGTCCGACAGCATGCGCGTGACGTCCGGCTGTCGGCGCTCGCGGACGGCGGCGTAGAAGTCGAGGGCGAACTCGGGCGCGAAGTTGAAGATCGCCGAGGAGTAGGTGGTCACGCCCAGTTGCAGGTAGGGCAGGGCGAACGTCTCGGCGGTGGGCAGACCGCCGACGTAGGTGAGGCGTTCGCCGAGCCGGGCGTGGATGCGGGTCATGGTGTCGATGTCGCCCACGCCGTCCTTGTAGCCCACCAGGTTGGGGCAGGTGTCGGCGAGACGGGCGAGGGTGTCCGCCGCGTAGACGGCGTTGGCGCGGCTGTAGACGACGACACCGAGCGAGGTGGACCGGCAGACGGCCTCGACGTGCCGGGCCAGCCCTTCCTGGTCCGCCTCGGTGAGGTAGGGCGGGAAGAGCAGGACGCCGTCGGCGCCGGCGCGTTCGGCTGCCGCGGTGAACTCGACCGCGGTGGCGGTCCCGTATCCGGCGGGGGCCAGGATCGGCGTGTCGCCGGGAGCGGTGTCGGCGGCGGCGGCCACGACCCGTTCGACCTCGGTGGGCGTGAGGGAGAAGAACTCGCCCGTCCCGCCGGCGGCGAAGAGGCCGCCGACGTCGTACTTGGACAGCCGCGCGATGTTCTCCCGGTAGGCGTCCTCGTCGAAGGACAGGTCGTCGTGGAAGTGGGTGACGGGGAAGGAGAGCAGGCCGGAGCCGATCCGGTGGCCGAGTTCATCCGGGGAGTAGGACGTCATGGAGTGCTCCTGATGGTCGTGGCGGTGGTGTGGCGGTGAGCGAGTGCGGGGGGTGTCGCGGGCGGGCCTCGCCCCCGGTGGTCCGCCGCGCGGTGGTGCCGGCGCGGGCAGCGCGGCTGTCCGTTCTCGACGCCGCCCGCGCCGGGGCCCTGCGGCCGTCGTCCGGCCGGGGCCCGGCAGCGGCGTGACGGGCACCGGCCCGTCGCCGGCGGAGACATGACGGTGGGTGGTGCCGAGGAGGTGCGGTGGATGCCGGGCCGGGTCGGGCCCTACCTCCGGGCGAGGGTGGGTGGGCCGGGGGAGGCACCCCGGTGACGGTGCCGGGTTCGAACCATGGTTGCGTGCTCCGAAGTGCGACGCCCCCGCCGGTCGCGGGCCGCGACCGAGGCATGCGCAGGGTCGCCGTCTGTCCACGTCCGACGCTACGGTCGCGAATGATTCACGTCCAACACAGTTTTTGGATCTCGCGATACCTGGAGAGCATCAGTGTTCACTCTCGCTCAGCTGACGAGCTTCGTGGCCGTCGCCGAAGAACTGCACTTCACGCGCGCCGCGGAACGGCTCAACATGACGCAGCCGCCGTTGAGCCGGCAGATCCAGCTGCTGGAGGGCGAGCTGCGCGTGCAGTTGCTGGACCGCACGAACCGGAGCGTGCGCCTCACCCCGGCCGGCCGCGCCTTCCTGGGGGAGGCCCGCCGCATCCTGCGGCAGTCGGAGCAGGCTGCCCTCGCCGTCCGCCGGGTCTCCACCGGTGAGGCGGGGGCCCTCGCCGTCGGGTTCACGGCGGCCAGTGCCCACTCCGCGCTCGGCTCCCTGCTGAAGACCGCCCGGGCGGCGCTGCCCGGAGTGGAGATCCTGCTTCAGGAGCTGGTCACCCGGGACCAGTTGAAGGCCCTCGGTGAGGGCTCGCTCGATCTGGGGCTGATCCGGCCCACGAGCACGGGGGCCGGCCTGTCCGCCCGCACGGCGCTCCGGGAGGGGCTGCTGGCCGCCCTCCCCGCCGCTCATCCGCTGGCCGCGGGGGACGGGCCGATGCGGATCGAGGACTTCGACGGTGAGGACTTCCTGATGTACTCGCCCATCGAGGCCCGCTACTTCCACGAACTGCTGATCAGCATCTTCCGGTCCGCGCGGGCTCGCCCCGTGTTCACCCAGTACCTGACGCAGGTGCACAGCATCCTGGCGCTGGTCGACGGCGGCTGGGGCACCGCCCTCGTGCCCGAGGCCGCGGCCCGGATGCGCTACGGCGGGGTCGTCTTCCGGACGGTGGACCTGCCGGATCCGCAGCCGGTGGAGCTGAGCCTCGTATGGCGGCCCGACAACGACAATCCGGCACTCGACGCCTTGCTCCGGCACCTGTGACCTCGGCCTGACGCGTCGCCTTCACGGAACGGTCATCCAGGAAAGGTATGGCAAGCAACAAAATTCGACATGGACGTGAATCAGAACCAACTCTACGGTCAACTCAGCCACCGGCCGCGTGGCTCGGACCGTAGGCGGCGCCCGCTGTCGCCCTCCTCCCAGGTCTAGGAGATTTGTCCATGCTCGATCTCGTCCGGCAGGACGAGCCGGCGGCACCAGCCGCCCTCGGAACCACCACGCCCGCGCATCACCGTCGACGGCCGCGAGGGTCCGCGCACGGGAGCCGTCGCCGTCGGACACCCCGGTCACGCGTGAGGTGACACGCGGGGTGACCGCCCGGCCCACCAGCGGTCGCCGGCACCCGACCCGAACCACCGCACGTCGTACCCGCGCTCGCCCCGGCACACCGCCCCTCCGTGCGGCGTGCCCGCACCGGACCGCCGCCCCGGCTCCCCGGACGGCCGCGGACCCGCGTCCGAGCATCCCGCTCCGCCCTCACCGGAGTCGTGCCGTACCCCTGCGGCGTTCGGGCCCGGCTACCCACACCACAGTTCAAAGGGGAACTGCCATGCCACTTCTCGTAGTGGGAATCAGCGTCCTGGTTCTGCTACTCCTCATGACCAGGCTGAAGCTGAACGGCTTCGCGGCGCTCCTCCTGGTCGCCGTCGGTGTCGCCGTCGTCCAGGGCATCCCGGTGACGGATATCCCGGACGTCCTCTCCGAAGGCATCGGGGGTCAGATCGGCGACACGATGCTCACCATCGGACTCGGTGCCATGGTCGGCCGCGTCATGGGTGACTCCGGTGCCGCCCAGCGCATCGCCGACAAGCTGCTCGACGCCTTCGGGCCCCGCTGGGTACAGGTCGCCATGGTCGTCACCTCCATGCTCATCGGCGTGACGATGTTCTACGAGGTCGCCTTCATCATCGTCGTGCCCATCGCGTTCACCCTGGTCAGGGTCACCGGCGCGAACCTGCTGTGGGTCGGGCTGCCGATGTCGATCGCCCTGTCCACCATGCACAGCTTCCTTCCGCCGCACCCCGGCCCCACCGCCGTCGCGGCCACCTTCGACGCCTCCGTCGGACTGACCCTCTTCTACGGTCTGTTCATCGCGGTGCCGGTCGGCGCGTTCATCGCGCTGCTCTGGCCGCGGCTGCCGTTCGTCAAGGCCATGAACCCGACCATCCCCAAAGGCCTGGTCAGTGAACGCCGGTTCAGCGACGAGGAGATGCCCGGCCTCGGCTGGTCGCTGTGCGTGGCGCTGTTCCCCGTCGTCCTGATCGCCGGCGCAGCGGTGACCGACATGGCCGCGTCCGGGGAGAGCCCGCTGCTCAACACCGTCGCGTTCATCGGTTCGGCACCGATCGCGCTGCTGCTGGCCCTGCTGCTGAGCGTCTGGGCCTTCGGACCCCGAACAGGGCGGAGCCTGGCGGAGGTCAGCGAGTCCTGCTCCTCGGCGGTCAAGGCCATGGCGATGATCCTGCTGGTCATCGGAGCCGGCGGGGCCTTCAAGAACGTGCTGGTGGAGGGCGGCATATCCGAGTACATCAAGGACCTCACCCATTCCTGGTCCATCTCCGCCGTCGTCCTGGCGTGGCTCATCGCCGCCATCCTCCGGGTCGCCCTGGGGTCCGCCACGGTCGCCGTCGTCACGGCCTCCGGCGTGGTGCTGCCGCTGCTCGCCGACAGCGGTGTGCATCCCGAGATGATGGTGCTCGCCGTCTCCTGCGGTTCGATCGCCTTCTCGCACGTCAACGACCCCGGCTTCTGGCTCTTCAAGGAGTACTTCAACTTGTCCGTCATCCAAGCGATCAAGGTCCGCACCACCTACACCACCGTGTTGTCGGTCCTCGGCCTGGGCGGTGTCCTGGTGGCCGAACGGGCCCTCGACGTCCTCAGCCTGTGACCACCGGCCGCCGCACCACCGAACACGAGGAGTCCAAGAAGACATGACCAGGAACCAGCCGACCGTCACCGCGTTCTCCGTCTATCCCGTGGCGGGCCGCGACGCGATGGCACTGAACCTCTCCGGCGCCCACAGCCCCTACTTCACCCGCAACATCGTCGTCCTGACGGACTCCGAGGGGCGCACCGGCCTCGGTGAGGTACCGGGAGGGGAGAAGATCACCCGGACTCTCACCGACGCCGAATCCCTCGTGGTCGGCGCGAAGGTCGGTGACTACAAGCGCGTCCTGCGCGAGATCGCGGACCGCTTCGCCGACCGTGACTCCGGTGGCCGCGGCGCCCAGACCTTCGACCTGCGGACCACGGTCCACGCCGTCACCGCCGTCGAGTCCGCGCTCCTCGACCTCCTGGGCCAGCACCTCGACGTGCCCGTCGCTGCCCTGCTCGGAGACGGCCGGCAGCGGGACTCCGTGCGGATGCTCGGCTACCTCTTCTACGTGGGCGACCCCGACCGCACCGACCTGGAGTACGTCCGGGGCCACGACGCGGACGTGGACTGGTACCGGATCCGCCACGAGGAGGCCCTCACCCCCGAGGCGATCGTCCGCCAGGCCGAGGCCACCTACGACCTGTACGGCTTCCGCGACTTCAAACTCAAGGGCGGCGTCCTGGAGGGTGCCGAGGAGGTCAAGGCCGTACGCGCGCTCAAGGACCGCTTCCCCGAGGCCCGGATCACCCTCGACCCCAACGGTGCCTGGTCGCTGAAGGAAGCCGTCGAACTGTGCACACCCCTGGTGGGCACGCTCGCCTACGCCGAGGACCCCTGCGGGGCGGAGGACGGCTACTCCGGGCGCGAGGTGCTCGCCGAGTTCCGCCGCGCGACCGGCCTGCCCACCGCGACCAACATGATCGCGACCGACTGGCGGCAGATGACCCACGCCCTCGCCCTCCAGTCGGTCTCCATCCCGCTGGCCGACCCGCACTTCTGGACCATGCAGGGCTCCGTCCGGGTGGCGCAGCTGTGCGACGCGATGGGACTGACCTGGGGCTGCCACTCCAACAACCACTTCGACATCTCGCTCGCGATGGTCACGCACTGCGGGGCCGCGGCACCCGGCGCGTACAACGCCCTGGACACGCACTGGATATGGCAGGAGGGCCTGGAACGCCTCACCGTCGACCCGCCCCGCATCGTCGACGGCGAGATCGCCGTGCCCGACGCACCCGGCCTGGGTGTGCGGCTCGACATGGACCGGCTGCTCGCCGCCCACGAGCTCTACCGGACCAAGGCGCTCGGCGCCCGGGACGACTCCCTCGGCATGCGGTACCTGGTCCCCGGCTGGGAGTTCGACGCCAAACGGCCCTGCCTCGTGCGGTAGGCACCGGCTGCCACGACGTGGCGGAATTCCACGCGCCGCCAGGGACGTATACCGCCAGGCACGTCTACCGCCCGGCCCGGCATGCTGGGCCGGGTCCGCCACCCGGCGGCGCCTCGACGACACCTGGCGTTTGTGCAGGGCAGGCTGTAGGGAAGCGGGTCGAGACCTTCACGACGGATGTGTAAGACAGGGGCGTAGTCCTCGTCACGCGCTGCCGACGTCGGACGGCGCTGCGCATGACCGGGGCGAGTGACGGCGACGGCGCTCGAGGTGGAGCATGAAGTGCCGGGTGAAGAGTGACGCGGACGTGGGAGTGAGCGTGGACGGTGCCGACGTGTGGTACGAGCGGCTGGGATGGGCGTTCGGGCTGACAGCAAGCGATCCGGCCGAACGCGCTGTTGCGCTGGCCCGTCTGACGGACGCCGAAAGAAGCGCCCAGGACGCTCTGGATCGGTACAACAGGGCGTGGCGGCGCAGGTGTCCGCTGGGGCGGCAGGTGGCGCACAGACGCTTCCAGAAGGCCCTGCGGCATTCGCTGCCAGGCGGATTGTGGGACCGACCACGCGATTCCGGCATCGGCACATGGCCGGGTCTTCCCTACGCGCTGTGCTTCCTGGAATGGGAGGCGAGGTATCCGCAGGAGTGGACACGGTACGCCAAGTCATGGGGCACGAAGGAGAGCCTCATTCGCGACGTGGCTGCCGCTCACCACGATGACGCGGTCAGGGGCAAGCTGGCGGAACTGGTCGAGACCATCGTGCGGCGACCCTATCGCTGCAAGGACCGCGAGTACGTGCGCGTGGCCCGGGCCGTGGACGGTGAGGACCTGCGCGGCAGGCTGGACAGAGCGGCGCGTTCGGACAGCCCATGGGCACAGCGTCATGCCGGCTACGTTCTCTGGCTCCTGGATCGTCCGGAGGTGCCCAACACACGTCACGTCTGGCGGACATGGCTGGCGACGGCAGCCGGAGAGCAGGCACCGGCTGGCGTGGCCCGAGGCGGGACGATGGGGCCGGTGACGAATAGCTCCGACGCGCCAGGCACCTCCTTGGCCGGAATGCCACCCGTGGGACGCACCGAACCCGTACGTCGGCCGTAAACAACGCATGCGGACGCTCGGGGAGCCTCGCCCGTGGTGGCCGCCCGAGATTCACACCGCCTCGTGGCAGGCCGTCATCCGCCGGTCGGCATCGTCATCGACACCCGGGCCCGGATCGGCTACACCGCACCGGTCGGCTCGACCGACGAGAGCCGGGTCCGGCACCTGACCGTCGCGCTGCCGCCGCAGTACGCCGCGCGTCTCTTCGACGCCCAGCAGGCCGGCGAGATGATCAGCGGCTGCAGCAGATCGCCCTGCACGCACGCCGGGTGACCGTCCCCGACGCGGCACGGCCTCACCAGCCGTTCGTGTCCCCGCGGAGAGGGCCGGGAAAAACTTGCCTGCGTTCGTACAACCATTCGTTCCGTCGTGAGTCATAGGGCTGAGAGGCGCATGGTGCGCCTGTTGCGTCAAGAAGGAAAATCACGTGCCCCTGGCCCGATCGACCCGACGTCGGCTGGTAGTCGCCGTCACCACCGTCCTCACCGTGACGCCCGGCGTGGGCGTCCTGTCCGTGCCGGCCACGGCCGCCCCCGCGGCGGTGGCGGCGGACACGGCGGCCTCCGATGTCGTCTCCATGCCCTTCCTGAAGAAGGCGAAGCTGGTCGACGCCGGTCTGACCGGCTTCGTGACCCAGGCCGACGGGTCCCTCGACAAACGCTGGACCCGCTACGGGAATGTCGCCGGGACGGGCTACGGGCCCCGGACCCACCTCCGCTCGACGCGCACGGCGGACTACCTCGTCTTCGAGGGCCGCTGGGGTATCCAGCAGCGGAACCTCAAGACGCTGTCGTCGTTCGACGTCTTCGTCGGGGACCTGGCCGGTGACCCGCGGTACGCGGGCTCGGCGGCGAACGCGATCTTCACGACCGTCGACACCGACGGGACCGTCAAGCTGCGCAAGCACACCGCGGACGAGGGCGTGAAGACCGTCACCGGGCTGCCGGCCGGTGCGAAGGACTTCTCGATCACCCCCGGCACCCCCGAGGACGCGCTGGTGACCTTCACCGACGGCGCCCTGAAGAAGTGGGCACTGATCGATCTCGCCACCGGCTCCGTCCACGAGACGCACGAGAGGACCGCCGGTTCCACCGGGGGCGACTTCGCCGTCTCCGGGACCCACGTCGTCTGGACCGAGGGCGACGGCACCGACACCCCGGCGGTGTTCCTCCTGGACCGCGCGACGGACGTCGTACGGCAGCTCCCGGTCACCCCCGCGTACGCGAGTGACCTCCAGGTCGGTCTGGTCGGCGGCTGGGTCGTGTACGGAGAGGCCGACGGCATCTCCGCCGCCGCGCCGAACCCCCTGCACGCCGTCACCGCGTACCACCCCGCCACCGGCGCCTCGGTGAAGCTGCTCGACCACCTGACCTCGTCCGCCGCCGCTCCCGACGGCCTGTACGTGCGCGGCGGCACCGTCGCGGACGGCGAGGGACTGTTCAAGATCACCGCCGGTGACGAGGGCGCACCCGTCGTCACCAGGGTGGCGAACGCCGACGCACCCACCAAGGTCGAGATCACCGGCAACACCGTCCCCGCGGTCGTCGACCTCGACCAGAACGGTGGGTCGGCGTCCCTGCGCTGGGACCTGTCCCGGAGCAACGTCGACGTGGCGATCACGCTCCGCCACGTCCGTACCGGGAAGACGGTCGTCGCCACCGCGAAGCACCCCGCCACCCCGTCCGTCACGCTGGACTGGAACGGACTGGTCGCCGCCGGGGCCGAGGCCGCCCCCAACGGTGCCTACACCTGGGAGGCCGTGGCGGCGCCCCTCAACGGCATCGGTCCGGCCGCCGTCGCCGACGGGGCCTTCACCGTCAGCCGCAAGGGGCAGCCGCACGACTTCAACGACAACGGCACCCCCGACGTCCTCACCCGGGACGCCGCGGGCAGGCTCTGGCGCAGCGACACCCGCTTCGACGCGGGCACCGGCGCCGGACAGCTCGGCGCGGGGGAGGCCAAGGTCCTCGTCGGCGGGGGCTGGAACGTCTACGACCGCATCGAGGCCACCGGCAACCTCGGCGGATCCGAGGTCGGCGACCTGGTCGCCCGCGACACGTCCGGTGTCCTGTGGCTCTACCAGGGCAACGGCCGCGGCGGTTTCGCCACCCGGGCCAAGGTCGGCGGCGGCTGGCAGGTCTACGACAAGGTCGCGGGCGGCTCCGACCTCACCGGTGACGGCCGCAACGACCTCCTGGCCACCGACCGCTCCGGAGTGCTCTGGCTCTACCCCGGCACCGGCAACGCCACCGCGCCCTTCTCCGCGCGCAAGACGGTGGGCGGCGGCTGGGGCGCCTTCAACGACCTGACGGCCGTCGGGGACATCGGCGGCGCCGCCGCCGGAGACCTCGTCGCCCGGGACAAGGACGGGGTCCTCTGGCTCTACCTGGGCAAGGGCGACGGCACGTTCGCGCCCCGCACGCGGATCGGCGCCGGGTGGGGCCCCTACACCCACCTCGTGGCGGTCGGTGACGCCGACCGCGACGGCCGGAACGACCTGGCCGCCTTCAGCCCCCAGGGCAACTACCTCTACCGGGGCACGGGTTCCTGGAAGGCCCCGTTCCTCGGCCGCCAGCCGATGGGCCTGGACCGCCCCGCCGGCGCCCAGCAGCCCGTCGTCTGACACCGGCGACGCGCGGCCGGGCCCGCCCGTCGGCCCAGCCCGCGTCACGCCGGACACCCGCTCCGTGCCCGGCCCTTCCGAGGGCCGGGCACCCGGTCGGTCACTCCGTCGACGGCTCCTGCGCCCGCGTGAACCCGCTGCTCCGTTCCACCTTGGCCACGTGCAGCGTGTAACTCCGGTACCACTCGGCTCGCCCGCGCCTCTGCGCCGCGCGGTGCTCGGCGTTGGTCCGCCACTTGGTGAGGGCCTCGGCGTCACGGAAGTACCCGACGGTGATGCCGAGCCCGCCGGGAGTCTGCGCGTGGTCCATCCCCAGGTAGCCGGGGACGTCCTTCACGAGCTCTTCCATGCGTGCGTTCGTCTCGCCGTAACCGCTCTGCTCCTGGGTCCGCACCGTGGTGAAGACGGCGACGTAGTACGGCGGTTCGTAAGGCCCGACGGGTCCGGCGGGCGCGTCCTGCGCATGACTTCCCATGACGCCACCGTAAGGCGGTACGCGACGTCGCGCGTCCTTCCTCGTGCCGATCCTCGGACGGCGTATCGGCGCGGGCCCACCCGCGGCCCGGACGGCGGGGTGAACGCGCGGCACCCGGCTCCCGGCGCCGCTCAGCACACGGTCCGGGGGTTCAGCAGCCTGCGCAGGAAGCCCTCGGGGTCGGGGATCAGGTCCGCGACGGTCCCGAGGTCCAGACCCGGGACCAACTGGACGGCGGGCGTGAGAGGACCGAGCACCACCGGCGCCAGGAGCTGCCAGTGCTCCATGTGCTGGACGGAGCGCAGCAGTTCCCGCAGTGTCTCGCGCCAGTCCACGGCCGGCACCTGCGCGGGCACGGGGAAGCCGACCAGATGCCCGGTCCTGCCGCCCGCCGGGGGCATCCGGCCCAGGCCGACCAGCGCGTCCTCGTGCAGCGACGGGTCCTCGTTGAGGTGCTCGCCCCAGATCTGCGTCCGCAGGGCACGGACGGACACGCCGACCCGGTGCGGGGCGCCGCCCATCGTGCCGTCGGTGAGGTCGGTGTCGAAGACGCCGAGATGCAGTTCGGAATCCGTCGTGTGGGAACGGAAGTTGAGGTTGGCGCTGCCCGCGGCGACGTACGGGTCGTCCACGATCATCAGCTTCGCGTGGACGTAGATCTGCAGCGCGGTCGCCGCCTGCTCCAGATGGAAGCAGTGCACGTTCGCGGGCGCGACGGAGGCGATGCGCTGGAGGGCCTCGGCCCGCAGCGCCTTGTGGGTGTCGGCCAGCCCCGGAGCGTCGAAGTCGCGCGCGGTGACCAGGACGACCTGGACGCCCCGGGTGGCGGCGTCCCGCAGGTCGTCGACGAGGGGTGAGGGCCACAGGTACTGGTCCTCGACGTAGATGTAGTGCCGCGCCCGGCGGACGGCCTTGCGGTAGGCGGCCGTGACGGTGAACTCGCCGCCCGGCAGGAACGAGTAGATCCCGTTGCAGGTGAGGGTGCGCAGTACCTGCACGGCCTGCGTCCCGGACAACGGTGACGGCCCGGGCGCCTCCGAGGGGGCGATCGGCGCGGGTGTGTCGTCGACCCGGCTGGGCCGGGTGGGGTCGTTCCAGCGTTGCGCCAGAGCCTGCCAGATCTGACCGACGGCGGGGCCGAACACCGCGCACTGCACGTCGTGCCAGCCGGGCAGCGAGATCTTCTGCCCCAGGAAGTCGGGCTCCCGTTGCCGTACGGGAGGGTCGACGTGCGCGGCGTTGTCCCAGCGGTCCAGGCAGACGTCGATCCCGCCGACGAACGCGGCCGGGCCCTCAACGGCCCCCTGCACCACCGCGCACGTTCCGGAGGCGGTGGCCCCCGCCCGGATCCACTTCCGGCTGACCCCGCCCCGGGGGCACCGCGCACGGGGTTCAGCCCGTGGCCAGCGCGGCGTTCCACACCGGACTGTCCACGTAGTGGTTGTCGAAGCGCTCCGAGGACGCCTTGATCTCCTCGAAGCCCGCCTCGCCGCGCATGACCCGGCCCAGCAGCCGCAGGTAGTCGAAGCGCGCCATCCCCGGAGTGAAGGTGAACAGCACGTCGGCCGTGCACCCCGGGGCCGCGGCGAAGGCGTGCGGGGTGTGCGGCGGCACGAGCAGGAAGTCGCCCGCGCCGAGCACGGTCACCGTGTCGCCCGTCAGGACGCGCAGGGAGCCGTCGATGACGTAGAACATCTCCGCGGCCCGGGTGTGGAAGTGCGCCGGTGCGCCCACCGCGCCCTCGGCGAAGGTCGAACGGTAACTGGTCAACAACCCGCCCGTCGCCTCGGAGTCGGCCAGCAGCGTCATCGTGCTGCTGGGGTCGCTCGTCGTCTCCGCCTCGTCGGCCCGGGTCACCACCGGTGCGAAATCGGTACGCATGTCGCTCATCTCGTGCTCTCCCCTGGTGGCGGGCTCCCTCGATGCCCTTGTACGCACCATTCTGGACGGTGAGTTGACCAGGTGAGTGGTGCAATCAGGAGCCCGGTCCCTGGGCCAATTCCCAGGCCGTCCGGCGACGGGGCACGGAGCGGCCGGAGCGGCGGGGACGACCACGGGCCGGCCGCGGTACGGAGTGCGCGCGCTGTGACGGCACTCGCGGCATCCGGTAGAAATACCGGATGCTGCACTTGCGTGTGATCACCCCCGCCGACCGCACCGACGAGGTGGTCCATCTCATCGAGCGGACGGTGGGCACCACCCACCTGGTCGTGCTGCCCGGCGTCGCCCGCGAACCCGAGGGCGATGTCGTCATGTGCGACGTGGCCCGGGAGGCCGGCGACGAAGTCGTCGGCGGGCTCAGAGCGTTGGGCATCGACCGCTGCGGCGCCATCACCGCCGGGAACATCGACCTGTCGTTGTCCGAGCGCGCCGACGACGCGGAGAAGGACGCGCCGGGCGAGCCCGCCGACGCGGTGCTGTGGGAACAACTGGAGGAGGCGACGCACGAGGAGTCGACCCTCTCCATCACCTACGTCGTCTTCATCACCATCGCCACGATGATCGCGGCCTGCGGTGTGGTGCTCGACAACGCGATCCTCGTCGTGGGAGCGATGGCGGTCGGCCCGGAGTTCGGTCCGCTGGCCGGCATCTGCACCGCCATCGTGCAGCGTGCCCCGCGCCTGGCGCTGCGCTCACTGATCGCCCTGCTGGTGGGCTTCGCGGTGGCGATGGCGGTGACGGTGGGCTTCAGCTGGATCATGGCCGGGTTCGGCCTGTTCACCGAGGGCATGCTGGAGGGCGAGCGGCCCAACACCGGTTTCGTCTACGCCCCCGACGCCTTCTCCTTCGTGGTGGCGATCCTCGCCGGTATCGCCGGCACGCTGTCGCTGACCTCGGCGAAGTCCGGCGCCCTGGTGGGCGTGGCGATCTCCGTCACCACGGTCCCGGCCGCCGCCAACGCGGCCGTCGCGCTCAGCTTCGGTGACACCGGCCAGATGGTGGGCTCCAGCGAACAGCTGCTGCTGAACCTCTTCGGCATCGTCGTGGCGGGCACCCTGACCCTGGTCGCCCAGAAGGCCCTGTGGGCGACCCAGCGCAGCCGGTTCAGGAAACCGGAGAACTCCTGACCTGCCGCCGTGCCCCGACGCCCCTCGCCCGGTGCCCGCCCCGCGCCGGCCACACGCGGCCCGGGGCGCCCGGACGGACGGTCAGGCGTTGCCCGGACCGCGCACGGTGGTCAGTTCCGACAGCCCGGAGATCTCCAGCACCGGTGCGAGGAGCGGGGTGGCGATGAGCTGGAGGCGGTCGATGTGGCGGAAGAGGACGCTCAGTCCCGCGCTGTCGAGGTACTCGACCTCGGTCAGGTCGAGGACGAGAGGGCCCTGCGTCGTCTCGATCGCATCGGCGAGCGCGTCGGTGTTGCTCATGTCGATCTCACCGACGGCTGTCAACTGATGGACACCGTCGGGCCGTCGACTGGGAGTCAGGGTCAGAAGCGTGCTCATCAGGCAATCCTCGTGTGCATGTCGACGGTGGTGCCGGCGGTGCCGGAGGTGATGGTGACCTGGTGCATCAGCGCCCGCATCAGGGCCACGCCCCGGCCGCGGTGGCTGTTCGCCACGGGCTGCGGCGCCTTCCAACGGCCGGTGTCGGCCACCGTCAGGCGTAGGTCGTCGACCAGTGCCTCGGCGCGCAGGCGCACCGTGTCGCCGGGAGCGTCCCGGTGGCCGTGCTCGATCGCGTTGGCACACGCCTCCCCGGCCGCCACCAGGACGTTCTGCACCATGTGCGGGGGGAGTTCACACTGGTCGAGCCAACTGCGCAGCGCCTTGCGGACCGGCGCCAGCTGCGAGGACTCGGCCGGGAAGGCCACCTCCAGGGGGGCCGGGTGGCGGTACAGCAGCAGAGCCACGTCGTCGTCGTAGCCGCCGGAAGGCGCCAGTTGCGACATGACATGTGTGGCGAGATCGTCGACCGCCACGTCGCGGCCCGCCTGGACGGCTTCGCCGGCCTGGTCTATGCCCGCCGTCAACGGGCGCCGACGACGCTCGACGAGACCGTCGGTGTACAGCAGCAGCGTGGCGCGGGCGGGCACGGTACAGGTGCCTTCGGGGCGTTCCCTGCCCGGACGGACCGCCAGCGGCAGGGAGCGGCCCTCGTCGAGCAGGACCAGGGTGCCGTCGGGGTGGCTGAGGATCCCCGGCGGATGGCCGGCGCTCGAGTAGGTGAGACTGCCGGTCTCCGGATCGAGGACCCCGCAGAACACGGTGGTGCACATCGCGCCCGGAACGCCGGCGGCGAAGTGGTCCAGAGCCATCAGGGTCTGTGCCGGACTGGAGTCCTGCAGCAGCAGGGCGCGGCACGCGCTGCGCAACTGACCCATGACGGTGGCCGCTTCGAGACCGCGGCCGACGCAGTCCCCGACGACGATCCCGATGCGGCCGTCCTGGAGCCGGACGGTGTCGTACCAGTCACCGCCGACCTCCAGCGGGCGGGTGGCGGGCTCGTAGCGGACGGCGAAGCCCTCGGGGAGGTCGGACGGACCGAGGATGGAGCGCTGCAGGGCGATCGCGGTCTCACGCTGCTGGTCGATCTGGTAGGCGCGGGCCAGCCCCTGGGCGAGCTGGCCGGCGAGGAGGGACAGCAGCAGCCGGTTCTCCTCACCGGCGAAGGGCCGGTCCTCGCCGAGGCCGATCCACAACACCATCGACCCCTCCGGATGGCTGACGGTGATGCCCGCCCCGTCGGCGTCGTCGACGGGCGTCAGCAGCGGCCCGTCGAGCCAGCCCGACAACTGCTCCCGGCGCTCGGCGGACAGGTCCTGCCAGCGCAGGTCGGCGTCGGTCGCCGTCATCGACACCTCCTGCCCGGTGGTCGCGACCGCGGCCAGCACGCACTCGGCACGCCACAGGTCCTTGAGCACCGTGAGCGAGCCCGCGAGGGCCTCCGACAGGCTGGTCGCCTGCGTCAGCCGCATGCTCAGGGCGGCCTGCGCGCTCTCGCGCTGCACCCTGTAGTGCTCGGCGGTGACGTCGCGGAAGGTACCCACGGTCACCTGGCGTCCGGTGTCCGGATCCTGCGCCCGGTTGAAGGTGGCGGTCACCCACAGCCGGTGACCGTCGCGGTGCACGACCGGAATGGTGTACGACCCCTTGGGATCGTTCAGCACCTGCGCGAAGGCCTCGCCCACCTCGCGGTACGCTTCCGGGTCGCGCTCGGCGTCCGGCCACCAGGGGTGCACCGGCCGGTAGGGCAGGCCCTCGGGATCGAAGCCCAGGATGTCGGTGAAGGCCGTGTTGATCTCGATGACGGCGCCTTCCTCGTCGCAGACGAAGAACGCCTCCTGCAGGGAGTCCACCAGTGCCTTGCGCCAGCGCGCCTGATGGTTGCGCAACCGTGCCAGCTCGACGTTGGCCCGCACCCGGGCGAGGAGCTCGGCCGCGGCGAACGGCTTGACGAGATAGTCGTCGGCACCGGCCTGCAGACCCTCGATGGACGCCTCCTGCCCGGCCCTCGCGGACAGCAGCACCACGGGCACCGACACGGTCCGCGGGTCGGTGCGCAGAGCCGCCACCAGACCGAGGCCGTCCAGGCCGGGCATCATCACATCGCTGATGACCAGATCGGGGGCGTCGGCCCGGACGGCCTCCAGGGCCGCCAGACCGTCTTCGACGGTGTCCACCTCGTACCCGGCGCCGTCCAGGAGCCGCGTGAGGTACTCGCGCATGTCGGCGTTGTCGTCGGCGACGAGCACACGCGCGGAGACGGTGGGGGCGGTCGCGTACCCCGAAGGATCGGCGGCGGTCACCGTGGTGCGGGCGTCGGAGGCCACCTCGTCCGGCAGCCAGCGCAGCGCCTCCTGCACGTAGGGGTCGGCGGTCGACGAGCCCCGGCCGTCGTGGGAGGGCACGAGGGCGTCGGAGGGCAGATGGGCCGCCCCGAACGGCAGACGGACGGTGAAGCAGGTGCCCCCTCCCTCGGTGCTGTCGGCGGTGATCGTGCCGCCGTGCAGCCCCACCAGCTCCTTGACCAGGGCCAGCCCGATACCGCTGCCCTCGTTGGAACGGGAACGGGCGTTCTCGATCCGGTGGAACCGCTCGAACAGGCGTGGCATCTCCGCCGCGGGCACGCCGATGCCGGTGTCGGCGACGGTCACGACGGCGTGCGTGTCCTCGGCGCGTACGCCCACGCGGATCGAGCCGTCGAAGGTGAACTTCAGCGCGTTGCTCAGCAGGTTCAGGATCACCTTCTCCCACATGCCACGGTCGGTGTACACCGGCTCGGGGAGCTCGGCGCAGTCGATGTGGAAGTCCAGACCGGCCTTGTCGACGGCGGAGCGGAACACGCTGGCCAGGTCGGCGGTGATCAGGGACAGGTCGACCGGTTCGAAGCGGGCCTGCATCCGGCCGGCCTCGATGCGGGAGAAGTCGAGCAGGGAGTTGACCAGTTTGCCCAGGCGCAGTCCGTTGCGGTGGACGACGTCCAGCTCTTCCCTCACCTGGGCGTCGGCGCCGGCCAGCTGCGAGCGGAGTTCCTCCACCGGTCCCATGATCAGGGTCAGCGGAGTGCGGAACTCGTGGCTGATGTTGGAGAAGAAGGCCGTCTTGGCCCGGTCCAGTTCCGCGAGTTCCTCGGCCCGCCGCTGCTGGGCCTCGTAACTGCGGGCGCTGGCGATGCCCGCCGCGAGATGACCCGCGACCAGCTCGACGAACCCGCGGTAGGCGTCGTCCAGCGACCGGTAGCGGTTCAGCCCGGCCACCAGGAACCCGTAAGGAGAGCCGCCCTGCTGGAGCAGCGGCAGCACCAGCGCCTGCGAGGGTGAGCGCGGCCAGTCGCCGGCCGGCAGTTCACCGCACGGGGCGTCTTCGAGCGACACCAGCACCGACTCGCCGCGCGCGGGCGCCGCAACGGGCCAGACACCGGAGCCGTCGGCCGGCAGCGTGGCGGGCGCGGCCGGGTGACCCCCGGCCAGTCCCGTGGCGTCCGCCAGGTGGGCGGAACCGTCGTCCTCCAGGAGGTACGTCAGCGTGAACGGCAGATCCCGCCGGTTGCCGTTCAGCTGCTGGTTGGCGAAGGCGAGCCACTCCTGCTCGGTGCGGACCACACTGGGATCGGAGCCGAGATCGCGCAGGGTCGCCATCCGGCGTTCGCCGATGACCCGTTCGGTGTCCTCGCTGACCACGCAGAGCATGCCGACCACGGTGCCCCGGTCGTCCCGCAGCGGACTGTAGGAGAAGGTGTGGTAGCTCTCCTCCGTGTACCCGGCCCGTTCCAGGAACAGCAGCAGGCCCTCGTCCCAGGTCGCCTCGCCCGTACTCATGACGGTGTCGATGCGCGGGCCGATGTCGTCCCAGATCTCCGCCCACACCTCGCCGGCCGGCCGGCCCAGGGCCCACGGGTACTTGGCGCCCAAAGTGTCCCGCCGGTAGGCGGCGTTGCAGAAGAACGTGAGGTCCGGACCCCACGCCATCCACATCGAGAACCGGGAGGACAGCAGGATGCTCACCGCGGTCCGCAGACTCTGCGGCCACTCCTCCGGCGCGCCCAGCGCGGTCGCCGACCAGTCCACGCGGGCCAGATCCTGGCCGATCTCCTGGTCGGCAGCGAACACGCCTGTTCCGACCGCTGACGCGGTCTCACAGGCAGCGTCGTGCGAACGCTCCACCGGGCCCCTTCCCTCACGCCGCCGACAGGCAACCGAGACGGCAGGCCCGCGGGACGCCGTCTCTCGCCTGACTCCTTGCCGACCGCCCACCGCCGCCCGAGGACAGCACCGGGGGAAGGCACCTGCATCGCCACTGCGGTCGCCGTGTACGCGGAAAAGCCCGGGGGCCTGCCCACCACGTGCGACGACTTCGTAGGATAAGCCAGCCGACCGGGTACACACCGCCCGGACGGTCACCGCGGTCGGACACGAGGAGCAGGGGAGACGATGACGGCGAGCCCCGTGCAGGCCGGCCCGGCGCTGCCGGTCGCCGAGGAGGCGCGGCTGGCCGCCGTCCGCCGCTACCAAGTACTGGACACCCCGCCCGACGGTGCCTTCGACCGCATCGCGTCCCTGGCGGCACGCCTCTTCGACGCGCCCATGGCCACCGTGGCGATCGTCGACACCGACCGCGTGTGGTTCAAGGCCGCCCACGGGATCGGCGGCGTCACCGAGACCGACCGCGCGCCCGGCCTGAGCGCCTCGGCCATCCTCCACGGCGAGCCCTACGTGGTGACCGACACCGACGCCGACAGCCGCGCGTTCGCCCACCCCCTGGTCCGCGGCGACCTCGGCGTCCGCTTCTACGCCGCCGCACCCATCATCACGGCCGACGGACAGCGCCTGGGCACCGTGGACGTCCTCGACACCCGCCCCCGCAAACCCACCGACGACCAGCTCGAGGCCCTCCAGGACCTGGCCGCGCTCGTCATGGACGAGCTGGAGCTGCGGCTGTCGGCCATGCGCACGGTCGCGGCCGAACGCGAGCGGCGCGCCGAGGCGGAGCGCCTCGCCCGAGCCCTGCAACGCACGCTGCTGCCCCCCGCCCTGCCCGACGTCCCCGGCCTGCAGGTGGCGGCGGCGTACCACACGGCCTCGCCGGACGAGGTGGGCGGAGACTTCTATGATCTCTTCCCCCTGGACGACGGCCGGTGGGCGTTCTTCCTGGGCGACGTGTGCGGCAAGGGGGCGGACGCCGCCGCGCTGACCTCGCTGACCCGCTACACCCTGCGCGCGGCCGCCATCTACGACCCGGATCCGTGCACCGCGCTGGCCAACCTGGACGCCGTCCTCAAGGGGGAGTACCAGGGCAGTGACCCGCGTTACTGCACCGCGGTCTTCGGCGTCCTGCAGCCCCTGCCCGACGGCTCCCACGCCATCACGCTGGCCGGCGGCGGGCATCCCTCCACCCTCGCGGTGCGCGCGGACGGAGCCGTGCAGGCGATCTCGACGGCGGGGGGACAGCTCGTCGGCATGCTGCCCGACCCGCAGTTCGTGCAGAACACCACACGGCTCCTCCCGGGTGAATGCCTCCTGCTGTACACGGACGGTCTCACCGAAGCGCGCACCTCGGACGGCACCATGCTCGACGAGGACGGTCTGACCCGTCACCTGACCGAGACGGCGCCGCGCACGGCCGACGAACTGCTGCGGTCGGTCGAGGCGCTGCTGGAGCGTCTGGGCGAGGGCGTCAGTGACGACACCGCCGTCCTCGCGCTGTCCGTACCCGCCCCCATCGAACCCCGTCCCCAGGAGAACCGGTGACCGACTCCGAACACCTGTTGACCGTCACCCCGCACGCGACCCCGTCGGGAACCTTCGTCCTGGAGGTGTCGGGCGAGTTGGACCACCACACCGCCCAGCTCCTCACCCAGGCGGTCAACGACGCCCCCTTCGACGACAGCGGCGTGGTCATCGACCTGTCCGACCTGACCTACTGCGACTCCACGGGTATCACCGTGCTCATCAGCGCCTACCAGAGAGCACAGGCGACCGGCTCTCCGCTCAGCCTGGCCGGGGTCAATCCGGACCAGATGCGTGTCTTCTCCGTCGTCGGACTCGACCAGGTGTTCACCTTCCACCCCACCACCGCGGCCGCCATCGCCTCCCTGGGAGGGTGACCGGGCCCGGTCACGCCCTCCCGCTTCTTCGGCGGCGACGGTGTCGGCGTGCCGGGGACGGACTAGACTGGCCGGTACACGCGTCCAGCCGCACGAGACGTGGGGCCTTGGCCGATCGGAGCGGTGGGGGAGGGGTTGGGGACCGCAGTGCTCACACACGAGCGTACGGAACGCCGGGTCCGTGACATGGACCACGGTGATCACTTGTGCCTGGCGTTCGCCGATGACGACGAGCAGCGCCGGGTGGTCACGGCCTACCTGTCCGCCGGAATAGAGCGCGGTGAGCGGGTCATGTACTTCGCCGACCAGTGCGCCCCGGCGGACGTCGTCGGCTGGCTGAGCGGGGCGGGTATCGACCCCGGTCCCGCGCTGGAGAAGGGTCAGCTCGTGGTCACCACGGCCGACGAGACCTACCTGGCGTCCGGCTCCTTCGACGCCGACGACATGGTGACCGTCCTGGAGCGCGAGGTCAGGGACTCGCTGGCCGGCGGCTACACCGGGTTCCGGGTGAGCGGTGAGATGGGCTGGGCCCTGCGTGCCGTTCCCGGCGCCGACCGGCTCGGCGAGTACGAGACCAAGGTCAACTCGGTCTTCGTCGGGCAGAAGGCGTCCGCCATCTGCCAGTACGACGCACGGCGCTTCACCAGCGCGCAGCTGGACGGATTCGACCGGTGCCACCCCGGAGCCGTGGAGGCCCAGCCCCTTCACGACGACGGCACGCTCCGACTGGTCCCGACCTTCCACGACGGGCATCGGGCACTGCGCGTGGCCGGCAGCATCGATCACCGCACCACACACGCCCTCGCCGCGGCGCTGGACACGGCGGTGTCCTGGCCGGGTGACCTCCGGGTGGACATGACGGAGCTGGAGTTCATCGACCTCGCCGGGGTCCGCGCCCTGTCCCGGCGCGCGGCCGGGCTGGAGCCGGGCCGGCGACTCCACGTGGTGGAACTGGCGCCCCTGCTCTGCCAGGTGATCACCATGGTCGGATTCGACGAGACGCCGGCCCTGGTCGTCACCCCGCGGAGGGCCACCGCGTGACCGAGACGCTCACCCTGGACCCGCTGCCCGCGCACGGCGGCAACCTCGCCCACCAGGCGTTGATCTACGGCAGCGACGACGAGTTCCTCGCCGCGACGGTGCCGTTCTGCCTGGACGGACTGGAACAGGGCGACGCCGTGCTGGCGGTGACCACCCCGGGCAACACGGACCTGTTGCGGCAGGCCCTCGACGGGGCCCGTGCCCACATCGACTTCGGGGACACCGAGGAGTGGTACCGCACGCCCGGTCGCACGCTGGGCGACTACTACCGGTACGTCGACCGGCTCACCGGTACCGGGGGGCACCGACGGGTACGCGTCATCGGTGAGCCCGTCTGGACCTCCAGGGACGCGCTGGAGACGGCAGAGTGGACCCGCTACGAGGCCGCCGTCAACGTGGCCTTCGCCGACTGCCCGGCCTGGATCGTCTGCCCGTACGACACCCGTGTCCTGCCGGAGGACGTGGTGGCAGGCGCCCGCCGGACCCATCCGGTGATAGAGGCGGCGGCGACCGTCCTGCCCAGCGACCGGTACGTGGAGCCGACGGCCGACGGCGGCTGGCGACGGCCGCTCCAGCCCTTGGGCACGGAGGACGGAGACCTCGTCATGCGCTTCGGAACCGACCTGTCGGCCGTGCGGGCCGAAGTCGCCGCGTCCGCCGTCCGGATGGGCCTGTCCGAGGACGGGACCCGGCGTCTGGTCTTCGCGGTCAACGAGGTGGCCACCAACGCGGTCCAGCACGGCGGAGGCGCCGGGGAGCTGGTGATGCGACGCTCGGGCCGGCGTGTGGTGTGCGACGTCACCAGCACGGGCGACAACGACTCCGGCTGGTTCGTGGGCTATCTGCCCCCCGACCCGCAGCGGCAACGCGGCCACGGCATGTGGGTGGTGCGCCAGTTGTGCGACCTGCTCGAGGTGCACACAGCTCAGAACAGCACGACCGTACGCCTCCACGTCAGCCTCGGCTGAGAGGCCCGGCGCCGTCCGGCGGACGGGGCCGGACACCGCCTAACGGAGCGCGATCAGCGCCGTGACCCGCTTGCCGGCCGCCTCGGGCCGGATCTCGAGGGACTGGCTCAGGGCGGCCACGATCTCCAGACCGTGCTGCCCCACCCGGCCGGGATCGGCCGACCTGGTGACCGGCAGCGTGGTACCGCCGTCCCGCACGGTGACGGTCAGCGTGTCGTCGGTGCGGGACAGGGTCAGTTCGATGAGCCCGCGCCCGTACTTCACCGCGTTGGTGATGAGCTCGCTCACCACCAACTGGACGGCGCCGGTCGTCCTCTCGGAGACGGGGTGCTCGCTGCCCCGCTGGGAGGCGGCGAGGTACTCGACCGCCACCCGACGGGCCTCGGCGATCCGCAGGGTCTCCCGCCGGAACGTCGTCGAGAGCCCCTGCGGACCCGCCTGCGCGCCGTCCGGTGCCCGTCGTATCGACGGCCCGTTCTGCCCTGACCCACCCATGTCAATCGCCACGTTACCCCCGCGTGATGCGCTGCGCGCCGACGTCTCCCGCTTCGCCGGAACATTCGCCGTCCCTACGATAGTTCCGCTTTCCGCCGCCCACTGCCTTTCGCCCGGCGAGGGAGCGGCACCCGCTGTCCCGGTGGCCCGCGGTCGAGGGCCCGCGGGCTCAGGCCGCGTCGAGCATGCCTTCGCGCAGGCGGGCCAGCAGGCGGGAGATCAGCCGGGAGACGTGCATCTGGGAGACGCCGAGGCGCTCGCCGATGTCCTTCTGGGTGAGCTCCTCCACGAAGCGCCAGTGGATGATCTGGCGGTCGCGCTCGTCCAGCTCGGCGATCATCGGGGCGAGCGCGTGGAAGTCCTCGACCAGGGCGAGGGCGGTGTCCTCGGCGCCGATGAAGTCGGCGAGGGCGGACTCGCCGTCCTCGCTGCCGCTGATGGCCGCGTCCAGGGAGGCGGAGTTGTAGCCGTTGGCCGCCAGGCGGGCCTCGACGACCTCGTCCTCCGGCAGGCTCATCAGCTCGGAGAGTTCCTTGGTGGTGGGATTGCGGCCCAGTCGGCTGCGCAGCTCCTCGGTGGCCCGGGCCAGCTGGACGCGGGCCTCCTGGAGGCGGCGGGGCACGTGCACGGCCCAGGAGGTGTCGCGGAAGAAACGCTTGATCTCACCGACGATGTAGGGCACCGCGAAGGAGGTGAACTCGACCTCGCGGGTCAGCTCGAAGCGGTCGATGGCCTTGATCAGGCCGATCATGCCGACCTGGACGATGTCCTCCATCTCCTCCGGGCCGCGGCTGCGGAACCGGCCGGCCGCGAAGCGGACCAGGGACATGTTCATCTCGATGAGGGTGTTGCGCGCGTACTGGTATTCCGGCGTGCCCTCTTCAAGGACCGTCAGCTGCTGGAAGAAGAGCTTCGACAACTCCCGCGCGTCCTTCGGTGCCACCTTGGACGGGTCCGCCACCTCCGGCATGCCCGTGGTGGTGTGCTCGGTGATCCGTGCGGTCATCGTCGCCATGATGGGGCCCTCCCTGTTCCAGCTGTCTGCTCGTCAGCAGCGACCCGGCCAATACCCCCGGCCTGGGGGTGTATGCAACGCCGTACGAATAATTTTTCCATACGCCGCTCCGACGGCGCCGCCAGGTGCGCGGTGACGGGGGGTGTAGACCTGTCGGCGTGGGGCATTCGGTGTTCTGCCTGACACGCCCCGGTCCCCGATCGAGGCCGTCAGGTGCCATGAGGCCGTTACCGGCGGGGTTTGTGAGGGGAGACGCACCACAATGATCATTCCGGCGGAGAAGGAACTGCGCTCGGTCCTGGCTCGGTTCGCTCAGGCGCGCATCGAACACGACGTGTGCCCCACCGGCCTGACCAGCAGGACACTCGAGGACACCACCTACACGCTGTGCGTGATGACCGGGGCCCGCACGGCCGAGGACGCCCTGCGCACGGCCGATGCGCTGCTCGAGCAGTACGCCGACCGTACGAGCGTCTCCCGTGAGGAGGAGGCCCTGGCCGCGTAGGACACGGCCGGGGGTGGGCATAGGCTTCCCGTCATGAACCGATGGGAGCAGCTGACCGGCGGCGGGTCCGGAGAGCAGTACGCCGCTCGTTTCGCGGAACTCGCCGAACGAGGTCAGGACGTACACGGCGAGGCGCGTCTGTGCGCCGCGCTGGTGCCACCCGGATCGCGCGTCCTGGACGCCGGCTGCGGCACCGGGCGGGTCCTGGTCCAGCTCGCCGAACTCGGGTACGACGGCGCGGGCGTGGACCAGGACGCCTCCATGCTCGCCGTGGCCCGTCGCACCGCCCCGCGGCTGACCTGGGTCCAGGCCGACCTGTCGGACTTCGACCCGGCCGCCGCGGGACTCACCCCCGGCTTCGACCTCGTCGTCGCGGCGGGCAACGTCTTCCCGCTGCTCGCCCCCGGCACCGAGGCCGCCGTGGCCGGCGTACTGGCCCGGGCCCTGCGCCCCGGCGGCCTCCTCGTCGCCGGTTTCGGCCTGGACCGGGAGCACCTCCCGGTGCCGCCCGGCCTCACCCTGGCGCAGTACGACGCGTACTGCGCCGAGGCCGGCCTCTCCCTCACCGACCGTTTCGCCACCTGGGACGCCGACCCCTACGAGGGGGGCGGTTACGCGGTCAGCGTCCATCGCCGCTGACACCCGGGGGCCGTGCCGTCCCGGGCGGCCCACTCGTGCGGGCCGGTGGGTGCCTCGGTCAGCGTGGCGCCGTCCCGGGCGGCGACATGCGGGTGAGCATGAGGTGGCCCATTCCCCCTCCGCACCGAGGCGATGCGATGCCCGACCGCGCCCGTGACGTCCGACCCGAGCCCGCCGCACCGAGGGGTGCCCTCCATCCGAGGCTCGCCGAACGCTGGCTGTTCAGGGGCATCTTCGGTCTGGTGCTGGCGAGTGCCATGGTGGCCGCGCTGGACGTCCCGGGCGAGGAGGGCGATCCCGGGCAGGACGCGTTGTGGGTCCTGCTCACCGCGCTGGCGTCCGGCGCTGCCCACGGGTACGCGCACGTCATCGCCCGGCGTGCGTCGGGAGAGGGGTCGGCCAAGCCGAGCAGGGCGCGGGCGGTGCTGGCCGAGTGGCCGCTGACGGCCGCCGTACTGCCCACCGTGTGCCTCCTGCTCGGAGCGGTCGCCGAATGGTGGACGGAGGAGACGGCGGTCGAGGTGGCCCTCCTGTTCAACACCGTCGCCCTGTTCGTGTTCGGGGTCTCGGCGGCCCGCACCGCCGGGCTGGGCTGGCCGTCCTCCTGCCGGGCGGGCTTCATGGACATGCTGATCGGGCTCCTGGTCATCGCCGCGGACGCGCTGATCGAGTAGCGCGTCCGCCGGCTGCCGGGGATCACGGCCCCCTTCCGCGCGTCCCCCCTGTGACGCTGAGCTCATCCGATGCGACACGCCACGGTGTATGAATGCCGGAAGACCGGTAAGGCGGCTGGAATGAGCAGCTTTCCCGGAAGGACCACTCCGAGTGAGGGCGGGTTTCCCGCGGTCGCCCCTGGACGCGAGCCGGCGGCCCGCACGGTGCCGGCGGTGAGCGCGGCCCCCATGCAACCCCGGCGGGACGGCGAGGGAAGTCTCGCGCATGTGGTGGAGACCCTGTTGGACAAGGGCCTGGTGCTGAACGCCGACATCATGGTCTCGGTCGCCGGGGTCGAGTTGCTGGGCATCCGGCTGCGTGCGGCCCTCGCCTCCTTCGAGACGGCCGCCCGCTACGGACTGGAGTTCCCTTCCGGCACGGACACGGAGACCGCCGCGTGGCGCGAGACCCGGGAGGAGAAGGAGACCTGTCCGGCGTGCGGCAAGCGCGCCGCCGTCGAGCAGTTGCTGAACCAGTGGTGCCCCTGGTGCGGCTGGCGCAGTGCGCAGGCCCAGTTGCGGGACGGCGGCGGGCAGGCCGAACTGACGGGCCGCCAGGAGACGGACGGCCAGGAAGCCGTGGAGGGCGGCGCGGCCGACGAGGAGGCCGCGAGCGGACGAGAGGCCGAGCGGCGTGACTGACCCGACCCCGATGCGGCCCACCCGCGAACCGAGAGTGACCCTGGACGACCTCGTCGAGGTGCTGCTCAACAAGGGCGCCGTCCTCCACCTCGACCTCATCGTCGCGGTCGCGGACATCCCGCTGATCGGCGTCTCGGTGCGGGCGGCCATCGCCGGGATGGAGACGATGCTGGAGTACGGCATGATGCGCAACTGGGACGAGGCCACCCGCGCCTGGGCCGAGCGCTCCGCCGTCCGCCGAGCCCTCGACCTGCGCGAGGGGGAGAGCGTCGTCCGCCGGATGAGCGGCGGCCACCTGCTGACCGAGGGCGTCTACCACGGCTGGCGGCCCGGCACCGTGTACCTCACCGACCAGCGTCTCCTCGTGCTGCGCGAGGAGCCCAGGGAGGTGCTCTGGCAGACCGAACTCTCCGCCGTGGGCGCGGTCCGGCTGGAGCCGGAGCAGACGGTCGGCGGCGAGGAACGCCTGCGCCTCGAGGTCCGGTCGGCCGGTGGCCGGCGGGACCTGCTCTCGGCCAGGGAACCGGAGGCACTGCACGACCTGCTCGTCAAGGCCCTCGCCGGGCGCCTCGCACCGGCCTTGCCGACCGGGTCCGCCGGGGAGGACGAGCCGCCGATCGCCGACGGACACCTCTGGTACGAGGAACCGCGCAGGTCCGGCCCGTTGTGGCGGGGCGGACGGGCCCGACTCACGGCCGACCGGCTCACCTGGAAGTCGCCCGTGGACGGACGGCCCGCGCTGGTCCTGGACACCACGGCCGTGGCCGGGGTCGAGCGGGCGGCCGGGTACGGGCCCGGCGGCGAGGGGAGCGTCCTCGTGCTGCGCACCACGGCGGGCGAGGAGATCCGGCTCTCCGCCGACGACCCGGAGCGCTGGCTCCGGTGGCTGACGTCCGCGGCCCCCGAACCGGCCCTCGCGTGAGCGGTACCGGAGGCGGGAACGGGAGCAGGACCGTGCAGGAAAGAGAAGGGAAGACGACATGCCGTTGACCGTCGACGAGAAGAGCCTCAAGCACGGGGTGCTGTCCCTCGTCGTGACGCTGGTCGAGGTGATCCAGGAGGCCCTGGACCGCCAGGCCATGCGGCGCATCGACGGCGGCGACCTCGCCCCGGAGGAGGCCGAACGCCTCGCCGACGCCCTGCTGGAACTGGACGAGGCGATGGAGCAGATCAAGGAGGACCACGGCATCGTCGGTTCGGTCGCCGACCTGCACCGCGGGCTGGACGAGGTGGTCGACGACGTCGTGGACAAGCTGATCAACCCGCAGCGCTGGGCGGAGGAGGCCGGCCGATGACGGAGAACACCGCGCTGTACGTGTACGCGCTGCTGCCCGACCGGCCGGACGCCGCCGAGGGGGTCACCGGTCTCGACGGGCGGCCCCTGAGCGTGGTGGCCGTGCCGGGCACCGGCGTCGCCGCCCTGGTGCACGAGGCCACGCCGACCCCCTTCCAGGGCGACGACGACCGGGTACGGCGCTGGGTCGCCGAACAGAGCGAGGCGGTCACCACCGTCTGGGAACGGGTCGGCAGTGTGCTGCCGATGACCTTCAACGTCCTCGTCGCGGCCGACACCGCGTCCGGACGCACCGCCGAGCAGCGGCTCGGCGACTGGGTCAGGGAGCAGGAGGCGGAGGTCACCGGGCAGTTGGAAGCGCTGTCCGGGCGGTGCGAACTGCGCGTGGAGGTCACCCTCGACCGGGAGGCCGCGGCCGCCGCCGGCGGTACCGCCGCCGACCCGGCGGAGACCGGGACGGCAGCCCGGTCGCCGGGCATGCGCCGGCTGCTCGCCAAGCAGCGGGAGCAGCGCGAGAAGAACGCGGCCGGGCAGGTCGCGGACACGCTGCACGCCGGACTCCGGCGTCGCCTGCTGTCGGTGGTCGAGGACCTGCGCGACCGCGGTGCGAGCCACCGCGACCCCGCGCAGACCGACGTCCTGTCCGCGGCCCTGCTCGTCCGGCACGAGGACATCGACTCGGTCGGCGCCGTCCTGAGCGACGCGCAGGCCGGGCAGCCCGCGCTCCGCATCCGCTTCCTCGGCCCCTGGCCCCCGTACTCGTTCGCCGAGACGCGCCCCCAGGCGGCGGTGGAACACGCGGCGGGCTGAAACGGGTGGGGCCACCCGGCCCGGTCGGACGGTCCGGGTGCCCGGCACGGCGTCAGGAGCCGTACGGTCGGCGGCCCGTGTCCTCCAGATTGCGCCGCAGGCTGCCCGGGGCCCGTAGCGCCTTCTCGATGCTCTCGAGCGACCTGCCGCGGGTCTCGGGGACCTTGAGGACGACGAAGACCACGCACAGCACGTTCATCGCGGCGTACAGGAAGAACGTTCCCGAGCGTCCCACCGCGTTGATCGTGCTCAGTGCGGTCACGGCGATCAGCAGGTCGAACCCCCATACCGTGAGCGTGGCCAGGCTCGTCGCCGGGCCGCGCACGCTCAGCGGCAGGATCTCCGGGGCGACGAGCCAGACGACCGACTGCATGCCGATGCCGTTGAACAGGATGTAGGCGAACAGCGCGGCGATCACGGTCCAGCGCTGGGCGGGTGAGTCGTCCAGCAGGAAGGCGGCTCCCAGCACCGTCATGGCCAGCCCGGACAGCGGCACGAAGCAGAGCATCGTGCGGCGCCGGCCGAGGGCGTCCACGGCGATCGCGCCGGTGACTCCCGCGATGACGAGCATCGTTCCGATACCGATGCCGGTGAGCAGCGCGACCGAGTCGCCGAACCCGGCGTCCGACAGCATCGTCGGGGCGTAGTACACGACGGCGTTGATCCCGGTCAGCTGTGAGAAGGCCGCCACGCCCAGGGCGACGACCAGGGCCGGCCGGACCCAGGGCCTGGTGAGGGCTCGGCGGTCCGCGCGGGGGGCTGCGGCCGAGACCTCGCGGATGCTGCCGATCTCGGCCGCGACGTCCGCGTCGCCGGGGCGAAGGCGGCGCAGGACGGCCGCCGCCGCTTCCTCGTGACCGTGTTCGACGAGCCACCGGGGGCTCTCCGGCAGTCGCAGCATGCCGACGGCGAGCACCAGCGCCGGCACGACGGCCAGCCCGAACATGATCCGCCACCCGCCGCTGCCGGCGAACAGCCACCCGCACAGGTAGGCGAGCAACTGCCCGATGGCCACCATGAGCTGGAACAGGACCATGAGGCGGCCGCGGATGGCCGCCGGGGCCAGTTCGGCGATGTAGACCGGCACCATGTTGGACGCGCCGCCCACGGCCAGGCCGAGCACGAAGCGGGCGGCGATCAGCGACCCGGTCCCCGGCGCGAGGGCGGCGCCCAGGGCGCCGGCGGCGAAGACCACCGCCACCCAGAGGATCACCCGGCGCCGTCCGAAGCGACCGGCGAGGCGGCCCGAGCCCAGTGCGCCGACCATGGCTCCCACCAGGATCACGCTGACGACGATCTCCTGCCCCCGCGAGGACAGCCCCAGATCCTCGCGGAGGTGGAGCAGGGCACCGGAGATGATGCCCGTGTCGTAGCCGAAGAGCAGCCCGCCCAGGGCGGACACGGCCGCGACCGCGTAGACCTGGGTGGGCCGGCCGGCGGACGAGCGGGTGCCGTCGGAGGTGCGGGCGGCCGTGGCGGTCTCAGGCATCGCCCATGACCAGACCCTCGATGGTGTGCTTCTGCGTCACCGGCGTCAGTTCCTCCACGACCGGGCAGTCCAGGTGCCGCCGTACCCGCTCCGGGAGTGTCTCCCAGTAGGCGCGGGTCACCGCGGTGTCGTGCCGGTCGCCGTTCGTCGCCTCGGGCCCGTCGACGCCCAGGACGAGAACGGGCCGGGGCTTGACGGAGTGGTTGGTGGTTCCCCGGTGGATGGTCAGGGCCGTACGTGCCGAGATGTCCCCGCGCTTCGGGTACTTGCGCACGGCCCGCTGCGCGTAGCGCGGGAAGTGGGAGCGGGGCGGGAACATGCCGTGCTCGAACTCCTCGCTGTCGTCCCACTGGGTGCCGGGAGCGATCTCGAAGGGGCCCATGTCCTCCTCGGTGTCGACGGTGGTGACGTTGAACGCGAGGGAGGTGAGGCGCCGTTCGCGGCGGGTCTCCTCGGGCATGGGGAAGTCGCGGTGCCAGGGCTGGTTGACGGCGCCCTCCAGGGGGACGTCGAAACCGAGTTCCACGATGCGGTAGTCGGGGCCGAGGGTCGCGGTGCACAGGGAACGCACCCAGGGATGGTCGACCAGGTCCACGAACCCCCTGATCTGTTCGGGGTGGATCTCGACGTAGTAGCGGTTCGGTCCGCGGCCGACCGCGCCGCCGGGACGGGAGCGGGCCTCCTCGAAGGCCCGGGCGACGTCCTCGCCGAGCGCGTCGGCCCACTGGGGAGTGAACGCCCCCTTGCACGCGGTGATGCCGTCCTCGTACAGGGCCCGCACGTGTGCGGACACGTCGAGGTCCAGGTCGTCGACGTCGATGCCGGGAAAAACGGGCACGGTCATGTGCGCCTCCTTGCGCTGTGCGGACGGCGACCATGTTGCGACGTTGATTGCGACGTTGCAATAGCTGGCCGCAAGATTCTGGAGACTGTCACCGCAGCGTGCGAGGATGTCCGCTGTGAGTAGTCGTCTGAAGGATGTCGCCGCGCTGGCGGGCGTCTCCACCCGCACGGTGTCCAATGTCGTGAGCGGTTCGGCCTCGGTGGCCGAGGAGACACGGGCGCGGGTGCAGGCCGCTCTGGACGAGCTGGGCTACCGGCCGAACGTCGCCGCCCGCAATCTGCGGGCCGGCCGCACCGGCCTCATCGGCCTCGCCATCCCGGAGCTGTACTCACCGTACTTCGGCGAACTCGCCAGCCTGATCGTCCATGCCGCCCGGGACCGCTCGTGGACCGTCGTCATCGACCAGACCTTCGGCGATCCGGAGGCGGAGCGGCGGCTCCTGGAGGGGGACGGCGGCCGTCTCGTCGACGGTCTGATCATCAGCCCCTGGGCTCTCGGCCCCGAGGAGCTGACCGACCGGTCCCGTGACGTCCCCGTCGTCCTCCTCGGCGAGCGGCAGCCGCGGGGACTGGCCGACCGGGTCGCCGTGGACAACGTCCTCGCGGCCGAGGAGGCGACGGCGCACCTGCTGGCATCGGGCCGCAGGCGCGTCGCGGCGATCGGCCCGCAACCGCATCTGCGCAACGAGACGGCCCGCCAGCGCCTTGAGGGTTACCGCAGGGCTCTGCGGGGCGCCGGGCTGGAGCCGGACCCCGCCCTCGAACAGCCCGTGACGACGCTGCACCGGGGGGACGGGGCGGCGGCGATGGCGGCACTGCTGGACGCGGGGGCCCGGCCGGACGCGGTCTTCGCGTTCACCGACGAACTCGCCCTGGGCGCCCTGCACGTGGCCCACGAGCGTGGGCTCGGCGTCCCGGGGGAGCTGGCCGTCGTGGGCTTCGACGGCATCGAGGACGGACGGTACGCCAACCCGCCGCTGACCACCGTGGTCCCGGACAAGCGGCAGATCGCCGAGCGCGCCCTGCAGTGCCTCGCCGATCGCATATACAGCCCGGCCTCCAGGGTGGCGCCCCTCGACATCGTGGTCCCGTACCGCCTCGACGTGCGCGCGAGCAGCGGCCACCGCACCGGCTGAGTCTCCGCCTCGGTCCGCATCGCGGCGCGGGACCGGTCCCGTCACGGCGCGTTCGCGTCGGGCCGGGCCGCCGGGAGGGCGGGGAGGGCCTCCCCGGTCCTCAGGCGGCCGGTCACCTCGAACTCCGCGTCGCGGGCGGCCCGTCGGGCCAGGGTCCGTCCGTCGGCCTCGGCCCTCACGTCGCCGGAGACGCCGAGGCTCGTCACCGCGCGGCTGCCCGCCGCCAGGACGTACCAGTCGCCCCCCGGCGAGCGCCAGCGCGTTCCGGCCACCACGTGCTGGCCGAACCTGCTGCACGCGGCCGTGTCGTCCTCCCGCGCCACCGGCCGGGCGGCCATCGGCCCCGAGGTGCGCAGGTGCACCGAGACGTCGCCGTCCCCGCGCCAGGTGACCGCACGGGAGCACGACCACACGACGCGTCCGCCGCCGCGGGGGAGGCGCTGCTCGGCGAAGTCCCAGAGGTTGACCGCGCGGACCGGGGCGTCGGGGCGGCTGCCGAGGTCACAGGCCAGTCGGCTCCACGCGGTCAGGGCGGCCGTGCCGGTCGCCTCCCTGGGCCGGCGGGCCGGGGGAGTGCCGCTGCCGGGGAGCGGGGTGTAGGTGAGGTGGGTGGGGGAGAGGCCGCCGAGGTCGGCGACGAGGAAGGCGTGGTCCTCCACGATGCGGGAGGAGGACCGCAGGTGCAGGACGGGGCGCCGCTCGCAGCCGCCCCCGACGGGGGCGACCGGCACGGGCTCCGTCACGCCGGTCGCGGAGACGTCGAGGGGGGTCGCCGCCCGGTCGGGGCGCAGCAGGTCGCGGCTGCCCGCCTCGGCGATCCAGGGGGCCAGCAGGTAGCGGGCGGTCGCGCCGTCCGCCGCCAGGGTGACCGCGGCGGCGGTGGTCACGTCCGCTTCGTCGGCGCGGGCCACGGACAGCGCGGGGGCGCGGTCACCGGCGCCGACCGCCTCGGAGTACCTGGCCAGCCGCAGGCCGTCGTGCAGGAGGACGACGGCCCGCCCGCCCACCTCGCCCGCGTACAGGAGTTGGGGGGAGCGGGGCGGGGGATCGGCCGGCGTGCCGGGTGCGAGGGCGACGTCCGCCGCCGTGCGCGCCGGACGCCGCCAGGTCTCCAGGGCGCGACCGAGCAGCTCGTCGTCGCGGGTGCGGTCGCCGCGGGCCGGCCATGCGGTGAAGTCGACGCGGGAGGTGTCCGCCCACGTCTCGGGAGCCGTCCGGCGCAGCAGGTGCGGGGCCGGTGCCGAGGCCGGCTGCTCGGAGGCGCTGCGCGGTGTGTCGTGGAGGACGACGAGGGCGGTCGCCGTGACGGCGCCGGCGAGCAACGCGGCACCGGCCACCCGGATACGCCGCCTGCGGCGCAGCAGGTCCGTCGGCTGGGCCCACACCGTGCAGGCGTCCAGCTCGCTGGGGCCCGGGGAGACGGAGTCGGCACCCACCGTGCCGCCGACGTCGAGCCGTAACCGGTCCGCCTTGCGCACGGCCCCCTCCGGATCGCCGGCCCCGGCCGCCCGCAGTACGTCGAGCACGTCCGGTTCCGGGAGCCGGTCCATGTGGCGCAGGACGTAGGCGCCCCGGGTGGCCGGTTGCTCGCTCGCCAGCAGCCGGGCCACCGTCATGTCCTCGGAGCTGCCCGACCGGGGCAGCAGCCGCAGTCCGATCACGATCGGCAGCGCGGGGAGCAGCCCCGGGGAGGCCCGATGCCGGTGCGGCCACCGGCCCCGCCGTCCGCGGCCGAGCGCGGCCCGCAGGACCACCGTGCGCAGCTCGTTGCGGGGGTCGGCCGTCGCCGGCGCCGGCGACGCGGGACCGCGGCGCGGCGCGGGCACCCGCGGGGTGCGCGGTGCCGTCCCACCAGCCCCAGGGAGCGCCCGCTGGACCACGGAGTGGGCCGTCAGGATGCGCCTGTGCCGTCCGGCCGACGCCGGCAGTACCAGGTAGGCGAGGCGTACGAGGGAGCCGTACTGCTCGACCAGCACGGCTTCCGACCGCTCGACGCGGGCGCGGGACGTGACGACCGGGCTGCGGAACCGACCGAGTGACATGGACAGGCGCCCTTCGCGACCGGGGATCTGCTGCTACCTGTCTCTCAAACGAGTGAATCGCGTGATGGTCACATGACGTCCGGTGCTCCACCGGTTGACGCGTGCCCGACCCGGCCCTCGGCGCGCGGGCGGGATGGCCCGTTTCAGGTGAGACGGTATCGGGTGAAGCGACGGCTGTAGCATGCCGTCATGGCCGCTCACGCTTCTTCCCGGGACGCCGCGCCGCGCGCGAGCGACCGTCCCGGAGACGCCTCGCCCTTCGCCCTCGGCCTGCTGCTGCGGCGGGCGCACTGGCGTGCGGCCGGCCTGATGTCGGAGGCGCTGCGGCCGCTCGGCCTCGAACTGCGGCACTTCGCGGTACTCATCGTGCTGGTCGACCGCGGTCCCACCATGCAGCGGGACCTGGCGGCGGAGACGGGGACGGACAAGGCGGGGGTGATGCGGGTCGTCGACGACCTGGAACGCAAGAACCTCGCCGTGCGCAGGGCCGTCCCCGGGGACCGTCGAGCGCGGGCCGTGGAGATCACCGCCGAAGGGCTGGAGCTGTTCGACGCGGCCCACGTCGCCGCCGAGCCACTCGCCGAGCGGCTGGTCGCCGACCTGGGGCCCGAGGGCTCCGAGCAGCTGACGCGCCTGCTGACCCGCCTCGCCCATCCGGGCGGCGGCGAGGAGTAGGGCGCCCGGACGAAGGACGCCCCGGCGTGGGCCGGGGCGGTGCGGGCTTCGGCGTGCGGGTTCAGCCGCCGCTGTTCGCGGTGAGGCGCTCGGTGAGTTCCTTGGCCTTGGTGACGGCGTCGGCGTGGGCGCGTTCCCGGGAGGTCTCGAACAAGGGCGTGAGCTCGGACATGGCCGGGTTGCGGGGGGCCATGGTGAGTTCCGGAACGATGAAGTCGAGGTCCAGGCCGAGGGTGCTGCGGAGCACGGCCTCCAGGTAGTTCTGCACGAACTCGAAGTTCTCGCGCGGGGTGCCCGGCGCGTAGGAGCCGCCGCGGCTGGCGACCACCACGGTCGGCGTGCCCTGCGCGGAGGGCGCCTCGCCGGCCGTGCGGCCCATCAGGAGCACGCTGTCCAGCCATGCCTTGAGAGTGGACGGGACGGTGTAGTTGTACATGGGAGCGCCGATCAGGATGGCGTCCGCCCGCTCCAGTTCCTCGATGAGCTCCAGGCGGACGGCGAACGCGGCGGCCTGTCGAGCGGTGCGCTCGGAGGGGTCGGCGTAACCGGCGGACCAGGCGTCGGCGGTGATGTGCGGGACGGGGTCGGTGGCGAGGTCGCGGTAGATCACCGTGCCCTCCGGGTGCTGTTCCTCCCAGGTGCGACGGAACGCGGCCGTGACGGAGCGGGACGCGGACGCCTCGGTCGGGAACACGGACGAGTCGATGTGCAGAAGCGTGGCCATGGAGCTTCTCCAGAAAGCGGTATCGGTGCCCGGCGGCAGCCGGGGCTGTGGCTGCTCGGGCATCTAGTTATACACGAGATAGTCGCGAATGATACTGTCGCAATCGCAACCATGATCATGAACGACAGGGAGATGTGTCCTCATGGATGTCTACGAGGCGGTCGAGACCCGGCGCTCCGTACGCCGCTTCACCGACCGGCCCGTCCCGCAAGAGGTGCTGAGGCGTGTGCTGTCCGCCGCGGCCTGGGCGCCCTCCGGATCGAACCTCCAGCCCTGGCACGCCTTCGTGCTGAGCGGCGGGCCGCTGGCCGCGCTCAAGAAGCGCGCGGGGGCCCGCCTCGCCGCCGGTGACCCCTGGGACGAACCGGAGTACGAGCAGTACCCGGCCCAGCTGAAGTCGCCGTACCGCGAACGCCGGTCGGCCTTCGGGGAGCAGCGGTACGGAGCCCTCGGCATCGCGCGCAAGGACACGGAGGCGCGCCAGAGGGCGGCGTCCGCGAACTGGGAGTGCTTCGGGGCGCCCGCCGCGCTGTTCTGCTACATCGACCGCGATCTGGGCCGTCCGCAGTGGTCCGATGTTGGCATGTTCCTGCAAAACGTGATGCTCCTGCTGCGTGCGGAGGGCCTGCACAGTTGCACACAGATGGCTTGGGCGAAGTTCCACAGGACCGTCGCGGAGACCGTGGCACCCCCGCGCGACCTGATCCTCTTCTGCGGCATGTCCATCGGGTACGAGGACAGCGCCGTGCACGCCGCCCGGACGGGCCGGGCCGCGCTGGAGGAGACGGTCACGTTCGTGGACGGCCCCTGACGCTCCCCCCTTCGCGGCGCTCGAAGCGCCGTTTGCCTCCTCCGCCCACACAGTGGTTCCTGAGCCACACGTTTTCGGAGAAGAGGAGAGGCACGCCATGAAGATCGCGGTGATCGGTGGTACCGGGCTGATCGGCTCGCAGGTCGTCGAGAAGCTGGACGCGGCCGGACACGAGGCGGTACCGCACTCGCTGTCGACCGGCGTCGATGTCCTCAGCGGGCAGGGGCTGGAGGGGGCGATGGAAGGAGCCGACGTCGTCGTCAACCTGACGAACAGCCCCACCTTCGACGACGCGTCCCCGGCCTTCTTCCGGGACTCCATGGACAACCTGCTGGCCGCGGCACGCAACGGCGGGGTGGGCCACTTCGTCATCCTCTCCATCGTGGGCGTCGACCAGGTGCCCGAGCTGGACTACTACCGCGCCAAGGTGTTGCAGGAGGAACTCCTGCGAGGCGGTCGGGTCCCGTACTCGATCGTGCGCGCCACCCAGTTCATGGAGTTCATGGAGGCGGTCCTGACCTGGACGGCCGACGACGAGAACGTCCGCCTGCCCGCCACGCCGATCCAGCCGATCGCCGCGAAGGACGTGGCCGCGGCGGTGGCCGAGGTCGCCGTCGGCGCCCCGCTGAACGGCATCCGCAACATCGGCGGACCCGAGGTCTTCGCCCTCGACGACCTGGGCAGGCTGACGCTCTCCCGCAAGGGCGACACCCGCTCGGTCGTCACCGATCCGACCGCCGGCATGTTCGCGGCCGTCAAGGGCGACGTCCTCACCGACATGGACGCCCACCTGGCTCCCACCCGGTACACCGACTGGCTCTCCTAGGTGCGCCGCCGGGGGTGGCGGGGGCCGTCGTCCGACGGCCCCCGCCACACCGTGCGCCACCGCCCCACTGCCGCCCTGCGGGCGACGGTGTCCGGTGCGATCGCGGCTCAGTGGTCCCCCGGCCGCGCGCGGCTGAGTCCGGCGGTGCGGCGGATCCGCTTGGTACGACCGCGTTCCGCTAGGAGCCGGAGCACCTCGGCGTTCGCGGTCGCGGCGGCCCTGAGCTGGAGCCAGTCGGACGCGCCCAGCAGGTCGTCCGGCCGCCACGGCCCCTGCCGCACCACGACGCGGAGCAACGACCACTCCAGCAGACGGCGTGTGAGGAACGGTTCGTCCCCCACCGCCCGCGTCATCGCCTCGCTCCACGCCGCGAATCCGGGACCGGGAAGGAGGTCGCCGGCCCGACGGTCCAGGTGGCGCAGTACGGCGGACCGTGCCATCGTCCGGTCCGGATCGCCGAGGACCCGTGCCACCACGGCCGGCTCCCGTGCGCCGGTGGCCTGGGCCAGCTCGCGGAGGTGGGCGGCGAAACGCGCATGCTCGGCAGGCTCGTCCGGGGCGGTGTCGGGGGCGTTCACTCGGTGTGGTCCCTCCCTCGCGCCGAAAGGGGGGAACGCACGGTGCCGCCACGCTTCCGCGTACTCGCCACGGCCCTCCGACCTGCGATGTCCTCCATACCTGTCACACATTCCCCCGCAGAACTGTCATCAGTGTGTAACTCCCTACCCGGCTAGGAGAAACCATGGAATCGCGTCTCAACTTCTTCGGCAACGCCTTCGCGGGCAAGATCCTCAGGCACATCAACTCCGCCAGCAGGATCGCCGCGGAGTCGGGCCTGCCGACCGCGACGCAGGAATTGGTGAAGATCCGCGCCAGCCAGATCAACGGCTGCGGGTTCTGCACCGACATGCACACGAAGGACGCGGTCGCCGCCGGAGAGACCCAGCTGCGGCTGAACCTGGTCGCCGCGTGGCGTGAGGCGAACGTGTTCACCGAGGCGGAGCGCGCGGCGCTGGAGCTGGCCGAGCAGGGCACCCGGATCGCCGACGCGGCCGGGGGAGTCCCCGACGAGGTCTGGCAGAACGCCGCCAAGCACTACGACGAGGAGCAGCTCATCGCGCTCGTCTCCCTCATCGCCATCATCAACGCCTACAACCGCATCAACGTGATCAACCAGCAGCCCGCCGGCGACTACCAGCCCGGTCAGTTCGGCTGACGCCCGGGACCCGGCGGCCGCCGCCGGTACACCACCCGCCACGCCAACGGTGTGTTCCACCCGTTGGCGTGGCGTCATGTCGGCCCCCGGCACGGCAACGCCGGTCGCCAGCGGCCGACGGAACGCCCCAGCAGGTGGCCCCGGAGCGTGGGACGGCCCGCTCCGGGAGCGACGAACCCGGGAGCCTCGGCCCCGGAACCGCATGAGCCCTCGGTGAGAACCTCACCGAGGGCTCAGCCCGTCACCGGCCCGGTGCTTCCTCCGCACGGCGGCAGTGCGCGCGGATCAGCGCGACCACGGTGTCGGCGGTGTGGGCCAGATGACTGCGGCCGTCGGGCAGCAGAGCCGTCCGGCTGATGTAGCTCCGCGGCCCGACGTGCGTGGCCGGCTCGAAGCGGTGCACGGTGATCTTTCCCTCGCGGGCGGCCCGGTTCCAGCCGCTGCCGCGGAAGAGCGGCCAGCGCTGCGGGAACATCCAGGTACCGACCCGCTCGATCCGGTCGTCCGACCCGGTGAGCCGATGCACGTGCTCGGCGCGGGTGAGGTCGTTGGCACCGTTGTGGAAGCCGCCGAACATGATGAGCAGCAGGGGGCAGCCCAGCCGCTCGTGCAGTTCGTCGACCGCACCGGTGGCCACCTGAGCCCCGCCGCTGTAGCTCAGCAGGACCACGGGTACGCCGCTGCCGGAACGGTACCCGGCGAGCCGCAGCTGGGTGGCGATCTGCGAACCGACGGCCCGGTTGTACAGCGGCCGGTAGCGGTGGTCGGCGGCCACGAAGATCTGCATGACGTTGTGCAGGAAGAGCAGCAGACCGACGCGCCGGCGCAGCCACGACCACACGGGCCGGTCGGCCAGCGGGTCGGCGAGCGGCGAGTACGGCTGGACCTGCCCCAGCACCCGCAGTTCCGGCGCCCCGTCGAGCACGGCCCTGACCAACTGGCCGCCGTCCCGGCTGTCGCGGACCCGGCGCTTGCCGATCCCGTCCAGATAGACCAGGTAGGCGTCCGGGGGGCGGTCCGGGTCCGCGCCGCGTGCGTACGGCACGCCTTCCGGCAGCTCGGTGATCGGGGCCCGCCAGCCGGCACCGTAGGCCAGCACCTCGTAGCGGGCCAGCAGGCCCTCGGCGAGCAGGGCGGGCCCGAGGGCGACGGCCCAGAGCACGAAGTCGTTCATGGAGTCTCCACCGCGTCGGTGGCGCTGATCCGCACGACCAGCCGCCGTACCCCTTCGACCGTGACCCCCAGGAGCACTCCGGCCACGGCCACGCAGCCGGCGGCGGTCCACCAGCCCAGACCGGTCTCCGCGGACAGCGGACCGGTCAGACCGGCGCCCACCCCGACGAAGAGCAGGAGGTGGAGCAGGGGCCCGAGCAGGGGGAACGCGAGCACGGCCGAGAGGGCCAGGGGGATGAGCAGGCCGGGGGTCCACTCCAGCCCGCCACCGGGAGGTGGCGAGGACAGCAGGAGTTCGGCCAGGGTCCAGGCCGTCAGCGGCCAGAGCGCGAACACGGCACCCTCGACGACCGCGCCGGCCAGCAACAGCCGGACGATCCGCCTGCGGGGCACGCCGGGCCGGCCCACCGCGACGGGCGTGACGCGCCCGAGGGCCTCCGACAGCCCGGCGAGCATCAGCAGGGCGACGACGACAGGCGGCATCGCTCAACCCTCCTGCGGCGGGACGGGGGCCGGGGGAGCGGCCGGGCCGGCCGGACGCAGGTACCGCTCCAGTTCGTCGGCGGCCCGCCGGTACCCGCCCGCCTCACGCTGAGTGGCCCGCAGACCGGCCGTGGCCGCCCGGTACCGGGAGTCCTCCAGCAGGCGCCGGGCGACCGCGCGCACCGAGTCCTCGGTGACGTTCTCGGTGCGGATCGACAGGCCCGCTCCGAGCTCCACGACGCGGCGGGCCACCATCGGCTGGTCGGCGCCCTGCGGGACGACCAGCAGCGGCACACCCGCGAACATGGCCTCGTTGACACTGTTCATTCCACCGTGGGTGACGAACAGCGCCGCACGGTCCAGCACCTCCAGCTGCGGCACGGAGCGGCGGGCGAGCACGTTGACGGGCAGGGCGCCCAGCGCCGCCGGGTCGGTCTGCCCGGTGGAGACCACCACCGTTCCGCCCAGTGGGGCGAGCGCCGTGGCGAAGGTGCGCAGCAGCCGCGGGTCGGCGTTGAAGACCGTGCCCAACGAGGCGTACAGCACCGGGTCCCTGAGCCGGTCGGACGGGAAGGACGGGTCGTCCGGCCGGGCGCCGATGCTGGGGCCCACGAACCGGTAGGACCGGTCGAACTCCTCGACGGCGGGCTGGAAGGCCCGCGAGGTGTACACGAGGTTCAGCGGCTGCCGTATGTCGGCCAGGTCGAGCAGGGGCACCCCCGACGTGGCGTAGCGGCGGTGCAGCGCCAGCCGTGCCGCCGCGTAGCCGAGGAAGCTGCGGGGGCGGGCCGCCGCCGCGGTCAGCAACTCCCGTGAGCCGCGGGTGGGGCTGGGCACGTGGCGGTTGTAGGCGAACGTGGTGAACGACGACGCGGCCGGCACGCCCAGCTCACGGGCGGCGAGCGCGCCCCACAGGCAGGCGCTGTCGTGGACGACCAGGTCGGGCCGGTCGTCGCCCAGGTCGGCGAGGACGGCGGGCAGCAGACCGAGTGCGGTGCGCGCCAGGGCCTCGACCAACGTGACGGGCGTCGGCGGGTCCGGGAGCGGCTGGTCGCCGCCCGGGTAGAGGCGCACGGACGCACCGGTGGCCGCGATCTCCTCACGGAACGCGGGAGACGTGTGGTACGTGACGGTGTGGCCGCGCCGGACCAGCTCGGCCGCGACGGGCAGCGTCGGGTTGATGTGCCCGTGCATGCCGATGTTGAGGAACGCGATGGTACTCACAGGCCGGCCCTCGCAGCGGTGCGGTTCGGTGCCCACCCGGTCACGGTCGACGCGGCCGGTTCCGGCTCGGTGCCGGCGGGGCCGGCCGGAGCCTGATCGGCCCGGTACAGGCCCGGCCCGCTGACCCGCAGGCCGTCGATGAAGCGTCCGGCCGTCGTGGCTGCGGCGTCGATGAGCCGCCGGCTGTGGCGGAAGTCCCACGGGGCGGGCCAGACGTCTGTCCCGGTCGGCAGGACGACGGTCGGGACCCGGCGGGACACCTCGGTGAGGTCCCGTTCGATCTGACGGTGCATGAGCACCAGGCCGACCCGCGCCGCGATGGCACCCGCCCGCGGGGGCGGCGTGGTGTCCGGCAGCGGTGAGCTCTCCGGGCCGGTCGGCACCACCACCACGCTGGCCGCCCCCGCCCGCAAGGCCGCCAGGACCGGGACGTACGCGATCAACCCGCCGTCGACGAGGGTGCGGCCCTCGCGGTCGACCGGGGGGAGGATGCCCGGGATGGCCGCGCTCGCGAGCAGGGCGGTCTCGAGGTCACCGTGGTCGAGAAGTGCCGGAGCACCGGTGACCAGGTCCATCGCCACCGCCGTGAAGGGCACCGCCAGACGCTCGATCCTCGACGGCAGCCCGGCCCGGGCGATCAGGCGGCGCAGGCCCCGGTCCGTGAAGATGCTGGCCCGCGAGGACGGGAGACCGAGCTGGTACACGTCGCGCCGGCGCAGTTCGGTCCACACGTGCTCCAGCCACGGGGCGGCCCGGTCGGGATGCGCCGCCGCTATGGCCCCGTTCAGTGCGCCCACCGAGGTGCCGATGATCATGTCCGGTCGGAATCCGCGCTGCTCCAGAGCGTGCCCCACACCCACATGAGCCGCTCCGAGCACGCCACCGGCGCCCACCACCACGGCCACGGGACGGGGGAGGGCGTCCAGACCCACCGGCTCCGGGTCTCTCGGGTCACCCTCGCTGGAGCCGGTGCGCGGCGACGGAGCCGACGGGTCCCGGCGGCGGGTCAGCATCATGATGTACCTCTCTCACCCGTGGAGGGGCGTCGTATCGCTGTGCTGGAACCAGGACCGGGCAGCACGCCGATCTGTGACAGCGGGGCTCCCGCCGCACCCGGAGCAGTGGGCGAGGCCCGCGAGACGGGGCGGGGCACTGCGGGGCCCCGGCCGGCCGCCGACGGCTTGGCCGGCGAGCGGTGGGACGGTCCGCGGGCGCGTGCGACCGGCCCCGTTCCTCGCCCGGCGCTCCCGGCGGGCCGGTTGTAGCATGGCCGGTAGCTGTGCCGAAGGGGGCACCATGCACGCAGTCGACGACTCCGGCTCTCTCGACGAGGCGACACGTCGGTTCGTCGAGGCGCGGCCGCGGCTCTTCGGAATCGCCTACCGCGTGCTCGGCAGCGCCGTCGAGGCCGAGGACGTGCTGCAGGAGACGTGGCTGAGGTGGCAGAAGGCCGACCGCTCGGACATCGTCGAGCCGGCCGCCTTCCTGGCCACCGTGACCACCCGCCTCGCGATCAACACGGCCCAGTCCGCCAGGGTCCGGCGTGAGGCGTACGTCGGCCCATGGCTCCCCGAGCCCGTCGACACCAGCTCGGACCCACAGGTGGGGGCGGAGAGGGCGGAGGCCGTCGAGATGGCGGTGCTGCTCCTGCTGGAGCGGCTCAACCCCGTGGAACGGGCCGCCTACGTCCTGCGGGAAGCCTTCGACTACCCCTACAAGCAGGTGGCCGCCATCCTCGAGACGAGCGAGGGCAACACCCGCCAGCTGGTGAGCCGGGCCCGCAAACACCTCGCCACCGAACGCCGCGAGCAGGTGAGCCGGTCCCAGCACCAGCGTCTTCTGGAGGTGTTCCTCACCGCGGCGCAGACGGGCGACCTCGAGACCCTGGAGCGGGTCCTGGCGGCGGACGTCGTCAGCTACACGGACGGCGGAGGCATCCGTGGAGCGTCCCGGATCCCGGTGGTCGGGCGTCCGCACGTCTCCAAGTACCTCGCCGCCTTCGCACCCCGCTTCTGGCCGGGCTCCTACGTCAGCTGGGTCGAGGCCAACGATCGCCCGGCCGTGCTCGTCCGGTCCGGGGGAGAGGCCGTGGCCCTGCTCTGCATCGACGCGTCGGCGCAGGGCATCGACCGGCTCATGTGGGTGATGAACCCGGACAAGCTGTCGTCCTACGTGGCGTCGTCGAGCGGCTGAGCCCTCGGTCGGGACTCGTCGGCCGCGAGCGCGCACACGGTGTCACAAACGGCCCGATCGACCGGTCGTACTGGAAGACGACCCAAGTGATCGGAACAAACATGGCTCTCACCGAACAACGTCTGTCCACGTCGGTGCTCGTGATCGGTACGGGCGGCGCCGGCCTACGGGCCGCCATCGAACTGGCGGAGGCCGGGATGGACGTCCTGGCCGTCGGCAAGCGTGCCAAGGAGGACGCCCACACGGCCCTCGCCGCGGGCGGCATCAACGCGGCCCTGGCCACCATGGACCCCGAGGACAGCTGGCAGCAGCACGCGGCGGACACCCTCAAGGAGAGCTACCTGCTCGCCGACCCGCGGACCGTGGAGATCGTCACCAAGGGCGCCGCCCTGGGCATCGACGACCTGGAGCGCTACGGCATGGCCTTCGCCAGGGAGGACGACGGCCGCATCTCCCAGCGCTTCTTCGGCGCGCACAAGTTCCGGCGCACCGCCTTCGCCGGCGACTACACCGGCCTGGAGATCCAGCGCACGCTCATCCGGCGTGCCGACCAGCTCCGGATCCCCGTGCTCGACGGCGTGTACATCACCCGGCTCCTGGTGCACGACGGCGCCGTGTTCGGGGCCTACGGCTTCGGGCTCACGGACGGACAGCGCTACCTCATCCACGCCGACGCGGTCATCCTGGCGGCGGGCGGGCACACCCGCATCTGGCGGCGTACGTCCTCGCGGCGCGACGAGAACACCGGTGACTCCTTCCGGCTGGCCGTCGAGGCCGGAGCCCGGCTGCGCGACCCCGAGCTGGTCCAGTTCCACCCCTCGGGCATCATCGAGCCGGAGAACGCGGCCGGCACCCTCGTCAGCGAGGCCGCACGGGGTGAGGGCGGCATCCTGCGCAACGCCCTCGGCGAACGCTTCATGAACCGCTACGACCCCGAACGCATGGAGCTGTCCACGCGCGACCGGGTCGCCCTCGCCTCCTACACCGAGATCAAGGAAGGCCGCGGCACGGACAAGGGCGGCGTCTGGCTCGACGTCTCCCACCTGCCCCGGCAGACGATCATGAACCGGCTGCCCCGGGTGTACCAGACGCTGCTGGACCTCCAGATGCTGGACATCACCCGCGAGCCGATCGAGATAGCGCCGACGGCGCACTACTCGATGGGCGGGGTCTGGGTCAGGCACGAGGACCACAGCACCGACGTACGCGGCCTGTACGCCATCGGTGAGGCGTCCAGCGGACTGCACGGCGCCAACCGTCTGGGTGGCAACAGCCTCATCGAGCTGCTGGTCTTCGGCCGCATCACCGGACGGGCGGCGGCCGCCTACTCCGAGGCGCTGACCGCGCAGCCGCGCTCGGCGGCAGCGGTGGCCCTCGCGCGCGCGGAGATAGACGACCTGCTCGCCGCGGACGGGCCGGAGAACGTACGCGCCCTGCAGCGCGCCATCCGCAACACCATGACCGAGCACGCCGGTGTCGTCCGCGACGAGCAGGGGCTGCGGGCCGGGCTGGACGAACTCGGCGTGATCGAGAAGCGCATGGAGGACGTCGGCGTCCACCCGGACATCGCCGGCTTCCAGGACCTCGCGCACGCCTTCGACCTCAAGGCCGCCGCCCTCGCGGCCCGGGCCACCCTGGAGGCGGCCCTCGAACGCCGCGAGACCCGAGGCTGCCACAACCGGAGCGACCACCCGGACATGGACCCCGCACTGCGGGTCAACCTGGTGTGGTCCCCGACGGCCGGAATCACCCACGAGAGCATCGCGCCGATCCCCGAGGACATCGCGACCCTGATGGAGGAGGTGTCCGCCGAAGGAAAGCTGGTCGAATAGGCGGAAATCCCCGGCGCGTCCAGCGCTCCGGCATTCCGCGGGTGGCGGGTCGCTCTGCGCGTCCCGCTGCCGTGTCACACGCGCGGTCGCCGTCCGGTCCTTCCTGGTGAGGGAAGCGACCGGGCCGGGCGGACCGCCTTCCGGGCGTGCCCCGCACCCCCTTACGAGAAGACGTACCGAGAGGACAGACATCATGAAGGTCGTAGTCGTCGGAGGCACCGGCCTCATCGGCTCCAAGCTGGTCGCCAAGCTCACGGAGCAGGGCCACGAAGCCGTCCCCGCCGCGCCCAACACCGGCGTCAACACACTGACCGGCGAAGGACTCGCCGAGGTTCTGCGGGGAGCCGACGTCGTGGTCGACGTCTCGAACTCCCCGTCCTTCGAGAAGGACGCCGTCATGGAGTTCTTCCGCACCTCGACCACCAACCTCCTCAAAGCGGAGGCGGAGGCCGGAGTGACCCATCACGTCGCCCTGTCCGTGGTGGGGACCGAACGGCTCCCCGAGAGCGACTACTTCCGCGCCAAGGTGGCCCAGGAGGAGCTGATCAAGGAGTCGGGCATCCCGTACTCCATCGTCCACGCCACGCAGTTCTTCGAGTTCATGGCCGGTATCGCGGCGTCGTCGACGGTCGGCGACACGGTGCACCTCGCCCCGGTCGGGATCCAGCCCATCGCCGCCGACGAGGTGGCCGCCGCCGTGGGCCGCGCGGCCACCGGGGCGCCGGTCAACGGCGTGGTGGAGGTGGCGGGCCCCGAGGCCTTCCAGCTGGACGAGCTCCTGCGCGACACCCTCGCCGCCCAGAACGACCCCCGTACGGTGGTGACGGACCCGCACGCCCCGTACTTCGGCGCCGAACTCCAGGAGACCAGCCTCCTGCCCGGCCCCGACGCCCACATCGCCGAGACCCGGTTCGCGGACTGGCTCGCCGCGCAGGCGTGACCTGCCCGCAGTCGTGACCCGTCCGCAGTGAGGTGGCCCCTGTCCGCAGGGGCCACCTCTTCTGTCGTCTCCTGCCGCTGTTCCGTTCCCGCGGCCGGCCCGCCGACCCGGCCGGCGGCGCAGCGAAAGGGCGGAGCGGCGATCCCTCGCCACTCCGCCCTCCCGGGTCACCGGTCGGTCATCGGACCGTCCGTGCCGCCTTCCCGATGAGCCGGGCGACGTCGTCGGGCTGGGACACGCCCACCGCGTGCGACGCCCGGACCTCCTCCGTGCGGGCCCCGGCCCGTTCGGCCATGAAGCGCTGCGTCTTCGCCGGGATGTTGAGGTCCTCGGTGGCCACGAGCGCCCAGGACGGGATCGTCTTCCAGGCGGGCTCTCCCGAGGCCTCCTCCAGCGCGGAGTTGGTCACGGGCCGCTGGGCCACCGCCATGAGGTCGGCGGTGCTCCGTGCCACGTCCGCGGCGAACTGGCCGCGGAACTTGGGCTGCTGGATGTAGAGGTCCGCGTCCTCGGTGCCGTCGGGGTGCGTGATCGGGACCGGGTGCAGGGCCTGCCCCAGCGAGCTGCCGGGGTACTTCGACGCCAGCTGCAGCGCGCTCTCTCCCTTGTCGGGCATGAAGGCGGCGGCGTAGACCAGTGCCTTCACGTTGTCGGCGCCCCGGGCCGCGTTGCTGATGACCGCACCGCCGTAGGAGTGCCCGACGAGGATCACCGGCCCCTCGATGCCGGCCACGACCTGCCTGACGTAGTCGGCGTCGGTGCTCAGTCCGCGCAGCGGGTTGGCGGCGGCGACCACCGGGTAGCCGTCACGCTTGAGCTCCTTCACGACCCCGTCCCAGCTGGAGGAGTCGGCGAAAGCGCCGTGCACCAGTACGACGGTGGGCTTGCGGTGCTGCGAGGACGGTCCGCTGTCCGCGCCGGCCGGGGCGACCGACGTGGCGAGCAGCGCCGCGGCACCACCGGCGGTGACCGCGAGGGAGAGCGGCATGCGGACACGCCGGAGGAGGGAACGACGGTTCATGGGGGAAACCTCTTCGGGGTTGATCGGCCGAGCCGTTGGTGTGCCCGGGCGACGGTGATGCCGTGGTCCGGCAGAGAGCCTGTGTGCGGCTTTCGCCCTTATGACAGGGCACATGTTCATCTTGTGACGGATGGCGGTGATTGTGTTTCCTCACGCCGTACCGGTGTCGCCGCGCCACCGAGCCTGTGCCTACGCTTCTGCAGCGCACCCAGGCCCAGTCGCAACGAAGGACGCACCATGCCCGCGGACCCCGGCCAGACCCCCGATCCCGCTGTCGTCAGTGTCTCCCTGGCAGCCGAGTCAGCCCTGCTGGAGGCGCGGATCAGCATGCTCCAGGAGGCGATCCACCTGATCGACACACGCATGGCGGCGATCTCGGAGAGGCTGCACAGGATGTACCGCACGCCTGTTGCGTTGACGTCCCAACAGTGGCAACAATTGATGAGGCATCCTCTCGACGCCTGTCAAGGGAACCCGGAGTTCGGCCGCGGCCTATGATGGCCGGGGAAGAGTCGAGGATGAGAGGAACACATGGTCTCGGCAACCGGCGCCGCGCACAACATCGAGGTCACCGCGGAGAGTCTCCAGGAAGACCTGGCGCGCCTCGAACTCCAGAAGCAGGCGCTGGAGAGGGAACTGGCGGCGGTGGTGGCCCATCTCGGCTCCGTCCAGCGGGCGCTCAGCGCGCTCGAGGTGCTGATGCGGGCCCCGTCGGCCGCCGAGGCGCCTGCCGTTTCCGGCGCACCGGCGGCAGCGGCACCCGCCGAGGAGACCGCGGCCCGGACCGCCGCCCCCGCACAGGCCCCCGGTCCGGACGCGACGCGGACACCCGCCGACCGGCGGTCGGGACGCCGGGCCACCGGGAAGCAGCGCCCCTCCGGGACCGGCGCGGAGCCGGACCAGCGTGGCTACGGCAGGCTGACCGAGCAGATCCTCGACTACTTCGCCGGTGTCGGCGACGTGGACGTGCGCGCCCGTGACGTCGCGGCGGCCCTGGGCCGGGACAGTGACAGCGGCAGCATCAACGCGGTCCGCAGCACGCTCGACCGCCTCGTGGGTGCGTCCCGTATCCGCAGGTCCGGCCGGGGTCTCTACCGCGCCGAGCGATCCTGAGGTCCCGCGTTCGCCCGGCGCTGCGTCCACACGGTGTGAAAAACGCTGTGAACAGCATGGGAGGCCCCCGGGTGGGCCCGTGGAGGCTCGCGGACCCGGCCGGTCGCCGTTCCTGAGGTCCGGCAACGGTCAGCGGTCCGCTTCCGCGGCCGAGGCCGCCGGGCGGAGCGCCGGGTCCCGTTCGACGGCACCGGTCGAAGGCAGCAGGGCCACGGCCAGGGCGACGGCGGGCAGCGCGATCACCGCGGCTCGCGCCCGCCGGCCGAGTCCGTCGGCCTTCCGGCCGGCCGGACCACCGGCTTCCCCGCTCCCCGGCCCTCCCGCGCCCCACAACCGCCCCCAGTGCGAGGCCAGCCACGGCCACACGACGGCCAGGCCCGCCAGAGCGGACGACAACGGAACCGTCAGACGTCACGGTGGGCCAGGTCGAGACTGGTGGCCACATCGGAGGACGAGGGATCGCCCGCGAGCACCAGGGCCACGGCCGTGAAGCAGACGACCACAGCCGTGAACGCGGGCTCGGGCTCGGTGGGTGGCGTCCCGGCCTCCAGCAGGGTGTCGATGGCCGGCTCGGAGCTGGTCACGATCGTCGTGGGCGTGCTGCTCGTGCTCGTGGTGGAGCCGGCCGTTCCCGAGCCGTCACCGCCGCCGCACGCCGTGACCGCCGTGACACCGGCGAGGCAGCAGCCCAGCACCGCGACGACGCGTCGGGTCAACGGGTGCGGCCGGCCGGAACCGCGTGTACGCGGCTGTTCCTGAAATTGCGTCATGTCGTCGTCCCCCCCGGGCGGTGCCCCCGGCAGGCGAGTGAGGCGTGTCTCATCGCAGCTCGGCGGCTTGTCTATGCAACAAGTTGCATAGAAAGATCCGGAGCATGGCGCTCGAACACGCGATCCTCGTCTCCCTGCTGGAACAACCTGGCTCGGGCTACGAGCTCGCGCGCCGCTTCGAACGGTCCATCGGGTACTTCTGGACCGCGACCCACCAGCAGATCTACCGCGTGCTCAGGCGCATGGAGGCGGACGGCCTGCTGGACGTCCGCGAAGTGGCGCAGCGGGGGAGACCGGACAAGAAGGAGTACTCCGTCGCGCCGCCGGGCCGCGCGGCACTCGCCGCATGGCTGCACGAGCCGGTCCAGCCGGAGAGCATCCGGCACGAGCTGGCCGTGAAGATCCGCGGCGCGGCCTTCGGCGACCCGTCCTCGCTGATCACCGAGGTCGAACGCCACCGCGAGGCACACGACGACCGCCTCCGCCGCTACCTCGCCGGTGAGGTAAGGGACTTCGGCGCTCCCGGCCCACCGCGGTCGCTCGACGCCGGCCGGGAGCTCCAGCACGTCGTGCTGCGCGGCGGCATCGCCTTCGAGCGGATGACCATCGCGTGGCTCGACGACGTCCTCGACACCCTGCACAGACTCCGCGCCGCGCCGCGCGGCGGCCGGGGCTGACCCCGAACGCCGCCCGCACCCACCCCGTTACCCGTCCCACCCGTATCCGTCGGGCCCCGTCCGACCCGATCCCCGGAAGGCACCCCTCATGGCCGACCAACTCCTGTTCAACCCCCGCACCTACGACCCGGCGCACTTCGACCCGGAGACGCGCAGGCTGCTGCGCGCCACGGTCGACTGGTTCGAGGCGCGCGGCAAGCGCAGGCTGATCGAGGACTACCGCTCCCGCGCGTGGCTGGAGGACTTCCTCGCCTTCGCAGCGAAGGAGGGCCTCTTCGCCACCTTCCTCACCCCCGAGGCCGACGGCGACCGGCCGGACCAGCGCTGGGACACCGCCCGCATCGCCGCCCTCAACGAGATCCTCGGGTTCTACGGCCTCGACTACTGGTACGCCTGGCAGGTCACCATCCTCGGCCTCGGCCCCGTCTGGCAGAGCGACAACGCCGACGCCCGCGCCCGGGCGGCCGAACTGCTCTCCCGGGGCGAGGTGTTCGCGTTCGGCCTCTCCGAGAAGAGCCACGGCGCCGACATCTACTCCACCGACATGCTGCTGGAACCCGACGGGGAGGGAGGCTTCCGGGCGACCGGCTCCAAGTACTACATCGGCAACGGCAACGCCGCCGGGCTCGTGTCGGTGTTCGGCCGCCGCACCGACGTCGAGGGGCCGGAGGGCTACGTCTTCTTCGCCGCCGACAGCCGTCACCCCGACTACCGCCTGGTCAAGAACGTCGTCGACTCCTCCAAGTACGTCAGCGAGTTCCGCCTGGAGAACTACCCGGTCGGGCCCCAGGACGTGCTGCACACCGGGCGTGCCGCCTTCGACGCCGCCCTGAACACCGTCAACGTCGGCAAGTTCAACCTGTGCACCGCCTCGATCGGCATCTGCGAACACGCCATGTACGAGGCCGTCACCCACGCCCACCACCGCATCCTGTACGGCCGCCCCGTCACCGCCTTCCCGCACGTCCGGCGTGAGCTGATCGACGCCTACGTCCGCCTGGTCGGCATGAAGCTGTTCAGCGACCGGGCCGTCGACTACTTCCGGTCCGCCGGGCCTGACGACCGCCGCTACCTGCTCTTCAACCCGATGACCAAGATGAAGGTCACCACCGAGGGCGAGAAGGTCGTCGACCTGATGTGGGACGTCATCGCCGCCAAGGGGTTCGAGAAGGACACCTACTTCGCCCAGGCCGCGGTCGAGATCCGGAGCCTGCCCAAGCTCGAGGGCACGGTCCACGTCAACCTGGCGCTCATCCTGAAGTTCCTGCGCAACCACCTCCTCGACCCCGTGGATCACCCGCCGGTCCCGACCCGTCTCGACGCGGGCGACGACACCTTCCTCTTCCGGCAGGGCCCGGCCCGCGGGCTCGGCTCCATCCGGTTCCACGACTGGCGCACCGCCTTCGACACCTACGCCGGGGTGCCGAACGTGGCCCGCTTCCGGGAACAGGCCGACGCCCTGTGCACGTTCGTCACCACCGCGGCACCCGACGAGCAGCAGAGCCGCGACCTGGACCTGCTGCTCTCCGTGGGCCAGCTGTTCGCCCTCGTCGTGCACGGTCAGCTGATCCTGGAACAGGCCGAGTCGACCGGCCTCGACGAGGACGTGCTCGACGAGCTGTTCGCCGTCCTCGTCCGCGACTTCTCGCACCACGCCGTGGAGCTCCACGGCAAGGACTCCGCCACGCGGCTCCAGCAGGACTGGGCCCTCGGCGCCGTCCGGCGGCCCGTCGTCGACGAGGCGCGCTCGGCGCGCGTCTGGGAGCGGGTCGAAGCGCTGTCCGGCGCCTACGAGATGGCCCCGTAGCCGACACGGGCGGCACCGGTACCGGCGCGCGGGGCCGGTACCGGAGCCGTCACGTTCGAGTGACCGCCGCCGCGTCCGCCGGGGCGCGACGGGGCTCCCGGCCCCGTCGGGCAGGCGCTAGTGGAGCCGCCCGAGAGCCTCCCGTACCCGCCGCGCGTCGCGCAGGCGCTGCTCGTAGGTGGCGCCCAGCGCGAGCAGCACCAGTCCGGCCAGTGCGGGAGGCGCCCACCGGGGCAGCGCGCCGACGACCTGGGCGGCGTACGGGGCGAGTTCGTGCAGTGCCACCAGGGCGAGCACGGTCCCCCCGAGGACGAGCGGCGCCTGGAGTCGGTGGCGGGCTCCGGCCAGGGTGACGGCCAGGGCCGCGGTACCGAGCAGCAGGGGCCGGAGCCAGTGCGGGTCGCCCCACGTCATGAGCAGGCTCGGCACGGCGGTGACGGCCAGGCCGGCGCCGTACGCGAGCCAGGAGGAGAGGTCCGGGTCGCGGCGGCGCCTCAGGAAACCGACGACGAGTGCGGGCACGGTCACCGGCAGGGTGTAGGCCTCCGGAGTGGTGACGTCCCAGGCCGCCCACCGCACCCAGGTGGCGAGCAGGAGCAGTACGGCGGCGACCTGGGCGGCCGGCCGCCGGTCCGGGCGGAGGGCGGTCCCGGCCGCCACGAGTCCGCAGAGGGAGAGCACCAGCGCCAGCATCGGCGGGTCGGTCGCGGCCAGGGCGAGGGCGAGCAGCCCCGCCGCCGCGCCCGCCCCTTCGGCGGACACGGCCGTGGCGCGGCCCACCGGGAGGGCCGCCACGAGGGCCGCGACGGCGGGCACGAGCAGGACCAGCAGCGCGGTCCGCGGCGGATGCCAACCGGCGGACGCCCCGATGGCGCAGGCCAGCGCGGTGGCGTGGACGAAGGCGGCGGGCGCGGCGAACGGGCCGAACCCCGGGCGCGCGGCGGCGGCGCCGAACGCGAGGGTCGCCGCCACGAGCACGCCGATCGTCACCGGTTCCGACGCCAGCGAGACCAGGACGAGATCGACGGAGGTGACCAGGGCCAGCACCAGGGCCGTGAGCATCAGCGGCGACGTGCCGCCGACCGCACGACGGGCCCGCTCCGCACCACCCAGCGCGGCCACGACCAGAGCACCCTGCGCCACCAGGCCCGCCCCGTAGGGCAGTTCCAGGACGCCTGGCAGGACCAGCAGCGTCGCCCAGCCCAGGACGATCGCCCCCACCGCCGCGAGCGGCCACTCCTGCGCGCGGCGCCGGGCCACCACCGTCCATGCGCCCGCGACGACGGCGAGGACGAGCGGCACGGTGGCCGCGTCGGGGGGCCAGGGCACGTCCTGGAACACGGCGGCCCGGAAGTCACGCGGCACACCGGACCAGGGCCGCTCCAGCCCGGTCACCGGACCGAGGAGCGTCCCGGCGACCAGCGGCACGGACCACAGCACCGCGAGGCCCTGGACGGTCAGCGAGGCGAGTACGAGCCCCCGGCGGGACGCCCGGTCGAGGGGTGTGCGCACGGCCGCGAGCAGAGCCGCACCGCAGACCAGATACCCCGGCACCGTCCACACTCCCGGCAGCGACGCCCGCAGCACCCCGCCCGCTCCGGCGATCGCGCACAGCCCCGCGGCGGTCGCGGCGGCCACGGCGACACCGGGCTCCCGGACGGACCGGGCCGCCACCAGGGCGAGGGCCGCGGCGAGGAGCAGCAGCACCGCCGACGGCGCGGCGGCACCAGGACCGTCCGCGCTCCACCCGAGCAGGCCCGCCGAGACGACCCCCACCACGCCGGTGCAGAGCGAGCCGACGACCGCGACGATACGGACCGGCAGCGCCGGCGCCCGCAGCGCGACGGCGGTGCCGGCTGCCGCGGTGGCCAACAGCGCGGCCGTGACCGTGTGGGCACCCGCGCCGGCGGCCAGCGCCCACAGGAGCAGGGGGAGATGGGCGGTGGCCGTCGCCAGCGGGAGGGGGAGACGGAGCACAGCCCGTCCCGGCCCATGGCCTTCGGCACCGGGCCCGTCCTCACCCCGGACACCGTCCTGATCCGCGTTCCCGCCCCCGTCGCCGTGCGCGGCCGCCGGCACGAGGGCGGACACGGCCGGCCCGTAGGCGGCCCAGGCTCCCGCCAGCAGCGCCGACGCGGCGGCCGTGTACGTCAGCGCGTCCGTGCCGGTCCACACCACTTCGCGCAGTGCGTAGGCGTCGAGCACGGTCAGGGCGAGACCGAGGCAGGCGACCGCCTCGGCCGTGGACTCCAGTCCGCGCCGCAGCAGCAGCACCGGCGCACCCAGCGCGCCGACGGTCACCGCGCCGAGCACCAGCGACCGTCCGACGATCCCCATGTGGCCCCAGCCGACCAGGGTGAAGGCGATCGCGGCGACCGTGAGCAGCACGCCACCGAGGACCAGCAGCACGTTCTGCACGCCGGGCGCGGTGGTCTCCGGCCGGTGTGCGGCGGCGTCCCGCACCGGCCACACGGGTGGCGTGGTCCCGTGGACCCGGCCGCCTCCGGCCGCGGACGCGGCCCGTAGCGTGTCGAGCAGCCAGGCACGGCGCCGCAGCAGGACGGCCCGTCGGGCGTCCAGGTGCCACAACTCGGCGTCGAGAAGCCGCAGCTCCTCGGCCGGGGGCGGAAGGTTCGTCATGCCACGGAGTGTGCTCCCCGTCACCCCACCGGACATGAGCGCGGGTACTCAGTCCCTACTCAGGTACGCACCCCCGAGACCCCGCCTGTGACGGAAGGGGCCCGTCCCATAACCTCGTGTGGGAGGACGGCGGACGCTCCGCGCGTCGACACCGGGGGAGGCGATGGTGCTCGCTAGAGGGACACGGTGGTTCGTGGGGGCGATGGCCGTACTCTGCGTGATCCTCGTCGGCTCCGGTTCTTCCGGCGGCCCCGACTCCGGCCGGCCCGTGGAGCCCGTGCGGGACGTGGTGGCGAACCGCGTCATGACGTGGAACCTCTGCAACCCCTGCAAGGAGAGCAACGTCCACCGGGCCGCGGAGATCGCCTCCTTCGCCCCTCAGGTCCTCGGCGTGCAGGAAGCCTGCGTGCGGGACGTCGAGGCGATCCGGGAGCACCTGGAGAACATCCACGGACTCGTCTACCACGTCGAGTACGGGATGGTCCTGGAGAAGCGGAGCCGCTGCGGGGGAACGCCGTGGAACCCGGGCGCGTTCGGCCAGGCCGTCCTCTCCGCCGCGCCCATGACCGACCGCGTCAGCAAGGAGTACCCCGAGGGCGGCTCCGAGGACCGCGGCTACATGGCGGTCACCACCGAGATCGGCGGCCAGGAGATCCGGGTCTTCAACACGCACCTCGCCCAGCGCCGGCAGGAGTCCTTCCGGGCGGCGCAGGCCGCCGTGCTCGCCACCGAGGTCGCCCGGCACGAACGCGCCGTCGTCCTCGGCGACTTCAACGCGGTGCCGGACGCCCCCGAACTCTCGCGCCTGTGGGCCCTGGCCGTCGACACGGACCCCCGGTGCCATCCCACGCGCACCGCCGCCGGCACCTGCGGGGTGACCACGGACTGGCAGAGCAAGTTCGACTACGTCTTCCTGCGCGGCATCGCCCCCGGCGAGCACCGCGTGCACCCCTCCCGCTACTCCGACCACCACCAGTTGTACGCCGACCTCGACCTCGCGTGATCCGGTCTGGGCTATCGTTCTGAGCGCCCTGGAGATCACGTCCGTCGCGCGGACAAGGTGCGGCAACACGCCCTTGTACAGACGGGATTCACAGTTCCTGAACGGAGTCCAGGGCCTCCGCCCGATCACACGTAGAGAGAATCGGATGCGCATCAGAAACACGAGCCTCGCGCTCGTAGGCTCCGCGATGGTGGCCGCCCTGGTCACCGCCTCGCCGGCCGTCGCGGAATCCACCCCCACACTTCCCCAGCCCTCGCTCACCGGTGTCCTCGCCGTGCAGAAGCAGGCGATGGCCGCCGGGGCGCCCGGCGCCCTCACCCGGATCGACTCCGGCTCCGCGGTCTACCGGCTCTCCATGGGCAAGGCGGACCGGGCTGCCGGGACGGACATGGACGCCGACCGCAGGTTCCGGGTCGGCAGCGTCAGCAAGAGCTTCACCACCGTCGTGCTGATGCAGCTCGTCGCCGAGGGCCGCCTCGACCTGGACGCGCCGGCGAACGACTACCTTCCCGAGGCACTGCCGGACGACCGCATCACCGTGCGCCACCTGCTGAGCCACCGCAGTGGACTGTGGGACTACACGAACGACATGTTCTACCACACCGTTCCGGGCTTCGAGGCCGTGCGGAACAAGGTGTTCACGTACCAGGAGCTGATCGACCTCTCGACCGCTCACGCCCCGACCAACGAGCCCGGTGCCGCCTACAGCTACTCCAACACCAACTTCGTGGTGCTGGGGCAGATGATCGAGCACCTCACGGGTCAGCCGATGGCCGCGCAGTACGAGCAGCGGATCTTCAAGCCGCTCGGCCTGCGGAACACCTCGTACGTGCACCCGCGGACGACCCTCACCGGTTCGTACGCGCGGGGCTACGTCCGCGAGGACGACACCACGCTGCCGCTGGTGGACTCGACCGAACAGACCGTCTCCTGGGCCCAGTCGGCCGGCGCGGTCATCTCCAGCTCCTCCGACCTGAACCGCTTCTTCGCCGCCCTCGTCACCGGCAAGCTCGTCGCTCCGGCGCAGCTGCGGGAGATGATGAGCCTGGTCCCGGTCAACGCGGACGGCACCCAGTCCTACGGACTCGGACTGCGTGGCCGCAAGCTCTCCTGCGGCGTGACCGTCTACGGCCACACCGGCACCGTCCAGGGCTACTACACCTACGCGTTCACGACGGCCGACGGCAAGCGCCGGATGACGTCGATGGCCAACACCTCCAACAACGGCACGGTGAACACCATCCTCGGCGGGACCCTCGAGGCCGCGTTCTGCGGCACCGACCCGACCCGTGCGAGCACCCTCGCCCGCTCCGCCGCCGGCGGGGGCGTCACCGAGGACATCGCTCCGCAGGTCGTACGGCACTGACACGGTCCCGCCGGGTGACCGGGAACGGTCGCACGCGGGGCGCCGGCCGACGGCCGAGCACGGCCCGGCCCGCCGGTACCGCTCACGGGCGGTACCGGCGGGCCGGGGCGGTCGTGGAGCCGGCGGGCGCTGCCGCTCAGGGCCCGGGACGGTCCTCGACGACGGCCTTCCCGCGACCGCACCGCCCGCCGTCCGCCGCCCGTGGGACGCGCGGCGTCACTTCAGGTGCCGGTCCAGGAACCGGCATCCGTCCTCCAGCTCGAACCACGGGGTGCCGGTGTGCCCTCCCGTATTCGCGTGCAGCGTCTTCTCCTCGCTGCCGAAGGCGTCGAACAGCTCCAGGGCGCGTTGCCGGGGGTTCCCCTCGTCGTCCCACTGCAACAGGAACAGCAGCGGAACGGTGACCCGCCGGGCCTCCTCGCGCTGGGCGCGGGGCACGTACCCCCCGGCGAAGAAGCCCGCGGCCGCGATGCGCGGCTCGGCCACCACCAGCCGGATGCCGAGGGCCGTCCACCCCCCGGAGTACCCGACCGCTCCGCCGGTGTCGGGCAGTTCCAGGAGGGCGTCCAGTGCGGCCCGCCATTCCGGGACCGCGTTCTCGACCAGCGGGCCGATGACGGACTCGAAGATCTCGTCGACCGGCTCGCCGGCCCGCATCGCCCGCCGAAGGTCGGCACGGGCCCGCTCGTCCGCGGCGGACCGAGGACGGTCACCGCACCCGGCGGCGTCGATGGTGGCCACCGCGTAGCCGCGCGCCGCGGTGTACCTGGCCCGGGCCACCAGCCGGGGGTCGGCCTTGGGCAGACCGTTGTTGTGGGCCATGAGGACCAGCGGGGCCGGCGCGGATCCGGACGTCCACAGGGTGCCGGGGATCTCTCCGAGGGTGAACTCGCGCTCGAGGACGCCGTCGTCCAGGCGCCGCTCGGAAGTGAACTGCATGGTCGTGCCTTTCGGGAGTGCGCGTGAACGGCGCTCCCGGGCGACCTATCGCCCGACCGTGACCCCGAAGGGGAGCACCCATGTCGATACTGCGTTCACGGGTACCACCTCCTCCTGCATCCGCACGGCCTCGGGGAGCGTAGCAACGGCCCACCGCGGCCCGCCAACGCATTCTTCGCGCAGACGCCGCGGCCCGCCTCCCACCGGTCCGGCTCGCGCCTGTCACAACGGGCGGGTCCGACCGGTCCTCTTCACGGACGACCGGTCCCGCCTCGCGGGCGACCGGTCCTTCTCCAGGACGCCGACAGGAACAGAGGACACCGTGCGAGAGATCTTGATCGTGGGCGGCGGCTACGCCGGCTTCTACACCGCGTGGGGCCTGGAGAAGAAGCTGCGCCGGGGCGAGGCACGGGTCACCGTCGTCGACCCTCGCCCCTACATGACGTACCAGCCGTTCCTGCCCGAGGTGGTCGCCGGGTCCGTCGAGGCGCGGCACGCGGCGGTGTCGCTGCGCCGGCACCTGCACCGGACCCGGCTGATCGCGGGCTCGGTCACCGAGATCCGCAACGCGGCGCGCACGGTCACGGTCCGCCCGGACAGCGGGCCGGACTTCGACCTCCACTACGACGTCCTGGTGGTGACGGCGGGCGCGGTCACCCGCACCTTCCCCATACCGGGGCTGAGCGAGGAGGCGTACGGCCTGAAGCACGTCGAGGAGGCGGTGGCGATCCGCGACCGCCTGCTCACCTCGTTCGACCGCGCGGCGACCCTGCCGCACGGTCCGGAGCGCCGGAAGCTGCTGACCGTCACCGTCGTCGGTGGCGGCTTCTCCGGCGTGGAGGGCTTCGGGGAGCTGCTGGCCCTGGCGACGGCGCTGCTGCGGCGCTACCCGGAGATCGGCGCGGAGGAACTCTCCTTCCACCTGGTCGAGGCGCGGGGACGGATCCTGCCCGAGGTCACCGACGGTCCCGGCGAGTGGGTGGTGCGGTCGCTGGAGAAACGGGGCGCGCGGGTCCACCTGAACACCCAGCTCGTCTCCGCCGAGGACGGACACGTAGAGCTGTCCGACGGCGTCGCCTACGACTCGGGTCTGATCGTGTGGACGGCGGGCAACGCCGCCAACCCGATCGTGCACAACCACACCGACCTGCCGGTGGACGAGCGGGGCCTGCTCACCGTCCGCGCGGACCTCAGGGTCGGCACGGACACCGAGGCGGTGCCGGACGTCTGGGCCGCGGGCGACGACGCGTCGGTGCCGGACCTCGCGGTGGGGCGTCCGGGGGCCCGTACGGTGCCCAACGCGCAGCACGCGGTCCGCCAGGGCAAGCGCCTGGCGAAGAACATCCTGGCGTCGCTGCGCGGCCGGCCGACCAAGGACTACGTGCACCGCAGCCTGGGGGTGGTGGCGACCCTGGGGCTGGGGCGGGGCGTCTTCCAGTACCGACGCCTGGTGATCAAGGGGTTCCCGGCCTGGCTGATGCACCGCGGCTACCACGTCCTCGCCGTACCGAGCTGGGAACGCAAGGCCCGTGTCCTCGCCGTGTGGATCACCGCCGCCCTCTTCGGCCGGGACATCGTCTCCCTCGCCTCGGTCCAGCGCCCACGGGAGGCCTTCGTCTCCCACGGGGCCCCACGGCCCGGCGAGGGGGCCACGAGCGCCGGCGCCGAACGAGGCGACCGTGACAGGGCTCGGCACTGACTCCGCGGGGCGTGGTGGGAGCGGTGTCACAACCCGTGCCCCTGCCCGGTCCACCTTCCATACCGACAAGAAGAAGAGGACACCGTAGCGACCGCTGCACGCTGGGCGTGGCACCCCGCGGAGGGCGGCCCGCGCCCGCCGCCGCGGCAGTGGCGCCCGAGGTCCGTTCGAGTGGAGGCAGCGACATGGAACACGCCGGTGAGGCGGTGCCGATCGCGGAACTGCTCGACGAGCGACGGCACTTGCTGGAGGTCGCCCACTGGATGCTGGGCAGCCGGGTCTCGGCCGAGGGTGTCGTCGACGAGGCGTACCGCCAGTGGTACGGGCTCACGGACGGGCAGCGGGCGCGGGTCACCACGCCGAGGGCCTGGCTGACACAGGTGGTGGGCGGCATCTGCCTGGACCGGCTGACCCTGCCCGACCGGGGCGAGGAAGCACGGCGGCCCCGGCCGGACACCGAGGTCCGGGAGACGGGGGTCGAGGACGAGGCCAGTGCGGTGCTGTTGCGGGCACTGGAGTCCCTCGCGCCGGCGGAGCGGGCGGCCTTCGTGCTCAACGACGTCTTCGGGGCCTCGCCGGGCACGGTCGCGGGCGTCGTCGGGCAGTCGGAACCGCAGTGCGCCGAGCTGGCGGACCGGGCCCGCCGGAGCCTGCGCGCCCAGGGCGCACACCCCACCTCGCCCCGCAGGCACGCAGAGGTCGTGAACGCCGTACGGCAGGCGTGCGCCGACGCGGACAGCGGCCGGCTGGCTTCCCTGCTGGCCCCCGACGCCACCGCCTACTTCGACGGGGGCGGCAAGCTCCGCGCCCTGAGCCGTCCGGTCGACGGCGGCGAACGGGTCGCCCGGAGCCTGTTGACGCTGCTCTCCCGCCACCCCCGCACCACCCTGGACACCCACTCCGTCAACGGGCGCGCGGGCCTCGTCGCCCGCTACGACGACCAGGTCGCGGCCGTCATCACCCTCGACATCGCCGGCTCGCACGTGGTGCAGGTCTGGGTGGTCCTCAACCCCGACAAACTGCGCGAGTGGAACCGCCCGCGCCCCTCCGACGCCTGAGACGCGGGCGCCTTGGACGCAAGTGGCCGAGACGCGGGCGCCTGACAGGCGGGTGCCTGAGACGCAGGTGTCCCGGCCGTCGGGGTCAGGCCGCCGCGTCGTGGTCGACGCGCACCGCCGAGACGTCCAGGGTGAGGGTCATCCCGTCACCGTCGAGGACACCGCTCGCGTCCGGTGCCGTGCTCCGGTTGAGCCCCCAGTCCCACCGGCGCAGGACCGCGGAGGCCGAGAAGTGGACCCGGTGCTGCTCCTGCGCGTCCTCGCCGACGCCGCCGAAGACGACGTCGACGTCCAGCGGCAGTTCCAGGTCCTTGACGCGCAGGGTGCCCGCCAGGCGGAACGCACCCCCGCCCAGCGACACCGTCCGGGTGGAACCGAAGACCATCAGCGGGTACGTGGCGGAGTCGAGGAAGCCGGGCCCGCGCAACCGCGCGTCGCGTTCTTGCACCGCCGTGTCGAGGCTGTCGGTCTGCACGCTCAGGTAGGCCTCGGACCTCACCGGCGCCGAGCCGTCGAGCTTGAGCAGGCCCTCGAAACGGTCGAACGTACCGTGGACGTCGGAGAGCGCGGCGTGCCGGACGGAGAAGCCGATCGTGCTGTGCGTCGGGTCGATGGTGTAGACACCGGTGGCCGCCGCGTAGGAGTCCGTGCTGTGCAGCGCGGCCCGGTGACGGTGGAGGAACATGATGGTGGCCTTCTGTGAGGTCGCGGGGGTTCGGTGACCGGCACACGCCCGCACGGCGGCGCCGGCCACCCCTGGACTCCCGTCACCGGGCAGCTCGGTCCCGGCGGCGCGGGGCCCGTGGACCGGCCGGGTGCGTCGGCGTCCACATCCGGAATGACCGGATGCGGTCGTCTTCTGTGACAGGTGCGGGACGCGCTCGCCGGCGGGGCGGACGGGCGAGCCGTCAGGACACGAGGGTGATGGTCGTCGGCGTCCCCTTGTCGGCCATGCGCGCGTACGGGCACAGCGAGTCGGCCTTCTCCAGCAGCGCGGCCGCCACCTCCCTGGTGACGCCGGGCCACCGGACCACGAGGTCGACGCTCAGCAGGTAGCCCCCGTCCCCGGGGTCACGTCCGAAGGCGACCGTCGCCGCGACGGAGATCTCCGCGGGGTCGAGGCCCTCCTGCCGCGCCACCAGGGCCAGCGCGCCATGGAAGCAGGCCGCGAACCCGGCCGCGAACAGCTGCTCCGGGTTTGACCCGCGGCCGTCACCGCCGAGCTCCGCGGGCATGCGCAGTTCGAGGTCCAGGACTCCGTCGGCCGAGCGGGCCCTGCCGGACGCCCGCCCGTGCGCGGCCACACCGCCGTGCACGGTCACGGTGGTCGTGTAGAGGGGTGAGAACGTGTCCCCGTCGAAGTCCTTCTCGGTCGACAGGGAGGGCAGCGGGATCCGTTCGGTCACGGCAAGGCTCCGATGGCGTCGTGGTGCGTGTCCCGGCGCGGGGCCGGGGACACGTGCACCGGGGATGGCGCTGGTCCGGGTCCGGACTCCCGGGTGACCGATCAGCCGCCGTTCCTGTGACATGCGCCCGACGCCGCGGGCAGCGGCCGCGGCGGGTCAGCCGCTCAGGGACGCCACGTAGGGCGACAGCTTGGCCGGGTTCATCACCCACATGATCCGGTCGATGCCTTCGGCGGAGACGTCGACGGACAGCAGGGCCACGGCCGTACCGCCCGCACGGACCAGCACCGCGGGCCGACCGTTCGCCTCGACCCAACGGGTGTCCGCCTGCGGCCAGAACCGGGGCGCGAAGGCAGCGAGGTAACGGGAGACGTGCGGGCGCCCGACCACCGGGATCTTGGACGCGCCCCTGATCCCGCCGCCGTCCGCGTAGCTGACGACGTCCGCGGCGAGGACGTCTTCGAGCACCGTCAGATCGCCGGTCTGCGCGGCGGAGAGGAACACCTCCAGCAGGCGCCGGTGGGTCGTGGGGTCGACACGCTCCCTGCGTTCGTCGGTCAGGTGCCTGCGGGCTCTGCTCACCAGCTGGCGGGCGTTGGCACCGCTGGTCTCCAGGATCGCGGCGATGCGGTCGTAGGGGTAGTCGAACGCCTCCCGCAGCACGTAGGCGGTGCGTTCCACGGGGTTCAGCTTCTCCAGCAGGAGCAGCACCGCCATCTCGACGGCCTCGGCGCGCTCCGCTCCCAGTTGGGGGTCCTGCGCGGTGTCGACCGGTTCGGGCAGCCACGGACCGACGTAGGTCTCCCGGCGCACCCGGGCGGACTGGGCGAGGTTGATGGAGAGGCGGGTGGTGACGGTGGTCAGGAAGGCGCCTGGCTCGTGAACGGCGCCGCGGTCGGTGTTCTGCCATCGCACCCAGGTGTCCTGGACGACGTCCTCGGCCTCGGCCGCGCTGCCGAGGATGCGGTAGGCGATGCCGAAGAGCCGGGGGCGTACCGCAAGGAAGTCCTGCGTCGCATGGTCGAGGGGGTCGGGGTGAGCGCCAGCGTGCATGGATCGTCCCTTCTCGCGTGGCACCGGACATGCTACAAGCGGGTCCTGACAACCGTGTCAGCGGGCACACCGTGTGATGTCGGCGGCCCGTCGTGGCCGGGGGTAAGGCCGCCCACCTGCTCAGAGGTGCTCCTCGGGGACGGTTCCTCTCTGCCACTGCTGCAAACGGTGTCACAGTGTGCTAGGTTCATGGCAGTGCTCCGGACACCGGTGGACGGTACCCGAGGAGGGCCCGGAGCACGTGCGCACCCGCCTCAAGAGCCGAGCGGGTGAGCGCCCCGGGTGTCCCCTCGATCCCCCGTGAGCCGACACCCGGGGCCGCGTACGCCTACTGTGCGCCGTCGCCGCTCTGCCGGCGCAGCCGGCCGAGTCTCTCTGAGGTCTCCCGGATACTCGCGTCGACGGCGTCGAGCGCTTCCCGCAGCATCAGCGCACGCGTCTCCAGCAGAGCCGCCTGGGCGGCCAGGGACACCCCGAGGTCGGTGGTGTCCTCCGGCACGTCCTGGCTTCGAGTGGTAGGGATACCGGACAGCACGGGTGTCACTTCCTTCCTGGCGGCGAGGACTCCGGGCGGCGTCACCCGGCCGTCATGGGCATAGACCGGACAACCTCGGGAGTTGTGACAACCCCCGGTCCGCCGGACGTCTGTGGTGGGGCAGGGGCGCGTCGAGGCGTGAGCGTGGCGTTGGGCAGTTCGGGCGCGGGCAGGCGTTCCCCGCCGTGTCCGTCCACGTGCCCGAACCGGTCGGAGCCCTCCTGCCACGCCTGCCGGGCCCGGACGACGTCCTCGTGGGTACGGCCCACGAAGTTCCACCACATGACGATGTCCTCCCCGAACGGCGGACCGCCCAGCAACACCGTCCTGGTCGGCTGATCCGCGGAGCACGACAGGTGCAGCCGGGTGGTGCCGGGAGGCACGTAACCCAGCTCCGTGGGACGCAGGGCGGCGCCCTCCAGGGCGACTTCGCCGGTGTCGACGAGGACGCCGTGCTCGAAGGCCCCGTCGACGTCGAGGGTCACGGAGGCACCCGCCTCCAGGGTGATCTCCGCGCCCAGCAGGGGCGTGAAGGTGGCCACGGGGGACGCGTCACCGGCCAGCGCGCCCAGGAAGACGCGGGCCAGCCCGCCCGGCAGGGGCACCGGGGCGGGGACGTAGTGCTGGAAGTCGCGGGCGGCGGCGCGGTGCGCCTCGGGCAGCGCGACCCACAACTGCACCCCGTGCAGCACGGTGGTGTCCGCCGTGGAGAACTCCGAGTGGCTGATGCCGAAGCCGCCGGTCATGAGGTTGAGTTCTCCGGGACGGACGAGGGCGTGGGTGCCCATGCTGTCGCGGTGCTCTATCGCGCCGCTGAACAGCCAGCTCACCGTCTGCAGCCCGGTGTGCGGGTGCGGCGGGACCCGCATGCCGCCGGTCAGCGCCACATCGTCGGGGCCGTAGTGGTCGGCGAAGCACCACGCGCCGATCAGCGTCCGCGACCGCTGCGGCAGCGTCCGCCGTACGGTCATGGCCCGCGGACCGCCCAGAGGCACGCTCCGCGCCGTCAGGACCTCCACCCCTCGGGTACGGCTTCCGCCCGAGCGCGGCATTTCCACCGGCCGGGTCTCCAGGTTGCTCATGGTGCTGTGTCCTTACTGCCTGGGCCACGTCCGCGTGTGCCACGTCCGCGTGGGTCGGGTCTGCGTGGGCCGGGTCCGTCGGTGCCGGGGGAGGGGTACCGACGGGCCGGTCACCGGTCGAGGCCGTAGCGCTCACGGGCCAGGGCGACCGAGGACGGGGCGACCTGCCCGGACCGGGCCAGCCGGTCCAGGGCCGTGACCACGATCGACTCGGCGTCCACCTCGAAGTGGCGACGCACGGCCTCACGGGTGTCCGAGAGCCCGAAGCCGTCGGTGCCCAGGGAGTAGTAGTCCTGCTCCACCCACTGGCTGATCTGGTCCGGCACCTGCCGCATCCAGTCGCTGACGGCCAGCACCGGCCCCGGCGCGCCGGCCAGCGCGGCGGTGACGTACGGCGTCCTGTCCTCACCCCGCATCCGTGCCGCGTCCGCCCGCATCGCGTCGCGGCGCAGCTCCGTCCACGACGTCACCGACCACACGTCGGCGTGCACGTCCCAGTCGGCGGCCAGGAGTTCCTGGGCACGGAGCGCCCAGTGGACGGCCGTACCCGAGGAGAGCAGTTGCAGGCGCGGACCGGTCGCGGTGGGTTCGGCGGGCCGGAACCGGTAGACGCCCCGGACGATGCCCTCCTCGATGCCCGGTACCGCGGGCATGGGCGGCTGGATCTTGGGCTCGTTGTACACGGTCAGGTAGTAGAAGACGTCCTCGGGCCGCTCGCCGTACATGCGGCGCAGGCCGTCCCGCACGATCACCGCTATCTCGAAGGCGAACGCCGGGTCGTAGCTGATCGCCGCCGGATTGGTGGAGGCCAGCAGGTGCGAGTGGCCGTCCCCGTGCTGGAGTCCCTCACCCGTCATCGTGGTGCGCCCGGCGGTGCCGCCGACGACGAAGCCGCGGCCCATCTGGTCGGCCAGCGCCCAGAACTGGTCGCCGGTCCGCTGGAACCCGAACATGGCGTAGAAGATGTAGAACGGGATCATGGGCTCGCCGTGGGTGGCGTACGAGGTCGCGGCGGCCGTGAACTCGGCCACGGAACCGGCCTCGGTGATGCCCTCGATGATCACCTGGCCGGTCCTGCTCTCCTTGTAGTAGAGCAACTGGCCGGCGTCGACCGGGTCGTAGGTCTGCCCCAGCGGGGAGTAGATCCCGGCGGTCGGGAACATCGACTCCATGCCGAACGTGCGGGCCTCGTCGGGGATGATCGGCACCCAGCGCGCACCCGTCCGCTCGTCCCGCATCAGGTCCTTCACCAGCCGGACCAGCGCCATCGTGGTCGCCGCCTCCTGGTTGCCGAAGCCCTTCTCCAGCGCCTCGAAGGGCTTCGCGGGCGGCTCGGGCAGCGGCCTCGCGACCACGCGCCGTGACGGCACCGGACCGCCCAGCGCGGCCCGCCGCTCGCGCAGGTAACGCACCTCGGGCGAGTCCGGCCCCGGGTGCCAGTAAGGGACCCGGTCGCCCGCGAGGGCGCTGTCGGGAATGGGAAGGTCCAGCGTGTCGCGCAGCGCACGGAACTGCGCCGTCGTGAGCTTCTTCATCTGGTGGTTGGCGTTGCGGGACTCGAACGCCGAGCCCAGCGTGTGGCCCTTGACCGTCTGGGCGAGCACCACGGTCGGTGCGCCCCGGTGCTCGACGGCGGCCCGGTAGGCGGCGTACACCTTGAGGGGTTCGTGGCCGCCGCGGGAGTTCTCGAACAGCTCGACCACCTGGGCGTCGCTCAGGGAGGCGGACACGGCGGAGAGCACGTCGCCGGTGAAGAACCTCTCGCGCACGTAGGCGGCGTCCCGCGCGGCCAGCGTCTGCAGCTGCGCGTCCGGCACCTCGCCCAGACGCGTCACCAGGTCGCCGGTCGCGTCCTGCGCCAGCAGCGGGTCCCAGGCCTCACCCCACAGGGTCTTGACCACGTTCCAGCCCGACCCGCGGAACCGCGCCTCCAGCTCCTGCACGATCTTCGAGTTGGACCGCACCGGACCGTCCAGGCGCTGGAGGTTGCAGTTGACGACGAAGGTGAGGTTGTCCAGTCCCTCGCGGGAGGCCAGGGTCAGCGCGGCGATCGATTCCGGCTCGTCCATCTCCCCGTCGCCGAGGAACGCCCACACCCGCGAGGCGGAGGTGTCCTTGATGCCGCGGGCGTGCAGATACCGGTTGAACCGTGCCTGGTAGACCGCGCCGAGCGGTCCCAGCCCCATGGACACCGTCGGGAACTCCCAGAGCCACGGCAGCCGCCGGGGGTGCGGGTAGGAGGGCAGGCCCCTGCCACCGGCCTCACGGCGGAAGGCGTTCAGCTGCTCCTCGTCCAGACGGCCTTCGAGGAACGCCCGGGCGTAGATGCCCGGGGAGGCGTGCCCCTGGAGGAACAGCTGGTCGCCCGATCCGTCACCGTCCTTGCCGCGGAAGAAGTGGTTGAAGCCGATCTCGTAGAGCCAGGCCGCGGACGCGTACGTGGAGATGTGCCCGCCGAGCCCCAGCGGCGCCCCGTTGCTGACCATCGCGGCAGCGTTCCACCGGTTGAGCGCGGTGATCCGGGTCTCCGTCTCCAGGTCACCGTCGAACGTCGGCTGGGCGGCGACCGGGACGGTGTTGATGTAGTCGGAGGACAGCAGGCCCGGCAGGGACATCCCGGACCGTGCGGCGAACTCGTGCACCCGTCGTACCAGGTAGACCGCTCGCTCGGGTCCGGCGTTGCGTACGACGGCGTCCAGTGAGGCCTGCCATTCGACGGTCTCCTCGCGGTCACGGTCGGGCAGCTGGTCGAGCTCACTGGGCGCGGAGGCCCCGGTGAGCCGGGACGGGTCATTCATGGCGGCCTTCCTGGCACTGCGTGGCGGTGGGAACGGCGGACGCGGACGGTGCCGCGCAGCAGCCGGTGAGCGCACCGCACGCCCTCGCGAACGGGCGACGCACCACCGTGTTGACAACCCCCATGACCGGACGGCCCCGGATGTTGTGACACGGAGACCGTCGGCCGCCGTCGTCCCACCGTCGGCCGGACCGGGCGATCGGCGTGCTCCGCGTCGCCCACACTCCAGAACACGCGCCGCTGCTCGCACCAGTAACACGGTGTGTAAGGTCGCATGTGCCGGGTCGGACGACCCGCGCAGGTGCTTCCGCTCCGCGCGGAAGCCCTCGACGACGCGAGGGACAGCACATGAGAAAAGTTCGCCTGGGTGATCACGGCCCCGTGGTGTCGGCCCAGGGCTTCGGCGCCATGGGCCTGAGCGGGGCGTACGGAGCCAGTGCCGACGAGAAGGAGGCCGTCGCCACCCTCAACCACGCGGCGGACCTGGGCATCACCCTGTTCGACACGGCCGAGTCCTACGGCCCGTTCGAGAACGAGCGGCTGCTGGGCCGTGCCCTGGCCCATCGCCGTGACGAGGTCCTCCTGGCAACCAAGTTCGGCCTGGACTTCTCCGACGACGGGCAGCCCGGTCCACTGGACGGCCGGCCCGCACACATCCGACGAGCCGTCGAGCGCTCCCTGCGGCGCCTGAACACGGACCGCATCGACCTGTACTACATGCACCGCCTGGACCCGGCCACTCCGGTGGAGGAGACGATCGGCGGCATGGCCGAACTGGTGGCGGCCGGAAAGGTGCGCCACATCGGACTCTCGGAGGTCTCCGCGGACACCATCCGCCGTGCCCACGCGGTGCATCCGCTCACCGCGGTGCAGTCGGAACTGTCGCTCTTCAGCCGGGACCCGCTGGCGTCCGGCGTCAAGCGGACCCTGGACGAGCTGGGCGTCGGGCTGGTCGCCTACTCGCCCATCGGCCGCGGCTTCCTCTCCGGAGCCATCCGCAGCGTGGACGACCTGGACGAGGACGACTCCCGCCGGGAGCTGCCGCGCTTCGCCCCGGAGAACATCGCCGCCAACCTCGAGCTGGTCGACCACGTCCGGGCCGTCGCCCAGCGGCACGGGGCCACCCCCTCCCAGGTGGCGCTGGCCTGGGTGTCGGCCCAGGGGGCGATCCCCATCCCGGGCACCAGACGCCGCGCCTACCTGACCGAGAACGCCGCCGCCGCCGACCTGGTACTCACCGCGGAGGACCTCGCGTCCCTGGACGCGGTGGTCCGGCCCGAGGCCGTACGGGGAGCCCGCTACACCCCGCAGCAGCTGGCGTCGACCAACCGTTGACCCGGGCGGTGCGGGCCACCCGCCCGCAGGCCGGCCGGGCCCGCCCGTTTCCGTGTAGGCGTCACACATCGACTCCGTCTTCGGTCACATGGGGCACAAGCTCCCGAAACGCCCGCACCATCCGGAGGAGAAACACCGTGAGCGACATCGTTCTCGAGCCCGCCGCCCAGTCCTTCGCCGACGCCACGGCGAAACCGCCCCGGCTTCACGAACTGGGAGTTGACGGCGCCCGCACACTGCTCGACGACGTGCAGGCGCAACCCGTCGAGAAGCTCGCCGTCGACGAGAAGTGGACGACCGTTCCCGCCGAGGTCGGCGACGTGAGGGTGCGCGTGGTCCGGCCGGCCGGTAGCACGGGCGTCCTGCCCGTGATCCTCTACGTGCACGGAGGCGGTTGGATCCTGGGCAACGCCGGCACCCACGACCGTCTGGTGCGTGAGCTGGCCGTGGGCGCGGACGCGGCCCTGGTGTTCGTGGAGTACGACCGCTCCCCGGAGGCGAAGTACCCCGTCGCCATCGAACAGGCCTACGCCACCGCCCGGTGGGTCGTGAGCGAGGGTGCCGAGGAGGGCCTGGACGGCAGCCGCATGGTCGTGGCCGGTGACTCGGTCGGCGGCAACATGGCCGCGGCCCTCGCGCACATGGCCAAGCAGCGCGGTGACGTGACGTTCCTGCACCAGTCGCTGTACTACCCGGTCACGGACGCGGCCCAGGACACCGAGAGCTACCGGATCTTCGCCGACGGCCCGCACCTGACGGCGAAGGCCATGGAGTGGTTCTGGGACGCCTACACCACCGATCCCGCCGAGCGCGCGCACATCACGGCCTCCCCCCTGCGCGCGACGCTGGAGGACCTGCGGGGACTGCCGCCGGCGCTGGTGATCGTCGACGAGTACGACGTGCTGCGCGACGAGGGGGAGGCGTACGCCCGCAAACTCGTACAGGCCGGCGTGCCGACCACGAGCGTCCGCTACAACGCGACCCTGCACGACTTCATGATGCTGAACCCGGTGCGCGGGACCCGGGCCTCGAGTGCGGCTGTGGAGCAGGCCGTCCACGTGCTGCGCCAGGCACTGGGGACCGACTGACGCGCCGGGACCCGGCAAGCGCACGGCCTACGAGGACCGGGGTGCGTTCCACGCGCCCCGGACCGACGGCCTTGGGGGAGGGGAGGAGTGGGCGAACGGGATGGCCCCGCGTGTACGGAGCCCCCACAGGTTCGATTCTGTGATGCGTTCCTCACGGCGCGGCCCCCCGACTTCTCCGGGTTCGCCTCCTGGCCGGCCAACGCGCAACTCGGGACGCCGAGCATGTGGAGCCGGAAAGCCGGTCCGAGTGCCCAGCGGAACGGACTCGACCGCGCGCACTTCCTGCCGGCCGGGACCGTGGAGGACCGCGGCCTGCCCGCCGACCGGCTGGCCCTCGACCTGTCCGACGTGTTCGGCGTGCAGGGCGCGCTGCTCGTTCTCGGCTACGACCCCGGGGCCCAGGACGGGGCCGACGGGCCACGTACCCAGGGCGCGGTCCGTGCGTTCCAGAACGACAACGGCCTCGACCCGAACGGCTCCTGCCAGGACCCGGCAGCCCTGGCCGAACTGAGCGCGCGGCTGTCCGCTGCGGGCTTCACGGTGCTCGGGGTCTGACCGGCGCGCCGCCCTGTCCGGACCCCGTCCCACCGCGTGACCCCGAATCGACACCATCCTCTATAGTGTGAACAGTGTTCCCGCACGGCAGGACGATCCCGTGGGGCGGTGCGGGAACATGTGTTGCCGTACCTGTGTCCAGCGCCCAGCAGGTACGGTGCCCCGGTCGCCGGCCCGCTCCCCCGTGGGGCGGCGACCGGGGCTTCTTTCGTTGCGCCCCGGCCCGCCCCTGCCTGCCCGCCCTTGCCGTCCCGGCCGACTCCGAGCCGGTGGACGCGTGGTGCACCTGAGCCGTTCCCGGACGCCATCCTCGGTCCGAAGAGCAGGTCGCAGCGCTGCCGTTTCGGTGCGTGTACGGCAGGTCCTTCGAAGCGGCGGGTCGACTCGCGCCCTCGGCTCTCCCCGTCCGGCCGCTCCGGACACGGCCGCCGGCAGTCCCGCCACCCGGTCCGGATCGGGCGAGTACCTCGACGGCTGACGCCTCGGTACTGACGCTCGTTCTCCCGAGCCACACGGTGGCACACAAACATTGTGAGAAAGCGCTTACCAAACTTTCGATTGCCATGTAGGTTTCTTCTGCCCAGCCACCAGACGTATGTCTCCCACCCCACGCCTGCGCGCGATCGGAGCCACACAGTGATCGATCAACCGACTGTCCTTCTCAGTGCCGACGCCTCGTCGATCCGTGTGCTGCTCGGTGAGTCACCTCTGGCCACCTACCACCTGGGAGTGTCGGGGCCCCGCCCCTACCTGACCGACCTCGTCGGCCCGCGCGACCGCCGGCTCACCAGACGCCATCCGGCCGGGGAGAACGCCGACCACCCGCACCACCGAGGCGTCTGGACCGGCCACCGCGATGTCGACGGCACGGACTTCTGGACCGAGTTCGCAGGGCACGGCCGCATCGCGCACCGCTCGCTCGACGAACTGACCGAGAGGCCCGGCGAGGCCCGGGTACGCCACACCCTGGACTGGCTGGACGCAACCGGTGCGCCCCGCCTGACCGAGCGCAGGACACTGTGCTTCCACAGCCCGTTGCCGGACGGGTCCCGGCTCATCGACGTGAGCACCACGCTCGCGCCGGTGGACGGACCGCTCCGGCTGGGCGACACCAAGGAAGCCGGAATGGTGGCGCTGCGCGTCGCTCCGCCGATGGAGGAGGCGCGGGGCGGGCGCATCGAGAACGCCGAGGGGGCCGTCGGAGAAGCCCGGTGCTGGGGCCGGCCCGCGGCGTGGTGCGACTACTCCGGTTCGGTCGACGGCGAGGTCGTCGGCGTCGCGGTGCTCGATCACCCGGACAATCCCCGCCACCCCACACCGTGGCACGTGCGCGACTACGGCCTGCTCGCCGCCAACCCCTTCGGCCACAAGGACTTCTTCCCCGGTCAGGACGGCGACGGCAGCCTTCTCCTCGACCCCGACGCACCGGTGACCTTCCAGTACCGGCTCGTGCTGCACACCGGTGACGCGGCCGCGGGACACGTCGCGGACCGCTTCGTCGACTACGCCGCCGAGCGGAGCGTGTGACGGATGCGCTTCGCCCTCTGCAACGAACTCCTCGACGACCGGCCACTCGACGACGCCTTCCGTTTCATCGCCGAAACCGGGTACGAAGCGGTGGAGCTGGCGCCCTACACCATCGCCGAGAGCGACGGAACGGTGACACCGGAGCGGGCCGCGGAGGCCGCGCGTCTCGCGGCCCGCTACGGTCTCGACTTCACCGGACTGCACTGGCTGCTGGCCGGCACCCGGGATCTGCACGTCGGCGCCGCCGACCCCGAACGGCGCCGGCGGACCCTGGACCACCTGACACACCTGACGCGCCTGTGCGCCGATCTCGGCGGCCGTGTCCTGGTCTTCGGATCGCCCGGACAGCGCTCCACACCGCCCGGCACGCCCCCCGAGGAAAACCTCGCCCGTGCCGTCGACACCTTCGCCACCTGGGGTCGGACCGCCGCGGCACTGGGCGTGACCGTATGCCTCGAAGCACTGCCCGTCGCGGAGACCGACATGCTCAACACGACCCAGGAGGTCGTCGACGTCGTCCGCGCCATCGACTCGCCCGCCGTGCGGATGGTGCTCGACGTGAAGAGCATGAGCGACGAGCGGGTGCCGATCCCACGGCTCGTCGAACTCGCCGCACCGCACCTGGCCTACTTCCAGGCGAACGACGCCAACCGGGGCGGCCCGGGCTTCGGCACCACCGACTTCGTGCCCGTGTTCCAGGCGCTCGCCGCCGTCGGATACGACGGGGACATGTCGGTCGAGGCGTTCGACGCCACCCCCGGTGCCGAGACCGTGGCCCGCCGGAGCCTGACCTACCTGCGCGACTGCGCGGTGCGCGCCGCACGTGGCGACGCCACCCCCGACGAAGGAGCAGCACGATGAGCACCGCCCGCCGACTGGTGTCCCACCGACCCGGCCACATGGAACTGGAGCGCCACGACATCCCGGATGAGCCGCCGCCGGGCGGCATCCTGGTGAAGGCGGACGTGACACTGATCAGTCCCGGCACGGAGGTGGCCAACTACCTCGGCCGCACCGCGCAGCGCACGCTCACCAGCACCGAGCCCTACCACCCCGGTTACTCGTTCGCCGGCGTCGTGCAGGCCGTCGGCGAGGGAGTGGACGCCTTCCGTCCCGGCGACCGGATCTGCGGGCCGCTCCCGCACGCGTCACGGGCCGTCGAGGACCGTCCGGAACGTCTCGCCCGCATGACGACGATCCCCGAGGGCGTCACCTCGCGCCAGGCGGCCATGACCCAGCTCGCCTGCATCACGCTGAACGCCGTCCGACCGGCCGCCATCCAGCTCGGGGACCGGGTGGCGGTGGTCGGCGCCGGACTCGTCGGCCTGCTGGCGGCGCGGTTCGCCCGCCTCGACGGCGCTCACCGCCTGGCCGTGGTGGAATTGCTGGCGCCCCGGCGCGAGGCCGCCCGCACGACCGGTGCGGACCTCGTGGCCGACCCGGCGGACCCGGGCACGGACCAGCGGTTGCACGCGTTCGCGCCGGGTGGGTTCGACGTGGTGGTCGAAGCGACCGGCGCGCCCTCCGCCTTCGTGCCGGCGCTCGAACTCGCCGCCCGCGGCGGCAGGGTCGTCCTGCTGGGCAGCACCCGTGGACGGGTGGAGAACTTCGACCCGTACTCGGCACTGCACCTCAAGGGCCTGCACGTGATCGGTGCCCACGTCTCCACCGCACCGAAGAACGCGACCGTTCACGACAGGTGGACGGAGGCGGCCAACCGCCGGGTGATCCTCGAACTCATCCGCGACGGGGTCCTCGAAGTCGACTCGCTGATCACGGACGTCGTGCCACCGGACCAGGGCGGTGAGGCCTTCCGCGCCCTGGCCGAGGAACCGGCCGCCCACCTCGGCGTGGTCATCGACTGGTCGGCCTGACACAGGCGGCCGCACGCCGGTCCGACCTACGCCCCCCACGCGTCCCCGCCCCGGCGCCCGGCAGGGCTGCCGGGCGTGGACCGCACCCCCAGCACCTTCCCCACCCCACTTCCACCAGGCTTTCCCTGCCTTCAGGAGCGATTCGCATGAAAACCAGACCCCTCATCGCGGCGGGACTCCTCCTCTCGCTGGCCGTCGGCTGCACGACCGGCGCCCCACCCGACGACGCGGCCGCCGACACCGGGGTCGCCGACGAGATCACCGTGTGGACGGTGGAGGACGTGCAGGACCGGATCACGGCCACCGAGAAGATCATCGCCGGGTTCACCGAGAAGAGCGGCATCAAGGTCAAGCTCGTCGCCATCTCGGAGGCCCAGTTCGACAAGGTCGTCACGACCTCCGCCGCCGGCGGCACCCTGCCCGACGTGGTGGCCGCCCTCAGCCCCGCCGGCGTGCAGTCCATGGCGGTCAGCGGCCTGCTGGACACCAAGGCCACCGGCGAGGTCGTCGACAGCCTCGGCCGTGACACCTTCTCCCCGGCCGCGCTGGAACTCACCCGCGACGGCGAGGAGCAGACAGCCGTCCCCAGCGACGCCTGGACACAGCTCCTCTTCTACCGCAAGGATCTCTTCGCCGCAGCCGGTCTGGAGGCACCGGACACGTACGAGAAGATCGAGGCGGCCGCCAAGAAGCTGACCGAGGGCGGCACTTCGGGCATCGCGCTCTCGACGAAGGCGGGCGACCCCTTCACCCACCAGTCCTTCGAGCACCTCGCGCTGGGCAACGGCTGCGAGATGGTCGACGGCAAGGGCACCGTGACACTGGACAGCGTGGCCTGCGAGGAGTCCTTCGCCTTCTACGGCGACCTCGCCCGCTCGTACTCGGCCGACGGCAACCAGGACGTGGACACCACCCGGGCCAACTACTTCTCCGGCAAGGCCGCCATGGTGATCTGGTCCACCTTCCTGCTGGACGAACTGGCCGGACTGCGCGACGACGCGCTCCCCACCTGCCCCGAATGCAAGGACGACCCCGGGTTCCTGGCGAAGAACACCGGCGTCGTCGGTCCGGTCAGCGGCCCCTCCGGCAAGCCCGCGCAGTACGGCCGGGTCACCTCCTGGGCGCTCACCAAGGCGGGCAACGCCGCCGCCTCGAAGCAGTTCGTCGAGTACATGATGGACGAGGCCTACACCGACTGGCTCGCCGTCGCGCCCGAGGGCAAGGTGCCGGTGCGCAAGGGCACCGCAGGCGACCCCCAGAAGTTCGTGAAGGCGTGGGGCGGACTCGAAGCGGGCGTGGACCGCAAGGCCCCGCTCACCGACTTCTATCCCGCCGACGTCATCGAGACCCTGATCACGGGCCCCGACGAGGTCGCCCCCTGGGGCTTCAGCCAGGGGCAGGGCGCGCTGGTCGGAGCCACCAACGGCCGGCTCCCCGTCGCCGAGGCCGTCAACGACATGGTCAACGGGACGGCACCGAAGAAGGCGGCTGAGCAGGCCGACGCCGCGGTGACCGAGATCGCCGAGTCGCTGAAGTGAGGACACCGAGGAGACAGCGCACCACGGCGCCCCGTGGCAGGACGCTGAGCCAACGCGACGCGAGAACCGGCCTCGCACTGATCACCCCCACACTCGTCGTGGTCGTGCTGGTCGTGCTGATCCCCCTGGCGTGGACACTCTCGCTGGCCTTCCAGCCCATCACGCTGCTGAACATCAGCTACGCCGGGTTCTTCGGCACGTTCACCCTGGACAACTTCCGCGCGGTCCTCACGTCCCCGGGGTTCTACTCGGCGCTGTGGACCACCCTGCTCTACACCTTCGGATCGACCGCCGGCTCCATCGTGGTCGGCATGGTCGCCGCCCTCGTGGTGCGGCGGAAGTTCCGCGGCCGGTCCCTGGTACGGGCACTGATGCTGCTGCCGTACGTCGCTCCGGTCGTCGCCGTCACCTTCGTCTGGTCGGTGATGCTCAATCCCCAGTTCGGCATCGTCAACGAGTGGGGCACCCGGTACCTGGGGTGGGACACCCCGGTCGCCTTCCTGTCCCAGCCGTCGACCGCCCTGCTCACCGTCATCGCCTTCGAGATCTGGCGCTACTACCCCTTCGCGTTCCTCTTCATGATGGCCAGGCTCCAGGCCGTGCCCGACTCGATCGAGGAAGCGGCACGCGTCGACGGCGCCACCCCGCTCCAGGTGTTCTGGCACATCATCCTGCCGCAGCTGCTGCCCACCATGGGTGTGCTCTTCGCCCTGCGTTTCGTCTTCACCTTCAACAAGTTCGACGACGTGTTCCTGCTCACCGGCGGCGGCGCCGGTACCGAAGTGGTCAGCGTCAGGGTCTTCGACTTCCTCACCGCGCACAAGGACGTCGGAGCCGCCTCGGCCCAGGCCGCGGTGCTCGCCCTGGTCCTGGCCGGCTACCTGGTCTTCCAGTGGTGGATCGGCCGACGAAAGGGAGGGTCGGAACTGTGACGACCACCGTCAGGGAGAACTCCGCCCGGACCGCGGCCGGCCCGGCGCCGGCCGGTCCGCCCCGCAGACCGTGGACGCGTGAGCGCGTCGAGACCGAAGTGCTGCGGGTACTCCGGTGGGTGGCCATGGGCTGCTTCGTCCTCGCCTCCGCACTGCCCTTCTACTACATGCTGCTTCTCTCGGTGCGCAGCATCGACGAAGTCCTGCTCAACCCCGCCTCGTTGTGGGTCGACCTGCGCACCGTGTCACTGGACGCGTACGAGCGCGTCCTCAGCTCCACCGAGGCCGGCGGCCAGGGGTTCCTCGCGCTGATCGGCAACAGCCTGGTCGTCGCCGGCCTGACCGTCGTCGTCACCCTCCTCGCGTCCATACCGGGCGCCTACGCCATCAGCCGGATCGCGTTCAAGGGGCGGCGGCAGGTGAGCGCGCTCTTCCTGGCCGTCTACCTCTTCCCGTCCGTCATCGTGGCGGTGCCCCTGTTCGTCATCTTCACCCGCCTCGGCCTGCGGGGATCGCTCGTCGGACTGGCCATCGTCTACGTGGCGCACACGGCGCCGGTCGCCATCTACATGCTGCGCGGCTACTTCGCGACCATCCCGGTCAGCCTGGAGGAGGCGGCCCTGGTCGACGGCTGCACCCGCCTCCAGGTCATCCGCCGCATCAGCCTGCCGCTGGCGAAGCCCTCGGTGATGGCGACCGCCCTGTACGTCTTCATGATCGCCTGGAACGAGTTCCTGTTCGCCCTGCTGTTCCTGGTGGAAAGACGCGACCAGTGGACCGTCTCGCTGGGGCTGTCCCAGCTCTCGGGGAGCATCGAGGTCCCGACGACGGTGCTGATGGCCGGCTCGGTGGTGCTGACCGTGCCCATCGTCGTGCTGTTCTTCACCGGTGAGCGACTCCTGGTGGAGGGCCTCACCTCGGGCGCGGAGAAGGGATGAGGAAGGAGCGCCCACTCCCACCGGACAGCGCGGGCCGCCTCCTCCAGCTGTTCCGTCAGGGGCGGGTGTCGACCCGCCGCGAACTCGGTGACGCCACCGGCCTGTCGCGTACCACCGTGACCGCCCGGGTCGACCAGCTGATCGGCGCCGGCTACTTACGGGAGGGCGGCACCGCGTCCTCCTCCGGTGGGCGCCCGCCGACACTCCTGGCCTTCGACGACCGGACGCCGACGGTGCTCGCCGCCGATCTGGGCGCCTCCCGGGGGCGCGTGGCGGTCACCGACGCGGGCGGCCGGATCCTCGCGGAGGACGTCCTGGAAAGCCGGATCGACGTCGGTCCGCGACGCGCGCTGTCGAGCGCCTGCGACGCCTTCGAAGGGCTGTTGGAGCGGGCGGCCCGCAGCACCGACAGCGTGTGCGGTATCGGCATCGGCGTGCCGGGGCCGGTCGACTTCCGCGCGGGTCGCGTGGTCCGGCCACCGGTCATGCCGGGCTGGCACGGCTTCGACGTCCGCGGCTTCGTGCGACGGCGGTTCGACGTCCCGGTCCTGCTGGACAACGACGCCAACATGATGGCGATGGGGGAGTACGAGCAGGCCGACCCCGACACCTCCTCGCTGATCTTCGTGAAGGTCGGCACCGGGGTCGGATCCGGCATCGTCGTCGGCGGCCGGCTGCTGCGCGGAGTGGACGGCGCGGAGGGCGACCTCGGTCACGTGCGCGTCCCCGGCATCACCCACCTCTGCGCCTGCGGAGCCGTGGGCTGCCTGGCGGCCGGGGCCGGCGGTTCCGCGATCTGCCGGGACCTCCGCGCCCTCGGCATCGACGCCGGCTCCGGCAGGGACGTCGTACGGCTGGTCCGCGACGGCGACCGGCGGGCACGCGCGGCCGTCCAGGCGGCGGGAGCGCTGCTCGGGGAAGTCCTGGCGACGGTGGTGAGCCTGGTCAATCCGCGGACCCTCGTCTTCGGAGGCGACATCGCCGACACGGGCGAACACTTCCTGCGCAGCGTGCACGAGGCGCTGCTGCGACGGACCCAGCCGCTGGCCACGCGAGGGCTGACACTGGCCACCAGCGAACTCGGCGATCGCGTCGGGATCGCGGGCGCGACGGCGACCGTGCGGGAGCAGGTCTTCGGCGCCGAGGCGGTCGACCAGCGCCTGTCCGCGCGGTGCCCCGGGCGTCCTGTGGGCCGAGGGCCCCGCCGGCCGACAGGACGCCACAACCACCACACACCCGACCCGACAACGATGCAGGAGACCCACATGTGCACGGTCGACACCGAGCAGACCGACGCGTCCTTCCCCGCGTTGCCGGGAGGAATCGGCGTCTCACGGCTCCGCGTGTACGACGTCGAGGACGCGCACGGCGAGGCGGGCGGCACCCCGCACGTCCACCTCGCCTGCGCCGAGGGGTACTACGTACTGTCCGGCTCCGGCGCCGTGCAGACCCTGGGCGTGGCGAGCGGGTTCGCCACGACGCCCCTGCGGCCGGGCGCCCTCGTCTGGTTCGACCCGGGAACGATCCACCGGCTGGTCAACGGCGGTGGACTGGAGATCCTCGTCATCATGTCCAACTCGGGACTGCCCGAGGCCGGGGACGCCGTGCTCACTCTGCCGCCGCACCTCCTCGTCGACCGTGAGACCTACCTGGAGGCGGCCGCGCTCACCGGCGAGGGAGAAGCCCGGACGGCCTCCGCCGTCCACCGCCGTGATCTGGCCCTGGAGGGCTTCGCGGCACTGCGCGCCGCGTACGACGAGGAAGGGCCGGGCGCGCTGGAGGCCTTCCACCGCGCGGCCGTCCGCATCGTCCGTCCCCTCGTACCGCACTGGCGCGGCACGTGGGAGCAGGGGGCCCGGCGACTCGCCGACCGGACCGGAGCGGCACTGGAGGCGCTGTCGGCAGGGACCGCGCCGCACCTCCGGTCCGCCGCGGTGCGTCACCTGTCCGCACCGTCGGAGTTCGGCAGACACGGCATGTGCGGTCGCCTCGACACGTACGACGGCGTGCGGCACGAAAGGCCTCTGCCTCCCGCCGTGCAGACCCGGGAAGGCTGAGGCCGTGCTCGTGGGCCGAGGGCCGGCCCACGAGCGCGGCGACGACCACCGTCTCGTCCTGGCCCCTGCCGCTCAGTCAGCCAGAACATGGGGGTCACCACGATGGCCAGGATCAAGCTGACGCCCGCACCGGCGGCCCGGAGACCGATCCGGGCAGGAGTGTCGCGGACGACGGCACTCGCCGCGGCTGCCTGTCCAGTGTCGCCGGCAACGCGTCAGGGCCGCGCGCCGAAGGCGCGACGGTAGACGGCGGGGGAGACGCCGAGGCCGGCCCTCATGTGCGCCCGCAGGGAGTTGGCGGAGCCGAAACCGGCCCGGTGGGCGACCAGGTCGATGGACAGGTCCGTGGTCTCCAGCAGTTGCCTGGCCAGTTCCAGGCGTTGAGCGGTGAGCCACTGCACGGGGGTCATGCCGACCTCGTCACGGAACCGGCGGGTGAAGGAGCGCAGGCTCATCCGGGCGTGCTCGGCGAGCTGGGCCAGGGACAACGGTTCGTCGAGGTGCTCCAGGGCCCAGGCCCGGGTGGCCGTGGTGCCGGCGACGGTGGGGTCGGGGATGGGCCGGTCGACGTACTGCGCCTGCCCGCCGTCCCGCCAGGGCGGTACGACGCACATGCGCGCGGCCCGGTTGGCGGTGGCCGCTCCGTGATCGCGGCGGATCAGGTGCAGGCAGAGGTCGACGCCCGCGGCCACTCCCGCGGAGGTCAGCACGTCACCGTCGTCGACGAAGAGGACCTCCTCGTCGACCTTGACCTTGGGATACGCCCGACGGAACTCGGGAGTCAGGTTCCAGTGCGTGGTGGCGGGACGGCCGTCGAGGAGGCCGGCCGCGGCGAGGACGTACGAGCCGGAGCAGATGGACACCAGCCGGGTGCCGGGCCGGATTCCGGCGATGGCCTCGGTGACCTCGGGCGGCAGCGGGCCGCCACGGCCCAGCTCGGGCATGGCGTGGGTGGGCGGGACGATGACGGTGTCCGCCTCGGCCAGTGCCTCCGGTCCGGCCGCGGGCTGCACCATGAAGCCCGCGTCGCTGAGGACGGGGGCCGCGTCGGCGGTGCAGACGACCACCTCGTACAGAGGGCGGCCCTCGGAGTCCAGCGCACTGCCGAAGACGCGGGAGGGGATGCCCAGCTCGAAGGGCGGTACGCCGGGCAGCGCGAGCACCGCGATCCGGTGCCGCCGACCGGCTCGCGCCGTCCGGCTCCGGTCCGTCCCCGCCGTGACCTGCCGCGCAGTGCTCATGGCCAGATCCTGTCACATAGTGGCCCTAGGGCCAACACCGCGGGCCGCCGGGAAGGCCGATCGTGGAGGGCGTCGCCGGGTCTCCGGCGGCGCGTACCCGATGGAGACGAAGGACGAGGCCGGGAACATGCGTGCAGTGGTCGTGGAACAGTGGGGCGGACCGCAGGAGCTCAGCGAGCGCGAGATCGAACGCCCGGAGCCCGGGTTGGGTGAGGTCCTGGTGCGGGTGCGCGCGGCCGGGGTGAATCCGGTGGACTGGAAGACCCGGGCCACGGGCTCCCTCATCGAGTGGGGCACCCTGCCGGCGGTCGGCTGGGACGTGTCCGGCACGGTCGAGGCCGTCGGTCCCGGCGTGGGCGTCTTCCGTCCCGGGGACGAGGTGTTCGGAATGCCGCTGTTCCCGCGTCAGGCCGGCGGATACGCCGAGTACGTGGTGGCGCCGGCCCGGCACCTGGCGCGCAAGCCGGCCGGACTGACCCACGTGGAGGCGGCGGCGTTGCCGCTCGCCGCGCTGACCGCCTGGCAGGCCCTCGTGGACACCGCCGACGTCCGACCGGGGGAGCGCGTGCTGGTGCACGCCGCGGCCGGAGGCGTCGGGCACCTCGCGGTGCAGATCGCCAAGACGCGCGGTGCCCACGTCATCGGGACGGCCAGTGCGGCCAAGCACGCCTTGGTACGGGAACTCGGGGCGGACGAGGTGATCGACTACCGTTCGGTGCGGTTCGAGGACGTGGTCTCCGACGTGGACGTCGTGCTGGACGGCCTGGGTGGCCGTACGACCGAGCGGTCCCTGCGGGTGTTGCGCGAGGGGGGCCGGCTGATCACGTTGCCGGGGCCCGACGACGTCCCCGCCGCCCCGGAGGGGGTACGGGCGATGTGGATGCTGGTCGAGCCGGACCACCACGGTCTGCGGGAGATCGCCGCGCTCGTGGAGCGAGGCAGTCTGAAGCCGGTCGTCGAGACGGTCCTGCCGCTGGCCCAGGCCGCGAAGGCACACGAGATCGGTGAGCAGGGCCGCACCACCGGCAAGATCGTCCTGACGGTGGACTGACCGCTGAGCTCCGGCGAGGCGCGGCCGGGCTCGGGACGGCGGCGGGGACGGCGTGACCGGCGTTCGCCCGTCTGCCGGCCTCCCGGGCCACGGCGGAGATCCGGTCCGCCCGTCAGCGGATCGGGATGCCGGTCAACGGGCCGCACATGTAGTTGCCCGGTTCGGTCGGGTCGTCGCTGATCCAGAACTGGACCCACAGCTCCGCGAACTCGGAGCGGTTGAGGCAGCCGTCGGCATCCCGGTCGAGGACCTCGAAGGCCGTCCCCACCGCGACCTCGCGGCCGTGCCACACGTCGATCAGTCGTCGGTGCTCACCGCGTGAGATGCGGCCGTCGCCGTCCCCGTCCACCGCGTCGAAGACGGTGTCGGCCGTGGCGGTGACGGCTTCGCGCATGCCACCGAGCCGGTCGACCATGGCCAGGAGGTCGTCCATGTCGATCCGGCCGTCCCGGTCCGTGTCGACGGCCGCCGCCAGCTGCTGCCACCAGCCCAGCATCACGCTCCGCACCCGGTCGGCCAGCTCGGCCTCCGCCGTGACGCGGGGCAGACGGCCCCAACGGGCTGCCAGAGCGTGGAAGTCCTCCTCCTGCAGGTACCCGTCGCCGTTCGCGTCGAAGGCGTCGAACATCGCGCGGAGCTTGACGCGCTGGAACTCACTGGCCATACGAGCCTCCTCGTTGCCGGAAGTGAGGAGAGGCTGTCCCAGCGCGTCGGCTGCCTAACAGCGCTCGCGCGCACTCCCCGGAGGCTCGGTAACACCGTGCGCCGGTTCCACGCTCCGTGCGCCGGTGCTCCGACAGGCGCGATCATGGACCGCTGCCGCCCCTGCCCGGCCGCACCGGCTGAAGTATCCTTCCCGCCACCGCACACCGAGTCAGAGGATCAAGGGCATTGACTGGCCTGTCTGCTTTCCCGCTGCCGTTCCACGCCTCCCGCTCCATAGCGTTCGCGACGCCCCGCACACTGCGGGAACTCCAGATGATGCGTTGCAGCTCGCTCATCAGGGAGAAACCGGGGTGGTGCGAGAAGATGCACGATGCCGACATCGTCGGCAGATGGTCGCGAGAGGCGATCGCCCAGGGCCTCACCGAAGCCCAGGTGCGTTTCGTGCTCGACGAACTCTCCCACTACGCCTCGCTGCGGGACGCGCGGACCGGTGCCGAGGTGTCCGCCGTCGACGGGGTGTGGCAGTCGGACACCCAGGTCGACGAAGAGCTCAGGGGCCGGCTGCGCGAGGCGGTTCGCGTCCTGGAGCAGGTACCCGAAGCCGAACGGGACTGGCATCCCGGATCCGGCGGCCAGGTGCTCGACCTGGTGCACCCCTCACTGTTCTGCCTGGTGAGAGGGGTGAGCGGCGAGCCCGAGAAGGCCTGGCAGAACCCGACGAACCGTTACTCGAAGTACGAGTTCTCGGAGAGGTTCCAGTGGCTGCCCACGGACGTCGACGTCAGTGACGACGGTGACGTGGTCTTCCGGTCGTACGTCAACAACGTCCACCCCGAGACGCATCGCGCCCTGTCCTCCGTCCTGCCGGACCTGTTCGCACGCATGCTCCCGCTGCTGGAGAACGTGCTCACCGACCTGCGCCATCCGCGCCCCCTGCGGATCGAGGCAGATCCCTACGGGTGGTACGACTCCGAGCCGGAACACCCCGACCGGGCCGCCTACAGCGATGCCGAGGCCTACGCCGAAGCCCTGCGCGCATGGGAAGTGGCCCAGGACGACTGGTGGGAGAACCGCCGCCCGGTCCTTCCGGACGCTCCGGCCTTCACCCCGCCCGAGTCGCCCGACGAGGACGCCCGGGTCTCCCTGCGCGGTCGCCGTCTCCAGGTCATCGTCAAACTCGCCACCGTTCACCTCACCCCGGACAGGCCCGAGTACGCCGGCGGTTCCTGGCACGTCGAGGGGATGCTGAACGAGCGGATCGTCTCGACCGGCATCTACTACTGGGACAGCGAGAACATCACCGAGAGCCGGCTCGGTTTCCGCTCCGCACTGGACGACCCGGACTACGAACAGAACGACGACAACGGCCTGCGCGAGGTCTACGGCCTGGAGGACGAGGACGCGCTGAACCAGGTGCTGGGATCGGTGCCGACCCCGGCCGGCCGCTGCCTGGCCTTCCCGAACGTCCTGCAACACCGCGTCGGCCCGTTCGGCCTCGCGGACCCGACCCGGCCGGGACATCGCAAGATTCTCGCGTTCTTCCTGGTCGACCCGTCGGAAACGATCGTCTCGACGTCCGACGTGCCGCCGCAGCAGCCGTGGGCCGACACCTCGACCATGACGCTCGACCAGGCCAGGGAGTACCGCGAGCAACTGATGCAGGAACGCAGGTTCTTCGTCGACGAACACAACGAGCAGCTCTACGAGCGGGAGTTCTCCCTCTGCGAGCACTGAGGGCGGCCCGGCACGGCCACGCTTCCCCCCCGCCCGGTTCGCGCTCTGATCGCCGCGTCGGCAGGATAGGGGCATGACCGAGATCCGCACCCCTCGCCTCGTCCTCCGCCGCTGGCTGGACGACGACCTCGTCCCGTTGTCCGAGATCCACGCCGACCCGGTGGTGATGCGGCACCTCGACGACGGCAGGCCGCGCTCGGTGGAGCAGACCGCCGAGGACATCGAGGGCTGGGAGGAGGAGTGGGACGAGGAGGGGTTCGGGGTCTTCGCGGTCGAACTCCTGGGCTCCGGTGAACTGGCGGGTGCCGTCGGCCTGTCCGTGGCCGACGCGCCCGCCGAGGCAGCCGGTCAGGTCGCGATCACCTGGCGGCTGGGGAGGGTCTTCTGGGGACAGGGCTACGCCTCCGAAGCGGCGCACGCCGCCTTGGAGTTCGCCCTGCAGGACCGCGGACTCGACCGGGTGGTCGCCGTACTGAGGACGGAGGACAGCGCATCCACGGCCGTGGCCGACAAGCTCGGCATGCGGCCCGAGGGCTCCGCACCGCACCCGGTCCACGGCCACGAGGTGCGGATCTACGGTATCGACCTGACGCAGTACCAGGTGTAGCGGCGGGGCGCCGTGGGCCCCGGGCCCGGCGCCCCTCGGGACGACTACGCCCCTGATCCGGCGCTCTGGTTCCTGTGCGCGTGGAAGGCTTCCACGCGCCGTGCCTTTTTCTGACGGTTTCCGCATGTGTTCATGTCGCACCATTGACGGGTGCGGCTCTGGCTGGTGTCGAAGAAGGCGGCTCTGCACGTCGGCGACGCACACAGGACGCGGCCGGGCCGGCGTTCCACGTGGTGGTCCGCCGGGCCGGCGTTCCACGTGGTGGTCCCGTCGCTGCCGGGCGTCGGCCACAGCGACAAGCCGGCCACCACCGGGTGGGGGATCGAGAAGATCGCGGCCGCCCGGGTGGAACCGATGGGAAGGCTCGGCTACCGCAGGTTCGCGGCCCACGGCGGTGACTGGGGAGGTGTGATCACCATGGTCCTCGGCGGCAGGTTCCCGGCGCAGGTCCTCGGCATCCACACCACGCTCGGGCAGGCGCCGCCCGGGCTGACGACGGACGCGCTGACGGCGGCAGAACACGCCTGGGCCGAGGACACCCGCGCCTTCTGGCTCCACCGGGCGGCGTACGCGAAACAGCAGGCCACCCGGCCGCAGGCCATCGGCTACTCGCTCGTCGACTCACCGGTCGGACTCCTCGCCCGGATCCTCGACAAGTCGCCGAGTGGACGGACACCGAGGACAGCCCGTTCGAGACGGAGCCCGGAGCCACCGCAGGGGGGCCCGCCCTCGTCGCGGGCCCCGCCGGCACCGCCCCTTCGCTCACGCGGGGGCGGCCCCCGTCCGGTCGAGGACGCGTTCGAGGCGTACGACGATGCCCTTCGACGTGGGCTGGTTGCTGATGTCGGCGACGCTGTCCAGCGGCACCAGGACGTTCGTCTCGGGGTAGTAGGCGGCGGCCGAGCCCTTGGCGGCCGGGTAGGGCACGACCTGGAAGTTCTCGGCCCGGCGCTCGACGCCGTCCCTCCAGACACTCACGAGGTCCACGCGGTCGCCCTGGGAGAGCCCGAGTTCGGACAGGTCGGCCGGATTGACGAGCACGACGCGGCGACTGCCGTGAATGCCGCGGTAGCGGTCGTTGTCGGAGTACGGGACGGTGTTCCACTGGTCGTGCGAGCGCAGCGTCTGCAGCAGCAGGTGGCCCTCGGGTGCCCGGGGGACCACCCGCTCGTTGCACGTGAACAGGGCCTTGCCGACCCCGTTGTTGAAGACGCCCTCGTTGACCGGGTTGGGCAGTTGGAAGCCCCCCGGGCGGGCCACCCGCGCGTTGAAGTCGTGGAAGCCCGGCACGACGCGGGAGATGCGGTCGCGGATCGTGCCGTAGTCGCCCTCGAACTCGTCCCAGGGGAGGTCCGCCTTGCCGTCCAGGGTCCGCCGGGCGAGCCGGCACAGGATGGCGACCTCGCTGAGCAGCATCCGGGAGGCCGGTTCGAGGCGCCCCTGCGAGGTGTGCACCTCGCTCATCGAGTTCTCCACGGTGACGAACTGCTCGCCGTCGGCCTGGACGTCCCGCTCGGTGCGCCCCAGGGTCGGTAGGATCAGCGCGGTGTCACCGCAGACCGTGTGCGAGCGGTTGAGCTTGGTGGAGATGTGGGCGGTCAGCCGGCACGAGCGCATCGCCTCCTCGGTGACCTCGCTGTCGGGAGCGGCGCGGACGAAGTTGCCCGCCAGGGCGAGGAAGACCTTGACGCGGCCCTCGCGCATCGCCTTGATCGAGTCCACCGAGTCCAGGCCGTGCGGGCGCGGCGGGTCGAAGCCGAACTCGTCCCGCAGGGCGTCGAGGAAGGCGTCCGGCATCTGCTCCCAGATGCCCATGGTGCGGTCGCCCTGGACGTTGCTGTGGCCGCGCACCGGGCAGGCGCCGGTCCCGGCGCGCCCCAGATTGCCGCGCAGCATCAGGAAGTTGACGATCTCCCGGATGGTGGGCACGCCGTGCTTGTGCTGGGTGATGCCCATCGCCCAGCAGACCACGACCCGTTCGCTCCGCAGGACCTCGTCGCGGACCTTCTCGATCTCCTCGCGGGTCAGCCCGGTCGCCGCGCGCACGTCGTCCCAGTCGACGGTGCGGGCGTGCCGGGCGAACTCCTCGAAGCCGGAGGTGTGGGCGTCGATGAAGTCGTGGTCCAGGACGGTGCCGGGCCGGGCGTCCTCGGCCTCCAGCAGCAGGCGGTTCAGGGCCTGGAAGAGGGCGAGGTCACCGCCGGGCTTGATGTGCAGGAAGCGGTCCGCGATCTGGGTTCCGCGCCCGAGCACCCCGCTCGGCTTCTGCGGGTTCTTGAAGCGTCGCAGACCGGCTTCCGGCAACGGGTTGACCGCCACGATCCGGGCTCCGCCCCGCTTGGCCTCCTCCAGGGCGGTGAGCTGGCGCGGGTGGTTGGTCCCCGGGTTCTGCCCGACCAGGAAGATCAGGTCGGCGTGGTGGAGGTCGTCGAGGCTGACGGTCCCCTTGCCGGTCCCCAGGGTCTCGCTCAGGGCGAAGCCGCTGGACTCGTGGCACATGTTGCTGCAGTCGGGCAGGTTGTTGGTGCCGAAGGCGCGGGCGAACAGCTGCAGGACGAACGCGGCCTCGTTGCTGGCGCGGCCGGAGGTGTAGAAGACGGCCTCGTCGGGGGAGGACAGCGCCCGGAGTTCGCGGGCGAGGACACCCAGGGCGTCGTCCCAGCCGATGGGCTCGTAGTGCTCGGCACCCGGCCGCTTGATCATCGGCTCGGTGAGCCGCCCCTGCCGGTTGAGCCACATGTCGGAGCGGGCGGCGAGGTCGGAGACGCTGTGCTCACGGAAGAAGTCGGCGGTGACCCGGTGCGTCGTGGCCTCGTCGTTGATGTGCTTGGCGCCGTTCTCGCAGTACTCGTTGCGATGGCGCCGCCCCGGGGCCGGGTCCGCCCAGGCGCAGCCGGGGCAGTCGACCCCGCCCACCTGGTTCATCGTCAGCAGGTCCACCCCCGTCTTGCGCGGGGAGGTCTGCTCCAGGGAGTACTCCAGCGCGTGCACGACCGCGGGGACTCCGGCCGCCCACTTCTTGGGCGGTGTCACGGAGAGGGCCTTCTCCGGCTCCTCGCCGGGCGGGTTCTGCATCGGTTCGCCTTTCTCGTGCCGTGTCCGCTCTCGTGCCGTGTCCGCCACGCCGGTCAGCCGACGGGCCACTGGGCCACGCGGCTCCTGGGCGGTTCCGGTTGATCGTGCTGTACGCGGCCGTTGCGGATGGTCCCGCGCCAGGCCCCTCCCGCCTGCCCCAGCCCCTCGATGAACTGCTTGAACTTCCCGAGTTCGCCGCGTACCAGCCGGGCGGTCAGGCCGGTGGCCGCGGAGGAACGGGTGAGGATCCTCGCGGCTCCCCGGGGTTCCAGCAGCACGCGGACGGTGAGCGCGGTGCCGCCGGAACCCGTCGGCCTGAACTCGACCTCACCCTGGTGGGAAGGGTGCTGCTCCAGACCGCGCCAGGCCAGGTAGGCGTCGGGGTCCTGCTCCACGATCTCGATCGCGAAGCGGTGGCGCAGGGGTCCGTAGCCGAGGGTCCAGGCGGTCACGGTGGGCCTGATCTGCTCGACTCCCCGCACCACGTCGGAGAAGCGCGGGAAGGTCTTGAACTGCGTCCACTGGTCGTACGCCGTCCGCACCGGCACCGCGATCCGCACCGTCTCCTCGACGTGCCGCTCCCGCAGCGGACGGCGACGCGTGACACCGTCGGTGCGCGTCCCCGGTGTGTTCGGCACGACCTGCCGTGCGTCGTCGGCATGCGCCATCGTGATCCACCTTCCGGTGTCTGCGGAGCCGGACGACCGGGCTGCCGGCCTCCTCCGTGCGTCAGGGCTGCTCCTACGGTTCCCCCATCGCGCCCATCGAGTCACTCCGGTGCGCCAAGGCACCCACCCGGCCCCGGCCCCCGGCCGCCGCAGGGGCCCGCGATCCGCCCCGCCCCGGAGGGGGAGTCCGCCCGCGCGGTCGTGCTGCCGCACCGGAAGCCGGTGGTCGCCCTGGACGCCGACAATCCGGGCTGTGGATGCTGCACTGCCAGCCCCGGTTCCAGGTGCAGGGACCACCCCCGGCAGCCGGCTCAGTCGCTCGCGGCGCTCCCGCCGGTTCCGGTCGGGCGGCGGTCCGCGATGGCGTCGACGATGGCCGCCACCCCCGCGCGGTCGGTGGGCCGGGGGTCGACGGAGTTGTGGATCGAGAAGCCCTCGACCAGCGCGTCCAGGGCGCGCGCCGTCAGGGGGTCGAAGTGCCGGGCCAGGGACTCCCTGCTGGCCCGCATCCAGGACCGCATGACCTCACGCACCTCGGGATGGCGCGAGGCGAAGGCGTAGAGCTCGTAACTCAGCAGCAGGTTGCGGTCGGTTCCCCAGACCTTGCCGCTGATGATCTCCACCACCGCCTCCCGCGCCTCCTCGGGTGTCCGGGCCGCGTCCAGCAGAGCCCCGTAGCGCGAGGACACGGACTCCGCGAGACGGGTGAAAGCCGAGGTGAGCAGGGACTGCATGTCGTCGAAGTAGTAGGTGAGCGAGCCCAGCGGCACTCCCGCCGTCTCGGCGATCCTGCGATAGGTCACCTTGATGGCGCCGTGCTCGGCGATGACGTCGAGCGCGGCGTCCAGGATCCGCTCGCGCCGCCGGGGGTCGTTGGGTCCGCGGGTGTTCCCTGCCATGCCCCTGGCCCGCCCTTCAATGCCGTCTTCCACCGGCACCATCGTAGTGTGTACGTTTGTACATACCTGGACCGAGGCCCGTGCCCGCGCTTCCCTCCTCCATGACCCAGCGGAGCTCTCTCTTGACAGAACGCACTGTGGACCGACGCCGTACGGCCCTGTTCCTGTTCTTCTTCCTGCCCGGCATCGCGATGTCGTCCTGGATCACGCGTACACCGGACATCCGCGACCAGTTGGAGGTGTCCACCGCGCAGATGGGGCTGGTCCTCTTCGGTCTCTCCGTCGGCTCCATGAGCGGGCTGCTGTGCTCCGGCCGCCTCGTGTCGAGGTTCGGCACCAGACCGGTCATCGGGTTCGGTGCCCTCCTGATACCCGTGAGCATGCTGGTCATCGGCGCCGGTGCCACCGTGCCGTCCCCACCCCTGGTCGCCGTGGGACTGTGCGTCTTCGGCATCGGCATGGGGGCGGGGGAGGTGGCGCTGAACGTGGACGGTGCCGACGTGGAGCGCACGGCCGGCAAGGCGGTCCTGCCCCTGCTGCACGGCGGTTTCAGCCTCGGCACGGTCGTCGGAGGCCTGCTGGGCATGGCCGCCACCGCCGTGGCGTTCCCCGTCCACTGGCACCTGGTCGCCGCCGCACTGGTCGCGACCGCCGTCCTCCCCTACGCGTTGGCCGGTGTCCCCTCCGGGGTCGGCCGGCGCGGTGCGCGGCAGACCCCCGAGGCGGAGCGCGGTTCGGCGCCCCCGCTGTGGCGGGACCGCAGACTCCTGCTGATCGGGGCCATCATCCTGGCCATGGCTCTCGCCGAGGGCGCCGCCAACGACTGGCTGCCGCTGCTCATGGTCGACGGCCACGGGCTGGACGCCACGGTCGGCTCGCTCGTCTACGTGGGCTTCGCCGCGGCGATGACCGTGGGACGCTTCAGCGGAGAGTTCTTCCTGGAACGGTTCGGCCGCGGCGCCGTGATGCGCGCCAGCGCCGTCTCGGGCGCCCTGGGCCTGGTCCTGGTCATCTTCTCCGACAACGTCGTCGTGGCGTCGGCCGCCGTCCTGTTCTGGGGGCTGGGCGCGTCCCTGGGCTTCCCCGTGGCGATGTCGGCGGCGGGTGACTCGGGCCCCGACCCGACCGCCCGGGTCAGCCTGGTGGCCACCATCGGGTACACGGCCTTCCTGGTGGGACCGCCCGGCCTCGGGTTCCTCGGGGACCACTACGGGCTGCGCCCGGCGATGACGCTGGTGCTGGCCTTCGTCGTCGTGGCCGCCTTCCTGGCGCCCGCCGCCGACGCGCGCGGCCGCGGTTCCACGGCCGTCCACGAGGAGGCGCCCCGGTCCGAGGACTCGGACGCGTCCCCGGCCCCGCTGCCCTGAGCCCTGCGGCCACGGCGGGCGCGCGGCGGCCCGGCCGGCCCCTCACTCGGGCTCGCCGCCCGGAGCCAGAAGTGCGGCACCTCGCGCTCGGGGTGTCGTCGGCCGGGTATGCGGGGCGATACGGGGTACAACAGTTGCTGGCTCCTGCTGCCAGGAGCTGGAACACGCACACAGGGCTGTTCCCGGGTAGAACGAAGGATCGACAGCATGGCCAGCGGCACCGTCAAGTGGTTCAACTCCGAGAAGGGCTTCGGCTTCATCGAGCAGGATGGTGGAGGCCCGGACGTCTTCGCCCACTACTCCGAGATCGCGGGCAACGGCTACCGCGAGCTGACCGAGGGCGAGCACGTCACCTTCGAGATCGGACAGGGCCAGAAGGGCCCTCAGGCGCAGAACATCGTACGGGGCTGACCGTACGGCGGTGGCCCCGGCTTCGGCCCCGGGGCCACCGCCCGCTTCACGGGGCCGTGCGGTTCCCGAGGGTGCCCGAGACCGGGGCACCCCACCCACCCACACTCGCCGCGCCGCTGCCGGACCTGGACGTGCGGCCGGTGCGGGTGCCCGGATCAGGCCGCAGCAGGCGCCAGCAGATCGGCGGGGATACCGCCCATGTCAGGGGCGTAGAAGTTCCTGATCTCGGCCTCCCAGAGGTCCACCCGGACCCGGTCCTCCGCATCGGGCTCGAAGGCTTCGAAGAGCGCATGGATGTTCGGCAGGTCGAAGCCGACCCCTCGCAGCATCCCGGTGAACACCGGTCGGCTGACCATCCCGCTCCCGTCCACGTCGCCGAAGTGCGCGAAGCCGGACGCGAACGCGTCGATCGCTCCGCTGAAGCGCTCCGGCGACAGGACACACGCCTGGTACTCGTCGTAGGTGATCCGGCCGTCGTGATTCGCGTCGAGTTCGCTGACCAGCGTGTTCCAGTAGCGCGTGAACCCGGCGCGCATGGCCTGCTTCCGGGACTCGTCGGCATCGGGGACGGCTGCCGCGACCCGGCTGCTCATCAGCTCGAAATCGTCGGATTCCAGGACACCGTTCCCGTCGGCGTCGAACAGGGTGAACACGAGCTTGACCCGGTTGATCGCTTCCTCGCGCATGGGCTCTTGCCTTTCCTCGGATTCGGGGCGGGACGGCCGTGCAGGACAGCCGCTCCGTATCTGTGCGCGACGGCCCGGCGGTGCGCCTGCGGCGAATGAGGCGGGCACGTGTGCCGGGGCGGCAGCCGTGCCCGCCCGGCCCGTCGTACCGCCGTCGCGCTGTCACTATGCGGGCTGCGGATCCAAGGGCCCCGGGGAAGGCGTTCTCTTCAGCAGAACGAATGAACATGGCTCCCTCGCCGCATGAAACGCGCGCTCGGGCGAGAGCCGATTCGGACCGGCGCGCACGGCGCACTGGACAGGCCGGCCGTGCCCCGTTCCCTTTCCGCGCGCTCTACCAGCGGTCAAGGGCGGCGGAAATGATGAGCACACCGCACGTGAACCAGGTGATCCGCACCCCTGTGCCCCGGCCAGGCGGACATGCGGTGGAAGGAGCTCATGGTGTTGCTTCTCATCTCCCCGGACGGTGTCGAGGAGGCCCTCGACTGTGCGAAGGCGGCGGAACACCTCGACATCGTCGATGTCAAGAAGCCCGACGAAGGCTCGCTCGGCGCCAACTTCCCCTGGGTCATCCGGGAGATCCGCGACGCGGTCCCGGCGGACAAGCCCGTGTCCGCCACGGTGGGAGACGTCCCGTACAAGCCGGGCACGGTGGCTCAGGCGGCGCTCGGCGCGGTCGTCTCCGGCGCCACGTACATCAAGGTCGGCCTCTTCGGGTGCACGACGCCCCAGCAGGGCATCGAGGTCATGCGTGCGGTCGTCCGCGCGGTGAAGGACCACCGCCCCGAAGCGCTCGTCGTCGCCTCCGGCTACGCCGACGCCCACCGCATCGGCTGCGTCAACCCACTGGCCCTGCCCGACATCGCCGCCCGTTCCGGTGCCGACGCGGCCATGCTGGACACCGCCGTCAAGGACGGGACACGCCTGTTCGACCATGTTCCTCCGGACGTCTGTGCCGAGTTCGTCCGGCTGTCCCACGCATCCGGTCTGCTCGCCGCCCTCGCGGGCAGTGTCGGACCGAGAGACCTGGGCCCGCTGACACGCATCGGTACGGACATCGTGGGCGTACGCGGGGCGGTCTGCGAGGGCGGGGACCGCAACGCCGGGAGGATCCGGCCGCATCTGGTGGCCGCCTTCCGGGCGGAGATGGACCAGCAGTTCCGGAAGCACGCTGCCGGCGTTCCCGCCGCGGACTGACCACCGCATGCCGACCACGGTCACAGACCGGTGTCCCGGACGCCCGACAGCGCGGATCACCGTCGTCGACCCGGCCACCGAGGAGACCTTCGACGACGTCCCCGACCAGCAGCCGGACGAGTTGGACGCGGTGGTCGACCGGGCACACCGGGCCTGGCAAGGCTGGCGGGCCGATCCCGCCGCCCGCACCGCCGCGTTGCACAGGGCCGCCGACGCCGTGGAAACGGCCGGCGGCGAGCTGGCCCGGTTGCTCACTCGCGAGCAGGGCAAACCCCTGACCGAGTCCCACGCGGAGATCGCCCGCACGGCCGCCCGCCTGCGCTACTTCGCGGACCTGGCCCCCAGGACGCGGCGCATCACCGACGGACGGCCCGTGCACAGCGAGATCCGCTGGCGCTCGCTCGGACCCGTCGCGGCGATCGTGCCGTGGAACTTCCCCGTCCAGCTCGCGGCGGCGAAGTTCGCGCCCGCGCTCGCTGCGGGCAACACCGTGGTCCTCAAGCCCTCCCCGTTCACCCCGGTGGCCACCCGGCTGCTCGGCTCCGTCCTCGCCGCGGTCCTGCCCGAGGACGTCCTGACCGTCGTCACCGGTCGCGAACCCCTCGGCGCCCGCCTCGCCTCACACCCGCGCATCCGGCACGTCACCTTCACCGGCTCGGTGCCCACCGGACGTGCCGTCGCCCGGGCGGCGGCGGCCTCGCTCGCCCGGGTCACCCTGGAACTGGGCGGCAACGACGCCGCCGTGCTGTTGGACGACGTCGAGGTGGACCGGATCGCGGACCGGCTCTTCTGGGCCGCGTTCCGCAACTGCGGGCAGGTCTGCATGGCCGTCAAACGCGTCTACGCCCCGGCCCGGCTGCACGCCGAGCTCGTCGAAGCCCTCGCCCATCGCGCGAGGACGGTCACCGTCGGGGCCGGCCTCGACCCGGCGACCCGGCTGGGCCCGGTCAACAACGCCCCTCAGCTGGCCAGGGTCGAACGGGTCACGGAGCAGGCACGAGCGGCCGGTGCCCGGGCGGCGGCCGGCGGCCACCGCCTGGACGGCCCGGGTTACTTCTTCGCTCCCACGATCCTCACCGACGTACCACCCGGCAGCCCGGTGGTGACCGAGGAACAGTTCGGACCGGTCCTGCCGGTGCTGCCGTACCGGAGCCTCGACGAAGCCGTCGACGCCGCCAACGGCACCGGCTTCGGACTCGGCGGATCGGTCTGGGGCACCGACCTGGACCGGGCCGAGGCGGTGGCCGACCGACTCGAATGCGGCACGGCCTGGGTCAACCACCACGCCGAACTGTCCCTCGCCCAGCCCTTCGCGGGCGCCGGGCACAGCGGTGTCGGCGTTGCGGGCGGTCCGTGGGGGCTGTACGGCAACCTCCGGCCGTTCGTCGTCCACCGCCCGCGGGAGGAACAGGGATGAGGTTCCAGGCGGCCGTACTGCGCTCGTACGAGGCCCCTTTCACCGTCGAGGAGATGGTCCTGCGCGCGGAACCAGCCGTCGGCGAGGTGCTGGTCGAGATCGCCGGCTGCGGAATGTGCCGGACCGATCTCGCGGTCCGGCGGTCGGCCGGCCGCAGCCCGCTGCCGGCGGTGCTCGGCCATGAGGGCTCCGGGGTGGTGGTGCGCACGGGCGGCGGTCCCGACGCCGCGATCGGCGTCGGCGACCACGTCGTGCTGAGCTTCGACTCCTGCGGCACCTGCCGCAACTGCCGCAGTGCGGCTCCCGCCTACTGCGACTCCTTCGCCTCCCTCAACCTCTTCGGCGGGCGCAGCGAGGACCCGCCGCGCCTCACCGACGCGGCCGGAGTGGCCATGGCCCCCCGCTGGTTCGGCCAGTCCTCGTTCGCCGCCTACGCACTGGTCCCGGCCCGCAACGCCGTCCGCGTCGACCCCGCACTGCCCCTCGAACTGCTCGGTCCGCTCGGCTGCGGCTTCCTCACGGGCGCCGGAGCCGTCCTCAACAGCTTCGGCGCCGGCCCCGGCGACACCCTCGCGGTCTTCGGCGCGGGAGCGGTGGGCCTGGCCGCGGTGATGGCGGCCACCGCCACCGGCACGCTGACCGTCGCCGTCGACAGGCACCCCGAACGCCTGGCCCTGGCCGAACGGTTCGGCGCGATCCCGCTGCCCGCCGCGACGACCGGACTGCCCGACCGGATCCGGCGGCTGACCGACGGGGGAGCGCAGTACGCGCTGGACACCACGGCCTCGCCCCCGCTCGTCAACGACGCGCTGCGCGCTCTTCGCCCCACGGGCACTCTCGGCCTGGTGGCACGGCTCCCCACCACCCTGCCGCTCGCACGGGGAACGCTGGACCGAGGCCGCGGCATCCGCCACATCTGCGAAGGCGACGCCGTGCCCGGCGTACTGATACCCCGGCTGACCGGACTGTGGCAGGCCGGTCTCTTCCCCTTCGACCAACTGATCCGCACCTACCCGCTGGCCGACATCAACGAGGCCGAGAGCGACTGCGAAGCGGGCCGCGTGGTGAAACCCGTCCTGCTCCCGGAGGAAGGAAGTCGATGACAGAGACACGCGGCACCGCGGACTCACCGCGTCGGACAGGCGGGCACCGCACGGTCCCCGCTCCGGCCGACGGAGGAGGCAGCGCCGGCACGGCGCGGCGGCACATGGACGGGGAAGGCGTGGACGGGGGAGTGGGACTGACCGCCCTCCTGGTCGCCGCGGCCCGGACGATCGAGACCCATCGCCACGACAGCCTGGCGCAGGACGTCTACGCGGAGCACTTCACACGCGCCGCCCCGGTGTGCGCGGACTGGCCGGTGCGCCTGGACGAGGTCCCGGACGGAGACGCCGATCCGCTGTGGGGACGGTTCGCCCGCTACTTCGGTCTGCGGACCAGGGTCCTCGACGACTTCCTCCTCCGGTCGGTCCGCAGCGACGCCCGGCAGGTCGTCCTGCTGGGCGCGGGGCTGGACACCCGCGCCTTCCGGCTGGAGTGGCCGCCCGGCTGCGTGCTCTTCGAGATCGACAGAGCGGGCGTGCTGGCGTTCAAGCACCGGGTACTCACCGACCTGTCGGCCGTCCCGAAGGTACGGCGCCTCGCCGTACCGGTCGACCTGCGCGCCGACTGGGTCACCGCGCTGACCACCGTGGGGTTCGACCCGTCCGCGCCGAGCGTCTGGCTCGCCGAGGGGCTGCTCTTCTACCTGCCGAGCCGCGCCGAGACGTATCTCATCGACACGGTGGACCGGCTGACCACCGGTGGCAGCGCCCTCGCCTTCGAGGCCAAGCTGGAGAAGGACCTGCTGGCCTACCGCGACAGCGCGATCTACACGGCGACGCGGGAGCGGATCGGCATCGACCTGCTCCACCTCTTCGACAAGGGGCCACGCCCCGACTCCGCGGGCGACCTGAGGGCCAAGGGGTGGTCCACCTCGGTACACACCCCCTTCGACTTCACCCACCGGCACGGCCGCGGCCCCCTCCCCGAGCCGAACGACGCGCTGGAGGGGAACCGGTGGGTGTTCGCGCACAAGCCCCTGGCCTGACACCCCCACGTACGGTGGCCTGCGCAGGCACGGCGGACGCGAGCCGACAGCGGACGCGTGGGGCGGCGGCACCGGCAGGGTGGTCCATCGAAAACCGGGGCGGCATCGGGCCCCGCTTGCGGCAGGATGCTGTCGTGCATCACGTGCTGTGCGGTCTGGCCGCCAACAGGAGTCTGCCGTCCGAGCTGGTCGACCGGCTGATCGCGGTCGCGGACGCCGACATCGCCATGGACCTGGCACAGCGGGCGGACCTCAGCCGCGCGCAGGCGGTGGCTCTCGCCTCGCGCGTCGAGGACAGCGCTGTGCCGCTCGCGTACGCGGGCCTGCTGACCGCCGACGACGTCGATCCCGCGACGCGACCGGACGTCGCGCTCGCCCTGCTGGCCGAAGGCGCCGGACGGGTGGAGTGGACGCGCGCCTTCGCGCGGGACCCGGTCGTGGAGCGCCGGGAGAAGCTCGCCGCCTGTCCCGGCCTGCCGCCCGACGTGGTGGAGATCCTGGCCACCGACCCGGACGTCAGGGTCGTCGCGGAGTTGGCGTCGTGGACATCGCCGGAGACGGCCACCGGACTCGCCAGGCATCCACACGCCGAGGTCCGCCGGGCCGTGGCGGCCAACGAAGCGACGCCACCGGCCGTACTGGCGGCGCTGCTCAGCGGCGAGGGGCTGCCTCCCGCGCAGCGGTGCTCGGTCTGCGAACGTGAGCAGATCCCGTTCACCCACGATCCGCGCTGCTCGCGCCCTGACTGCGACCTGCCGCCCGGAGCCTCCTGTGAGGGCTTCCACGAGTCCAGCACGCACGAAACGCAGCGGATGGCCCTTCACCATCCGGCCACACCCACCGAGGCCGTCCTGGGCTTCGCCGGCCACCCCTCGCTGCTGCTGCGCTGGGCGCTCGCCGCGCGCCCCGATCTGCCGCCGGAGGTGTGCGCTCGGCTCGCCTCGGACCCGAACTCCGGTGTCCGGGCCGACCTCGCCGAGAATCCCTCGATCGACGATGTCCTGGTCCGCATACTGGCCACCGACCGTGACCACGCAGTGCGGCGCAGGCTCGCCCACAACCCACTCGTCCCGCTCGACGTACTGACCGACCTGGCCCGCGCCACCAAGATCGGTGCCACTCTGCTGCCGCGGATCGCCTCCGCGTCCCCCGACGAGGTCGAGAAGCTGGCCGCGTCACCGAACCCGGCCGCTCGGATGCTCGTGGCCCAGCGACGTGATCTGTCACCCGTCGTACGGGACGCGCTGGCAACCGACTCCGACGCGAAGGTGGTCAAGTCCATCGCCCCGCACCCGGGCCTCTCGGAGGGCCGACTGCGCGCCATGCTCGAACGGCACGGAGTCCGGGTCGCCGCTCAAGTGGCCGCCAATCCGGATGCGCCCCCGGCACTTCTGGAGGCCCTCGCCCGGCAGGCGCCCTCGGTACCGAAGGTGCTCCGTGTGATCGCCGGCCATCGCAACGCGTCGGCACCGGCGCTGCTCGCCTGTCTGGCCGACGCCCGGGCGAGGCCGGTGGCGGCAGGCAATGCGGCCCTTCCACCGTCGGTCACCGAAGAGCTGCTCACCGACGCCGACCGGCGGGTGGTGGAGGCGGCAGCGGCCAACCCCTCACTGCCCCTCGACGTGATGTCGGATCTGATACCACGGCCGTGAAGGCGTCAGGCGGTGCCCAGGCGAAACGACGACCTCGGCCGGCTCCTCTGCCTGACCGAACCCGCTCGGACAAAACCGCCTAGCCGCTCCGGCGGGCGGTGAGCAGCAGGTACTCCGCTTCGATGGCGCCGTCCCGCAGCGCGCCGCCCGCCAGGTCGGCGAGGGCCGCGTCCAGGGCGGCGGTCCGCCGGGGGTCGTCGGCGATGTTCCGGTAGACGGTGATCGTCGGTCCGTAAGCGGTCTTGAAGAACTCGCGGAATTCCTCCGGCTCGCTGAACGTGTCCACGCGGAGCTTCCGCCGATGTGCCCCGACGTCGGTGACACGGTCGCCGAGCAGGGCTCGTACGTGCTCCTCCCGCCCCCACAGCGGCGGCGGCTGGGCCCCCGGGGGAGGGGGCGGTGCGTACGGCTTCATGACGGCGAACATCTGCCCGATGAATCCTTCGGGGGTCCAGCTCAGCAGCCCGATCGTGCCGCCGGGCCGGCAGACCCGGACCAGTTCGTCGGCGGCGGCCTGGTGGTGCGGGGCGAACATGACCCCCACGCAGGACATCACCGTGTCGAAGGCGCCGTCCTCGAACGGCAGTGCCTCGGCGTCCGCCTCCTGCCAGCGCAGTACCGCGCCGCGCGCCTCCGCCTCCCTGCGGCCCACGGCCAGCAGCTCGGGAGTGAGGTCGGAGGCCACCACGTCGCCGCCGGCCAGGGCGGCGGGGATCGAGGCGTTCCCCGATCCGGCGGCGATGTCCAGCACCCGGTCCCCGTCCTTGATCGCGCAGGCCTCCACCAGGGAGGGGCCGAGAGCCGACACGACACGCGTGGCGACCGCAGGGTAGTCGCCGAGCGCCCACATCGTCCGGTGCTTCGCCTTGAGCGCGCGGTCGGCCTCACGCGCGTCCGCCGTTCCGGTCATGGAATCCGCCTCCCTCGTCGGTACGGTGCCGATGACCGTTCTCCTTCGAGCATAGGAACCCGGCGGGCCCCAGGCCCGACGAACGCCGCCCGGCCGCCCGCGCCACGCCCCCGAAGCGACCCGTTCCGGGGGTTCTCAGCGTGCGCCTCCGCCATGGCGGACCCGCTCCCGTGCCGGCCCGGAGCAGGCCAGTGAGGGCGCTGGTGAGCACGGTCCGGCTGCGGGAGAAGGGATCACCCCCGGCGCGATGAGGATGCGTAGCGCGTCGGACATTCCGCGCTTGGTGGTCATGTAGCGGACGAAGCCGTCCATCCAGGCGCGCACGGCGGCGTCCGGTGGTCCGGCCTTCAGAATGTCCGAGGCGGAGCCGCAGCTCAGGCCTCTGGCCAGACGGGAACGACCATGAAACGCCAGCACTCCCACCTCACGCCTCGCCACCCCCTTTCCGGCGCCGAGACCACCGCCGCCGAGATCGTCCCGGGTGTCGACCTGACCGGCCGCCGCGCCGTCGTCACCGGCGGCGCCTCCGGCGTCGGCGTCGAGACCGCCCGCGCCCTCGCCTCGGTCGGCGCCGAGGTGACCCTCACCGTCAGGGACACCGGCGCCGGCGCGCGCACGACCGAGGACATCACCGCGACGACCGGCAACCAGGGCGGGCGGGTAGCGGACCTGGATCTGGCCGATCAGGACTCGGTCGCCGCGTTCGTCTCCGCGTGGGAGGGGGCCCTGCACATCCTGGTCAACAACGCCGGTGTGATGGCCTCACCGGAACTGCGCACGCCGGAAGGCTGGGAGCTCCAGTTCGCCACCAACCACCTCGGGCACTTCGCGCTCGCCCTCGGCCTGCGTCCGGCCCTGGCCCGGGACGGCGGCGCCCGCGTCGTGGCCGTCAGCTCCAGCGCCCACCACCGCTCGGAATCCGGACCGACCTCCAGCGCCACGTCTCCGACGCGGAGCTCGCCCGGCTGCGCGCCCGGGCGGCGGGCGGCGCGGAGCTGGAGTGGAAGACGCCGGAGCACGCCCCGGACCCCGAGGCGGCCGCCCTGCTGCGGCAGGACTCCCAGGACACCTTGGCCGCCAAGGGCTGACCCGCCTCGGACACCGATGCGCGCTCGGGCCGCACGACGGCTCATCCCCGCCTTCCGTGCGAAGGGCGAGGACGCGACTGGCCCTTCCGGCAGCCGCCCCGAGGTTTCAGTCGGCGGCGATGCCGCGGCCGCGCAGCTCGTCCTGGAGTTCCGGGCCCAGGAACTCGGAACCGAGGACTCGCCGGAGCTTCGGAAGGAGAGCCAGGTCGTCGAGCGAGGAGATGTCGAACAGGTCGTCCTCGCCGTCCCACACGGGAGCGCACTCCTGGTAGACCTGGTTCCCACCGTCCATGCACAACTCCTCCACTCCCGCCAGGAGTTCGTCGCCGATCTCCAGCGACTCGAAGAAGGCGCGCGCCTCGGGCACGACCTGGTGGTCCAGGCCGTGCCGGTGGGCGTACTCCCAGGGGTCGCCGCCGAGGCCGCGCTCCCGCAGCAGATCGGCGAGCCGGAACGGAGGAGTGAGCTTTTCGTCGATGTACATGAGCTGCTCGACGACGACGAGCTTAAAGTTGAAGTCCTTGAACTGGGTCATGCGCACAATCTAGGCCGCAGCGAGTACGGCAGGTCCACGCGGTACGGGCCTCGTTCACCGGTACCGACGCCGCGGGGACGGCATTCCCCGGGTGGGCCTGCCCGGTCGGGCACGGGAGCGGGCGACACGCCACGGACGGCGGATGGCACGGACACGCTGCCGAAGGTGGGCCGACCGCCGATTTCCGTAGCCGCGTCCTTCTTCGCCCAAGGGTTTGTATCGGGGGTTCACACTGCCCGAAAGCCGCCCGCTTTAAAAGGAATTGGCGGATGACCGAGGTCACCTGGCAAACCCTTGTCACAGGACTTGTCGACCCCTAGTCTCTAAACCGCTCCTGATGCGATCCCCACTTCGTCTCGTGGAGGTTCCTCGTGTTGCACGGTTCCCGGCCGGGCTTCTCCCGCAGGCCTGCCGTACGGTCGGCCGGTCCGCCCGGCGGCCTTCCGGCGTCGGGATCGGACAACGAGAATCAGTGGCCATGACAACGTTATCCCCGGTGTCCGGACGTCGGCCGCCTCGGCGCCGTCCGCTCCGCTCACCCTGATGACTCTCGGGAGGCCGACGCCCGCCGCCGGCCCGCCCGAGCGGCGCGGCACACCCGGCCCGGCCACCGACGAGGTGGTTCGTGCCGCCCTCCGGCGCTTGCCGACACCCAGGCACAGCACTGCAGGCCCGCTCCGCGCTCGCAACCCTTCCCAGCCCCCACGCGCAGGAAGAAGGACGGTACGTTCGTGGCGACCACGAGTTTCCCCGACGCCTCACCCGGCAAGCAGAGGAATGCCACCGCTCCGGCTGCCCCCGCCCCTCGCGCCCCGACCGGAGGCGGTGCGCACCGCGGCGCCGCCTCGGCGGACGCCTGGACGGCCCACGTCTCCCCGGGGGACCCGGTCGTCACGGCCGCGGAGCCGGAATTCGCCCGCCAATTCGGCCTGAGTACCGACGAGATACGCGGGCGCCGACTTCTCGACCTTCTCCGTTCTCCTGTTCCCGCAAGGCTGCGGGAACAGTTCACTTTCCTCTCCTCAGGACGCTGCCGGCGATTCACGGAAACGGTGACCTACCGGGACGGCACCGGACGGGATTTCCTGGCGGAACTCACCGGGGTCGCCGTCAGGAAACCCTCGGGCGATGTCTTCGGCGTCGTCATCCTCCTGCGCAGGGCGGGAGCGGCACACCGCGCGGCGGAAACGCGCCGGGCCGAGGACAGGCGCGTACCACAGAAGGGCGCCCTGGCGGAGGCCGCCGCCGGGCCCGTGCTCAGCGCGCTCGACGCGCAGGTTCTCGAAGGGGTCGCGCGCGGAGAGTCCACCGCGCAGTTGGCCTCCCGTCTCTATCTGAGCCGTCAGGGAGTCGAGTACCGCGTCGGTCAGATGCTGCGGAGGTTCGAGGCGTCCAACCGCCCCGCCCTGGTGGCGCGTGCGCACGCGCTCGGAATGTTCGCCGTCGGCCAGTGGCCCCCGCGCGTTCTGTCGGAACGCGTGCGGTAGCACGTCCGCCGTTCTCCGAAGGTCCGGACAAGGTGGCCGTGGCGGTGACACACACCGCCACGGCCATTGCGCGTACGGGACCGGCCGTGGCGCCGGCCGCCGTCTCACGCCGCCGAGGGCAGCCACGCCTCCTGGAACCGTCGGCGGGCACGGAAGAGACGGGAGCGAACCGTGCCCAGGGGCAGGGCGAGCACCTCGGCCATCTCCTCCTCGTTGAGTCCGTAGGCGCGCAGGGTGAGGACCTGCCGGTGCGCCTCGGACAACCGCTCCAGCACATCGCTGATGTGCACCGCGTCCAGGGGGTTCGCCTCCTGCCGCGACTCCAGCTCGGAGCAGCTCCGCTCCTCGCCGTAGCGCTTGACGGTACGGACGGCCTCGCGGACCGTCACCGAGCGCACCCAGCCGTAGAACGCGGCCGGTTCGCGCAGGGACCCCAGGCCGCGGTAGATGGCGAGCAACGCCTCCTGCGTGGCGTCCGCCCCGTCGTCACGGGTGACGGAGCGGCAGATGCGTGCGACGTAGGGCGTGATGCCGGTCAACAAGCGGTTCATCGCCTGCTCGTCGCCCGCCTGGGCTCGGGGGAGCAGTACCAGGGGAGAGGGGAGTTCGCTGACGGTGGACATGTCGGACGGAGTCTCCTTACGGCAGCCGGGCGGACGGGGGTGCGTGTGCGTGAGCGGGGAGGGGCGGCTCAGCCGGTGATGGGGCGGGCCGGCTCCGGCTCGGGCTCCGTGGGGGACGCGGTTGCGGTCGCGGTCGTGAAGCGGAGCAGGCCGTCGCGCACGTCATCGCGGAACGCCCGCATGAACGACGGGCTGAAACAGGCGGTGGAGTGCGGGAACTCGATGGACAGCCGCCCTTCGAAGGAGACCACGCACGCCATCACGGGGCTGCGCCCCGCCTGGGGGAAGTAGTGCTCACGGGCCGGCACCAGCCGCACGTCGACCGCCCGCAGGCCGCGCGGCAGTCGCGGGCCGGGAACGACACCCATGTTGGTGGCGATCACGGTCGCCATCTGCAGGGCCGGGTTGCGAGGGATCTCCGGCGTGATGCGCACCTCGTGGAAGTGGTCGCCCCGCGCGAGGAAGTCGCTCAGCCGGGCGTGCACGGCACGGGCCAGCTCCAGCGGCTCAGACGTCTCGGAGACCGCCAGGGTCTGGAGGTGCGTCGTGACCGCGGGCACCATCGCGGAGGCCGGCAGCGGCGGGGACAGGCGGGAGCGCAGGTCGACGGGGGAGAGGCAGCCGAGTGCGCGGGGGCCGTGGCCGTCCAGCCGCCGCCGGGCCGCGGCCAGCAGCGACGCGGCGACCAGCGCGTGCACGGACACGCCGGAGGCGCGTGCCGCTGCGCGCAGGCGCGAGGTGTGGTCCACGTCCAGGGTCAGCCGGCGGACCTCGATGTGTCCGGCCGCGTCGGCCCCGCCTTCGGCGGCGGTGTCGTACGGCACCAGCGCGACCGGGTGCCGGCGCGTCTCCTCCAGACGGCCGTCGAGGTACTTCGCCGTGTCGGCCTCGTCGGCAGGCGGCAGCAGCCGGCTGACGGGCTCGGGCCAGGACGGGAGACCCGCCTCGGCCGTCCCGTCGGTGTGCTCGCCGTCGACCAGTGCGCGGTAACGGTCCCACAGCGCGTTGTGCAGGGCGATGCTGCTGTGCCCGTCCGTGACGGTGTGGTCCACCACCAGCACGAACAGGTGGCTCTCACCGTCGGGCGCGCTGACCAGGACGGCGCGGCTCAGCGGACCGCCGACCGGCAGGGGCCGGTTCAGCTCCGCCGCGTAGGCCTCCTCCTCGTCGCCGGTGCGGACGGTCAGGGTGGGCCGCTCGTCCTCGGCCAGGAGGCGCAGCACGTGGTCCGTGCCGACCTGCTCGATGCGGGACCGCAGCGTCGGGTTGGTGCTCGTCAGGGCGTCGAAAGCGGCCGACAGCGCCGCGGCGTCCACGGGTCCGCGCAGGCTGCAGGACAGGACGGCTCTGCTTCTCTGACCCACGTAGAGCGTCTCGACCGGACACAGCGCACGGTGCATGCCGTCAGCCTTCTTTCCGTCGTTCATGTCGGGGGTTCCACGGCCTCCACGGCCCGGAGTCGGCCTGCCGCCGCCGGCGGTCCGCCGGGGTGGGGCCCTTCGAGAGTGCACGGCGGATCGCGGCCGAATCCAGCCGCGAACGCGGTCGGGAGGGAAGTCGCGTGATTTCCCTAGAAGTTGCACCGGCACCCGCACTCCCCGGCCTCTCGTTCTCCAGGGAAACCCCTGAAGCGGAGCCGCACGGGCCCGGTCCCGCTTGACCCGCCCGGTCTCACTGCCGCACCGTGATGTGCCGTGAACCGGGGCCGGGTGACGCGATCCCCCCGCCCTCGGCATGCGGCCTCCCGTCCCGCCCTCCGGGGCCGGCCCGACCCGTGCACGAGCGCGGCGGGGAGCGGTGGCCGCACACGTCCGATCCGGCCGGGCCTTCGCCGTCCGGGACAGTTACGGCTTGCCACGTGAGGGTTGTGCTATGTCACTCCAGGAGGACGAACGTCGACCGCTGTCCGGAGCCCAGGAGGGCCTCTGGTACGCCGGGCGGCTCGCGCCGGACAGCGCCGCGTACAACACCGCGGAGGCGGTCGAGATCCACGGTCCCCTCGACACCGGCCTGTTCGAGACCGCGCTGCGACGCACCGTCGGCGAGGCGGACACCTTCGCCCTGCGGTTCGGCGACACCGACGAGGGCCCCCGCTGCCGCACCGCTCCGGACGCGGACGCCTGGCCACTGCACCGGGTCGACGTAAGCGGCGCCCGGGACCCCGAGGCCGCCGCCTGGGCCCACGTCCGCGCCGACCTCGCGGCGCCCGTGGACATCGAGAAGGGCCCATTGTTCGCGCACACCCTGCTGACCCTCGCCCCCGACCGCTTCCTGTGGCTGCTGAGGGCCCATCACCTCCTGCTCGACGGCTACAGCTACAAGCTGCTCGGCCGGCGCCTGGCCGAGACGTACAACGCGCTGGCCGAGGGGCGCACACCGGACCCATGCGGGTTCGCGCCGGTGAGCAGGCTCCAGGAGCAGGAGGCGGCCTACCGCGCCTCCGAGGCGTACACCCGCGACCGCGACCACTGGGCGCGCCACCTGGCCGGCCTGCCGGAGCCTGCCCGTCTCACCTCTCGTACGGCCGCCCCCACCGCGCCTTTCCTGCGCCGCGCCGCCACGCTGACGCCCGCCGAGGCCGACGCCCTCGACGCCGCCGCGGCCCGCCTCGGCGTCCGGCGCACCGAACTGCTGACCACGGCCACCGTCGCCTATCTGCACCGGATGACCGGCGCCCGTGACCTCGTACTCGGCCTGGCCACCATGAGCCGCCCCGGCAGCGCCGCCCTGCGCACCCCCGCCACCGCCTCCGACGTCCTCCCGCTGCGTGTGGCCGCCGCCCCCGGCACCTCCGTCGCGGAACTGGCACGGGCCGTCGCCGAGGAACTGACGGCGCTGCGCCGCCACCAGCGCTACCGCGGCGAGTTCCTCCGCCGCGACCTGGGGCTGATGGGCACCGGGCGCCGACTGTACGGGCCGGTACTGAACATCGTCCCGTTCGACGAGTCGCCGGACTTCGGCGGGCACCCCACCACCTGGCACCACCTGTCCGGCGGAGCCGTCGACGACCTGCAGATCTCGGTGCGCCCCGGCGGCCGGTCCGGGGGACTGTGGCTGGCCTTCGACGCCAACCCCGCCCTGTACCAGGAGGACGAACTGGCCCTGCACCGGGACCGGTTCCTCACGCTGCTGCGCCGCCTGACCGAGGCCGATCCGACGGACCCGGTGGGCGACCTGGACGTCCTGCTGCCGGGCGAGCACCCCCGCGACACCCCCGTGCACACGCATGCCGTCGAGCGGACGCTCACCGAGCTGTTCGAGGAGCGGGCGGCGGCCGGACCCGAGCGCTCCGCCGTCACCTGCGGGGACGAACGGCTCACGTACGCGGAACTCAACGCCGAGGCCAACCGGCTGGCGCGGTTGCTGGCCGAACGCGGGGCGGGCCCCGGCCGGGTGGTGGCGCTGGCCCTGGAGCGGGGGACATGGCTGCTGCCCGCCCTGCTGGCCGTCCTCAAGACCGGCGCCGCCTACCTCCCCCTGGACCCCGGCCACCCGGCCGAACGGCTGCGGCTGGTCGTCGAGGACGCCGCACCCGTCCTCCTCGTCACCGAGCGCGCCCACGCCCACCTCGCCGGGGACGCGCTGCCCGTGGTCCGCCTGGACGACGAAGCGGTCGCGGCGGACCTCGCCCGGCGATCCGCCGCCGACCTCACCGACGCCGACCGTCGGGGACCGGTGCGCCCGTCCGACATCGCGTACATCATCCACACCTCCGGTTCCACCGGCCGTCCCAAGGGTGTGCCCGTCCCGCACGCCAACGTCGTCCGGCTCTTCGCCTCGGCCGCCGAGCACTTCGCCTTCGGCGCCGACGACGTGTGGACGCTGTTCCACTCCTACGCCTTCGACTTCTCCGTCTGGGAGATCTGGGGCGCCCTGCTGCACGGCGGCCGCGTCGTCGTCGTCCCCTACGCCGTCAGTCGCTCGCCGCGCGAGTTCCTGGAGCTGCTGCACCGCGAGGGCGTGACCGTCCTCAACCAGACGCCGTCCGCGTTCGAGCAACTCGTCGACGCCGACGCCGACGCCGAACGGCACGGGGACGCCGGGGCGTTGCGCTACGTCGTCCTCGGCGGAGAGGCCCTGCGCCCGGCGCGTCTGCGCCCCTGGGCCGACCGGCACGGCCTGGACCGCCCGGTGCTGGTGAACATGTACGGCATCACGGAAACCACCGTGCACGTCACCCACCACCGCCTCACCCGCGCCGACCTGGACGACCCGCGCCGCGGCAGCGTCATCGGCACCCCCCTCGCCGACCTCCGCGTCCATCTGCTGGACGACGCCGGCCGCCCCGTGCCGCCCGGGGCGACCGGCGAGATGTACGTCTCCGGCGCCGGGGTCGCCGCCGGATACCTCGACCGGCCCGACCTGACCGCCGACCGCTTCCTCGACGACCCCTACGGCCCGCCCGGCACCCGCATGTACCGCTCGGGCGACCTGGCCCGGCGCCGGCCCGACGGCACCCTCGACTACCTCGGCCGTGCCGACGCCCAGATACAGCTGCGCGGGTTCCGGATCGAGCCCGGCGAGATCGAGGCCGTCCTCGCCTCCCACCCCGGCGTGACACGTGCCGCCGTCGTGGCCCGCCGCGCCGACAACGGCGCCCAGCACCTGGTCGCCTACACCGTCCCCAGCGGCGCCGCGCCGGTGAGCCCCGCCGAGCTGCGCGCCCACACCGCCGCCCACCTGCCCGAGCACATGGTCCCGGCCGTCTGCGTCCCGGTGGACGCGCTGCCGCTGACCGCGAACGGCAAACTCGACGTCCGGGCCCTGCCGGACCCCGACTTCACCGCCGCCGCCTCCGGGAACCGCCCGGGAACGCCCGAAGAGGCCGTGGTCTGCGCCCTGTTCGAGGACATACTGAAACTGCCCCGGGAGACCGTCGGCACCGACGTGAACTTCTTCGACCTCGGCGGCGACTCCCTCCTCGCCACCCGTCTCCTGGCCCGCCTGCGGCACGACACGGGTGCCGAGATCCCCATCACCGCCCTGTTCGAGACGCCCACCCCGGGCGCCCTCGCCCGGCGGCTCACCGCACCCACCGGCGGCACCCTGCCCCGGCCCGTCCTCGGCGACGCCGTACGCCCGCAGCGGGTGCCGCTGTCCTTCGCCCAGGAAGGCATGTGGTTCCTCAACCGGCTCGACGACCGAGCCGCCACCTACAACATCCCGCTCCTGGTCACCCTGGACACCGCCCCCGACCCCCGGGCCCTCCAGGCGGCCCTCGGCGACCTGGCCGACCGGCACGAGATCCTGCGGACGGTGATCGCCGAGCACGACGGCGTCCCCCACCAGCGCGTCCTGGCGCCGGGCGAGCTGCGTCCGGCGCTGCACCGGGTCGACTGCCCCGCCGCGGAGACCGCCGCCCACATCAGCGCCGCGGCGAGGCACCGCTTCGACCTGACCGCCGAAAGCCCCCTCGCCGTCTGGTTCCTGGGCTCCACCCTGCTGTTCGTCCTGCACCACAGCGCCGCCGACGGCTGGTCGCTGCGCCCCTTCGCCGACGACCTGAGCACCGCCTACGCCGCCCGCCGGGCCGGCCGGGCACCCGACTGGACGCCGCTGCCGGTCCAGTACGCCGACTACGCGTTGTGGCAGCGCGCCCTGCTGACCCCCGAACCGGAAGGCCCCGGACGGCTGGAACGGCTCACCGCGCACTGGCGCACGGCCCTGGACGGCCTGCCCGAGGAGTGCACCCTGCCCGGCGACCGGCCCCGCCCCGCCGCCCCGGGCGGTGGCGCACACGTCGAGACCGCGGTCGACGCCGACCTGCACCGCGCCCTGGTGCGCCTCGCCGACCGCTCGGGCACCAGCCTCTTCATGGTGCTGCACGCCGCGGTCGGCGCCCTGCTCACCCGCTGCGGCGCCGGCGAGGACATCGTCCTCGGCACCCCGGTCGCCGGCCGCACCGAACCCGGCCTCGACCCCCTGATCGGCCTGATCAGCAACACCCTGGTCCTACGGGCCGACACCTCCGGCGACCCCGCCTTCCGGGACCTGCTGACCCGTGTCCGCAGCGCCGACCTGGCCGCCCTGGACCACCAGGACCTGCCCTTCGACCGGCTGGTCGACGCGCTCAACCCGACCCGCGCGCCCGGCCGGCACCCCCTGTTCCAGGTGATGCTGGCCCTCCAGAACAACGAACCGGCCGTCCTCGCCATGGACGGCCACCGAGCCGAGTTGCGGCCCACCGCCACCGGCACCGCCAAGTTCGACCTGTTCGTGGACGTCCTGGAACGCCACACCGCCGACGGCACCCCCGACGGCCTGACCCTGCACGTCGAGTACGCCACCGACCTGTACGACGCCGGCACGGCCGAGGCGTTCGCCCGCTCCCTGCGCGAGGTCCTGCGCACGGTGAGCACCGACCCCGGCGTGCGCGTGGGAGACCTTCCCGCGCTCCCCGAGCGCACCTCCGCCCCGGCAGCGACCGAATCCGCGGAACTGGAGGCCGCCGCCCTCCGCGTGTCCGGCGTCCGCGACGCCCACGCCCTCCCGGGCACCGACGGCACCCCACCGCGGCTCTACGTGGTGCCCGGGCGGGCGGACGCCGCCGAACGTGTCGAGGACGCCCTGGACCGCGCGGGCCACGACACCGTTCGCGTGACCGCCGTCAACACGCTGCCCCGTACCGGGGACGGCACCGTCGACACCGTGGCCCTAGACGCCCTGCCCACCGTCGACCGTACCGCCGCCCGGACCTGGCGGGACCGGCTGGCCGCCCTCCCCGGCGTCACCACCGCCGAGGTGACGGTGGAGCCCACGCCCGAGGAACCGGACCGCCGCCACACCGGCCTGCCCGTCCGCACCACGGCACCCGTCCCCGCCGCCGGCCGCACCGGCCGCTCGTCGGCCGTCCCGGCGCTCAGCGAGGGCCCCGCCCTGTGCGAACCCTCCGTGCCGAGCTGGGCCGAGGCCCTGCGCCGCGCCGCCGAACGGGGCCGGGGCGACATCGTCCACGTCCACGCCGACGGCAGCGAGCACCGGCGCAGCTACGCGGCCCTGATCCCCGAGGCCTCCCGCGTCCTCGCCGGGCTGCGTCGGGCGGGCCTGCGCCCCGGGGACCAGGTCATCCTCCAGTGCGACGCCACCGAGGACTTCCTGGCCGTCCTGTGGGGCTGCGTCCTCGGCGGTTTCGTCGCCGTCCCGCTGACCGTCCCCGCCTCCTACGACACCCCCTCGGCGGCGCTGACCAAGCTGGAGGGCATCTGGCGGATGCTCGGCCGGCCCTGGATCGTGTGCTCCGCGGGCCGCGAGGCCGGGCTGCGCGCCCTCGCGGACGGGTGGGACCGGCCCGGGCTGCGGCTCACCACCGCCGACGCCCTGCGCGAGGCGCCCGAGGACCACGACTGGCACCCCGCCCGACCGGACGACCTCATCCTGATGCTGATGACGTCGGGCAGCACCGGCCTGCCCAAGGCGGTGCGGCTCACCCACCGCAACGTGCTGACCCGCTCGGCCGCCACCGAGCAGACGAACCGGCTCGGCGCGGACGACGTCTCCCTCAACTGGATCCCGCTCGACCACGTCACCGGCGTGGTGATGTTCCACCTGCGGGACGTGTACCTCGGCTGCCGCCAGATCCACGCCCCCACCTCCTGGATCCTGCAGGACCCGGCGCGCTGGATGGACCTCGCCGACCGGCACCGGGTCACCGTCACCTGGGCGCCCAACTTCGCCTTCGGCCTCCTGGCCGAGCAGTCCGACCGTTTCGCGGACCGCGACTGGGACCTCTCGCCGATGCGGCTGGTGATGAACGCCGGCGAGGTCGTCGTGGCCTCGGCCGCCCGCCGCTTCCTGCGCGCGCTGAAGCCGTTCGGCCTGCCGCAGGACGTGATGCACCCCGGCTGGGGCATGTCCGAGACCTGCTCCGTGGTCACCGACGCCGTCCTGCCCGCCGAACCCCGCGACGGCGAGGGCACCTTCGTGAGCTGCGGCCTGCCCTACCCGGGATTCGCCATGCGGATCGTCGACGAACAGGGCACGGTCCTCGACGAGGGCGAGGCGGGCCGCTTCCAGGTCCGCGGCACGTCCGTGACCGGCGGTTACCACGACAACCCGGCCGCCAACGCGGAGGCCTTCACCGAGGACGGCTGGTTCGACACCGGCGACCTGGCCTACCTGAGCGACGGCGAGCTGTACATCACCGGCCGCGCCAAGGACGTCATCATCGTCAACGGCGTCAACCACTACAGCCACGAGATCGAGGCGTGCGTCGAGGAACTGCCGTGGGTGGAGAACAGCTTCACCGCGGCGGTCGCGGTGCGCACCGACCCGTCCTCGCCCACCGACGAACTGGCCCTCTTCTTCCATCCCGTGCCGGACGTCACCGCCGGCGCCCTGCGCGAGATCACCGGGAAGGTGGCCCGGGAGATCGGCGTCAGCCCGGCCTACCTGATCCCGGTCGCCCCGGACGCCGTCCCGAAGACCGAGATAGGCAAGATCCAGCGCACCAAGCTGCGCAAGGCGTTCGAGGCGGGCGACTTCGACGAGGAGGTCCGCCGGACCCAACTGCTGCTGGGCACCGAGACCACCGTCCCCGACTGGTTCCTGCGGCCGGTGTGGCAGCGGGCGGAACGCCCCGACGCCCGTCCGGCCCACCCCGGCCGGCACACCCTCGTCCTGGCGAACGGCGACCTTCCGGAGCCCCGGGCCCTGTCGGCCCAGCGGCTCGCCGACGCGCTGCGCGAGGACGGCGGCCTGTGCACGGTGGTCGGCACGGGCACGGAGTTCGCACGGCTCGACGCCGCCCACTACCGGGTCCGGCCCGGCGAGGTGAGTGACTACACGGCGCTGCTCGGGCAGGTGGAGCGCGACCGGCCGCCCGTCGACGCGGTACTGCACCTCGCCGGCCTGCGGCGCGACGGCGCCCCCGAGACGGAGCCGCACGGCACGGCCGGTGCGGAGGACCTGCTCGCGTTCGCCCGCGCCCTCGCCGCCCGCCCGGGCCGGCCGCACCCCGTCGACCTGCTGTACGTGACGGCGGGCGCGCAGGCCGTGCGCCCCGGTGAACGCCCCTTGCCCGGCCACGCCGCGGCGGGCGCGCTGCTGAAGTCGCTGGGCGAGGAGTTCGGCCGGCTGCGCGGCACCCACCTCGACCTCGCCCCGGACGCCGCTGAGGACCCGCTGCCCGTCGTGCTGGCCGAGGCGACCGTCACCACGGACGGCGCGGAGGTGGCGTACCGCGACGGACACCGCCATGTACGCCGCCTCGCCCCCCTGCCCGCCACCCCGGCCCGCGCCGAGCCGCCCGCACACGACGGCTTCACCCTCCTCACCGGGGGACTGGGCGGTGTCGGCGTCGAGGTGGCCGCGCATCTGCTGCGCACACCCGGTACCCGCCTGCTCATCGTCGGCCGCACCCCGGACCCCGAGGGCGACGCCCTCCCGCGCCTGCGCGAGCTGGGCGAGGTGCGCTACGCCCGTGCCGACGTCACCGACGAGCGTCAGGTGCGGGCCGCCGTGGAGGCCGCCGCCGAGACCTGGGGCGTGCCCCTGTCCTCGGTGCTGCACCTGGCCGGGACGCTCGTGGAACGCCCCGTGAGCGAGCTGGACGCCGCGACCTGGCGTCGGGCGCTGGAGGCGAAGGTGCGCGGCGCGTGGACGCTGCACCGCCTCACCGCCGACCACCCCGTCGGCACCTTCATCACCTTCTCCTCGGTGAACGGCTTCTTCGGCGGCGCCCTGAACGCCGCCTACGCCGCCGCCAACGCGTGCCTCGACGCCCTCGCCCTGCACCGCCGGGCGCTCGGCCTGCCGGCCCAGTCCCTGGCCTGGAGCATGTGGCGCGAGCGCGGCATGAGCCGCGGCTACCGGCTCACCGCGCTCACGGAGGCCCGCGGCTACCGGCTGCTCGACACCCCCGCCGCGCTGCGCTCCTTCGACCTGGCCCGCACTCTGGACGAACCCCACGTGCTGATCGGCGCCGACCGCACCGCCCCCTGGGTCCGCAGCCACGTCGACGCCCCCGCCCGCCAGGTGCGCCGCCTGGCCGCGCGCGTCGGCCTGGAGGACGGCACCGACCTGGGCGCCCTCTACCACGCGGCGGCCGACACCGCCCGGACGGCCGGACTGTCCGACGCCTGGACGCTGCGCTCGGCGGGTGCCACCCCCGCCACGGACCGGGCGGAAGCGAGGGACGACCTGCGGAAGCTGGAGCACCGGCTCGCGCAGGTGTGGCGCGGTGTACTGGGCCACGACCGGGTGGGCCGGGACGACAACTTCTTCGACCTCGGCGGGAACTCCCTGCTCCTCGTCACCGCCCAGAGCGCCGTCAACCGCGCCCTCGGCACCGACCTGTCCGTCGTCGACCTCTTCGCGCACCCCACCGTGCGCGACCTGGCCCGCCACCTGTCGGCCGCCGGCGCCGCTCCCACGGCGGCGGCCGAACAGCCGCCCCGGCACGCGGCCGACGGCCTCGACCGCGCCAGGGAGCAGGCACAGCGGCAGCGCACCGCCCGCGCCCGCCGCACCGCACGGCACGGGAAGGACCGCGGACGTGCCTGACACCCCCGCACCGCAGGCGACCCAGACCCCCCACGAACCCCGAGAGGACGAGACACAGGCCGTGCACGACACCACCGCACCCCACGGCGAGGACGTCCCCGCCGTCGCCGTCATCGGCATGGCGGGCCGCTTCCCCGGCGCCGACGACCTCGACGCCTTCTGGGACAACCTCGCGGCCGGCCGCGAGTCCGTACGGCCCGTCACCGACGAGGAGTTCCTCGCCGCGGGCGGCGACCGACGCGACCTCGACGACCCCACACTGGTCCGGATGGCGTCGGCCGTCGAGGGCATCGACCGCTTCGACTCCGGCTTCTTCGGCTACAGCCCCGCGGAGGCCGCCGTCGTCGACCCGCAGCAACGGTTGCTCCTGGAGACGGCCTACCACGCCCTGGAGGACGCCGGCTGCCTCGGCGACGACCGTACCCGCGAGGCGTTCGGCGTCTACGCGGGCGGCGGCGACAGCCGCTACTACCCGGCCCACCTGCACCCGCGCTTCGCCGGGCAGCCCGGTTCCGTCGAGCTCGTCCACGCGGCCACCGCCAACTCCCTGGGCACCCTCGCCACCCGGGTCTCCTACGAACTCGGGCTCACCGGCCCCAGCGTGTCCCTCCAGACGGCCTGCTCCACCGCGCTGGTGGCCGTGCACACCGCCTGCCAGGACCTGCTGGACCACCGCTGCGACACCGCGCTGGCCGCCGCGGTCTCCCTCAACCCCTCCGCCTCACTGGGCTACCGGCACGTGCCCGACGGACCGTTCTCCCCCGACGGGCACTGCCGTGCCTTCGCCGCGGACGCCGCCGGCACCTCCTCCGGCGACGGTGTGGGAGCCGTCGTACTCAAGCGGCTGGACGACGCCCTCGCCGACGGCGACCGCATCCGCGCCGTCATCCGCGGCAGCGCCGTCAACAACGACGGCCGCCGCAAGGTCGGCTTCAGCGCGCCCAGCGCGGCCGGACAGACCGAGGTGATCCTCGCGGCCCAGGCCGAGGCGGAGATCGACGCCGGAACCATCGGCCTGATCGAGGCGCACGGCACCGCCACCCGACTCGGGGACCCCATCGAGGTGTCCGCGCTCACCGAGGCGTTCCGGCACAGCACGCCGCGGACCGGGTTCTGCGCCCTCGGCTCGGTCAAGACCAACATCGGCCACCTCGGGGCAGCCGCCGGCATCGCCGGGCTCGTCAAGGCCGTCCTCGCCCTCGAACGCCGGCAGATCCCGCCGAGCCTGCACTTCGACCGGCCCAACCCGCTCATCGACTTCGACGCGAGCCCCTTCCGCGTCCCCACCGCCCTGGAGGACTGGCCCGAAGGCGAGCACCCCCGCCGGGCCGGCGTCAGCGCCTTCGGCATCGGCGGCACCAACGCCCACGTCGTCCTGGAGGAGGCCCCGCCCACCGCCCCCGCCGCACCCCGCCCGCCCGAGGACGGCCGCCGCCTGGTGCTGCCCCTGTCCGCGCGCACCGCCGGCGCCCTGCGCGGCCAGGCCGACGCCCTCGCCCGGCACCTCGAACGCCGCCCCGGTCAGCGCCTGGACGACATCGCCCACTCCCTGCGCACCGACCGGCCCGCGCTGCGCCACCGCCTCACCGTCACGGCGGCCACGCGCGAGGAGGCCCTCGACGCGCTGCGCTCCGCCGTACCCGCCACCCCGCCGGTCCCCGACGACCCGGCCCGTGTGGCGTTCCTGCTGCCCGGCGGCGGCACCCAGTACCCCGGCATGGGCGCGCAGCTTTACCGCGACCACACCGTCTACCGCGACACCGTCGACGAGTGCGCACGCATCCTGCGGCCCGACCTCGGCACCGACCTGCGCACGGCCCTCTTCGAGGAGCGCCGGCCCGACGACACCGCCGCGTTCCTCGGGCTCGTCGTCACCGAGTACGCCCTGGGGCGCACGCTCATCGAGGCGGGCGTCCGCCCCGACGCGCTCCTCGGCCACTCGCTCGGCGAGTACACGGCCGCCTGCCTGGCCGGGGTCATCGACCTCGCCGACATGCTGCCACTGGTCACCGAACGCATCCGGCTCATCAGCTCCGCCGGCGGCGCCACGGTCGGCGTGGCGGCCCCGGCCGAGGAGATCGGGGCGTTGCTCGACGACGACCTGTCCCTGGCCGCCGTCAACGGCCCCGGCGCCTGCACCGTCGCCGGACACGTCGACGCCGTAGCCCGCCTGGAGGCCGAACTGACCCGGCTCGGCGTCCCCTTCCGCCGCCTGCGCATCCCCGTGGCCGCCCACTCCCACGTCCTGGACCCCGTCCTGCCCGCCTACGAGGCCCACCTCAGCGGCGTCACCCTGCGCCCGCCGCGCATCCCTTACGTCACCAACGTCACCGGCACCTGGGTGACCGACGCCCAGGCCACCTCCGTACGGCACTGGATCGACCACACCCGGAACACCGTGCGGTTCGCCGACGGCATCACCGCCCTGTGGGACGGCCTCCGTCCCGTCCTCGTGGAGATCGGGCCGGGCGACACCCTCACCAAGCTGGCCGCCGCCCGGCTCGCCGACGAGGCGCCGGTGACGGTGACCACCATGCGGCACGCCAAGGCCGAGGCGTCCGACGACTTCGTCCTCGCCGAGGCCCTGGGACGGCTGTGGAGCGCAGGCGTCGACCACGCCCTGCCCCCGGTGCCGGGCACACCACGACGGGCCCCGCTGCCGCCGTACGCGTTCGACCGCCGGCGCCACTGGATCGACGCCCCCGGCGCCCGCACGGACCCCGGCGACGCCGGGACCGAGCGGGAGGACGGCCCCGGCCTCGCACCCCGGCCCCGGCTGACCACGGAGCACGTACCGCCCCGCACCGAAAGGGAACGGGAGGTGACCCGGCTCTGGGAGGAGACCCTCGGCATCGGCGGCATCGGCCTGCACGACAACTTCTTCGACCTCGGCGGCGACTCGATGCGCGCCGTGCTGCTCGCCGGACGACTGCGCCGGACCGGCGTCCTCGACGTCCCGGCGGCGACACTGCTGGCCGCGCCCACCGTGGCGGGCGTGCTCGCCGCCGCCGACGAACGGGACGAGGGAACCCCGCACACCGCCTCCACCGCGCTCGGGCCGCTGCTGCCGCTGCGCGCCGAGGGCACCGCCACACCGCTGTTCTGCGTCCACCCCGGAGCGGGTGTCTCCTGGCGCTACACCGGTCTGCTGCCCCATCTCGGCGGCGACCAGCCCGTCCACGGCATCCAGGCGGCCGGGCTCGACGGCACCCGCCCGCCCGCGCCCGACGCCGCCGCCATGGTCGCCCACTACCTAGACCTGGTACGCCGGCTCCAGCCGCGCGGACCGTACCGGCTGCTGGGCTGGTCCTACGGCGGATTCGTCGCCCACGCCATGGCCTGTGCCCTCCAACGCGACGGCGAGCGCGTCGAACTCCTCGCCATGCTCGACGCCCCCCAGCCGCACGGCACCGCCCACGACCCCGACGCGGCCGAACGCCAGGTGGCGGCGCTGCTGTCGAGAGTGGCCGGTCTCCCCGTCGACGCGGACCCCGTGCCCGTGGACACCGTCCTGGACCGGATCGACGCCCGGGTCACCACCGACCCGTCGAGTGCGCCCGTCACCCGGGCGGAGGCCGCCGCCATAGCCGCCGTGATGCGCAACAACCTGCGCATCGCCCCGCAGTTCGCCCCCGGCGTCTTCCGCGGCGACGTGCTGTTCTTCAGCGCGGTCGAGGAGGAGACCGCCGGCCGCCCGGCCGACCTCGCGGTGCTGCCCGGCAAGGCCGACAGCTGGCGGCCCTACGTGGACGGCACCCTTCACGAGCACCACGTGCCGTGCGGTCACTACGACATGACCGAGCCCGAGCCGATCGCCCGCATCGGCGAGGCGGTGGCCAAGGCCCTGCGCGGCCTCGGCGATGGAGCCGCCGTAGCCCCTGCCCCGTAACCCCTGCCCCGTAACCCCTGCCCAGTGAACCCGCGTTGAGGAGAGCCAGCGTGAGAGCGACCCAAGACCTCTACGAACTCGGCGACGCGCCCGACATGGGCACCGCCCCGCGGAAGATGTACGCCTCGCTCATCCGTCGCGAGCGTTACGGACAGCCCGTCGACGCCTTCCGGACCGAGGTGGTCGACGTGCCGCCCGTGGGCCGCGGACAGGTCCTGGTGAAGGTGATGGCCGCCGGGATCAACTACAACAACGTATGGGCGGCCCTCGGTTCGCCGCTCGACGTGATCGCCGCCCGGCAGAAGGCGGGCGCCACCGAGGACTTCCACATCGGCGGCTCCGACCTCTCCGGGATCGTGTGGGCGGTCGGCGAGGACGTGCGCGGGGTGCGGCTCGGCGACGAGGTCGTGGTCCTGGCCAATCGCTGGGACGAGAGGGCCGAGGACGTCCGCCTCGGAGCGGACCCCACCTGGTCCGCCGGCCAGCGGGTGTGGGGCTACGAGGAGAACTACGGCTCCTTCGCCCAGTTCGCGGTCGTCGACGACTACATGTGCCACCCCAAGCCCGCCCGGCTCTCCTGGGCGGAGGCGGCCTGCTACATGGCGACCGCCGCCACCGCCTACCGTCAGCTCTTCGGCTGGCCCCCGCACACGGTGCGCCCCGGTGACCCGGTGCTGATCTGGGGCGGCGCCGGCGGCCTGGGTTGCATCGCCATCCAGCTCGTCCGACACGTCGGCGGCATCCCCGTCGCGGTCGTCTCCAGCGAGGAACGCGGCGAGTTCTGCCTCAAGCTGGGCGCCGAGGGCTGGATCGACCGGCGGGACTTCGATCACTGGGGACGGCTGCCGGACACCTCGGACGAGGAGGCGATGGGCCGCTGGCTCTCGGGCGCCCGCGCCTTCGGCCGACGCCTGTGGGACGTGCTCGGCGAGCGGCGCGGCCCGCGCATCGTGCTGGAGCACTCCGGCGCCGACACCGTCCCCACCTCCCTGTACCTGTGCGACAACGGCGGCATGGTCGTCCTGTGCGGCGGCACCACCGGCTACAACGGCGACGTCGACCTGCGCTTCCTGTGGATGCGGCAGAAGCGCCTGCAGGGGTCGCACGTCGCCACCGCCCGGGAGGCACGTGAGGTCACCCGGCTCATCGACCAGGGCATCATCGATCCCTGCCTCTCCCGGACCTTCGACTTCGACGAGATCGGCCTCGCGCATCAGCTCATCCACGACAACCGGCACCCGGCCGGGAACATGGCGGCGCGAGTGGGGGACCGGATGTGAGGTCCGCTGTGGCGGCGCGCCGGGCGGGGTGGTTCGCACACGGCCTGAGGGGTACCTGCGGCCGGGAACGGCACACGCACGATCCCGGGAGGTACCCCATGGGCAAGCTGGGCGAGATGATGACCAAGGCCAAGCAGATGGCCAAGGGCCACCCCGACCAGGCCGACAAGGGCGTCGCGGGGGCCGAGCGAACGGTCGACCAGCGCACGGGGGGCAAGTACGACGCCCAGACCGACAAGGCCGCCGACGCCGCGCGGCGCTCCTATCGTGACGGCGGCCCTGCGGGCCGCTGACCAGGAACGGCGGGCTGCCGCCCCGGTGCGATGCGCCGGGGCGGCAGCCCGTGCTCAGTCGTGGGCGCCCGCCCGGCCCAGGACGTAGCTGAACACCCCGGCCCCGACGCGGACCACCCGCACCCGCACGGCGTGGGCGGGGTGCGCGCGCAGGCGCACGAGCAGGGCGTCTCCCGACGGGCACACGCGCAGATCCCGCAGGCTCCCCGCCGACCAGGGCGGAGGCTGTCCCCCGGGGACCGTTCGACGCCGGCCCCCGGGCCCGTCGCGGTGCCGGCCGTTGTCCGGTACGGCGGCCGGGTGCTCGCGGCCGGGCCTTGCCTGGCGGTCGTGCGGACGCCGGGCCCGATGCCCGTCGACCGGCTCGGCCTGGCGGTCGTTCAGAGGCCCGGTCTGTTGATCGTCGCCCGGCCCCGCCCGGTGCCCGTGCACGGATCCGACCCGGCGCCCGTCTCCGGGCACGGCCAAGGCCTTCCATGCGGCCTCCTTCGCGGAGAACAGCGCGGTGACCGACCAGGTCGTGCACGCGGGCCGGGCGGGGAAGCGAGGCAGCTCCCCCTGCTCCTCCTGCTCCTCCTGGCCGAGGAGCACCTCCTCGTCGGCCCGCAGCACCAGCCGTGCCGCCGCGCGGGGGAGGGGCCGCAGCTCCAGGTCGCAGCCGAGCGGCACGGCGGTCCCCGGCGGGCGGGCCACGGCGACCGCGACGCCCGCGCTGTGCGAGATCGACGCCGCACGGCCGGGCGGGAACACCGGCAACCGCCCCGAGCGGGGTATCTCACCGCAGTCCAGACCCACTGCGCGCAGCGCCCGCCGGGCGGCCCGACGGCCCGCCAGGAACTCCAGCCGGCGGCGTGCCGGCATCGCCGCCGCCGCGGCCGCCTCGGCAGGCCCCGCCGGTTCCGGACAGGGCTCCGAGACGGCCGCGACACCCAGACCGAGCCCGGCGGCGGCCAGCAGCGGACGCAGTTCGGACAGCGCGCGTTCCGCTGCCGGGTGACCGTCGCCGCTCACACCCGCAGCAGCTTCTTGATGATCTTGCCGGCGGGGTTGCGCGGCACCTGCTCGATGAACTCCACCCGCCGCGGACGCTTGTAGGGCGCGAGGAGCCCCGCGACATGCGCGAGGAGGGCCGCCGTTCCCAGCTCCGCGTCCGGCTCCGGGACGACGTACGCCAGCGGCACCTCGCCGTAGTCCTCGTCGGGCATGCCGACGACCGCCGCGTCCCGGACCGCCGGGTGGGACATCAGGGCGCGCTCGATCTCCGAGGGGTAGACGTTCTGGCCCGCCCGGATGATGACGTCCTTCGTACGGTCCACCAGGCTGATGCGACCCTCGTCGTCCATGAAGCCGAGGTCGCCCGTCCTGATCCAGCCGTCGGCCGTGATCTCCCGGGTGGCCTCCGGGTCGTTCCAGTAGCCCTGCATGACACCCGGCCCGCGCACCACGATCTCGCCGATCTCACCGGGCGGGAGTTCCCGGCCGCCCCCGTCCACCGCGCGGGCCGACATGCCGGGCACGACGCGTCCGCACGGGATACGGGCGGCGACGTCCCCGGGGGCGGGGTGTTCGTCGGGGCCGAGGGTGACGAACGGGCCGCCCACCTCGGTCATGCCGTACACCTGGCGGAAGCCGCAGCCCAGCCGTTCGACCGCCTCGGCGTACACGTCGAGCGGCATCGGCGCGGCGCCGTACAGGACCTCCCGCAGGCTCGTCAGGTCGGCGCGCCGGGACGCCTTGGCCTGGAGCATGAAGCGCAGCATCTGCGGCACCAGCCACATGTGGGTGGCGCCGTGCCGCGCCACCGCGGTCAGCGCCCGCTGCGGGGTGAAGCCGGGCATGAGCACGACCGTCGCGCCGGCCGCCAGATAGGTCAGGGACACGACCATGCTGCCGTGGTACAGCGGGCAGCAGTTGACCATGACGATGTCGTCGGTGGGCCGGGCCATCACGAGCCAGCCGAGGGCGATCGCCCGGAACGACCCGTTGTCGACGGTGACGCCCTTGGCCTGTCCGGTGGTCGCCGAGGTGTGCAGCACGGCGATCGGGTCGGTGTCGGCGACGTCCGGCAGGTCCCGGTCGGCGGCCAGGGTGCCCAGCGCCGTGAAGGAGGGCTTGTCGAGGGCCAGCCTGATCCGCACCGACGACGGCAGTTCGGGATGCCGGTCCAGCAGGTCCGACTCACCGATGACGGCCACCGCCCCGACGCGCTCGACGATCCCGGCGACCTCGGGCTCGGCCAGGCTGTGGTTGAGCGGCACGAACAGTGCCCCGAGGCGGGCGAGCGCGAAGTAGCTCTCAAGGACCTCGATCCGGTCCTTGGAGAGTACGGCGACCCGGTCACCCCGCTCGATGCCCAGTTCGGCCAGCCCGCGCGCCAGTTCCAGGGTGCGGTCGTGGAACTCGGCCCAGGTGACGCTGCGTTCCTCGTCCACCAACGCGGTCCGGCCGGGCCGGCACTGGCGGTTGCGCTCCAACAGCTGTGTCAGCCACATCACGCACCGCCGCTCGCACCGGCGGCACCGCCGACACCTGCCGTGCCACGCGTCCCGGCGGGGGCGTGCTCGGCCACGAAGCGCTCGTAGTCGGCGATCGTGTGCAGCCCCTCCATGTCCTCGGCGGTGATCTCCACGCCGAGCCGCTGCTCGACCAGCAGCACGAGGCGCACGAGGTCCCCGGAATCGATGCCGCTGGCGGCCAGGTCGACGTCGGCCCCGATCCGGTCGGCGTACTCGGCCGTGCCCGTGAGTTCGACCAGCAACTCCCTGATGGTGCTCATGGTTTCCCCTTTCGCCTCGGCGTGCCGGCCGCCGCGGTTCTCGAATGACACCCCCTCAAGAGGCGGACACGGCACGGTTCCACTCCCCGGGCCGACCCGTGAGCTTTGTCACGCGCCCGAACCTCGCGTCACGGGGATAGCCGGGCCGCCCGCCCGGCCTCTTACCGCAACGAAACGATCCGTTCCGCCCGGCCCCCTCCGGCCGGACGCGGTCGGTCACGAGGCGAAGGAGTGATGCGAGTGCCCAGGCAGCCGGTACGGGGCCGGGCCCCGGGGCGGGGACCGACGCGCCGCGCCACCACGGCCGCCGGCGCCGGAAACCCGGGCGGCGCCCGATGACCGCGCCGACCCTCGCCGGTACCGCGGACGACCAGGAGGCGCTCGCGCGCTTCGAGGCGCTCGTCGTCGACGGTGGGACGATCGAACCGCGCGACTGGATGCCCGACGGATACCGCCGCATGCTCGTCCGCCAGATCGCCCAGCACGCCCACTCCGAGATCATCGGCATGCAGCCGGAGGGCGCCTGGCTCACCCGTGCCCCGTCCCTGCGGCGCAAGTCGGTGCTCATCGCGAAGGTCCAGGACGAGGCCGGCCACGGCCTGTACCTGTACTCCGCCGCCGAGACCCTCGGCGTGGACCGCGCCGACCTGCTGGACGCCCTGCACCGCGGCCGGCAGCGTGCCTCCGCCACCTTCAACCACCCCGCGCTCACCTGGGCCGACACCGGCGCCATCGCCTGGCTGACGGACGGCGCCGCCGTCATCAACCAGGCGCCTCTGTGCCGCACCTCGTACGGACCGTACGCCCGCGCCATGCGCCGCGTCTGCCAGGAGGAGGCCTTCCACGTACGGCAGGGCTACGACCTGATGCGCGCCCTCTGCGAAGGGACCCCCGAGCAGAAGGAGATGGCGCAGGACGCGGTGAACCGGTGGTGGCTGCCGGCCGTGGCCCTGATGTTCGGTCCGCCCGACACCGAGGCGGACGGCGCCGACGCGCGGACCGCCGCGCTGGGCGCCGCCGTCTCCCGCCGCGCGAGGGCCTGGGGCATCAAGCGCCACACCAACGACGAGCTGCGCCAGCGCTTCGTCGACACGTGCGTCCCGCAGGCCGAACGCCTCGGCCTCACCCTGCCCGACCCCGCGCTCCGCTGGAACGAGGAGCGCGGCCACTACGACTTCACGCCCGTCGACTGGAACACCTACCGCGAGGCACTGGGCGACGACACCCACTGGTCGCGGCAGCGCGTCGCCCACCGCCGGGCCGCCCACGAGGACGGCGCCTGGGTCCGCGAGGCCGCCGCCGCGTACGCCGCCCGGACGGACAGGGCGGAAGGGGAGGACGGATGAGCGGGGCACGGGAGGGCGCTCCGGCTTCCTGGGAGGTGTTCCTGAGGGGACGCCGGGGCCTGGCCCACCAGCACGTGGGATCGGTGCGCGCGGCCGGCCCGGACGCGGCGCTGGCCGCGGCCCGCGACCTGTACACGCGCCGGGGCGAGCCGCTCTCCCTGTGGGTGGTCCGTTCCGACGCCGTGCACGCGGCCTCCCCGGACGAACGCGACCCGTACTTCGCTGGCGCCCGGCACAAGCCGTACCGCTACCCCGAACACTTCGCACCGCTGACCGAGGAAGGCCCCGAAGGTGAGCACCACCAGTGACGTCAGGGGAGTGCGCCCGGACCTCCCGCCGGACCAGACCTCCTGTTCCGCCGCCGACCTGTCCCTGCACCTGCTGCGTCTCGGCGACGACGCCCTCGTCCTCGGACAGCGCCTGTGCCAGTGGATCACCCGCGCGCCCACCGTCGACGAGGATCTGGCCCTGTCCAACATCGCTCTCGACCTGATCGGCCACGCCCGCGCCCTGTTCACCCGCGCCGGAGCGTTCGACGGCAGCGGACGCACCGAGGACGACTTCGCCTACGCCCGCTCGGACCGCGAGTTCACCAACGCCCTGCTCACCGAACTCCCCAACGGGGACTTCGCGATGACCGTGGCCCGGCAGCTCGCCTACACCCACTACGCCGTCCTCTGCTACGAGGCGCTCGCCCACAGCGCCGACACCGAACTCGCCGCGTTCGGGTCGCGCGCCGCCAAGGAGGTCGCCTTCCACCGGATGCACGCGGACCGCTGGACGGTGACGCTGGGACGCGGCACCGAGGAGAGCGCCCGCCGGATGCGGCACGGCCTGGAGCGCGTGTGGCCGTACACCGGCGAACTCTTCGAGGAGGACGCGGTGCTGCGCCGCCTGGCCGCCTCCGGTACGGCACCCTCCCCGGCACCGCTGTACGAGACGTGGCTGCGGCAGGTCACCGCCGTCGTCGCGGAGGCGGGACTCACCGTGCCCACGCCCACCTGGTCGGCCAGGGGCGGCCGTGCCGGCCTGCACACGGAGGAGTTCGGACCGCTGATCGCCGAACTCCAGTCCGTGCGGCGCCAGTTTCCCGGAGGCACCTGGTGAGCGGGTCCGCGTCGGTCGAGGTCCGGCTCTCCGCCTCGGAGGTGCGCGAGAGGGTGCGGGCCCTCCCGGACCCGGAACTGCCGGTGATCGGTCTCGGCGACCTCGGTGTGGTGGGCGCCGTCGCCCCGGGCACCGACGGTGTGCTGGAGGTGGAGATCACGCCCACCTATCTGGGCTGCCCCGCGCTGCCCGAGATCACGGCCGCGGTACGGGAGGTCCTGATCGCCTGCGGCCACCCCGAGGGCCGCGTACGGCAGGTCCTGGCCCCGCCCTGGACGACGGACCGCATCACCCGCGAGGGCCGGCGCAAGCTCGCCGCGCACGGCATCGCACCGCCCGTGTCCCCGGCCCCCGACGGCGCGGTCCCCGTCGAACTGGCCGGTGTGCCCTGCCCGCTGTGCGGCTCCCGGGCCACCCGGCCGCACAGCCCCTTCGGCCCCTCCCGCTGCCAGTCGGTGCTGTGGTGCACGGCGTGCCGTGAGCCCTTCCCCCACATGACCGCGTTGTGAGGCACACCGTGAACACCGCCACCATCACGTCGTCCGTCCCGACGGCCGACCCCTCCCACCGCGTCCGCCGCCACCGGCTCCGCGTCACCGAGGTCCGTCACCTCACCGTCGACACCGTGGCCGTCACCCTCGACGTCCCCGACGCCCTGCGTACCGTCTTCACCCACCGCCCCGGCCAGCACGTCACCGTCCGGCGTCCCGAGGCCGGCACCGAACCACGCCGCAGCTACTCGATCAGCCCGCCCCCGAACGCCCCCGACAGGCTCCGACTGGTGATCAGGCGCGGCCGCCCCGACGGCTTCGGCGTCCACGCCGCCACCCGGCTCACTGCCGGTGACCACCTCGAACTCTCCCCGCCCACCGGTGCCTTCGCCCTGCCGGAGCTGCCCGGCGCCCACCACGTCCTGTTCGCGGGGGGCTCCGGCATCACGCCGCTGGCCCCGATGGCCGCCCACGCGCTGCGCCACGACCCGGCCTGCCGCGTCACCCTCGTCCACTCGGTGCCCACCTCCGCGGACGCCTTGCTGGCCGACGAACTGGCCGAACTCAAGGACGAGTTCGTCGACCGGTTCACCGTCCTGCACGTGCTGACCCGCGAGGACCGGGGAAGAGGGAGCGACGGCCCGCTCGCGCGGCGGCTCGACGCGGCCGGACTGTGCCGCCTGCTGACGGCCCTGGACGCCGACCCCGGCCCCGGCACCACGTACGCCCTGTGCGGTCCGCCCGGGCTCGTCGACACCGTGCGGGGGGTCCTGGCGGACCGGGGCGCCGATCCCGCACTCGTCCGCCGAGAGCTCTTCACGGCGGCCGGCACGGCACCGCGCCCCACGGAGGCGCCCGGGGGAGCGGTACGCGCACCCCGGTCCCCGCGGACACCCGGACGGGCGCCGGAGGCGACTTCGGCCCGGGTCACCGCCCTGCTCGACGGGCGCCGCCGCGACGCCACCGTCCTGCCGGGCGACACGGTCCTCCTCGACGCGCTGCTGCGTGCTCACCCCGATGTGCCGTACGCGTGCCGCGAGGGCGTGTGCGGAAGCTGCCGCGCCCGAGTCGTCGCCGGTCAGGTGACCGCGGACCGCCAGTACGCCCTGGACGACCGCGACCGTGCCGCCGGCTACACGCTCGTCTGCCGGGCCCGCCCCCGCACCCCCGAGGTCGCCCTCGACTTCGACGCCTGACCCGCACCCCACCCGCCTCGCCCACCCACCTCCGTGACCACTCACCCAAGGAGCCCCACGATGACCACCGCCGCCCGCCACGACGGAAAGACCGCCCTGGTCACCGGGGGCAGCCGCGGCATCGGCAGAGCCGTCAGCCGCCGCCTGGCCCGCGAGGGCGCCCTGGTGGCGGTCCACTACGGCCACGATCTGACGGCCGCCGAGCGGACCGTCAAGGAGATCGAGGCCGAGGGAGGCCGCGCCTTCCCCGTGCACGCGGAACTCGGCGTCCCCGGCGACGCCGACACCCTGTGGTCCGCCTTCGACCGGGCCCTGGCCGAGCAGGACGCGCCGACGGGACTGGACATCCTCGTCAACAACGCGGGCATCACCGTCCCCCGCCGCATCGCCGACGTCACCGAAGCCGACTACGACCGGGTCTTCGCGGTCAACACCAAGGCGCCGTTCTTCATCATCCAACGCGGGCTGGACCGCCTGCGCGACGGCGGCAGGATCGTGAACATCTCCTCCGTCGCGACCCGCGTCGCCTTCCCGCCGATCGTCTCGTACACCATGACCAAGGCCGCCCTCGACTACCTCACCCTCGCCCTGGCCCAGGAGCTGGGCCCCCGAGGCATCACGGTCAACGCCGTCGCCCCCGGCTACACCGAGACGGAGATCAACCCCACCCTCGCCGTCCCGGAGATCCGCCGCAGGTACTCGGAGGCCTCCACGTTCGGCCGGCTCGGCGACCCGGCGGACATCGCCGACGTCGTCTCCTTCGTCGCCGGCGACGACGCCCGCTGGGTCACCGGCCAGTGGATCGACGCCTCCGGCGGCGCGCACCTCGGTGTGTGACCCGAAGGCACCCCTAGGAGAAGCGATGAACCACAGCACGACCACACTCGGCGAGCCGGTGACGGACGACGCCCTGACCCGCCCGTTCCCCGGTGCGAGCCCCTACGACACCTACGTGCACGCCTCCGTCCTCAACTCCCTCCAGCAGCCGCTCACCGAGGCCCCGGACGAGATGGGCTTCCTCGTCACCACCCAGGTGATGGAACTCTGGTTCACCCTGATCGTGCACGAGTGGCGCACGGCACGGGTGGCCTTCGCCAAGGACGACCTGCCCGCCGCCCTGGACGCCCTGACACGCAGCCGCCGCGCGCTGACCGCCCTGGGCGGCGCCTGGGCTCCCATCGCCGCGCTGACCCCCGCCCAGTTCAACGGCTTCCGGGCCGCGTTCGGCAAGGCGTCGGGCTTCCAGTCGGCGATGTACCGGCACATGGAGTTCCTCCTCGGCGACAAGTCGCCCGGGCTGCTGCGCGCCCACCGGGGAGACCCGGCCGTCCACGAGGCGCTCGCCGAGACCTACCGGGAACCGTCCCTGTACGACGAGGTGCTGGCCTACCTCCACCGACAGGGCCTGCCCGTCCCGCGCCACGTCCGCGAGCGCGATGTGACCAGCCCCTACACGAGCGACCCGGGAGTCGTGGAGGTGTGGCGGCGCGTCCACGCCGGGCCCCGGCACCACCCCCACCTCACGCTCGGTGAATCGCTCACCGACATCGCCGAACTCGTCACCCGCTGGCGGTTCGACCACGTCCTGGTCGTCCGCCGCGCCATGGGCGCCAGACCGGGCAGCGCCGGCTCCGCCGGGCTCACCTGGCTGGAGCAGCGGGCGGCCCGCCCGGTCTTCCCCGAACTGTGGGAGGCGCGCGGTGACGTCTAGGGCCATCTCCGCCTTCGCGGCCGAGGAGGAACGGCGCGTCCTGAGCCTGAAGCCGGTGCTGGCCCCGGCGCACGGCCGCTACGGTGACCACCCCCACCAGTCCTACGACGCCTGGCCGTCCGACGCCCCCGACGCTCCGCTGGTCATCCTGCTGCACGGCGGCTACTGGCGCTATGACCGGATGCACCTGACCCCGTTCGCGGCGTACCTGTCCCAGCAGGGCTTCGACGTGCTGCTCCCCGGCTTCCGGCGGTCCGGCGGCGCCGGCGGCTGCCCCGAGACCTTCGACGACGTCGCCCGCCTCGTGGACACCCTGCCCGAAGGGCGGCCCTATGTCCTGGTGGGCCATTGCTCCGGCGGCCACCTGGCGCTGTGGTGCGCCGCCCGGGGCCTGCTGCCGCCCGGCTCCCGCTGGCACACGCGCACCCTGCCGACGAGCGTGCTCGCCCTCGCACCGCTCACCGACCTCACCGCCACCCGCCGCGACCGCCTCAGCGACGACGCCGCCCTCCAGCTCCTCGGGGGCGAGGAGCAGTTCGAGAAGTGGCTGCCCGAGGTCGACCCCCTGACCCTGCTGCGCGACGCCGGCAGCACCGGTGTGCCCACCGTGCTGTTGCACGGCACTGCCGACGAGGAGGTCCCGCTCAGCCAGTTCAGCGACTACGCCGCAGTCCACCGGGACCTGCGGACGGTCGTCCTGCCCGGCACCGGCCACTACACCCTCATCGAGCCGGGCGCCCCCGGTGCCCGCGCGGTCGCCGACACCCTCCGGGAGATGGCGGCCGCCTTCCCCCCGGGGCACCCCGGCCGCGCGGGCGAGGAGGCCGCACGCCGATGACCACCGCACCCTCCGTGCCCGCCGCCCTGTACGAGCGGGCCGCGCGACTCGACGCCGACGACGCCCTGGCTCCCCTCCGCGCCCGCTTCCTTCTCCCACCGGACGTCGTCTACCTGGACGGGAACTCCCTGGGCCCGCTGCCCGCCGCCGTCCCGGCCGCCCTCGACGACGTGGTCGGGCGCCAGTGGGGCACCGGCCTCATCGGCTCCTGGAACGCCGCCGGATGGTGGGAGGCACCCCTGCGGGTGGGGGACACCGTCGGCGCGCTCATCGGGGCCGCGCCGGGGCAGACCGTGGTGGGCGATTCCACCAGCGTGCAGCTGTTCACCGCGCTCGACGCCGCAGCCGAGCTCCGTCCGGACCGCCCGCTGCTGGTCACCGATCCCCGGCACTTCCCCACCGACCGCTACCTGGCCGACGCGGTCGCCCGCCGCCGGGGCCTGGAGGTGCGGCGGGTCCCACCGGCCGCTCTTCCGCGCTTCCTCGCCGCCGAGGGCCACCGGGTCGCCGTCGTCAGCTACGCGCCCGTCGACTTCCGCACCGGCGAGCTGTACGACATGCGGACGCTGACCGGGGCCGCCCACGACGTCGGCGCCCTCGCGCTGTGGGACCTGTGCCACGCGGCCGGCGCCCTGCCCCTCGACGTCGACGCCCTCGACATCGACCTGGCCGTCGGCTGCGGCTACAAGTTCCTCTCCGGCGGCCCCGGCGCACCCGCCTTCCTCTACGTGGCGCACCGCCACCACGCCTCGCTGCGGACTCCGTTGCCCGGCTGGACCGGTCATGCCGACCCGTTCGGCCTGGCCGACGAGTACGCGCCCGCCTCAGGCATCGCCCGCGCCCGCATCGGCACCCCGCCGATCCTGTCCCTGCTCGCCCTCGAAGCGGCCCTCACCGCCTTCGACGGCGTCGACCTGACCCAGGTCCGCGCCAAGAGCCTTTCCCTGACGGACTACTTCCTGCGTTGCGTCGACGAACTCCTCGTCCCTCTGGGCTTCACCTCCGTCACTCCGGCCGAGGCCGGCCGCCGCGGCAGCCAGGTCAGCCTTCGCCACCCCCACGCCCGTGCACTGGTCGTCGCCCTCGCCGAACACGGCGTGATCGCCGACATGCGCGCACCCGACCTGCTGCGCTTCGGCGTCAACGCCCTCTACACCAGCCACCGCGACCTGCTCACCGCCGCGCTGCGCCTGCGGGACCTCACCCGGCGGGCCGCCTACGACCCCGCGCCACCGACCGTGGGCCCGGTGACCTGACGGACGCCCCGACGTCGGGCGCGTCGGGCGCGTCGAGGGCGTCGAGGGCGCCGGGCGGCGGAGCGGTCGGCGAGGTGGCCGCGCGGGTGCGCGGCGACGACGGCGGCTCATCCGGCCGCGGGCGCCACCGCCAGTTCTGCGGCGATGGCGTCGAGCAACGTGTCCAGGACCACCGGGTACGCGCTGTGCGGCATCCGGGCCGCAAGCCGGCCGGCCGTCGCGGCGATGTTCGGGTGGGTGGCGGCGGGCAGCCGGGCGTAGAGGGAACCCCACATGTCCTCGTCGGCCTGGCGGGCCTCCTCGGGCAGCGCCAGTGAGCCGGCGTCCAGCGCGGCGAAGGCCAGGGTCAGGTCGATGAAGGCGTGGTAGAAGCGGACGGCGGCCCGGTCCGGGAGGCCGGCGCCCCGCAGCAGGCCCAGAATCGCCTCGTCCACGGCGATCTCACGGGGCCGCCCGCTCACCCGGCTCGCGGTGAGTACGGCGGCCTGGGGATGGGCGAGGTAGGAGGAGTGGAGGGCCAGCCCGAGGGAGCGCAGGTCACCGCGCCAGTCGCCGTCCGCGGCCCATCCGTCCAGCGCCCGTCCCATCAGCTCGTTGCCGATCGCCCGCGCCAGGTCGTCCATGCCGCCGAAATACCGGTAGACGGTGCTCGGGTCGGCCCCGAGCGCCGCGCCCAGGCGCCGGGCGGTGAGCCCGCCGGTGCCGTGTTCGCGCAGCACCCGCAGCGCGGTCTCCACGATGAGCGACTCGGAGAGCACCGCACCCTGCCGGGTCGGCCTGCGCCTGCGCCGCGCCTCCTCCGGCACCACCTTCTTGGGCATCGGCCGCTCCCCTTCCGCCATCGCGGCGAACCACCGCGAGCCTTATGCCAACAAGGTTGACCTTAAAGCAGGGCCGGCTGTTGCATCGACACCACTACGGAGGCGACCGCCTCCCGTACGAAAGGTGTCAGTCATGCGAGTGCTTCTCGTCGGCGCGGGCGGTGTCGGCGGCGCCGTCACCCGGATCGCGGCCCGCAGGGAATTCCTGACGCACATGGTCGTGGCCGACTACGACCTCTCCCGCACACAGGCGGCGGTCGAGGCACTGCCGGGGCACGAGGAACGGTTCAGCGCGCTGCGTCTGGACGCCTCCGACGAGGAGGAGGTCCGCCGGACCCTCACCGCGCACCGGTGCGACGTCCTGCTGAACGCGACCGATCCGCGCTTCGTGATGCCGCTGTTCCGGGCCGCCCTGGCCGCGGGAGCGGACTATGTCGACATGGCGATGTCGCTGTCCGCTCCGCACCCCTCACGGCCGTACGAGGAGTGCGGGGTGAAGCTCGGCGACGCGCAGTTCGAACTGGGTGAGCGCTGGGCCGCGTCGGGACGCCTGGCCCTGGTGGGCATGGGTGTGGAACCGGGTCTGTCCGACGTCTTCGCCCGCTACGCCGCCGACGAGCTCTTCGACGAGATCGACGAGATCGGCGTCCGTGACGGCGCCGACCTCACGGTCGAGGGCTACGAGTTCGCCCCCTCCTTCAGCATCTGGACCACGATCGAGGAGTGCCTGAACCCGCCCGTGGTCTACGAGAAGGAGCGCGGCTGGTTCACCACCGCGCCGTTCAGCGAGCCGGAGGTGTTCGACTTCCCCGAGGGGATCGGGCCGGTCGAGTGCGTCAACGTGGAGCACGAGGAGGTGCTGCTGATCCCGCGCTGGGTGGACGCCCGGCGCGTCACGTTCAAGTACGGCCTGGGCGACGACTTCATCGCCCGGCTCAAGACGCTCCACGAGCTGGGCCTGGACTCGACCGCCAAGGTCACCGTGCCGGGCGAGGACGGACCGGTGCGGGTCTCCCCGCGCGACGTGGTGGCCGCGTGCCTTCCGGACCCGGCGACCCTCGGCGACCGGATGACCGGCAAGACCTGCGCCGGCACCTGGGTGACCGGGTCCAAGGACGGCAGGCGGCGCGAGGTGTACCTGTACCACGTGGTCGACAACCAGTGGTCGATGCGCGAGTACGGTGCGCAGGCCGTGGTCTGGCAGACGGCGATCAACCCGGTGGTCGCCCTCGAACTGCTCGCCACCGGCGTCTGGTCCGGCCGAGGCGTCCTCGGTCCCGAGGCCCTGCCGGCCCGCCCGTTCCTGGACCTGCTCACCGAGTACGGGTCCCCCTGGGGCCTGCGCGAAGAGGCGTGAACCACGGGAGGCGGCCTGCCGGCGTCCCGTCCGTCGCGGGGACCGGGTGCCTGGGTGGACCCGGCCCCCGCGACGCCGCCTACACGCGGTCGGCCGCGATCAGGACGTACTGGAAGGATCCGTCGCGGTAGGACTCGATGAACGCCTCCTCGATGCCGGTGACCAGCGAGGACGTGGCCCGCAGCTCCCAGTAGGGCAACGTGTCGGCGGTGAGGTCGACGATGGTGTGCGGCACGAGCCGGTTGTCGGCCATGGCGCGCAGGTACTCGCGTCGGGAGTGGATGTTGCACTCGAAGTGGGCGTTGATCTGGGAGACCCACTTCGACGGCTGGCCGTAGCGGGGGTTCCAGCAGCCGGTGATCGTGACGTACCGGCCGCCCACCTTCAGGAAGCGGGAGTGCTCGGCGAACAGGTCGTGCAGGTCGACGTACATGGTCGACTCGTTGTTCCACGAGGCCGCGACGCTGCCCTTGTCGAAGGGGGTGTCGAGCATGTTGCACACGCGCGAGCGGACGTGGTCGTCGATACGCAGCTCTTTCGCGCGCGCGTTGCCGAAGTCGGCCTGCGCGGCGGACAGGGTGACGCCCTCGACCTTGCAGCCGAAGCGGCGGTGGGCCATGACCATGGACCCGCCGCGCCCGCACCCGGCGTCGACGAGCGTGTCGTCGGGACCGATCGGGCCCAGGTGGTCCATGAGGAACTCCGCCTGGGCCGACTCCAGCCGGTGCAGTTCCGCGATGAGCTTCTTCTCGTACTCGCTGTGCGCCGGGTCGCCGAGCGCGGCGTGGTCCACGGCGCCGATGCCGTAGTGGTGGTGGTAGAGCCCGTCCACGTCACCGAGGCGGAGGTTGACCGGCCGCGCCTCGCTGTTCCAGTAGCGGGCGATGTCCCCCTGGTAGGGCGTCGCCGGGGCCGGAATCCTCGCCGTGGCGGTGGAGGTCGATTCAGTGGTCACAGATACGTCCGTTCCTTACCAGAAGTCGGGCAGGCTGTAGCGGTAGGTGTTGGTGCGGTGCCAGTCGTGGTTGCCGTCGACCCAGGCGGCCACGCCCCTGAGGAAGCGCAGCACGGTGGGCAGGGGGCATGCCTCCGCGAGTTCGGCCGCGGCGGCCTCGAAGGCGTGCTGGAGTTCGTTGTGGACCTCGACGGCCTTCAGATAGCCGTCGCGCTCCGAGAGCCGCTCGCGTTCGGCGATCACCACCGGGAGGTTCAGGTGGCGGCCCGGGCTGTCGAGTTCCTTGGTGTACGAGTAGAGGTCGTTGACGATGGTGGTCGCGTTGCCGGCCAGGGCGATGACCCGCTGCATGTCCGGACGGGCGTGCAGGTCCGCGGGCAGCTCGTAGCCGCCGACGGTGTCGGTGATGGTCGGGCAGGGGCGGAAGTTGTTGAACTGGCGCATGGCCAGGTACTCCCACACCTCCGGGACGTGATCGGTCTCGGCCCAGGCGGCCTCGGCGAGGTAGCCCAGGTGGAGCCGGGCCATGTCGTGCCGGTAGCGGTCGGCCTGGGAGGGGGTGGCCGCGCGGACGAAGTAGTCCATGGCACTGCGGTACGCCCGGCGCGGGGCGTCCGACGTGAGCGACTCCCGCCATGGCGGCGCGTATTCAGCGGTGGTGTGGAAGGGGTCGATCGCGGTGTGCGCCAGGAGGAGCCGCCCGCCGAGACCTACGGGCGACCCGCCGTGGTCCTCGCAGTAGCAGTCGTCCACCGCGTTCTCCGCGACCATCAGCCGCGTCGCGAGCATCAGGTGGTCGACCGTCGGGGCGTCGGGGTGGCAGGCGACCATGTACCGGCCGACGTAGAAGCCGTCGAACTCGCCCTCCCAGTCCTCGGGGTAGAGCTGGACCTCGTCCTCGGCCCAGAGCTTGATGCGGCGGCTCACCTCCTCGACGCGCGCGGGGTCGGGCTCCGGGACGGGGTGGTGGTAGAGACCGGGGACGGCTCGCCCCGCGGCGGGCTCGGCGGGAGCCGGGGGTTCCGGAACCGGTGGGGGCTCGTGCCTGGCGGACAGCGCGAGCGAGGCCGTGCCCGGTCCGGACGGCCCGCGCAGGATCCGCTGGAGTGCGGAACCGGCAGGCGGCGCGTCGGGCGCGGCCGGTACGGCGGGTGCGGGCTCCGGGGGCGGTGCGGGGGAGGGGACCGGGACCGGAGGGTGCAGCGCGGCCAGGAAGTCCGAGGGGGCGGGGGAGGCCGGCACGTCCGGCGGCTTCGGCGCCGGGGCGTCCCGCACGGCGGTGGACGGTGTCGGCCGGTGTTCGGGGGGCAATGGTCCGAGGGGCCCGGAGTCGGGCATCGGCGGCTCCTTGCTGCGGTGGAGGGCTCAGGGGTGCGGGGGCGTGTCAGGGCGTGACCCGCGGCGGTTCAGGACGTCAGCGCGGCCCGGGGGCGATCTGCACGTTCTCCATCACGCCGAGCGCGTCGGGCAGGAGCACCGCGGCGGAGTAGTAGGCGCTGACGAGGTAGGAGATGATCGCCCGTTCGTCGATGCCCATGAACCGTGCGGAGAGCCCCGGCTCGTACTCGTCCGGCAGCCCGGTCTGCCGCAGCCCGATGACGCCCTGGTTCTCCTCGCCGGTACGCATCGCGATGATGGAGCTGGTCTGCTCCCTGCTGATCGGGATCTTGTTGCAGGGCAGGATGGGGACGCCGCGCCAGGCGGGAACGGATTGCCCACCGAGGTCGACGTGGTCGGGGTAGAGACCGCAGGCGGTGAAGCCGCGTCCGATGGCGGCGATCGTCCTGGGATGGGCGAGGAACAGTTTGGTGCCGCGCCGGCGGCAGAGCAGATCGTCCATGTCGTCCGGGCTCGGGGGACCGCTGCGGGGCTGGATGCGCTGTGTGAAGTCGGCGTTGTGCAGCAGCCCGAACTCGCGGTTGTTGATCAGTTCGTGTTCCTGACGCTCCCGCAGGGCCTCGACGGTGAGCCTGAGTTGCTCCTCGCTCTGGTTCATCGGGCTGTTGTAGAGGTCGGCGACCCGGGTGTGGATCTTCAGGACCGTCTGTGCGACGGAGAGCTCGTACTCACGGGGGTTGAGGTCGTAGTCGACGAAGGTGCCCGGCAGGTCGGCCTCGCCGACGTGGCCGGCCGACAGGGCGATCTCGGCCTCACCGTGCTTGTTCTGCCGCTGCCGCGCGCGGGAGGCGAACGCGTCGACGTGGGCCCGGAGATGTGGGGCGGACGCCGTGACCGCGGTGAAGTCGGCACGGGAGAGGGTGAGGAGGGTACCGGCCGTCTCGGCGGTGACCGTGCAGTCGTGGCGGGCGTCGGAGTCCGCCAACGCGTCCTCACCGAAGTGGTCGCCGTCCGCGAGCACCCCGACGGCCACCTCCCCTCCGTACTTGCCCTCGGAGGTCCGCCTGGCCCGACCGTGGGCGATCAGGTGGATCCGGTCGGCGGGGCCGCCCCGCTCGACGAGGACCTCTCCGGCCGCGAAGTCCCGCTGCGTGCAGCGGTCGGCGAGGGCGGTGAGCACGTCGACGTCCTCGAATCCGCGCAGGACGGCCAGCTCGGTGAGTTCCCGGGGGATCACCCGGACCGTGGCGCCCTCCTGGACGAACTCGACGCGCCCGTCACCGAGGGTGTGGCGCAACCGCCGGTTGACCCGGTAGGCGCCGCCCTCGGCCTCGACCCAGGGCAGCATCCGCAGCAACCACCGGGAGGTGATCTCCTGCATCTGCGGCGCGGACTTGGTGGTGGTGGCGAGGTTGCGGGCGGCTGCGGTGCTCAGGGACTGCTGCGGCGCCTCGGGTGTGGTCCGAGCTTCCGGGATGCTGTCGACGGACATCGGCGGGCTTTCTCCTAGCGCGGCGGGTCGTCCGGCGCACACGGGTGCACCGACCGGGAGACAGGGAGGGGTGGGCAACGAGCGGGCGGGATCACGGTGATCCGTCCCCACGCCGAAGCTAGCGGGTGAACTGGCCTCATCCATCAGGGAGACGGGGTGCTTACCTCTAAGCGGTGACAATCGGTTGAATGCGGTTTGTCGGGCCCCTGCGCGTCAACGCCCGTCCACGGCCGGCCGGACCGGCTGTCCGGACCGGCTGCCGAGACCGGCTTCCGGTCGGGCCACGGCAACGGTCACCGCCGCCGGCGCGCGGCGTGAGGGCCGCGAGGGTGAGGAGCCGACGCGGTGGAGCCGCGTCGAAGACGGACGTTAGGCGCGTGATCCTCGGGTACTCGCCCTGCGTGCCAAGGTTACGGGCTCGATGCCGGCCTTGGCCGTGACGAGTTGAGCAGAGAGGGAGGTTCCCGAATGAGCATGGTCAAGGAAGCCGTGGACGTCGAGGTTCCGGTGCACACCGCCTACAACCAGTGGACACAGTTCGAGGAGTTCCCGCACTTCATGGAGGGTGTCGAGGAGATCAGGCAGCTCGACGACCGCCGTAGTCACTGGACCACCAAGGTCAGCGGGGTGAAGCGCGAGTTCGACACCGAGATCGTCGACCAGCTCCCCGACGAGCGCATCACGTGGCGCACCACCACGGGGGACACGAAGCAGAAGGGCACCGTCAGCTTCCAGCGCCTGGACGACACGCACACCCGGGTCGAGCTGGTCATGGACGTCGAGCCCACCGGTGTGGCGGAGAAGACCGGTGACATGCTGGGTGTGATCGACCGGCGGGTGAAGGGCGACATGCAGCGCTTCAAGGAGTACATCGAGGGCCGCGGCGGAGAGACCGGCGCTTGGCGCGGCCGCATCCGGCCCGGTGAGTGACCTCTTCCGCTCGCTGAGGTGAAGTGCTGCCGGCGCAGGTGACCGCAAGCGCCGGAAGCGCCGACATCGGCCCGCACCCTCACCGGGGGTGCGGGCCGGTCCGCGTCAGGGGGCAGGCGGCGGTCTCTTCCGTGCCGTTGCCACGATCACCAAGCGGCCCCGGGGCACCTCACCCTCACGTGCGCCCCGCTGGTGCGGCGGCCGGCGGGGCGTGTCCGCTGCGCCGGTCGGGGGAGCGGGCCCGCCCCGCGGGTGCGGCGGCCGTCCCCGGGCCGGGTGGTTCGGCATGATGTGTCGGCCGCGGGTCCCCGCGGCCGAGGTTCCGGCGCCGCTCGACCGCCCCGGAAATCGCCGGGGAGCCGCCGCGAAAGGGTGCCGATGCCGACACTGCCGTCGCCCGCCGCGTCCTTCGGTGGCGGCGGACGCGCGGTCCGGGTGTCCGTCGCCTCGGCCGCCGGTTTCTACCCCGCGGCGTACCTCCTGGACCGGCCGGTCCTCGCGCTGTACGCCCTGTTCACCCCCATCGCCCTCGCCGTCCTGTCCCCCCTGCCGGGTTCGGGCCGCCATCGCGCGGGCAGCGTGCTGCGTGCCGCGCCGGCTGCCGCCGCCACGATCGCGCTGGGCACCGTCCTCGCGACGACGACCTGGACAGCGGCCCTCGGCATGCTCCTCGTCGCCCTCGTCCTGACGTTCGGTGCGGTCTGCGCCCCGCGGCTGGCCGGTGTCGCCCCCGGGCTCCAGCTCTGCTACATCCTGGCCTGCTTCCCGCCGTACGCCCCCGCCACCCTGCCCGAACGGCTCGGCGGACTGGCATGGGGCGCCACGGCGCTTTTCCTGTGCGAACTCCTGGTGTTTCCCTCCCCACGACGGCCGTCGTACGCCTGGCGGGTCGCGGACGCCCTCGACCTGGCGGCCCACGCTGCGCGACTGACGCGGCGGGCGGACCCCGTCGACAGCGAGACGATCCGGCGTCTGCGGACGACCGGGCGGGAGCTGCGCTTCTCGTGCCAACCGCACGGCGGCCGGCCGACCGGCGCCGGCCGGAGCGACCGGGCACTGGCCCACGCCGGTTCCGCCACCCGGCGGCTGCTGGACCAGCTGGCCGCGCTCGGCGAACTCCCGCCCGCCCCGGCCGACACGGCCTCGCAGGCCCTGCTGCACGGCCTCGCGGCGACGTGCGAGGAGACCGCGGGCATCCTGCGCGGCGATCGCCCGGCCGGCGGTGCGGAGCTGATCGAGGAGATGACGGCGCGGTTCCTGGACGAGCGCGGTGACCCGGCCACGGCAAGCCGTGATCGTCCTCATGAGCTACTGCGGCGCAGGTCGACGCTGCTGACGGTGGCGGTGTCGACGGTGACCGCGCGCACGGCGGCGGGCCTCGCGGCGGGCGGCGACCGCGCGGTGCCCGGGCTGCCCCACGAGCAGTTCTGGTACGCGGGGTTGTCGACGGCGCGTCTGTGGCTCGTGCGGGTGCGCGGCAACCTCACGCCGCGCTCCGTCGTGTTCCAGAACGCGGTCCGTACGGCGCTGGGGCTCGCCCTCGCCCGTCTGGTGGCCGGGTCGCTCGACCTGTCGCACGGCTTCTGGGTGCTGCTGAGCGTGCTCACCCTGGCGCGCACGACGGCGGTCGGCACCTGGTCGGCCGTACGGTCGGCTGCCGCCGGGACCCTGTTCGGCGCCGTGCTGGCGGGCGCGCTCATCATCGGGGCGGGTGACGCGACCGCGGTCTACGCAGGTCTGCTGGTGCCGATGATGGTGCTCGCCTTCTCCGTGGGACCCGCCGGCGGCCCGGCGTGGGCGCAGGGGCTGTTCACGCTGGTGGTGTCGACGGCGTTCGCCCAGATCGCCCCCGTGACCTGGCGGCTGGAGGAGGCGCGGCTGGTGGACGTGCTGACCGGCAGCGCGATCGGGCTGGTGTGCGGGCTCCTCGCGTGGCCGGCCGGCGCGCGCACCGAGATGCGGCGCAGCGTGGCGGCGCTGCTGCGGGCCACCGCGCCCGTGGTGCGGGAGACCGCCGACGCGGCGGCCGGCCACGGCGCCGGCCCACGGACCGACGCGTCCGAGAGGCCCACGGCCGGCTCCTCGTGGCCCGTCCTGCACCGGCTGCGCATCGCGGAGGCGGCATACGCCCAGTTCCGTACGGAGCCCGCCCTCCGTACGGACGACGACGGCCCCGACTGGCTCGCCGCCCTCAACTACGGCTCCCGTGTGCTCACCGGCGCCTACTGGCTGCCGCCCGCGCGGGGAGCCCCTGACCTCCCGCCCGCAGCCCGGCAGTGGATGGACACGGCCGCGCGGCAGGTGGCGGCCGCCGGCCTGAGAGCGGCGGAACTGCCCCGCGGGGGAGTGAGGGTCCGGTTCGCGCCGCTGCCGTCCGTCCCCCCGTCCGCCATGACGCCCGGGGCGTGGTCCCTCCTGGTCGACCTGGAGGTGTGGCTGCACGCGCTCGCCGCGGACCTCGCCACGGCCACCGGGGGGTCGCGCGGCGGACGCGGGGAACCGGCGGCCGCGACACCGACGGTGAAGTCGTCGCGGGGCGCGGTCGAGGAGGTCACGGGCCCTCCGCGAACGCGGTGGCGTGATCGGCGGCCCACTGGTGAAGCGTGCGCGGCGCGGTTCCGAGGACGTCGGCGACCGTAGTGGTGACGTACGCGGGCCGCCCGACCGCCGCGCTCCACGCGGCGAGCAACATGTCGACGGTCGAGCGGGGCGTGCCCTGCGCGAGGGTCCGGAACTCGTCCGGTGTCATCTCCTCGAACACGATCTGTCGCCCGAGGGCGTGTCCGATGGCCTCCACCTGCGCGGCCTGGGTCAGCGACTCGGGGCCGGTGAGCACGTAGTCGCCTCCGACGTGTCCGTCGTGCCGGAGGGATCGCGCCGCGACGGCTGCCACGTCGCGGTCGTCGACCGGTGCCGTCTCGGCGGCGCCGTGAGGCCACCGGACGACCTGACCGGCCCGGATCGCGGGCGCCCACCAGGCCAACGCGTTCGATGCGAGCATTCCGGGCCGGATGATCGTCGTGTCGAGGCCGGTGGCCGTGATGAGGCGCTCGAGGTCGGCGTGCAGCCGCGCCGTCGGGTTGGGCTGCTGGAAGAAGGGGTGCGGCGTCCGGTGCGGGGAGGAGAGGAGGACGACCCGCCGCACATGGCCCGAGAGTCGCCCGACGACTGCCGCGGCTGTGTCGGGTGGGGCGGTCCAGACGAGGAAGACCGCACCGGCACCGCTCAACGCCGGGTCGAGCGACTCGGGCACGGTGAGGTCGCCGGTGAAGACCTCGGCCTTCGCGGGCAGCGCCGCCGCCTCGGCGTCACGGGTGAGGGCGCGCACCGGTACGCCCGCGTCGAGGAGCAGGTCGACGACGACGCGGCCGATCCGTCCCGTTGCACCGGTGACGAGCACGGGGGAGATGTCTGTTCGGGTCATGCGGCCATGAAAGCGTTACTCGGTTAAATAAGCAACTCGGTCACATAAGATACCCTGGTCGGATGAGCGAGCCGGTAGGGCTGCGAGCCCGTAAGAAGGAGCGGACACGCGACGCCATCGGCGATGCGGCAGTGGCCCTGTTCCTGGAGCGCGGCTTCGAGCAGGTCTCGGTCAACGACATCGCCGCCGCGGCCGAGATCTCCAAGCCGACGCTCTTCCGGTACTTCCCCACCAAGGAAGACCTGATCCTGCACCGGTTCGCGGACCACCAGGGCGAGGCGGCACGCGTCGTACGTGACCGCGGACCCGGCACCGACCCGGTGACGGCCCTGCACCGGCACTTCCGCGCCGGACTCGATCGCAACGACCCCGTCACCGGCCTCAACGACCATCCCGAGGTGGTGGCGTTCCACCGCCTGGTGTTCACCACGCCGAGCCTGGCCGGGCGGCTCGCGCGGTACCAGCTCGAGGACGAGGAGACGCTGGCGGACGCCCTCGGGGCGGGCGTCCGGGCCCGTCTCCGAGCCGCCCAGGTCCTCGCGGTCCAGCGGGTGCTCGCCCGGACCAACTGGCAGAGGATCGCCGAGGGTCGGGCCGCCGACGACGTCCACCCCGAGGCCGTGGCCGACGCCGACCTGGCATTCGATCAGCTGCGGTGACATCGGTGGCCGAGCGGCGGACCCACCGTCAGTTCGGCGGTGCGAGAACGCAGAACTCGTGGCCCTCCGGGTCGATGAGGCACGTCCACGGGACGTCGCCCTGTCCGACGTCGAGGTCGGTGGCTCCGAGCGTCCGCAGGCGGGCCGCCTCGGCTGCCGGGTCGTCACCGGCATACGGCAGCAGGTCGAGGTGGAGGCGGTCCGGCACCGTCCTCACGTCGGGTGTGCGGAGGAACTCGAGATACGGGCCGACACCTTTGGCGGAGCGCAGCACCGCACGTTCCTCCGTCACCTCGTGCAGGTTCCAGGCCACCGCCTCGCCCCAGAACCGGGCCATGCCCCGTGGATCCTCGCAGTCCACCACCACCGCGGCGATCGGTCCGGTGTCCCGGTAGACCTCCCGAGGCTCCAGCACGCAGAACTCGTTGCCCTCGGGATCGGCCAGGACCGTCCAGGGCACCTCGCCCTGGCCCACCTGAGCGGGTGTCGCGCCGCGAGCCCGGAGGCGGGCGATCAACTCCGCCTGGTGGGCCGCGGAGGTGGTGGCCAGGTCGAGGTGCACACGGTTCTTCGTCATGGTCTTGGTTTCAGGCACCGGGACGACATCGATGCCGACGGCGACCGGGTCCGGCCACACGAGGCCGCCGCCGGGTCCGACATAGGTGGTCGCGCCCGGGCTGTAGGCAGCCCAGCCGAGGGCCTCCGCCCAGAACCGGCCGACCGCCGAGTGGTCGACGGCCTTGATGTTCACGTGAACGGGTCGCAGAGCCATGCCGGCGATCCTATGAGACACGGAGATCTCGCCGGAGACGCCGCGAACCGGCGGTCGTGGAGCGGCTGGGCCTCCCGGGTCGGGTCAGCGGCGGCTGCGGCGCCGTGCGAGGCGGTGGAAGCGCTTGGGTCCGGCGGTCGGCGCGGGCAGGGTCCCCGCGACCGCGTCGGCCAGCAGGGTCCCGACCGTTTCCGCCGCGCAGACGCGGTTGGCGCCGATGCCTCCGGAGGGCCCGCGTTTGATCCAGCCCACCACGTAGGTGCCGGCCGTCCCGGTCACCCGCCCGTGCTCGTGCGGCACCGTCCCGGTGGCCTCGTCGTAGGGCAGTCCCGTCTGCGGCACTCCGCGGTAGCCGATCGCCCGCAGTGCCAGGCCGGCCGGGATCAGCAGCTCGCCGTCCCCGTCGGTGGCGCGCACGGCGCGCAGGGCCGCGTCGCCGCACATCTCCAGCGGCGTGGACAGGAAGCGGAGCACGATGCGCCGCCGCCCCGAGGTGTCCGGTGGGACGGACCAGTCGACGGCCTCCCGCGCCACCTCCCGCAGCACCGCCGCCTTGCCGTTCGGCCGGGAGGCGTCGATCACGGCGCCGATGCGGGGGTCGTGGTCGTCCACGACCAGGTCCACGCCGGGAAGGTGTTTCAGGGCCAGCAGCTCGGGCCGGGTGTACGCCGCGTCGTCCGGACCGCGCCGCCCGAGCAGCACCACCTCGCGCACCTTGCTGCGGCGCAGCTCCGCCAGTGCGTGCCGCGCGATCTCCGTGCCGGCCAGGGTCTCCGGGTCGGAGACCAGCAGACGGGCGACGTCGAGGGCTACGTTGCCGTTGCCGACCACGACGACGCGCTCGGTCGAGAGGTCGACGGCGTCCGGCGCGACGTCCGGGTGCCCGTTGTACCAGGCGACGAAGCCGGTCGCGGACAGGCTGCCCACCCGGTCCTCGCCGGGTATGCCGAGCCGTCGGTCGGCGGCGGCGCCCACGGCGTAGACGACCGCGTCATGATGGGCCGCTATCTCCTCGGGCGTGACGTCCCGGCCCACGTCGAGACCGAGGTGCAGGCGCACGCGCGGGTGGGTGAGGAAGCGGGTGAACGTGTCGCCGATCTTCTTGGTCGCCGGATGGTCCGGGGCGACCCCGTAGCGGATCAGGCCACCGGCGGTCGGGAGCCGGTCGATGAGCGTCACCTCGGCCCGGGTGTGCAGCAGCAGGTCCTGCGCGGCGTACATGCCCGCCGGCCCGGTGCCCACGATCGCGACCCGCAGCGGCCCGAAGTCCGAGGGCAGGACCCGGTCGAAGACCGGCTCGCCCCAGGGGTGGAAGTTCGGCCCGGACCTGTCTCCCGTGTCCTGCGCCTCCGCTTCCGTCCGCGCGAAGTAGGCCGCGTTCATGTCGGCGTACTCCCGCTGACCGGCGGGCAGGCTGTCGACCGGGAAGACGGCGTCCACCGGGCACGCGTCGGCGCAGGCACCGCAGTCGATGCAGGTCTCCGGGTCGATGTGCAGCATCTCGGTGCTGCCGAAGGCCTGCTCCTCGGGCGTGGGGCGGATGCAGTTGACCGGGCAGACGGACACGCAGGTGGCGTCGTTGCAGCAGGTCTGGGTGATCGCGAAGGCCATGGCGTGCGCTCGGCTCCGGGTGTCAGATGAGGTGGGCGCGCTGGTAGAAGAACAGCGCGGGCTTGGTGAGCAGGCCGACCGAGGTCAGGAACTCCATGAGGCCCGAACAGCTCGACCGCATCATCGACTTGTGGTGCTCGTTGGCCTTCGCCTCGCGGAGGGCGCGCTCCTCGTCCAGGCCCGCGTTCGCGTAGACCTCGCGGTTCACCATGCTGGTGACGATGACGTAGGCGGCCACGGCGATCAGGAGTGCCTGGATCCGGCGGCGGGTGCGTCCGGCACGTGCGAGGTGCCTGCGGGTCTCCTCGCGGGCGAACTTCATGTGCCGCGATTCCTCGACGACATGGATGTTGTTGATGGTCCGGACGAACGGTACGACCCGTTCGTCGCGCATCCAGTCGCGCTGCATGACGTCGAGGACCTCCTCGGCCACCAGGATCGCCGCGTAGGCGGCCTCGCCGAACGCGACGGTCTTGAAGAGCCTGCCGAGTTCGACGGCGATCCGGTGCGGCCGGTACGCCGGAGCCCCGAGCTTCTTCGCACCGCGGGCGAACATGATCGAGTGACGGCACTCGTCGGCGATCTCGGTGAGCGCCCACTGGAAGGTGTCGCTGGTCGGGTCCTTGGCGTAGATGTCCCGCAGCACCATCTGCTGCAGGATCATCTCGAACCAGATGCCGGTGCTCGCGACCGACGCGGCCTCCTGCCGCGTCAGCGCCTTGCGCTGGGCCTCGCTCATCTCGTTCCAGTACGCCGTCCCGTAGAGCGTGCTCCACTCGGGGCTGGCGCCGTGGAAGTCCTTGTCGAGCGGCGTCTCCCAGTCGACCTCGGTGAGCGGGTCGTACGAGAGCTGCGCGGACGAGTCGAGCAGGCGCCGCGCGATGCCGTCGTCGGGCGTACGGCTCTTGGTCCTGCTGAGGGCCATGTCGGGACTCCTAGAGTCGGGTCCGGGGGTGCCTCGTTCTCGGCTGCCCATTACTGCCGGTAACAGCCTCTTGTTGACGAACTTTATAGCAAGACCCGTCCGGTGCATACCCCCGAGTGATCCGGCTGCTCGGCTGTCAGTCGGCCGGTGTGCCCGAGGAGGCCTGGTGGCGCAGGCCGTCCATCAGGAGGTCGAGCAGGCGTGACATCCGGGTGTGGTGTTCCGGGGTTGTGGCGGCGAGGGAGAGGCCGCTGAGGCTGAAGAGGACGTCATCCGGCTCGACGTCCGCGCGCAGCAGGCCTGCCGCCGTGCCGGCCTGGAGCAGGTCGGTGATCGCGGCGGTGAGCATGGCCCGGCTTCGGGAGAAGGGGTCACCCCCGGTGGCGATGAGGGCGCGCAGCGCGCCGGACATTCCGCGCTTGGTGGTCATGTAGCGGGCGAAGCCGTCCATCCAGGCGCGCAGGGCGGCGTCCGGCGGTCCGGCGTCCAGGAGCTGTGAGGCGGAGTCGCAGAGCCGGGCGAGTTCGCTGCGGTAGGCCGCCTCGACGAGTTCCTCGCGGGTGGGGAAGTGGCGGTAGAGGGTGCCGATACCCACGCCCGCTTCCCTGGCGATGGCGTCGAGGGTCACGTCGGGCCCGTCCTGGGCGAAGGCTCGTGCGGCCACCTCGATGAGTCGGTCGCGGTTGCGGCGCGCGTCGGCGCGCAGCGGCCGGGAGTCGGGGGTGGTCACCTGGTTCTCCTCTGGTTGCAAACGGAGCCTCCTCCGTTTAGTCTCGGTTATGCGGAGGCTCCTCCGGTTTCCGACTCTACCGGCTGCAGCCGTCTCCGTACCCAGCTCCAGGCCTCCGGCCAGACGGGAACGACCATGAACGCCAGCACTCCTGCCACCCGCCTCACCACTCCTTACGGCGCCGAGACCACCGCCGCCGAGGTCATCTCGGGCGTCGACCTGACCGGCCGCCGCGCCGTCGTCACCGGCGGCGCCTCCGGCATCGGCGTCGAGACCGCCCGCGCCCTCGCCTCGGCCGGTGCCGAGGTGACCCTCGCCGTCAGGGACACCGGCGCCGGCGCGCGCACCTCCGCGGACATCACCGCGACCACCGGCAACAAGGACGTGCACGTCGCCCCCCTGGATCTGGCCGACCAGGCCTCGGTCGCCGCGTTCGTCTCCGCATGGGAGGGGCCCCTGCACATCCTGGTCAACAACGCCGGCGTGATGGCCTCGCCCGAGCTGCGTACCCCCGAAGGCTGGGAGCTCCAGTTCGCCACCAACCACCTCGGGCACTTCGCGCTCGCCCTCGGCCTGCGTCCGGCCCTGGCCCGGGACGGCGGCGCCCGCGTCGTGGCCGTCAGCTCCAGCGCCCACCACCGCTCCGGGGTCGTGTTCGAGGACATCCACTTCCGCCGGCGTGCCTACGAACCCTGGTCGGCATACGGTCAGTCGAAGACCGCCAACGTCCTGTTCGCCGTCGAGGCGGCCAAGCGCTGGGCGGCGGACGGTATCACCGTCAACGCGCTGATGCCCGGCGGGATCCGCACCAACCTCCAGCGCCACGTCTCCGACGAGGAGCTCGCCCGGCTGCGCGCCCAGGCGCCGGGCGGCACGGAGTTGCGGTGGAAGACGACGGAGCAGGGTGCGGCGACCTCCGTCCTGCTCGCCGCCTCACCGCTGCTCGAAGGGGTCGGCGGCCGCTACTTCGAGGACTGCAACGAGGCCGTCCGCGACAGGTTGACCGCCCGTACCGGCGTGGCCGACCACGCCCTCGACCCCGAGGCGGCGTCGCTGCTCTGGCAGGTCTCGCACGACACCCTGGGCACACACGACTGACCCGGCCCCGGACACCGCCCGCCCGCGGCGCGACAGTCACGCGCATCCCGCATGCGGACCACATCCCCACGGAGAACACCCCGGCCGCATCGGCCGCATCGGCCGCGCGCTGAGGGCGTGCGGTACCTCCCGCGGCGCATCCGCATCCGCATCCGCATCCGCATCCGCATCAAGGCCGGGCCGGCACCGTCTCCGCCCGGGGGTCGCGGACCGGCTCCAGCCGGACCTCGCGGCCCTGCCAGCGGCGGCGCAGCCACCGATCATGGCTGGCGACCACGATCGCGCCGGGTCCGGTGCCCAGCGCCTCCTCCAGCTCGTCGCACAGGCGGGGGGAGAGGTGGTTGGTCGGCTCGTCGAGCAACAGCAACTGGGGCGGGCGCGCCACGAGCAGCGCCAGCGCCAGCCGGCGGCGCTGCCCCACGGACAGGTGTCCGACCGGCTTGCCGAGATCCGCCTCGTGCATCAGCCCGAGCGAGACCAGCGGCACCCGCTCGGCCCGCGCCGTGCCCACCGACAGCTCGTAGGTGTCGCGGACGGTGCGTTCGGGACGGCCGAACACGGTGTCCTGGGCGAGCATCCCCACCGTCAGCCCGTGCCGCCTGCGCACCTCGCCCTCGGCCGGGAGGCGACCGGCGAGCACACCGAGCAGAGTCGACTTGCCCGCCCCGTTGCCGCCCGTGACCAGCAACCGGTCGGCCGCCGCCACCTCCAGCCCGTCCAGTGCCAGCCGGCCCGGGACGCGCACGTCGCGCAGGGCCACCAGCGGCTGCGGGCCCTCCTCCGACCGGGCCGCCAGGTCAGCGGCGGCGAACCGCAGCGGACGCGGCGGCTGGGGCACCTGGGCGCGCTCCAGCTCCTCCAGCCGCCGGGTGGCGTTGCGCACCCGGCGGGAGATCTGGTTCTGCACCCGGCCCGCCCGGTGGCCGTAGCCCATCTTCTCGTTGTCGACGCGGCCCCGGTCCGGGGCGACCCGGTGCGCGGTCACGCCCGCCGACATGCGCAGTTCCTCCCGTTCCGCCTGCTCCTCGGCGTACCGCCGCTCCCAACGTTCCCGCTCGGCCCGCTTCTGGGACAGGTAGGCGCTGTAATTGCCGCCGTAGCGGACCGGGCCGTCCACCGCCGGGTCGAGGTCGACCAGGTCGGTGCAGACGGCGTCGAGGAACGCCCGGTCGTGACTGGCGACGACCACGGCGCCGGGCAGGGACCGGATCTGCTCCTCCAGGAAGGCGGCGGCCGCGTCGTCGAGGTGGTTGGTCGGTTCGTCGAGGAGCAGGGCGGACGGGCGCCGCACGAGCAGCGCGGCCAGGGCGAGCCGGCCGCGCTGGCCGCCGGACAGCGACCCGAGCGGGCGGTCGTGTGCGACCCTGCCGAGACCGAGGCCGTCCAGCACCAGGGCGGCGCGGCGGTCGGCGTCCCAGGACTCGCGGTCCTGAGCCTGCTGCAGGTGCCTGCCGTAGGTGTCGAGGAGCTCCCGGTGCCGGGGATCGTCCTCCGGGGCCCGGGCGAGTTCCTCGCCGAGCCGGTCCAGTTCCGCGAGGTCCTCGCGGGCCTCGCGGAGCGCCTCGTCGAGCACCGCGCCGATGGTCGAGGCGGTGTCGAACGGCATCTCCTGGTGGAGGAAGCCGAGATCGGCGGGGCGGGTGACACGTCCGGCGTCGGGTTCGTCCAGGCCGGCGAGCACCCGCAGGAGGGTGGACTTGCCGACGCCGTTCTCCCCGATCAGGCCGATGCGGTGGCCGGGGGAGGCGGTCAGGAAGACGCCGTCGAGTACACGGCGTCCGCCCAGGTCGCGGACGAGGTCGTGGGCGAGCAGTGCGGGTCGGGGCACAGGGATCCGTCCGGTGTGGTCGGTGGTCGGCCCGCCGGGCGCGAAACCTCGGGCGCGGGCCAGGTCACACGCCGGCGGCTCACACCACGGGGGCTCCGGTCTCCTTCAGCGTCCCGTCGGCCAGTCGCAGCCAGCGGCTGATCCCGATGGCGGCGAGGAACCGCTCGTCGTGGCTGACCACCATGAAGGCGCCCTGGTAGGAGTTGAGCGCGCTCTCCAACTGGCCCGCGCTGACCAGGTCGAGGTTGTTGGTCGGCTCGTCGAGCAGCAGCAGGTGCGGAGCCGGTTCGGCGCACAGCACGCAGGTGAGAGTGGCCCGCAGCCGCTCACCGCCGGAGAGCACCCCGACCGGCAGGTGGGCGCGCGGCCCCCGGAAGAGGAAGCGGGCCAGCAGGTTCATGCGCTCCGCCTCGGGCCGCTCGGGGGCGAACGCCGCGAAGTTCTCCGCCACGGTGCGGTCCAGGTCCAGGAGGTCCAGTCGCTGGGAGAGATACGCGATACGGCCGTCGTTGCGTGTGACGTCGCCGGCCTCCGGGGCGAGGTCACCGGTGATCAGGCGCATCAGCGTGGTCTTCCCGGCGCCGTTCGGTCCGGTCAGCGCGATGCGCTCCGGGCCGCGGATCGCCAGGTCGACACCGTTCGCCCCGAACACGTGCGCGTCGCCGAGACCGACCTGCATCCCCTCGCCGAGGAACAGGTTGCGGCCGGCCGGTACCTGGGTGTCGGGCAGCTCCAGGGCGAGGCGCGCTTCCTCGCGCAGTGCGCGCCCGGCCTCGTCCAGGCGGGACTTGGCCTCGCTGACCCGGGCGGCGTGCATCGTGCCGGACCTGCCCGCGGCCTCCTGCGCGCCCCGCTTCATGTTGCCGGCGAAGATGCGTGGCAGGCCGGCGTTCTTGAGGTTCTTCGCGGCGTTGCTCGCGCGGCGCTCGGCGCGCTCGCGGGCCTGCTGCGCCTCCCGCTTCTCCCGCTTCAGCTCCTGTTCGGCGTTGCGGATGTTCCTCTCGGCGACCTCCTGCTCGGCACGGACGGCTTCCTCGTACTCGGTGAAGTTTCCGCCGTAGAGGCGGAGGTCGCCACTGCCGAGTTCGGCGATGCGCTCCATGCGGTCGAGCAGCGCGCGGTCGTGGCTGACCAGGAGCAGGCAGCCGTTGAAGTCCGACAGCACGTCGTACAGCTTGTGCCGGGCCTCCGCGTCCAGGTTGTTGGTGGGCTCGTCGAGCAGCAGGACGTCGGGGCGCTTGAGCAACTGTGCGGCGAGGCCGAGGGAGACGACCTGACCGCCGCTGAGCGTGCTCAGGCTGCGGTCCAGGGCGAGGTCGGCCAGTCCCAGGCGGTCGAGCTGGGCGCGGGTGCGCTCCTCGATGTCCCAGTCGTCGCCGATGGTGGCGAAGTGCTGCTCGTCGACGTCGCCGGACTCGACGGCGTCCAGGGCGCGGATCACCTCCGCGACGCCGAGCACCTCGGCGACGGTGAGGTCGCCGGTCAGGGGCAGGCTCTGCGGCAGGTAGCCGAGAGTGCCGCTGAAGGAGACCGAGCCGGTGGAGGGCTTGAGTTCGCCGGCGATCAGCTTGAGCAGGGTGGTCTTGCCGGAGCCGTTGGGTGCGACGAGGCCGGTGCGACCGGGGGGCACGGAGAAGGACAGGTCGTGGAAGACCGGGGTGTCGTCGGGCCAGGCGAAGGAAAGGTTCGAGCAAACGACGGCTGCGTCGGACATGGGAAGACCTCGGGAGCGCTGAGGGCAGAGCAGAGACCTCTGCCGCGGCAGACGGGGAAAGGGGTACGACGAGACGGACCACTTCGGCAGCGCTCCTGAGCGCCGGCCGGTGGCCGTCATATCCGGATCTCACCCGGAGATGTCGTCTTCACCCACCACGTCTGTGACTCCTCGATCGGTGACCTGTGTCCCTTTCGAGCCTAGCAGTCCGCACCGGCCGGCCCGCCGGGAGCCGGGTGGGGGGCGGAGCGGCGTCGCGCACGTGTGCACGCGCGTCCGGGACGCGGCCTTCGGCAGAGGTCGAACCACGTGTCAAGAGCGCCAGATGCTGACTCGGCGACGAGTGTCACGGGAGATCCGGCGCTGCTCACACGTCTCGAAGCCGGTGGGGCCACGGCGAGGCTGGGCAGGCTCGCGGTGGGCGCCGCCGGCCGCACCTCCAGCGCGGCCGGGAGTTCAGCCGGGCTTCCATGCCGCGGACACAGGTCGGCGGCTCGCCGGCTCAGTCCTCGGCGACGCGGACTCGGTCAGCTCCAGCGCCGCCAACACCGTGGCCTCGCACCACACGGTCACCAGGTTCAGTCGCTGCTATTCCTCACCCGCCGCTGTGGCGTCCTTGGTGTGCATGTCGGTGCAGAGGCCACAGCCATTGATCTGGCTGGCGCGGATCATCATCAGCTCCAGAGTGGCTCGCGGGAGAGTGCCCTCGACCGCCCCTGCGGCCGAGTTCAGGTGCTACATGGACAGACCAGGTGGCCGCGCTGACTGTGACAGTGCACCCCGCTCACGTCCGCGTGCCCGCCGATGGGGAGCACATTCTTGCACCTGCCGCGCCTCATGTTCGATAGTTGCCGAACGTCCGGTAGCATGAGCGACATGCCGGGCCATCACTCGTCACCTGCCGACGTCGACATCTCCCTGCCTCGTCTTCTCGGGGCGCTCAGCGATCCGACGCGTTTGGGTATCGTCCGGATCCTCTCCGACGGCGCCGAGAGGGGTTGGGGGCAGTTCGACGCTCCCGTTGCCAAGTCCACGCTGAGCCATCATCTCAAAACGCTGCGTGAGGCTGGTGTGACGCAAAGTCGCCAAGAGGGTACGCGCTGCTACGTGAAGCTGCGAGGTGACGCCCTGGAGGCTCGTTTCCCCGGCCTCCTGTCGACGCTGCTGGCCGCCGCCACCGCCGACCACGTCGGCGAGCACGTCACTGAGCGTGACGAGTCGCGTCTGACGTCGTAAGCAGTCCTGCCGCACACGCGCCTGCCACAAGTGTGCGTGGCTTCATGGTTGACGTGAGCATGACACCAGGTTTCGCCCTGCGTCAGCGTGGGGCTCCTCCTCGTGGACGCGATCGCCGACATCTTCCGTGATTGACGGCGCGAATTGCCTCGCTCATAATGTTCTATGTACTACGAACATCGAACATGGAGTGTTTATGTCCGCGAACGACCCCCGCCAGACGTTCTCCGGTCACGTTGCGATCGTTACCGGGGCGGGAACCGGAATCGGCCGAGCCGCCGCTATCGCCTTCGCCGAAGCAGGCGCGTACGTACTCGGGGTGGGGCGCCGTAAGGAGCCTTTGAAGGAGACCGCAGCCGCCCACCCCGGCATCGAAGTCATGGCGATCGACATCTGCGGCGAGGGTGCACCCGGCAAGGTGGTGAGGGCCGCCGTGGAGCGCTGGGGTCGCCTCGACCACCTGATCAATAATGCCGGCGCGACAGCGGTCATGCCGCTTGCGGAGACCGACAAGAAGACGGTTGTCGATCTGCTTGCGCTCAATGTTGTAGCGCCCAGCCTCTTGGCCCGAGAAGCCCTGCCACACCTGCGCAGGGCGTCTGGGACCATCATCAACCTCTCCAGCACTTACGGGCACCGCCCGATGGCGGGGGGTGCGCACTACGCGGCTACCAAGGCCGCCATCGAGCAGATGACGCGCAGTTGGGCATTGGAATTGGCCGGTGAGGGGGTCCGTGTCAACTCGGTCGCCCCCGGCCCCACCCGTACCGACGTCTTGCTGCATGCTGGTCTGTCCCCGGAGGCGGCCGAGGAGATGTACGCCTACGAGCGTGACCGCATTCCGGCCCGTCACATTGCGCACGCGGACGAAGTGGCTCACTGGATCCTCCGATTGGCCGACCCGGCCGGACGTCATGCGACCGGCCAGGTGATCACGGTCGACGGCGGGCTCGAACTCATCTGAGTCGGGCGGCAGTCTGGAAGGCCCGGGCCTGGCCGTGTTCGACAGCAATCTGTACTGCATCCACCGCGGCCACGGCGGCAACGACCAGAAACTGTGGTGGGCCACTTACACCACCAACGGCGGCTGGAGTGCCGACAAGGCCTTCCCCGCTCACTCCAGCGGAGCCGGCCCCGCGGTGATCGCCTACCGCGACAAGTACGGGGACAAGAACCAGCTCCTCGTCGTCCACCGCGCCGCCGGCACCGACACCGCCGAAGACGAAGCTCGCCTCGCCGCAGAACAACGCGCATGGGCCGCGGAAACGGCCACATCCTGATCCGAGCGCAGGACGATCCGGTGGAGGCTGCCCCAGGTGAGTGCCGGGCCACGGCCGGATCGCTCCTGCGACTGCACACGAAGCCGTGCGAGGGAAGGACATCGAGCGGCAGTCCGGCCCCATGGAACGATCTGCCGTACTTCCCACCCGCAGCAGCCAGGGAAGTCCGGCATTGGTGAACTCTGCTCAGCCGCCGACCAGGCTGATCTGCGGCAGCTGACCGATGACACAGCGGCGGGCCTGCGCGCGGCTCTGAAGAACAGAGGCACGGCGCGCAGGCGGCTGTGTAGCGCCATCTGGGACGCGCGGACAAGCAGACACTGACCGACACGCTCGACAATCCCGACGGCGATGCTCTGTACCGCCGCAGGCCGCCCGCGCCAAAGGGGAGGAAGAACGGTGCCGGGCCGCTGAGCGGAAGGCATGGCGGCCGGTGTGCAAGCGGTGCGGGCAGAAGTTCACCGGCCGGCGGTCGGAGGAAACCACCATGCACAGCCAGGCGTCAACGGCCGGTGACCTGTCCGTGTACGGGACGTGCCGCGCCGACGACATCGCCCGCGAGAAGACCGCCACCCAAGCCGCACGCGTCCAGGCCGACACGCCATGTGAGCCGGAGCACATGAGCCGGGCAGGAGTCGCGGCTGGTTCCGCCGCCGACCCTGACACGCCCAGATGCACCACGTGCCCGGGGACGGCCCGACCGTCATCAGGTCGCGGTGGGGCTGCACGTAGCGCGGATCGACCTGTTCTGGCGCAGTGCTTTCCAGTCGTCCTCAAGGATGGAGTACTGGAGCATGTCGTGCCAGATGCCATCGACATGCGCGAAGTGCCGAAGTCGCGCTTCCTCAATGAATGCACCGCTTTTGTCCAGGGCGCGGATCGCCGCGGTGTTGGTGGGCATCAGGAGGCACCACATGCGGTGCAGGGCGAGACGGTCGAAGGCCAGGACAGCCAGGAGCGAGCCGACCTCCGCACCAAGGCCGGTGTTGGTGTGGTCGGGGCTCAGGGCGATGCCGAACTCGGCGGCGCGGTGGTTGCAGGCGACGAACTGGTCGGTGGAGGGAGGGGTGAGGGAGAGCTTGGCGGTGCCGATGAGTTCGTCGGTGTCACGGATGACGACACCCAGCCGGTAGAAGGTACGGGGGACCTGCCGGGCTTGCGTGTGGGCGTGATCGATCACGGCACGTGCGCCGGCGGCGGTCAACGGCTGGGAGCCGTAGCAGCGGGTGGTGCGGGAGTCGCCGAAGATGTCCAGAACGGCGTCGGCGTCAGCGTGTTCCAACTCGCGCAGGCGCAGGACGGTTCCCTCCACCGGCACGAGGGGAGTACTCGGGACGGACGTCGGTGGCGAGGTCGGCGCCTTGGATAGGGGCGTGTTCACGCAGCTGTACTCGGCTTTGTCGGGAAGGGTGGTCATCAGCGCTCCTCGCGGCTGTGGGATGGCTGGGCGGCGGCGGGCCGGCCGGGATGGGGGACGGGTGCGAAGAGCAGGCGGGTCACAGACAGGGGCCCGTACGAGCGCAGCCCGGGCACATGGTCAACCACAGGTGCCACCCGGCCCCACCACAGGCCCACTCCACGGGGCACACGCACCGGCAACGCGGCGGCCACCCCCGGGCAGGCACGCAGTTCGCGCAGCCGCGTGGGTGTCATACCCCACGACATCGGCGGTGGCCGATACCCGGCCGGATAGTGGAACCAGCCACGGACGGTGCCTGCGGCGAACCATGCCGGTGGGGTGTCGAACACCAACTGTGCCCGCGGCAAACGCATTGCGCACGCCTCCACCAGGGTCCGCACACGGTCCCAGGCCATGTACATCAGCACACCCTGTGCCAGGACGAGGACACCTTCCGAGGCGTCGACCTCCTCCGTCCACCGCTCGTCCAGGAGGCAACCGGTCAAAGTCCGGCACCGGTCAGTGTCCGGGAGCAACCGGCGACGCAGCGCGGCCGACTCGGCGAGTTCGACCCCCAGCCACTGCACCATGCCGTTGTCCACTCGCCAGAACTGCGTCTCCAGCCCCTCGCCCAGACAGACCACCGTGCCGCGCGGATGCCGGGCCAGGAAGCCGCGCACCTCACGGTCGTAACACCGCGCCCGCACCGCCATGCCCCGGGCCCATCCGCGGTTGTCCGTGCCGAAACGCTGCGCGAACGGGTAGTCCAAGGCCTCGACCACTTCGATGGCCTTGGGATCGGCCAGGCCGCATTCGGGATCGCGGGCTGCCAGGGAGCGGTGGTACAGCGTCCACAGCGCCGTCTCACCCACCGTATCGGTCATCGGTTCCTGCCCCAAGAAATCCACCGCCTCAACATGCCGCACCGACTGTGGGCCGACCACGGAAAACTTGAGACATGACGCGCACCAAACCACCCGAACGGATGGAAAGTTGCGGGGGTGAGGGAGATCGGCTTCATGAACTGCCGTGGGCCCTGCACCTTTACCCGACCCGAACAGGGTGCGCGCGCAGGACCGCAGCGCGAGGGAGCACAGCGAACCCGCGCGTCGCTTCCGGGAGAGCCCGCAGGGCGCTCCCGGACCGTTCTCGGACAGCCCCTGACCCACCGCGTGGCAAGCCGCCACCACGCCAGTAACGAGGACCGAAGGCGGGTCGCCCCTGTGGGGCCCGATCACCTGCGCCCACGCCCACCCCCACGCCGCCCGGCCCGGCGGGGTGTCCGCCTACGCCTGCGGTCCACTCCGCGACCATAGCCGCCCAATCCTGCAGCGGTCAGCTACCTCGGTGGGGGGTGACTTCTGTTCCTGGGGCGGCGACTGGCTGTTCCGGTCTGTGGCGACGACGAAACGGCTCTCGCACTTGTGCACCAGTTGGTGCGGCATGTCGGCTGTGAACCCGTGGCCGGCGGCTCTCTCGAACGAGCGGGACCGCTGGAAGCGACCGCGGCACTCTTCATCGGGCTATGGGTCGGCGAGGGAGCCGATGCCCAAGCCATCGCACCCCCGCTGGCCTATGCCGCCGGACCGAGAGACGAGGAGCCACAAACCGCAGAAGAGGCTTTTCGTTAGGAGTTCTTACTCCCAAGAGCTCCGCATCCCACGATCGCGATGCCCTTCGAGATCATCACGACGCGGGACGAGGGACGGAGTCGGCTTCCAAAGCACGACCTAGACGGCGCGGGTCGGACACACCGTATCCGCGCCCGACTTCGTGCCGGCCAGCCGCGGCAAGGAGGGGGAGGCGGCCAGGAAACCGAGCGTCGTCAGCACGAACGGCCACGTCAAGGCGTGCCCGCCGGACGGTGCGAGCAGCGCGGCGACGGCCGGCGTCAGAGCGGTCGCGGTGGCGGCGCCGAGGACGGCGTACAGCAATGTGACCGGCGTCGCGGGCAGGAACACCCCGCACAGCGCGAGCGCGACCAGTACCGCGTTGTAACCCATGGTGCCGTCGGCGATCCGCTCGGCCGGGGTCCCGAGCACCCACGCCGTCACGACGGCCGTCAGGCTGCCCGCGCAGACGACCAGCCCGGCCGCCTTGCTCGCCAGGAAGACGCCTGCGAGCAACAGCACCCCTACGTGCCACAGTTCCAGGAAGAAGATCTGGGAGACGTTGTGGAGGAACGCCCGCAGCAGGTCGCCCGGGTGCAGGGTGCCGTGCCCGGAGGCCGGGCCGGGCAGCGCGGCGAGGCTCTCTTCGTGCGGCCGGACCCGCCGGAAGGCCGGTGCGGCGACGGTCACCGAGACCGCGACGAGGCAGTACGGCAGGGTCAGCGGCGGCAGGTTCCAGGTGCTCAGCAGGCGCACCGTCGCCGCCGTGCCGATGGTGACCACGATGCAGCCGACGGCGGCGAGCAGTGCCGTCGCGGGCCGGTCCCGGTCGAGGAGCACGGCGAGACAGAGAGCGAGCAACGCGGAGTTGACGCCCTCGAGTCCCGCCTCCTGCCGGTCGCGTGACACGCCGAGACCGCGGGCGGTCCAGGTGCCCAGGGCCGCGCCACCCACCGCGTACGCGGCGTACCGCCAGTCGGCGACACACAGGGCCACGACGAAGACGCCGCCCGTCCACGGGTTCGCCTGGAACACCACTTGTCCCAGGCCGCGCAGTACGCGCGTGCAGAAGTCCGGGGTGTGCGCCGGTTGCCACCGCCACCGGACCCGTACCGACCGTCCCACGCGCCGCCCCCGTCTCTTCCATCAAGCGGTATACTGTTTCCGTCATACGATATCGAATGCCTGGGTCGCGGCGAGGCTCAGCACAATGGCTGGAGGCCGCGGCGGACTCCGCCGAGGAGCACTTCGGGCAGCTCCGGCGCCCTCCGGGAGGAGTTCAGTCGGCGCACGACGAGCATGCGTAAAGCGGTGTTGACGCGGCGGGAGGCGCGGTACTGTATGACCAGCGTCGCGTGCCGGTGGCAGACCGTGTCAGGCATGGAGGCGCCGTATCGAAGGAGCCCGACGATGCCCTCGTCGTACCCTTCGTCCTCGCGTGACTGAGCGCGAGACGACCAGGCTGGTTGCCTGGAGCCAAGAACTCCGTCGAGTCCACCGCCGGCTGCGGGAAGCGATGGCCGTGACCCGCACCGCGCTTGCCGACGGCACTCCCGGTGAGGCGGCCACCCGGGAACTGCTGCTGTACTGCCATGGATTCTGCGCGGCTCTCGACGGCCACCATCAAGGCGAGGACCGGACCCTCTTCCCGGCCATCGCGGCTGCGCACCCCGAGCTGCGCCCGGTGCTGCGCTCGCTGGAGCAGGACCACTCGATGATCGCCCACCTGCTGCGCGGCCTCCAGGCCGCGGTCGACCGGGCCGCGCCGCCGGAAGAGCTCGACCAACACCTCGAAGGCATCGCCGCCATCATGGAGAACCACTTCCGCTACGAGGAGCGGCAGCTGCTCAGCGTGCTCGAAACCCTCGACTTGGCAGCCGCACCCGCTGAGGTGCTGGGACCGATGACCTGAGACCGGGACGGCGGCGCCGGTGACGGGCCCGCCCCCTGGACCTACCGGGCGCGAGGTCGCTGCCTCGCGCTCTCGTCCTCTCGTCCCCGACGAGGGCGCGGCACTTCAGGCCACGAGCAGGCGCAGGCCCAACTCCGCCTTGTCCAGGGCCACGAGGTCCCTGTTCCGCTCGGCCCAGCGACCCGAGGAAAGGTCGTCGCGGAGGCTGTCCACCGCCCGCTGTTCGGCCTGCGGCCCGACCCTGGTCCATACCGACACCGCGCGACGCACCTGCTCGTCCAGGTACGCCTCGGGCCGGCGCCAGTGGGCTTCGAAGAAGCCGTCGGCGCAGTCCCACGGAATGAGCACCGGCTCCGCACGCCCCCCGATCGCACGGGTCATGTCGGCCAGTGAAGGCCAGCCGGCGAGAAGGCCGGCGAACTCAGGCAAGTAGTCGCGGGTGAGCCAGAAGCGCTCAAGCCAGCCGTTCGTGCCGGCATCGTAGGTGAACACGACCACACGGCGGGCCACCCGTCGCATCTCGCGCAGCCCCGCGAGCGGGTCCGGCCAGTGATGAACGGTGCTGACCGCCATCGCCGCGTCGAAGGACCGGTCGGGGAACGGCAGTGCCTCCGCGCCGGCGGCCACACACGGCGCCGCACCCGCGGGACGCTGCGCCCGCATCACCGCGGACGGTTCCACCGCCGTGACCTCGCGGTCGGTGGGCTCGTAGGAGCCGGTGCCGGCCCCGACGTTGAGTACCGTCCGGGCGTCCCCGAGCGCCTCCCAGATCCGCGCGGCGATGCGCGGCTCGGTGCGCCGTGTCGCCGGGTAGGCGGACCCGATGGTCTCGTACAACTGTGATCCGAACACCTTCAGTTGATCCTCCGGCGTCGCCTTGATTCCGATGGCTCGTTCCTCCAGTTCCCTGTCGATGGCCGCCACCATGGCGGTCGTGCGGTCGCGTTGCTCCCGCAGCAGGCCGCGCAGCCGGCGCAGGTGCGCGACCGCGTCGGTGGCCGGGTCGTCCACCAGGGCCGCGATCTCCCGCAGCGTGAAGCCCAGGCGCCGGTAGCCGAGTACCTCCCGCAGCCGCTCCACGTCGTCCGCCGAGTAGGCCCGGTATCCGGCCGGTGTCCGCGCGGACGGCCTCACGAGGCCGATCTCGTCGTAGTGGTGCAACGTGCGGACGCTCACGCCGGCCAGCTCGGCCACGCGCCCCACGGTCAGGTGTTCCTCCACGTCCCCGACGATGGGGCATGACGCCGCGTGAGGGTCAAGTATTTCGCTCCCCGCCCCGTTCCTGGCGCCACTGGGCGGTGGCCACGACAGGCGCCTCCCGGTGTCCGCGACGACCTGCGCGTTCGCCGAGAACCCGTGATTGCGGGACGAGGCTCAGGTCAGCTCGTCGGAGCGGCCGGCCTCGATGCGGGACCACTGGGCGATGGGGCGCCCGTTCGTACGCCACTCCTCGGGATTCTCGGCGGAGTACCAGGGTTGGGGCCAGCCGTCGGGAGAGTCCTCCCACCCCTCCTGGCGCCCGTAGACGGTCATGTCGAGCAGCCCGTGGGTGGGCGTCATGATCTCGACGCCCCGGCCGCCGGTGTAGTACGTCTCGAACACCCGCTTCCCGTCGCGGACGTAGAAGACGAGGTGGTGACGCTGCCAGTCACGCCCCTCCAGGAGCTGTGGCGCCGTCTCCTCGACCGAGTACCACGGCATGTCCAGACCCAGGAAGTCCCGGTAGCGGACACTCTCCTGGTAGGGACCCTTGCAGAGGGTGGCGTAGGTGGCATCGCGGGAATGGATGTAGGAGAGCTCGCGGACCTGGCTGTTGAAGAACGTGCACCCCTCGCACTGCCCGGCGGCGGGCCGCCCGGGCCACCAGGCGTGGAAGTAGGCGATGAGCTGCTTACGGCCCTCGAAGACGTCGAGGATCGTGATCGGCCCGTCCGGGCCGACGACCTCGATGGTGGCGTCGATCTCCACCATCGGCAGCCGCCTTCGCGCCGCCGCGATCGCGTCTCCTTCACGGGTGTGCGCCTTCTCCCGTGCGAGCAGAGCTTCCCGGGACTCCTGGAAGGTCTGCCTGTCCACCACAGGCGGGAGGGCCGGGCTCGGTGATGGATCGTTCACGAGCGTCTCCATGCGCATCTGGACCGGCAGGCTGCCAGGAAGGTCACGTTGCACCAGCATGGCCACCGGGTTGCGCCGCCCTCCCGGCCGCCACGCGGTAGCCCCCGGGCGGCTCGCTCATTCGGTCCAACAGCGGCACGACGACGTGCACCCGCACGCCTCGCCCGACGGGGCGGCGAGGCCGTCGGCGGGCACGGTGGGAGTGCCGGAAGGCGGGCCCTGGCCGGCCCGTGGGATCAGGTCGACCAGAGGACGGTTCCGGAGCGGGCGATGACCACCTTGCCGTCCTCGCGCAGGATCAGCCGGGCTCCCTCGTTGCCCCAGGTGTCGGTGGCCCAGATCGGGCGGTCGTCGCCGTTGTGGATGACGAGGTTGCCGTCGGACTGGAAGATGGCCCGGTGGTTCTCGCCGAAGGTCATCGAGGCCCAGGTCGCCTTGTTCTTCTCGTTGTAGACGACGAGGTTGCCGTCGGGCTGCATCACCATGCGGATGCGGTTGGTGGTCCAGGCCTGGCTGACCTCAAGCGTGCTGACGGCGTGGACCGTCGAGGCGGTCCAGTCAGGCTTGGGGGTCGGCTTGGCCTTCGGCTTCGGCGCGGCCTTCTTCACCGGGGCGCTCGTCGCGGGCTTCGGCTCCGGGGCGCTCGTCGGGGGCTCGGGCTTCGGCGCCGGTGGCGGAGCGACGACCTTGACCGGCCGGCTCGGCTTCGGCTCCTTCTCGGTCGCCGTCGGGGTGGGCTTCTCCACGACGTAGTCGTCCAGGGCTGCGCCGGCCGAGCCCGGGTCCAGCACGGTGTCCGACTTCCCCGCGGCCAACTCCTGCGCACTGTCCGGCCGTTTGTCGTCGTCCGCGTCACCTGCCAGCAGCAGCGGTACGGCTATCAGGGCAGCCCCGAGGATCCCGGCCACGGCGAGGATCGGCTTGCGGGGACGCCCGCTGTCGACGCCGCCGGCGGTCTTGGCAGGCACTGCCGGTGCGGTGGCCACCGCGACGGCCGTGCGCTTCTCGCCCGTGGACGATTCCTTCGCCGCGGACGATTCCCTCGCCGTGGACTCTCCCGGCTCCGCTGCCACCGACTCTCCCGACTCCCTCGTCGGCGAACCGCCCGCCTCGGTGGTGGCCGTAGGGGTCGGCACGGCCTTCGCGGACGCCTCGGCAGGGGAGCCGGGGGACGACGAGGCCTCCGCGGTGGGCGCGGTGCGCTCCTCCTCCGCCGCCGGGATGGCTGTGGTGGCCGGAGCGGTGGTCGGCTGCGGGGTGTCCGGGGAAGCGGAGGCCGGCGTCGCGTTCGCGTTGCTGGCGGGCTTCTGTGAGGGCATGTGAATACTCCCTGGGGACGGAGCGGGGCGGATCCGACGGCGTACCGGCGTACGAACATAGCCCGTGCAGGTGTCCGATCCACTCCTGCCCCGGCAATACCGTCCGTCACAATGTCCGGGTGCGGGCGACTGCTCCCGCAAAGTCTCCTGACCGGGCGGCAAACGGGCACGTCAGGGCCTGATGCGGGCATCGTCCGACGGCCCAACACGCAGGCCCTTGTGGCATTCTGTTGGCTCCGGCTGATCAACGTCGGTTCGGAGGAACAAGAGTTCAGGTGGATATGCGGCCCGGAGAGCACATGGAGGCCACACCCGGCACCCCGGCCTCGTCGTCCGGTTCCGGCACCGTCGAGACCGACGGCACCCCCGCGATACCCGAGGCCGTCCGCGCCGCGGCCCGGCAGGCGCCCGGCCACTGGATCGGCGTGGTGGACCCGGAGTGGACCGAGGAGCGGCCCCCGCCGGAATGGGCGGTGCTGGGGGAGTGGCGGTCGGACGACGCCGGTGACGTCGGTACCTACCGCGCCAACCCCGCCTACCGCCCCTCCGCCCGTGCCCTCGGCTGGCCCGAGCCCACCGACCCCGTGGACGCGGCGGCACAGCGCGCCGCGACCGGTTACGGCTCCGTGGAGGAGGCCGTCGCCGTGCTGGCGGACGCCACGATCACCGTCGTGGCGGGGCCGGACGGTACCCCGCTGGTCGCCGCGGGGCAGGACGGAGAGCCCGTGGTGCTCGTGTTCACCTCACCGGCACACGCGTTCATGTCCACCACACTTCGCCATGACACCCTTCCCGCCCGGGAGCTGACCCGCACCCTGGCCCACGCCCCCACCATCTCGCTGCTGGTCAACGCCGGTGCGGTCGCCCCCCTCCTCGTTCCGGCGGACCGCGTTCCGGCGGACCACGGCGAGGATCCGGCAGGCCCTAGGCCTCACACCTCCGGGAGGTACCCGTGACACGTCCGACGCAGCGGCCCCCCACCTCTCCGGCTGCGCGCACGGATTCCGGTTCCCACGGCGAGCGGATGCCTGCCGCCGAACCCCGCACGAGTACGTCGGCGGACGACCGCACCGAGTCCGCCGCCGCGGCCGAAACCTCCTCTGCCGGCCCCGGTGCGGAAGCGGCTCCCGCGGCGAAGCCCGAGGCTGAGGCGGCACCGGCGAGCGAGGCCGCCGCCGCCCCGGAGGAGAAGGCGGAGCCCGTGGCCGAGGCTCAGGCCGAGGCCGCCGCCCCGGCGACCGCCTCCGGCGCCCGGACCGGTGCCGGCACCGGAAGCGACACCGAGGCCGGCGGCGCCGCCGTCGCCAAGAGCCGGCTCCCCCTGCTCGTGCGGACCATCACCGCCACGGCCATCGACAAACCCGACGACGCGGCCAAGCCGGTGGGACGGCCGGGCCGGGCCGTGCTGGCCGCCGCCGCGATCGGAGGCTCGCTGCTCATCGCGGTGCCGTTCCTGCTCCTCGGGCCGGACGACGACGACAAGAAGGAGCGGGCGTCGACGACCGCGGCGACCGTCCTCGGCGGGGACGAGCAGGACGAGACGGGCGACTTCGCGGTCAACTCCCCCCAGCCGACCGGCTCCGCGGACGAGAAGGAGCCCTCGAAGTCGAAGGCGGTACCGGCGCCGAAGCCGGATGCCGGGGGCGAGGAGAAGGACGACCCGGGCAAGGCAGCCGGGGACGCGGCGCAGAAGACGGAAGCGCGGAAGAAGGCGGAGACGGAGAAGGAGAAGGAGAAGGCTGCCGGCGCCGAGGACTCCGCCGAGGACGTCGCGGAGAAGGCCGACGACAACGCCCCCGCGGGGCCCGTTCTCGGCCTCCCCGTGTCGTTCCACAGCCACCTCTCCGGCCGCTGCATCGACGTACCCGGCAGTGACTTCTCCGACGGGAAGGCGCTGTGGATGTGGGACTGCAACAACGCCGACGCGCAGAAGTTCCGGTTCGCCTCCGACGGCACCCTCCGCACGCGGGGACTCTGCATGGACGTGGCGGGCGCCGACTTCACCCAGGGCACCACCATCCAGCTCGCCCGCTGCACCGGCGTCGCCGCGCAGAAGTTCGCGCTCAACGAGGCCCACGACCTCGTGAACACGGCCGTGGGCATGTGCGTCGAGATCGAAGGCCACGACCACAACGCCCGGGCCCGTGTGCAACTGTGGACCTGCACGGGGCTGGACAACCAGAAATGGAGCGTCTGAACGGGGAAGCGGCCGTCCGCTGCCCGTTCGCCCGGGCCCTGCCCAAGACGCAGACTGAGCTAGGAGGTTCGCGCGTGTCGCGCCAGGTACTGTCGGTCGGTCCCGACGACCGGGACCGTTTCCGGACGATCGGTGAGGCACTCGCCGCGGCCCGCACCGGCGCGCTCATCAGTGTCCGACCGGGGACGTACGCGGAGAACCTGGTGATCCACACCCGGGTCACCCTCACCGCCGCCGAGGGACGGGGCACCGTGGAGATCCGGCCCCGGTCGGGCAGCGTCCTCGCGCTGCGCGCCGACGCCGTGATGCTGTCGGAGCTCACGCTGCGCGGCAGCGACGCCGAAGCGCCCGCCGTGGACGTGCGGCGCGGCCAGGCCGCGCTCGACGGCTGCGAGATAGCCGGTGCCGCCTGGACGGCGATGCTGGCCGGCGGCACCGGCTCGCTGGCGCTGCGGGACTGCCGGGTGAGCAACTCCCAGGGCGCGGCCATCGTGGTCACCTCGACCACGCCGACCACCGTGGAGAGCTGCACCCTGGAACACCTCGGCACCAGTGGCCTGGTCATCGCCGAGCAGGGCGAGGCCCGCGTCCGGGGCTGCACGGTGCGTGACGCCCGCGGCAACGGCATCCTCGCCAACGGTGAGGCCCGCGGCTCGGTCGAGGACTGCGACATCTCCTCCACCGACAAGCCGTCCCTCGCCCTGGAAGGCAACTCCGCGCTCACCGTGAGCCGCACGGTCGTGCACGACACCGCCAACGGCGTCCATCTGAGCAGCGGCGGCCGCACGATACTGGAGGACGTCCGGGTCACCGGCGCGTCCGGCACCGGTGTCACCCTGGCCGGGGGCACCGACCCGGTACTGCGCCGCTGCCGGGTCTCCCGTACCCGGGGCCACGGAGTGGTCGTCACCGACCGGGCGCGGGGCACCTTCGAGGACTGCTGGGTGGACGGCGCCCAGGGCGTGGCGCTGCGGGTCGCCGGCGCGGCCTCCCCGGCACTGACCGGCCTGACGGTCCGCGACTGCGCCGAGACCGGCGTGCTCCTGGAGGAGGACGCGGCGGCGGAGCTGGACCGACTGGAGGTCATCGGCGGCGCCCCGGCGATCGCGCTGCGCGCCGGGGCCAACCCGCTGCTGCGCCGGGCCCGTCTCGTGGAGCCGTCGGGTGACGGCATCACCGCCGCCAAGGACGCCCGCGGCCGGATCGAGGACTGCGAGATCGTGCAGCCGGCCGGCTCCGGTGTGCGCGTCGCCGGCGGCAGCACCCTGTACCTGGCCGGCGGTGGTGTCTTCGACGCCACCGACAGCGGCCTCGTCCTGGAGGACGGTGGCCACGTCACCGTCCGGGACTTCCGCGTCGAGAGGTCCGGCGCGGACGGCGTCGTCGTCGACGCCGGCGGCGAGCTGACCGCCAACCGCACCTCGGTGCACACCCCGCGGGGTCACGGCGTGCTGCTGCGCGAGGGTGCCATCGCCTCGCTCAGCGGCTGCGAGGTGGCCGGCGGGGCGAAGGACGGCTTCCGCGTGGAGTCCACCGCGTCGATCTCGCTCGTCAACTGCCTCGCGCGGGAGAACGAGGGCGGCGGCCTCGTCCAGACCAACCCCGGCGAGCGACTCGCCGTGGAAGGTCTCACCAGTACCGGCAACGGCAAGCGCGACGCCTGGGGTTCGGGCAGCGCCGAGAACACCGACCCGGCGGGCTCGGGGGCCGCGGACGCGCCCGCCAGGGACCGGCCCGACGGACCGCTGGGCGCCCTGAACGCGCTGATCGGCCTGGACAACGTCAAGGAACAGGTCCGTACGCTGGTCAACCTCACCCAGCTCGCCCAGCGCCGCGAACAACTCGGCATGTCCGCCCCGCCGATGAGCCGTCACCTGGTCTTCACCGGCCCGCCCGGCACCGGCAAGACCACCGTCGCCCGCCTCTACGGCGCGATCCTCGCCGAACTGGGATCGTTGCGCGACGGACACCTCGTGGAGGTCTCGCGCGCCGACCTCGTCGCCCAGGTCGTCGGCGGTACGGCGATCAAGACGAGCGAGACCTTCGAACGGGCCCTCGGCGGTGTCCTCTTCGTCGACGAGGCGTACACCCTGACCTCGGACAGCGGACACGGCGGCGCCGACTTCGGCCGTGAGGCCGTGGACACGCTGCTGAAGCTGATGGAGGACCATCGCGACGACGTCGTCGTCATCGTCGCCGGCTACACCGACGAGATGACCAGGTTCCTCGCCTCCAACCCCGGTCTGGGGTCGCGTTTCTCCCGCACGGTCGAGTTCGAGAACTACTCCGTGCCCGAACTGGTCGCCATCATGGAGAGCATGTGCGCCGCGCACCAGTACGAACTGGGCGAGGGCACGGCGGCGGCGCTGGCCGCGCACTTCGAGGCGATGCCCCGGGACGCCGGGTTCGGCAACGGCCGTGCCGCGCGCGGTGTCTTCGAGGAGATGGTGGACCGGCAGGCGGTCCGGCTCGCCACCCTCCAGCAGGTCGGCGAGCGCGACCTGCGGCTGCTGCTGCCGGAGGACGTGTCCACGTCCGCCGCCGAGCAGGCCGCCGGGACCGGCGTGCCGGAGGACGACCCGCTGACCCGCCTCGGCGACATGGTGGGCCTCGCCGAGGTCAAGCGCGACGTCACGGACCTGGTCAACCTCATCACCACGGCCCGCCACCGCGCCGCCGCCGGACTGCCGGTCCCGTCGCTCAGCCACCACCTGGTCTTCACCGGCCCGCCCGGCACCGGCAAGACCACCGTCGCGCGGCTCTACGGCGAGATCCTCGGCCGGCTGGGCATCCTCCAGCGCGGCCAGCTGGTCGAGGCGGCCCGCGCCGACCTCGTCGGCCGGTACGTCGGACACACCGCCCAGCTCACCCGGGAGGTCTTCGACCGCGCCCGCGGCGGCGTCCTCTTCATCGACGAGGCCTACACCCTCACCCCGCGCGGCGGCGGCAACGACTTCGGGCAGGAGGCGGTGGACACGCTGCTGAAGCTGATGGAGGACCACCGGGACGACGTCGTGGTCATCGTCGCCGGCTACACCGGCGAGATGGAACGCTTCCTCGCCTCCAACCCGGGCCTCGCCTCGCGCTTCCCGCGCCGCGTCGCCTTCGCCGCCTACACCTCCGAGGAACTGGTCACCATCGTGCGCGCCCAGGCCTCCGCCATGGGGTACGAGTGCGGTCCGGGGACCGGTCCGCTGCTGCGCGAGTACTTCGACACGCTGCCCCGCGACCAGTCCTTCGGCAACGCCCGGCTGGCCCGGCAGATGGTCGAGGCGATGGTCACCCGACAGGCCGGGCGGCTCAGTTCGCTCGCCGCGCCCACACTGGACGACCTGCGGGTCCTGCTGCCGGCGGACGTCACCGCCGCGATCCCGAAGGCGGCCCGGTGAAGCGCCGCGGGACGGGCGCGGTCCGCCCCCTGTGCGGCGCGGCGCTGGCCGCGACCCTGCTGCTGCCCGTGGCCGCGCCCGCCGTGGCCGGGCCGGCGAGCGCGGCGCCCGCCGCCGACAGCAAGCGCCAGGGGCTGCCGCCGATGCCCTCCGCGCTCGACCCCGGGGCCGACGCCGCGGAGTGCACCGCGGCCTCGCGGGAGAAGGCCGAGAAACAGGACTGGTCGCGTCAGCGCCTCGACCTGGCCCGGACGCACCAGCACGGCACCGGGGCGGGAACGACCGTCGCCCTGGTCGACACCGGGGTCCGCGCCGACGCCGCGGGACTCGGCGGCCGGGTCACCGCCCGGGGCGCGGCCGGTGACGACTGCGTCGGACACGGCACCTTCCTCGCCGGACTGATCGTCGGGGAGGGCTGGGGCACCACCCGGCTGCCCGGCGTCGCGCCGGGCGCGGAGCTGCTGGCCCTGCGCGGCACCGACGAGCGCGGTTCGGCCGACGCCGCACTGGTCGCGCGGGCGGTGCGCGACGCGACCGCCGCCGGCGCGGACGTGATCGCCATCGGGGTGGCCCTGCCGAAGCGGGACGAGGGGCTGACCTCCGCCGTCGCCGAAGCGATCGACGCGGGCGCGGTGGTGGTCGCCGCCGCCACCCCCGACCCGCCGACCGGCAACGCCACGCGGGAGACGCCGACCCGCACCTACTGGCCGGCCGGCGAGCCCGGGGTCCTGTCCGTCGCCGACATGCTTCCCGGCGGCGACCGCCCCGCCGACGCCCTGCCCACCGCCGACATCGACCTCGCCGCGCCCGGCGCCGGCGTGGTCTCCGGCGGTCCGCGCGGCGACGGCCACTACCTCGGGGCCGGCGCTTCCGTCGCCGCCGCCTACACCGCCGGGACCGCCGCGCTGATCCGCGCCGCCCGCCCGGACGACACCCCCGAGGAGATCGTCCACCGGCTGACGGCCACCGCCTATCCGGCGGACACCCCGCAGCTGGACGCGTACGCCGCCCTCACCACCGTGCTGGACGACGCGGACGCCCCCGCCCGGACGCGGGCGGCGGCGGGACCGGTCACCGTACGGGACACCGCCTTGGCCGACCGGGCCGTGGACCGCGCCACCGTCTTCGTCCTCCTCGGCACCGCCGGCGTCCTCGCCGTGCTCTGGGCCGTCCTCGCCGTCCCGCGGGCCCGCGCCCGCGGCTGGCGCCCGGCAGACACCGGCCGCGACTGAGCACCGGCCCCGCCCCCTTCCGCGACGCCTGGGGGCGGTCACTCAGTCACCGCCCCCAGGCGTCGCGCACCGCCGTCCGTCAGCTCTCCGGTGTGCTCTCCACCAGGGCCGTCTGGATCAGCTGCGCCTTGCGGCGGGCGACGTGCAGGGCGCGGCCGGGCGGGAGGTTGCGCGGCTTGGTGTTGCCGAAGAGGTTCCCCTCGGTGGGCGGGCAGGACAGCAGCACCGCCGGGTTGTTGGCTTCGTCGAGGCGGCGCAGCAGCGCGTCGCTCATGGCGCGGCCCGCACCCATCGCGCCGCGGGCGACGATCATGTGCAGGCCCATCTCGAAGCCGAGGGCCAGGTGCTCGAAGAGCGGCTCGAAGGGGCTCTGGAAGGAGTTGCCGGAGACCATGTCGTAGTCGTCGACGAGGACGAACAGGCGCGGGCCCGTCCACCAGTCGCACCGGCGCATCCGGGAGGGCGCGACGTCCGCCCCGGGCACCCGGGTCTTCATCGCGCGGGCCGCGCCCTCGACCGTCTCCTTGAGGTTGTCCAGGGAGATCACGTGCCCGATGCGGTACTCCTCGGGGATCGTGTCCACCAGCGTACGGCGGTAGTCGACCACGATGATCTTCGCCTCGTTGGGCGCGTACCGGGCGGTGATGCCCTCGGTGATCCGGCGCATCAGGTTGGTCTTGCCGCTCTCGGTGTCGCCGATCACGGTCAGGTGCGGCGTGCGGCTGAAGTCGTGCCAGACCGGCTCCAGGGCATCCTGGTCGATGCCGAGCGCCAGCCGCATGCCGCCGCCCTCCGTCGGCTGCGGGGCGGGGAGTTCGGCCACCGGCAGCCGGTGCGGCAGCATCCGGACCTGCGGGGCGGACGGCCCCGTCCAGTGCCGGGAGATCTCGGAGACCAGGTGGGTGACGCCCTCACCGAGATCCTCCAGGAAACCACTGCCGTCGATGCGGGGCAGGGCGGCCAGGAAGTGCATCTTGCTGTCGGGGGTGATGCCGCGCCCCCCGCTGCGGGGCACCGAGCGCGCCTTGCGGGTGTCGATCTCGGAGTCCATCGGGTCACCCATCCGCAGTTCCAGACGGGTGCCCGACTGGTCTCGGACCTGCGCGGACAGCTCCACCCAGCGGGTCGTGCTGATCAGCAGGTGGATGCCGTAGTTGAGGCCACGGGCGGCCAGCTCGTTGAACTTCGGCACCAGGTCGTCGTAGTCCTGACGGACCGTCGACCAGCCGTCGACCACCAAGAACACGTCACCGAAGGGCTCGTCGGGGAACTCCCCGGCGGCCCGGCGGCGCCGGTAGGACTGCATCGAGTCGACGGCGTGGTCCACGAAGAACTGCTCGCGGCGGGCCAGCAGTGTCATCACCTCGGCGACCGCCCGGTGCACGCGCTCCGGATTGAGCCGGGCCGCGACCCCGCCGACGTGCGGGAGGGAGGCCAGCTGGGAGAGACCGCCGCCGCCGAAGTCGAGGCAGTAGAACTGCACCTCGGCCGGGGTGTGGGTGAGCGCGAGGGCGGCGATCAGCGTGCGGGTCAGGGTGGACTTGCCGCTCTGCGAACCGCCCGCGATGGCGACGTGGCCGCCGGCGCCGGACAGGTCCACGACGTGCGGGTCGCGGCGCTGCTCGAAGGGCTTGTCGACCAGGGCGACCGGCACGCGCAGCCGGCCGGTGCCGGACCAGTCGGCGGCGCTCAGGCCCCGCTCGGGGTCGGCGACGATGCCGGGCAGCAGCGCGTCCAGGGGCACGGGCGTGTCCAGCGGCGGCAGCCACACCTGGTGGGCGGCGGGACCGGAGTCGCGCAGCCGGTCCAGGGCCACGTCGAGCAGCGTCTCCTCCTCCTCGTCGGTCTCCGCGGTGACCGGCTCGGGCTCCGCCGGGGCCTCCGGGGCGCGCGGCACGACCCAGCCGCTGGTCCACGGCACCACCTGACTGGCGACCCGGGCCCGGGCCACCGCACCGGTACGGCGGGTGTAGGTGCCCGACGAGTACGCGGCGCGGAACCGGGTCAGCGACTCCACGCCGGACTTCAGGTAGCCGTTGCCGGGCGCGGAGGGCAGTTGGTAGGCGTCCGGCACACCCAGCACACCGCGGCTCTCCATCGCGGAGAAGGTGCGCAGGCCGATCCGGTACGACAGATGGCTCTCCAACTGGTGCATGCGGCCCTCGTCCAGGCGCTGCGAGGCGAGCAGCAGGTGGACCCCGAGGGAACGGCCGAGGCGGCCGATCATCACGAACAGGTCCATGAACTCGCGGTGTGCGGAGAGCAGTTCACTGAACTCGTCGACCACCACGAACAGGCTGGGCAGCGGTACGAGACCGGCGCCGCCCGCGCGGGCCCGCTCGTACTCCAGGGCCGAGGTGTAGTTGCCGGCCGCGCGCAGCAGCTCCTGCCGGCGCATCAGCTCGCCGTGCAGCGCGTCCTGCATGCGCTCCACGAGGGCGGCCTCGTCGGCGAGGTTGGTGATGACGGCGGAGGTGTGCGGAAGCTCCTCCAGGCCGAGGAAGGTGGCGCCGCCCTTGAAGTCGACGAGGACGAAGTTGAGGGTCTCGGAGGAGTTGGTCAGCGCCAGGCCGAGGACCAGGGTGCGCAGCAGTTCGCTCTTGCCGGAGCCGGTGGCGCCGATGAGCAGGCCGTGCGGGCCCATGCCGCCCTGCGCGGACTCCTTGATGTCCAGTTCGACGGGGCGCCCGTCGACGCCGACGGCCACCGGCACCCGCAGCCGGGCGGACCCGGTCTGCCGGGCGAAGTGGGCCCGCGCGTCGTGCCGGTGGAGGTCGGGGATGCCGAGCAGCGCGGTCAGCTCGATGTCCGTCTCCAGCGGCTGGGCGATGTCGGTGCCCAGGCTCATCCGGCGGGCGGTGAGCAGCCTGGCCAGCGACTCGGCACCCAGCGGGCCGAGGCGGTCGGGGCGGCCCAGCGGCACCGACCGCTCCTTGCGGCTGCGGTCGGTGCGCACCAGGCTGATCGTGTCCGGCCCCACCGTCAGGCGCAGGGTGTTGCGGCCCGGACGCCAGCGCGTCGCGCCGGACACGTCCAGGACCAACGCGTTGCGGTAGCCGTGGCCGGCCCAGCGGTGGCCCTCGGGCACGGTGACGCCGTCCAGGACGACGACGGTGAACGGCTCGTCACGGCCGGGCCGGGCGTCCGGGTCGAAACCGGGACGCTCGGCGAACTCGTTGCCGAGCAGGTCGTCCAGTTCGGCCAGGTCCGCGGTGACCCGCCGGACCGGTCCGGCGCCGTCCTCCTCGTGCGGGTCCAGGACGTGCGGCAGCCACTTCACCCATTCCCAGTCGGCACGCCGCTCGTCACTGACGCAGAAGGCGAGCCACAGCTCCTCGGGGGCGTGGAAGACGGCGAGCTGCGCGATCACGGCACGCACCAGGTCCGCCAGCGCCTCGTCGGCGGGGCCGCCCGGACGCACCCCGGCCCCGGGCCGTGTCCCGTCCACGCCTCGCGTCTCCTCCGTACGCGCCCCCTCGCCGGCACGGCCGAGCGTCCGTCCCCGCGGCGGGACCTCCGCGGCGGCGCCGTCCTCGCCGTCCGGATCCTCGGGGCGCAGCAGCACGCGGGCCGAGGAACGCAGGTAGAGGCCGAGGGGCTGCTCGGGAACCGTCGAGTAGGCGCGTACGAAGCGGCGCAGGGCGTGCGCGCACAGCGGTTCCAGGTCCTCGACCGGCCGGGTCGAGACCGGGTTGAGGGAGAGGGCGAGCTGCTGCTCGCCCACCGCGATGCGGACCTCGCCGAAGTCCTCGTCGGCCGGGCGCCGTTCCCACAGCCGTGAGGTGCGCGCCAGGGACCGCAGGGAGCCGGGCTCGGGATGGCGCCAGGCGAGCGCCCGCTGCTGCTCCACGATGGTCGCCCGCACGCGCTTGCGGATCTGCGTCAGGTAACGGAGGTAGTCGCGGCGCTCACCCTTCAGGCGCTGCTTGCGCTCGCCGGAGCGGCGCATCAGCTGGCCGAGCAGCATGGCGGCGGCGGAGAGCGCCATGACGCCCAGCGCCAGGTACATGAAGACGCCGTTCCCACCGCCGGGGCGCAGGAACATCAGCATCATCGACATGGACATGAGCGCCATCGGCAGGTATGTCCAGATCGCGGAGGTGTCCGGCACGGTCTCCGAGAGGACCGGCGGTTCCTGGAGGGTCAGTTGGCCCTCGGGCATCTCCGGACCGCGCCTGCGGGCGGGACGGCGAAACAACACCACACTCAAGGACTGGACCTCCGCTATCACTGGGCATTGCGACCGCGACCCGCACCGTTAATCGGTACGCCCGGGGTGGACCGGGTCGTGCCGCGCCGGTTCCGGGAGGCCCGAGGGGCGGCGGAAGTCACGTGGATTTCCCGGGCGGGAATCGGGCACGGGACGTGCGCAGCGGGCAACTCCCTTTCCGGGCGCGGTGCGAGGCCCACGACACGATCCGACGGGCGTAGGCAGTAGTCTGCATTCACCGAACGCGGCCTGTCCACGCGGGGCGTGCGTACCACTCGGTACGTGGCCCCGAATTCCCCGGCGTTCCGGCGTCGGGACCCCTCCGCTCCGCCGAAGCCGCGTTCCGTATTCTGCTCCCGTCCCCTTTTCGTGGAACTCCTTCTGCCGAAGTCCCCCCACGGATGACGAAAGTTGTGCTGATGACAGACAGCACGGTGGCCGAACTGTGCCGCCTGACCGTACGTGCGCCGAACGTCTCCGTCGACCTGGCCGTGCCCGCCGGGGTACCGGTCACCGACCTGCTGCCCACCCTGCTGCGGTACGTCGGCGAGGAGACCGAGGAGGCCGGGCTCGACCACGCCGGCTGGGTGCTGCAGCGGCTGGGCGACGCCCCGCTCGACGAGGAGACCACCCTCGCCCACGCCGGCCTCGCCGACGGCGACGTCCTCTACCTGCGCCCGCACACCGAGGCCCTGCCCGAGGCCCGCCTCGACGACCTCGTGGACGGCATATCCGACACGGTCGGCCGCCGGATGCGCACTTGGAGCCCGAACGCCGCCCGCGGACTGCTGGGCGGCGCGGCGGTGGCTACCCTGGCCCTCGCCCTGGTGCTGGTGTTCCGGCCCGGGCTGGACGGCTCCGACTCGCTGCGGGTGGCCTGCGCCGGTGTGACCGGAGTGCTGGTGCTCGCCGGCGCGGGCTCGGCCAGCCGCGCGGTCGGCGACCGGCTCACGGCGACGGTCCTCGGCCTGCTCGTCGCGCCCTGCCTCGCCCTGGCCGGCTGGATCCTGCCCGGCGGCGACCTGACCGGCCCCGACGCGGCCCGCGTGGTGGGCGCGCGCCTGCTGGCGGCGGGCGCCGCGGGCGCGGGCGGCGCGGTGCTGGCCCTCGCGGCGACCGCCGTCGCCGCCCCGTCCCTGTTCGCCACGGCGCTGGTGGCGGTGGCCACCGCCGTCACCGGCGCACTGATCGGCTACGCCGGGCTGCACGCGCCGGCCGCGGTGGCGCTGGTGATGACGGTCCTGGCACTCGGCGCCGGAGCCGTCGCGCCGTTCGCCTTCAAGCTGGCCGGCATGCGGATGCCCGCGCTGCCGTCCTCCGCCGGCGAACTGCAGGAGGGTATCGAGCCCTACGCGGGCGACGAGGTCGCCGAGCGCACCGAACTGGCCGGACGCTGGGTGACCGCGCTCTTCGCGGCCACCGGCACCGCCGCCGTGGCGGCCCTCGTCGTCCTCGCCGAACACCCGAACCTGCCCGAGGTGCTGACCGCGCTCGTGCTGAGCCTGCTGCTGCTCCTGCACTCCCGCGGCCTGGTGCACATCGGGCAGCGGCTGACGCTGGCGCTGCCGGGTGTCGCGGGTCTGCTGCTGCTCGCCCGCGCCTGGGCGGTGGACGGCGACGGCGACACCCGCCTGGTGGTCTTCGCGGTGCTGCTGGCCGCCGCCGCCGGCCTCGTGATCGCCGCCTGGACCGTTCCGGGCCGCCGGATGCTGCCGTACTGGGGCCGCACGGCGGAGCTGGCGCACACCGTCTTCGCGGTCGCGCTGCTGCCGCTCAGCCTGTGGGTGGCCGGTCTCTTCGGCTGGCTGCGCGGACTGTTCGGCTAGGACCTGCCCGACCTTCGCGTCCTCGCCCGAAGGCAGGCGCGAACGGTCGGACCGGCCCTGGAGGCCGCCACGGGGCGTGCCCGCGCCCCCGGGCACATGGACGACGAGACGAGGAGAGGCCGTGCAGTCCAAGCGCGACCAGGTACAGGCCCACAGCTTCATGATGGGCAGGCTCAGTTCGGGACTGCTGACGGCCGACCCGGACGCTCCCGAGAGCCCGCTCGGACGCACCACCCGCGGTGTCGTCTTCGGCGTGCTGTTCACCGTCCTCATCGGTGCCGGCGCCGTGGTCTACGGCCTGCTGCGCCCGGGCGGGAACGACAGCTGGCGCGACGGCCGGCACCTGGTGGTCAACCGTGACACCGGCGCCCGCTACCTGTGGACCGACACCGACGGCGTACTGCACCCGGTGCGCAACTACACCTCGGCCCGCCTGATCGGCGGGGCCGACCTGCCGACCGAGGACGTCGGCACCGCCTCGCTGCGGGGCGTCCCCGTCGGCGGCCCGGTGGGCATTCCCGGCGCCCCCGACAGCCTGCCGGAGGCCGGGCAGCTCGACAGCGGGGCCTGGAACATGTGCGTCACCGGCCCGGACGGCGCGGACCCCAGCACGTCCGCGGCGGTCTCCGCCTCGGCCGTCGAGGAGGCCGGGGCGACGACGCTCGTGGCCGGCGCGCCGGTCGACACCACGGACATCGCCGCCGACCGCGCGGTGCTGGTGCGCGGCCCGGACGAAACGGAGTACCTGGTGTGGCGGGGCAGCAGGCTGCCGCTGGACGAGAAGTCCGACGCCCGCACCGCGCTCGGCCACGGCTCCGAGGAGGCGGTGCCCGTCTCGGCGGCCTTCCTGGACGCGCTGGCCCCCGGCCCCGAACTGCGCTCGCCCGACGTGCCGGGACGCGGCGGGGAGGGCCCGGAGCTCGGCGGCGAGCCCACCCGCGTCGGCCAGGTCTTCGAGGTGAGCGTGCCCGGCGGCGAGAGCTCGTACCACCTGCTGCGTGAGGACGGCCTGGTGCCGCTGACCCGGCTCGGAGCCGCCCTTGTGCTGGGCGACCCGGCCACCCAGAAGGACGCCTACCGGGGCGAGTCGCCCGAGGCGCGCACGGTCGGCGCCGACGCGCTGCGCGAGCACCGGGCCGAGGACGCCGGCCAGGCGGGCACGGCGGGCCTGCCGGACGCGCCGCCGGCCCCGCAGTCCGTACCGCGCGGCAGCGCCCTGTGCGCCCAGGTGGACGGCGGCGACGCCGGAGCCCGCATCGCCTCGGTGCTGGCCCCGCTGACCGCACTCGCCCCGGTGGCGGTGTCGGCGGGCACCGACGCCCCGGTGCGGCAGGCGTGCGTACCGACCGACGCCACCGTCGTCCGGCCCGGCCGCGGAGCCCTGGTGCGGGCGCTGCACGCCAGCGGCGCCGCCCACGCGGGCACCACCTACCTGGTCGCCGAGAACGGGGTGAAGTACCGCGTCCCCGCCGAGGACTCCCTCAAGGCGCTCGGGTACGCCGCCGACGACATCGACTCCGTGCCCGCACCGTTGCTCGCGACGCTGCCGACCGGCGCGGACCTGGACCCGGACGTGGCCACCGGCGCCGCGAAAGCCCGGGTCACGGCACCCGACTGCCGGACGGACGCGCGGCAGGAGGGAGGGGACGCGGAGGAGAAGGGCACCGCTGCGAGCTTCGTCACAGCGGACCCGCCGGCCACTCAGGACACAGCGGACACCGCGTCACGGTCCCGACAAGAGGCCCAAAGGGATTCCTGAGGGCGGAAAAGGAGGAAGGCGGAGGGCTTTTCCGTTCGGGGCGGGTGTAGCGGCCACGGGACATGGCGCCTTTTCGTTCTTTCCGGTCGCCGTCGAACCTCAGGGAAAGCTCAGAATTTCCGGTCCGGAGGCCGTCCCGTGAATGGGCCGGATGGCGCGCTTATCCCGCCCCGCGGGCCCGCCCGATGACCGTTTGCCGCTTCCGTGCGCCCGAATGGCGCCCGCATGGGGTTCGCCGCCCGTACGGATGCCGCATGACGGACAGTTCGGCCCGGCGGAAGTGTTCATCCGCTCGAAACCTGCGGTCAACATCCGTACCTGGGACGTATTTTGAGTCACCGTAAGAACTTCAGAAAACTTCCGGAGCGCGTTGCGCGGAACGGGAGCCTCTACTTAGCCTCAGCGGGCAACGGTGCGACTGATCACCCCAACGTGATCGCTCGAACGAAGGGAGCGCGACATGGCGGACAGCGCCGCGAGGAAAGCGGACTATGCCAAGGGCTTGGGGGGCGTGTCGTCCCTGGAGGCCGCCCGGAGCCAGGTGGAGAAGATCCAGAACAACGTCGGCGAGATCGCGTCGCGTTCCGGCGTCGGCGGCGACGAGGGCCAGGCCCTGCTGAAGCTCTTCCGCAGCTGGAACGCGGAGGCGCAGACGGTCGTCGTCCAGATCAGCAAGATGATCGACGCCCTCCAGGAGAACGTCACCTCCGCCAACCGTCTGGCGCAGGAGAACCAGGACCTCACCGAGGTTCTCAACAGCAAGACCAGTCAGGGCGTCTTCCAGGCGCTGCTCTGACGCGTCCGGCGCCGTGCGGCCCCGAGCGAGGCCGCACTTGTTCGAGCCCGCCGGACGCGAGACGTCCGGCCACCCGAGAGGAGACGTCATGGCCGACGGCATCATCGACGTGCAGTACCCCATGGTCCGCAAGGCCGTCGAGGAGTTGACGGACCAGACGCAGCAGATCATCAACACCCTCAACAACCTGGAGGACGAGCTGAAGCCGCTCGTCGCCTCCTGGGAGGGTGCGGACCAGGAGATGTACCGCCAGGTGCAGATGGAGTGGGACCAGGCCACCAAGAACATGGCCACCCTGCTCAACGACAACGGCACGCTGATCCAGTCCATCCACGACAACCACTCCCGCGACGAGCGCCGCAGCGCCGACAACTGGGGCAACGTCCGCGCGCGTTGAGACCCGCCGGGCCCGGCCCGCGTCAGTCACGAGAGGTGGGCGGCGCGCCGCGACGGTCACGTACCGGTGTGCCCCCGCCCCTTTCGCAGCCCGCGTATCCGCCACCGAGCGGCAGGAGAGCTTCCGATGGCCGACAACCCGACAGACATCAAGCACTTCGACCTGTCCGCGATGGCCAACTTCCGCGACTACGAGGTCGACAGGGCTTACAAGAGCGCGAAGAGGCACCGAGAAGGGGGCGGGAACGGCGACCCCCGCACGCTCGGCGACCTCGTCGACGGCCACACCACCGAGGACAACCTCGACCAGAACCAGCAGCTGCTGCGCATCGGCAAGATGGCCACCGAGGCGCTGGTCTCGGGACCGAAGCTCCTCGAAGGCGTCCGCGAGGCCGCCACGGCCCTCGACAAGCTCCTCGGCGACCAGATCGACCTGTACAAGGAGCTGCAGGAAGCGCTCACCGAGACCATCGAAGGCGCGGAGAAGACCCAGGCCAAGAACCTGGACGCGATCGACGCCCAGACGCTCCTCCAGCACTTCGACGAGGTCGACGCCCTCACCGCCGGCGGCAGCGCCGGGGACGACTCCGACTCCTAGAGAACCCGCACCGCGCGGCACCCGTGCCGCGTGACCACGACATCCCGACCAGAGAGGGCGCCCGGTGGTCGACCGCTACGACGCGAACTCCGAAGAGAACGTCAACAAGTACGAAGACGTCACGGACGCGTCGTCCGACGTCTGGGCGACCCTGGTCACGCACATCACCGGCTACCCCGTGCCGGACCGCAGCACCGTCTTCGACACCCTCCGCTCCGACCACGGCGGCAAGCTGTTCCGCATGGACATCAGGGACCGGGGTCTCGGTTCCTTCGTCAAGGACGCCTCCGGTTTCCTCCGCAACACCGGCGAGGACTACGACATCTGGTTCTTCGACAGCGGCAAGAGGACCCAGATCAAGCAGGCCAGGATCGTCTTCGAGGGCCGGGTGCGGGCGGGCGACGAGACGATCTTCGCCGACCCCGGGACGGACGACGTCGCCAACGCCTCCGTGCGCGAGGGCAACGAGTTCAAGGACTACAACAAGGACCAGATGAGCACCGTCGCGCTCGCCCGGTACATGAACGGGCCACGCACGGCGCTCCTCGAACTGCTCGGCGGCAACACGTCGAACGCCCGCTTCAGCAACCTCGGGGTGGCCGAAGGCGCAGCGGTCGACCTCAAGTCCTTCGACACCACCGGCCAGAGCTTCGACTTCGCGGCCCAGTTCTTCCGGGACCAGGGGCCGAAGATCAAGGAGTGGGAGGACGCCCTCGGCCGGGAGGACGCCGCCTGGAAGGGCGAGGCCGCGGAGGTCTTCCGCAGCCTGCTGACGAAGATCCGCGAGAACTACGACGCCTACATCGAGACGTTCGACAAGGCGCCGAGCACCGGCGAGGGTGACGGCACCGGCAAGACGGTGTACTCGCGGGCCCTCTCCCAGGCCCGCTCGGCCCTGGTGAACGCCGCCGACAAGCTGCTGGACGCCTGGATCACCTGGGCCAACTCCGACTACTACGACCCGCACCGCGTGCTGCGGTACGTCCTGGACGACCTGGCCCAGTGGGTGGACACCAACAACGTCGCCCAGACCGACATCAAGACGACCTACTCGGCGTACTCCTCGTCCACCTACCACGACCCGAAGGAAGGCTTCTCGCAGAACCATCCCGAGTACGGCGACCTCACCGACATCGCCAACTGGGCGAAGGTCGGCGACAAGGCCGTACAGATCTGGAGCCGGGGCGTCGACGAGTACCTCGTCAAGCCCGCGCGGGGCGTGCAGTCCACGCTGAACAACACCTTCCTGGACCTGGGCGGCGACTTCACGGAGAACGTCCCCGAGCCGAAGTCGACCAGCACCGCCTCGCAGGAGTACGAGGAGCGCAAGGCCAAGGAGGCCCAGGAGGAGATCAACCGGCAGAACGAGGAGAACAAGCGCTACCAGGACGAGCTGCGGGAGGAGCAGAACCGGCAGCGCGAGGAGGACAAGCGGTACCAGGACGAGCTGCGCGAGGAACAGAATCGCCAGCGTGCGGAGGACGAGCGGGCCCAGGACGAGCTGCGGGAGGAGCAGAACCGGCAGCGCGAGGAGGACAAGCGGTACCAGGACGAGCTGCGCGAGGAACAGAACCGGCAGCGTGCGGAGGACGAGCGGGCCCAGGACGAGCTGCGGGAGGAGCAGAACCGGCAGCGCGAGGAGGACAAGCGGTACCAGGACGAGCTGCGCGCCGAGCAGGAGAAGCAGGCGGACGAGGCCCAGGAGCAGCTGCGTACGCTCAACGACCCGACGACGACGGATCTCGGCGGCCTCGACGACATGCTGAACCGGGACCTCCCGGTCACCGAGAGCATGGGCGACATGGGCGACATGGGCGGCATCAACGGCGGCGACGACGGCTCGCTCACCCGGAACCCCGACGCCCTCGGTGACGCCCGCAACGCGGTCGGCGAGAGTCTCGCCGGCCTGGGCGACACCGGCGGCACGGGCGACGGCGACCAGCGGACGACCGTGCCCCCGCCGGCGAACCTGGGCAGCCTCGGCGGCCTCAACTCCGGCGGCGGCACCAGGATGCCGTCCGAGCGCACCCCCGGCCTCGTCGGCGGCAATCCGGTCGCGCAGTTCCCGGACGGCAGCAGCACCAGCTTCGACCCCGACACCGGGCTGCTCACCACCACCGGCCCCGACGGCACGACCACCACCACGGACCTCGGCAACGGCACGCAGGTGACCAACCCGGACGGTTCCGTCACCTCCCTCACCGACGACGGCAAGCTCACCACGACCTTCCCGGACGGCCGTACGGAGACCATCGACCCGTCGACGGGCCAGGCGGTCACGACCGACCCGGACGGGACGACGACCACCACCGACCTGGGCAGCCTCGGCGGCCTCAACGGCGGGGCCGGCGACGGCGTGCTGGACACGCCGACGGGTGGCACCACACGGCTGACGGGCGGCGATCCGACCAGTCAGTTCCCCGACGGGAGCAGCACGCGTTTCGATCCGGACACCGGAACCCTGACGACGACCGGTCCGGACGGATCGGTGACGACGACCGACCTGGGCAACGGCGCGCAGGTGACCAACCCGGACGGCTCGGTCACGTCGCTGGACGACGACGGCAACCTGACGACGACGTTCCCGGACGGCACGACGCAGAGCATCGACCCGTCGACGGGCCGGGCGGTCACGACCGACCCGGACGGGACGACGACCACCACCGACCTGGGCAGCCTCGGCGACCTCAACGGCCGGAGCGACCTCGGCAGCCTGGGCGACCTGCCGACCCAGTCGAACGGGGAGCTGGGCGGGCTCGGGGACCTCGACCTGGGCAGCCTCGACGGCAACGGCCCGGACGACGGGTCGGGACTCCGGACCCCCACGGGCGGAGAGACCACACTGGCCGGCGACGACCTGCTCACCCACTTCCCGGACGGCAGCCGGGCGACGTTCGACACCGGGACCGGGATGCTGACCGCCACCCACCCGGACGGGTCCGTCACCACCACCGACCTGACCCACGGCGTGCAGGTGACCAACCCCGACGGTTCCGTCACCTCCCTGGACAACGGCATGCTGACCACCGAGTTCCCGGACGGCAGCACCCAGGTCGTCGACCCGGAGACCGGCATCGCCACCGTCACCGACGCCCGGGGCAACACCGAGACGGTGAACCTGCACGACCTCAACACCGGTGACACCCCGACGAGTTCGGTCGGCGACGGCGTCCTCGACGGTCTCGGCTCCCTCGACGCGCCCGGCGGCGGCGGTGGCGTGGGCGGCGGCATCAGCACCGAGACCCTCTCGCCCTCCGGCCTGGGCCTGAGCAACGGGGGCCCCCTCGGCTCGGCCGGCGGCGGAGGACTCACCGCCGGTGCCTCCGTCGGCACCGACGGCCTGGTGACGGGCGCCGCGGCCCCGCTGTCCGACGGCACCACCGCGACCGGGGGCAGCGCCCTCGGCCCGGCTGCCGCGTCCGGCACGGCCGGAGCCCCGGGCATGCCGGGCACCCCCGGTATGCCGATGGGCGGCATGGGCGGTGCCGGAGGCGGCGGCGAGAAGGGCAACGGCGAGCGGGTACGGGCCGTCCTCGTCGACGCGGCCGAAGAGAGCGAGCGCCGCAACCGCAGGCGGCGCAGCCCCTGGAACCGCCAGGAGGACGGCGACACGTTCCTGTCCCCGGCATCCCGCGTGGCCACCACCGGTGGTGACTCCCCGGAGGAGGAGACGGCGGGCCAGGGCCGCGGGTTCACCACGTCCGCCGACTACCTGGAGGAGGACGCGGACGTGTGGGGCACCGAGGACGGCGGTACGCCGGCCGTCATCGGACGATGACGGCCGGGAGGGGCGACGGCCGCGCCCGTGTGGGGAGACGGACACCACCGGGCCCCGGTTGTCGCGGCGGACACCTCATCGGGCAAGATCCACTGTGCAGTCGCAGGACATCGGGGGAGCGGACGTGACGGAACCACTGGAACAGCGTCTGGAGAAGGCCATGGCCGAACTCCGGTCGGCGCAGGAGGCGGTCGAGCGGACCGAACGCGAGCTGCGGCAGGCCTCGTTCGCGGTGCTCTCCTCCGACCGTGCCGTGCGCGCCACCGTGGGCCCGCAGGGCGAGCTGGCCGGCATCGAGTTCCTGGAGGACAAGTACCGCTCCATGTCCCCGCAGGAGCTGGCCGCCAGCGTCCTGGAGGCGGCGAGCGCGGCGCGGCTCAAGATGAACCGGCACGTGATGAAGGCGATGGCCCCCTTCACCGAACCCAGCAGCGAGGTGCCCGAGCTCAAGGGCTTCGAGCTGGACTGGGAGCGGATCTTCGGCCCCGGCGTGCTGGAGAAGGACGACGAGGAGACGGCACGCGCGGACGGCGCGGCCCCGGGCTGGCGAGACGCGCTCGGCGAGGACGGGGAGGACTGACATGGGACAGCGGTACTACGTCGACCCGGCCCGCATCGAGGCCCTGACCGGGCAGTTGGAGGAGATCGCGACCCTGGCCAGGAGCATGACCGAGGAGTTCCTCGACGGTCTGGCCCCCACGGTCTCGTGGCCCGGCACCTCGGGTGACTTCGCGGAGAAGGCCAGACCGCAGGAGCAGAAGGAGCGGCAGACCACCAAGGACACCATGCTGTCCGTCCGCGACGCGCTGGTGAGCATCACCGACGCCACGCTCAACCAGGTCCGGCTCATGGAGGGCACCCGGGACCGCAACCTGGAGGACATCGACCGCAACACCAGCCGGATCGAGACCGACGGCTTCGGTCTCGGCCCGGGCGGCGGTGACACGGGCGGGCATGGCCGCCACTGACCCCCGCGCCGCAGGCCGCTCCCGCAGTACGCCGGGAGCGGCTCCGCGGTGCTGCCCGCACGGCCTCACGGGCGGCTGCCGATGAGCATCATGCCGTCGCCCGAAGTCAACGCGATGATCTTCATCCTCACCGGAGAGAGACTCATCGACGCGGACGAGGACCTCGCCTACGAGAGCCGCGGGCCCTACGCCCGGCTGGGCCGCAAGATCGACCAGATGTCCGCGCTGATCCAGAAGTCGGTGCACGACATCGGCCAGTCCATGCCGGACGACCTGTCGAAGGCGTACGCCGCCGCGATGGGCACCCTCACCGACGACGGCGGCAGGAACTACCTGCGCGAGTTCTCCGAGCAACTCGACAAGATCGCCGAGGGCCGGCGCAAGACCTCCATGGACATCATGGAGTCCAAGTGGCAGGTGATCGCCGAGGTCATCCGGCTGCTCATCGAGATCGCCATCTACCTGGCGTTGTCGTTCTTCACCGGCGGCGCGTCGGCGAGCCAGATCATGCTCGCCAAGATGCGCAGCCGGTTCCTCATCCTCACCACGCTCAGCCACCTGCTCCAGCGGCTGCACATCGCGCCCTCGCTGACCGAGGCGTTCTCCGAGGCGTTCACCACGTTCGCGGTCCGGCTGGCGATGATGAACTTCGCTCCCGACGGCCGCCGTCCCGACGGCTTCGACTGGAGCCAGATCCTCAAGGACGCCGCGTTCGGTGCCGCGGCCGGCGGACTCACCAGCATCTTCGCCGAGTTCGCCGGCAAGATCGTCAAAAGCTACGACGACGCCTTCCTGAAGAAGGGGCCCGACCTCGACTTCAAGCCGCCGCCGAAGCTCAGGAACGACCTCGGCCTCGACGCCGGCAACCACACGCCGAACTCCAAGCCGGACCCGGACACCAAGGTCGACACTCCCCCGAACGGCCGTCCCGACCCGGTCACGAACAACCCGTACGTCCCGCCGACCGGCTTCCGGGACCTGTTCTCCTTCCGGAACAACTTCCGCGACAACCCCGACCTGTGGCGGAACAACCAGATCCTGCGCAACAACGCCGACCGGCCGGGCGCGATCGCCGGGCACTACGGCATCAAGGGCACGGCCGACTTCCTCGCCGCCGGCTCCGGCGAGGCGCTCGCCGAGATCCTCATCAAGGGCGCGTTCGACGGCGACTGGTCCACGAGCTGGTCCACCTTCGTCGGCGCGGGTATCAGCAGCCAGGTCGAGGCCACGCTCACGGACGGTGCCATGAACGGCGGCGCCGAACTGCGCAACATCCTCGAGGGATTCCGCGACAGGCCGCCCACCGTCTCCGGCGGCGACGGCGCGTCCTCGGGGACAGGGGACTCCGAAGAACCCCCGCGCACCGGTGGCGGCACCGGTCGCACCGACGGCCCCTCGCACCCGGACACCACCGGCGGCACCGGCATTACGCCCGTGCCGTCCTCGGTGGACGGCGGCGCCGAGTCGCCTCCGCCGTACTCCGTGACGGACTTTCCGCCGTACTCCGTGACGGACCCTCCGCCGTACACGTCGTCGGCCCCGCCGCCGTACTCCCCGGGCACGCTGCCCGTGACCGCCACGGAGAACGCCCTGTGGCAGCAGGTGCACCGCGGCTCCGCCGACATCCGTGAACAGTCACTCCGCGACCTCACCGCCCTGCGCGGCGCGCAGCCTCCCGGCGCCACGGAGATCGGCGTCCGCGACGCCCTGCACGGCAACCTGTCCCAGGCCCCGGAGATCCGCGTGGTCCCTCTGGGAAGCGGCCCCGCCGCGGAGGTCGACACGGACGCCGTGCGCCGTTCCCTGGAGAGCTTCGGCCCACCGGTGACGGTGACGCCGCCGCTCACCGTCACCGACGGCACGGTGCCGGTGGGGGAGGGGAGCGGCTCCGGTTCGGGTGAGGGAACGGGGGTCGGTGCGAGTACGGGCGCGGGCCTGGGCGCGAGCGCGGGGACGGGTGCGGGTGCGGGTGCCGGGAACACGGGTACGGGCACAGGCACCGGAGTCGGCCCCACCACCGCCCCCGGTACGGCGACCGCTCCCGGTACGGCGGCCGCTCCCGGTACGGCGACCGCTCCCGGTACGGCGGCCGCTCCCGGTACGGCGGCCGCTCCCGGTACGGCGGCCGCTCCCGGTACGGCGGCCGCTCCCGGTGCGGGTCCCGGGTCGGGGGCCGGTGCCGGGAGCAACACGGGTGCCGGCAACCGTGCTGCCGTGGACTCCGACGGCGGCGCCCCCGCGTCGGAGCAGGACCCGCCATCCTCCGGCGTGCCCGGTCGGGACGCCTCCGTCCCCGAGACGGTGACCTCGACGGACGGTGTGCCCGGGACCCGGGACGCGGCGCCCGGCGACACCGCCCCCGTGCCGCCGAAGGCCGAAGCGACCGGCCCCGTCACCGTCGACGGGGGCGCCGCGCCGCTCACGGTCGTCGTGTCCGAGGGGCTGCTGCCGGCCGCCGGTTCGCCCGAGGCGGCCGCGCTCCTCGACCGGGTCGGCGCCGACCGCGCCGTGGTGCTGGGCCCGCCGGCCGCACCGGACGGCGCCGGACGCCCGGTACGCGCCGCGGTGGAGCTGACCCGGGAGACACCCGAAGACCCGGTCCGGGCGCGTCCGCTCACCGGTCTCGCCACCGTCCCCGCGGACACCCCCGCCCCGGAGGCCGACTTCCCCGGCGCGGACGTGCTGCTGCCGCTTGCCGACGCCCTCGGTCCGGCCCCGGACGTGCGGTCCGTCGTCACCGAGAGCACCGCATCCGCGGACGCGGGCCCCGTGCCCTCGGCGGACGCGGCCCCACCAGAGAAGGCACCGGTGGCGCCGGTCGAGCCCCCACCGCCGACCACCGACGGAGCCGTCCCGCGCATCGACGGAGCCGTCCCGCGCACCGACGGAGCCGTCCCGCCCACTGACGTGAGGGTCACCTCGGACGTCGCGGCCAAGTTCGTCTCGGCGTCGCGGCCCTGGAGTGAGCCCGCCGTCGGACTGCACATGGAGTCCGGTGGCGACGTCGGCGCCACCTCGTCCGTGGCCTCCCCGTCGCGCGCAGCCCAGGTCGTCGTACGCCCTGTGGACGGGGTCCCGCGGCCGGGCGGCGAGCCGGTCCTGGCCACACTGGACGGGCGTTCCGTCCCGCTGGACCAGGTGCGGCGCCTCGTTCCGGACACGGCGGTACGGCCCGAACCCGGGCGCACCGTGCGGACGCTGACCATCTCCCAGGACCCGGCCGACGAGGGCACGGCCCGAGACGCCGGGCGCCGGGCGCTGCTAGGACTGGACACCTTCCGCGGCGTACGCACGGAGTCCGGACCCGCCGCCCCGAGCACGGCGAGCCCGACGGACAGCGCGGACGCGGCGGACCCGGCGAGGTCCGCCCCCCGTGCCGTGTTCACCGGTCCGCCGACCGCGCTCCCCGGCGCCGGCACCGAGCAGGGCGCCGACTACTTCGTGGGGCACGGCACCCCGCGTACCGTCACCCTCGGCACCCACGACGCCTCCCGGCCCACCGTGAAGGTCAGCGGCGTGCAACTCGGTGAGGCGCTCAAGGCGTGGGCGGCCGAAGGCGACCGGGAGCGGCCGCTGGTGCTGTACTCCTGCGAGACCGGGCGGCAGCCGAGGATCGCGGGACTCCCGGTCGCCCAGCATGTGGCGAACCGGACCGGCCGCCCCGTGTACGCGCCGACCACCGAGGTCGGTACGGCCCGCGGCAAGGACGGCGACGTCCGCGCGGTGCTCATGGAGGACGGGGACGGGCCGGGCCGGTGGCGGCTGTTCACTCCGGAGCCCAGCGGCGCCGAGCTGGACCGGCTGGCGCGCGACGCCGGTCTGCACACCGGCCCCGGCCCGGCGGACCCGTTCGCCCGCGCCCGTACACTCCAGCAGATCCGCACCCTGCGCGACGCGCTCGGACCGGACGCCGAGAAGCGGCCCGGCCACCGGGACCTGCTGGCCGGCCTCGCGCACGTGGACGGCCTGCGCTGGCACGGCACGGACAGCGCCACGCGCTACGGCGACGGCCGTATGACCCCCGACCTGCTCCGCCGCATGGTCACCGACTGGCACGGTGCCGGAGGCGGTCCGGCGGGCGGTCGCGCCGCCGTCGACCCCTCCACCGGACCCACGCCCGAGCAGTACACCGCCTTCCTGCGGGCGGCACACGCCTCCCGGGCCGACCAGGGTCCCGGCACCACACTCGACGACCTGATCCCCCCACCGCCGCCCCCTCTGCCGCCGACCGCGCTCGTCTCCCGGGACGACGTGCGCGGACTCGACTACGCCCGGTCGGCCCAGGTCGCCTGGGGGTTGTCGGACGATCCGCTGCCCCTGTCCGAACTGGGCCTCGGCCCCGAGGACACCGCCGAACTCGCCCGCCGCAGGCCCGACCTGGCACCCGTACCGAGCCGACCGGAGAGCCCCGCCGAGGACCTGACCACGTTCGGCCCGGTGACCACCACCCCCGAGCCGGGAAGCCTCCTGCGGGTGGGTGGACGCACCTTCCGCCGGGTCCTCGCCCGGCCCGACGGCAACTGCTTCTTCCGATCGGTCCTCGACAGCGCGCGTTCCCGGGCAGTCCCGCCCGCCTGGGCCGCGTGGAGCGTCGGCGGGCTGCGTGCGCGGCTGCGGGACCGTGTCGCCCACACCGAACTGGGCGACCTCGCCGACGCCCTCGTGCCGGACCCGGTCCACTCCGTCGTGAACGACCTGCGGCTGCGTGCCCTGGCCGGGGAGAGCGACGCGGGCGCGCAGCGCCGGATCGCGGAGGAGTGGGACCGGATCGCACGGGAGGTCGTCACCGACGGTGACCCGGGCCGGTGGCGGGAGATCGTGGCCGGCAGCGACTACCCGGGGCTCGCCGAGGTGGCGCCCACCCCCGCCGACGCGCGGCGGCTCGGCGGACGCGGACTGCTCGCCGCCACCGCCGCACGCGTGGACCTGTGGCCGTCCCCCTTCGCCGACCTGCTCCCGGAGACGCTGGCGCACACCCTCGACCTCGACCTGCGGGTCGTACAGCCCGACCCGAGGACGCCCGGCGCGCTCACCACGATCGCGCTGCACCCGGGCGGCACGGGCGACCCCCTGCACGTGGCGTACAACGGGACCGACCACTTCGACGCCCTGGTCCCCGACGCGGACCCCGACCCCGACACGGACTCCGCCCCCGACACGGACCCGGCATCGGCCCCGGTTCCGCAGCCCGTCCGGGACTCGCGGCCCGCCCCCGAGGGTTCCGACCCGTACGGGGACTGGCTGCGCGAGATGGCCGGGATCACGGACACCGGCCCCGACCCGGCCGACGAGGACGAGCGGACGCCGCTGGAGACGCAGCTGGACCGGTACCGTCCGGCCCGGCTGCTGACCGGCCCGGACGCCCGCCGGCCGGGCCCGGCGCCGCGCACGGTCACCTTCGAGGACGGCAGCAGGCTGCCCGCCGCCCTGCTCAGGCCGGGAGCCGACCCGGACGACACCGACCCGGACGACACCGACCCGGACGGGTCACCGCCGGGCACCGAGCCCGCCGGGCTGTTCGCCGGGACCGGTGTCCTCACCCTGCGTGCGCCCGAACTCGCCGCGCGTCAGATCCTCGACGGGCTGCCGGAAGGGCTGCGGAAGAGGTTCGACGAGGCGGAGCTGCTGCGGCTGCTGGCCGACCAGCCCTCGGCGTTCACCGCCCCGCGCGGCGCCCGCTTCGTGGGCCGGGAGAAGTCCGGCGTCGGCCTCGAGATGACGGTGGAGGCCGTTCCGTACCACCGCTGGGTACGCCTCTCCGACGTGGGCGGCGGCACGGTCAAGGCGGACACGGCGCGGCGCGGGCAGACCGGCACGGGCGGCGGGCGCACGGTGGGCTTCGGACGCCGGATCGCCGGCGCCCTGAGCATGGGCCCGCCGCTGGACTGGCTGCTGAAGATCGGTGCCTCACTCGGCTGGGCCCGCCGCACCGACTACTCGCAGGGCACCACGGCGTACCAGCAGTCCGAGTACCGCGCCCATGAGGGCTCCCACCTGCACCTGGACGATGTCCACTACCGGGTACGGGTCCACCGCGTCACCGAGACGCCTCCCGCCGCCGCCCCGGCCGTCACCGACGGGACGCCCGGCACGACGGGTACGACCGGTACCGCGCCGGGCCTCCGCTGGACGCGACAGCTGCTGCACACCGCCGAGTTCGGCATGCGGGACGGGCTGAGCTGGCGGCTGCCCGACGACCTGACCGTGCCCTACGAGGGGCTGCGCCGGGCGCCCCGGACCCTCACCTTCCCGGAGGGGGAGCACCCGCGGCTGCTCGACTCCACGGGCCTGTACCTGACGGACCCGGCGGAGGACGTGGCGCTGGCCCTTTCCGGCGCGCGGCCCGGCAGTTCGGCGCACCGCACCCTCGTGTCGTACACCCGTCCCGGGCGGCTGCTCGGCCTGTTCGGTCGGCTCACCGGGCCGGTCAGCGGACCCGAGCTCACCCGGGGGAGCGGTCAACGCCCCATGGGACACCTGGTCGTGGAGCGCTCGGTGCCGCACCGAGCCGACCTGGTCACCGAGTCGACCAAGGTCGAGGTGCGCGACCTCACCCAGACCACGTACTCCAACCAGCGCGGGCACGTCAGGGAGACCCGGTTCGGCCTTCAGGTCACCTCCGGGCCGAACCACCAGTTCCCCGGGCCGGTCACCGACGTGCGGGTGCAGGGCGGGCCGGTGGTCCGTACGGACCTCGCCGCCGGGCGCGGCCACTACCTGGGCACCGACGCGGCCCGCAAGGTCACCGGCCGGGTCCGCAACCAGCCGATGGCGCTGTACCGGGTCGAGCGCACCCTGATGGTCCGGGGCGCCGGCGAACCGGCGTCCGCGGCGCGGCCGGTGCGGGTGGTCAGCCTGGACTGGATGTCCACCCAGGACGCCCGCAGGCTCGCCGGATGGGACAGCCGTACGCCCGGCCGTTCGGGCCCGAACCCGGACGTCGAACCCCCCGTGCCCTGGTACCTCAGGAAGGAGGACCCGGTCCATCTCGGCGGCCAGGTCCGCGCGGAGGGCTTCCTGCCCGAGAACCGACCCGAGGACCGGCCCGGGGAAACGCCCGAGGACACGCCCGGGGAAACGCCCGGGGACACGCCCGAGGACCGGCCCGGGAACCCGCCCGAGGACCGGCCCGGGAACACGCTCGAGAACACCGCCACCGGCACCGGTTCCGGCACCGACCCCGCCACCGGCCCGCAGACGGCACCGGTGCGGGACGGCACTCCGGAGCCCTCGCGCGACCCCCTGCGGACGTTCGCGGACACCGTCCTGGACACCCTGCACGCCTCCTACCCGTCGCTGTTCCTCCCGCCCGCGATGCGGAGCCACCCGCGGTCGGCGCGGCTCTGGTACGGCGACGAGCGGCTGCGGACCGCGTGGTTCAACGAGCGGCAGGTGCGCGAGGCGCTGAACCGGCCCACCCTCGCCCAGGCGCTGGACGACCTGACCACCACCGGCGTCCCGGTCACGCTCGTCGAGGACGGCAAGGTCAGGCGCGGGCACCACACGCTGACCCTGCGGGCCCGGCTGACCGACCGCCGGTTCGAGGCCACCCTCAACGAGCGGACCCTGCGCAACGCTGTGATCGGCAACGAGGTCTCCGGTCAGGGACAGCAGCAGTCCAGCACCTACTCCGCCGGCGTCGAGGTCGGCGTCTCGCCGCGCGACCACGACAAGGTGGGCGGCACCGGGCTGCCGCGCCGGGTCGGCAACCTCACGGTCGGTGGACGCTACGCCCACACCCGTCAGGAGGCCACCCGGAACACGGTCACCGTCGCCCACGACCACCTGACGGCCCAGAGCGGCATCGACCTCTACAGCTACCGGGTGGAGCTCAGGGCCGACTTCGAGGGGCACCGGCGCCCGCGCGGCTGGCCCCGCCTGCTCACGGCCGGACTGCTCGGCGCCGGAGTCTTCGTCAGCACGGTCGCGGAACGCCCGCTGTTCCGCCGGGGCACCGAGCCCGTCGGACGCGTCGAACTGGCCGTCCCCGCCGCGCACGGCTCCCACCACCACGCCCCCGCGGACCCGTCCGCCGCGCCGTCCACGGCCCCGACGACGTCCGCCCCCACGGACCCCGCCCCGCGGCGGCTCTCCGCCACCGAGGCCGATCAACTGCTCGACGGCACCAGCCGTCCGATGCCCCGGACCGACGCGAGGAGCCGGTCGCTCGTCGAACGGCTGCTCGGCTCCCCGCACGTGGTGCTCAGCACCCAGGGCGGCCCGCGACGCCAGGAACTCATGCAGGAGACGGCGGACCGCGCCTCCGGCGACTCCTGGCACACCAGCGCGCCCGGCACCCCGGTCCGCACCGCGCTGCGCCGCGCGGTGGCCGACCTCGGCGTGGCCGGGCAACTCGGCCAGTACCTCGGCCCGTTCGGTGCCCGCATCACCGGCCTGAACGGCGCCGGTCCGTTCCGTACGCACTACCTCAAGGCCGCCCTCCGCGGCGAGCTGGACAACGTACGGGTCATGAGCGACCCGGGGCCCGCCTCGCTGGAGAACACGGTCGCCAACGACCACAAGGTCACCGGTGGCTGGAGCACCACCTCGCGCACCACGCTCGGCCTTCAGGGCAGCTTCTCGCCCCTGCAGCAGGCCCCCGGCACCCAGCCGGTGTCCGGGTCCTACGGCAGCACGCTCCAGTACGCCTGGGGCAGAGGCCGCGCCCTCGCGCAGTCCGTCACCCGCGGGCGCAGCACCACCCTGACGTACACCGGACGCACGTACCTGGTGGTCGCCGACGCCACCGAGACCGTCGCCGTCCGCGACCGCTGGACGGCCGCGATGGGCACCATCGGCACCCGGGCCGGACAGCGGATCGGCACGGCCGCGGGACGGCTCTCCGACCGCGCCGGGCGGGCGCTGTCCCCACGCCGGGCCGCCGCCGCGCTCCACCGCGTCCGGGACGCGGTCATGTTCCACCTGCCGATGCAGGACGCCATCGAGACCGGGCTCGCTCCGGACGGCCTCGGCACCGGCACCCCGCGCAACCTCGGCGGCGGCTACCGGGTGCCGGGCTTCCTGCGCGGCCGGCGCTTCCCGACCCACCCCAACGGCCGGCTCGACGCCAGCCGCGCGGCGCAGCAGCTCCTGCCGCGCCTGGAGAAGGCCGGCGTTCCCTCGCACGACCGCGAGCAGGTCCTGCAGCGGCTCTCGCCCGACTTCCTCCTCGCCCACCTGCACGAGCTGACCACCGACGGAATGACCCTGCCGGTCCGCCACCGCACCTGGTCGAGCCCTCACCACCTGCCCGTCGGCGGCAGCCCGGCACAGGTCCGGTTCAAGCTGACGCCCGTCGACACCACCGTGCAGCGGCTGCGCACCGGGTACGAGGTGGACGACTACCGGCCCATCGCCCGCGACCTGGCGCTCGGTGTCACCCAGGACCGCGGCGGCGACCTCACCCTCGGCGCCGGCCAGCGCACACCGGGCAGCGACGTCCTCGCCGCCCACCCGTCCCTCCAGGGCACGGCGACCGGACAGCGGGCCGGCACCCGCACCGACACCTTCGGCAGCACCGCGATGCCCGACATGGCCACCACACAGGCGCACGCGGAGGTCGTCACCGGCTACGTCCTGACCGTCACCATGACCGACTCCGCGGGTGACCTGCTGGCACCGCGCGCCGTCGCGCACGTCGGCACGCTCCACGAACTCGTCTCGGCCGGACTGCTCACGCCGTCCGGTACCGGCGACGACGGCACGCTCACCGAACAGGACGTCACCGAACCCGAACGCGCGGTACGCATGCTGACGGCCGACCAGGCGCGTCAGGAGGCCGTCGCCGCCTGGCGCGCGGACGGCGACGACATCCTGTCGTTCGACGACAGCACCGGCTCCGGCATGCTCGCCGTCGACATCCGCGGCGCGGCCAACGTCGAGGACGCGCTCACCCTCGCCACCGCCCGCGCCGACGGCCTCGGTGACGGTGACCTCGGCAGGCGCCACACCGGCGAAGCACTGAGCGGGCAGGTGCGCATGGCCCGCCACACCCCGCTCGGCGCCCTCGGCACGGCGCCCGCGCAGGCGCAGCAGGAGGCCATCTCCCAGGGCGGCCTCACCGCCGGGTTCCGCGAGGCACTCGGCGCGGACGGCTCCGTGCTGCCCACCCAGTCCTCCGCACGCCTCCTCGGCCAGTCCCACACCGCCGACTCCCGCCTCTACGCCAAGATGCACCGCCGCGGCGCCCGCCTGCTCGCCGTCGAGAGCGCGCCCCGCATGGAGGCCATGCAGCGGCACAAGACCTCCCAGGCGACGGAAGCCGGGATCACCGACAGCACCGAAGGCGCCCTCGGTACCGCGCCGCTGGTCGCCACCGGCGGCGCCGGCGTCACCAACCCCGGCGCCACCGGCCCGGTCGGCGGTGCCCTCGAGGGCATCGCGCCCAAGGGCGCCGAGGACGTCACCCTCGGCACCCACGTCAAGTTCGGCACCGACCGCAGCATGCTCTTCGCGCTGCCGGTGACCTGGCTGGCGGTCTCCGAGGCGGACCACCGGATCACCGACAGCCGGCCCCTGCGCACCCTCGGCAAGGCGAGGCGCGGCCCGCGCGCCGCCGAGGCCGAGACCACCGCCCTGGTCTGGCTGCGCGAGGACCAGGCCCGCGACCACGGCCTCCTGGACGACTCCTCCTTCCCCGAGGAGGCCGCCACCGCCTGGGACGACATGGCCAAGGCCGCCGCCGACCTCGCCGCCGCCGAGAAGGAGTACTACGACGCCCGCGCCCGGACCCGGGAGGCGTGGCTCTCCCTCGGCCCCGCGGAGCGCGCCGCGCTCGGTGACGGCGACCCCGGCCTGGCGTCCGCGGTGACGACCGTCCTGCCGCGGGACCTCGCCGGGTCCCCGGCCGTCCGCGCCTGGCAGGCCGCCCGCGACGACGCCCACCTGTGGCGGGAGCGGGTGGACGCCGCCGCCGCGGACCACCACCGGCTGCACCTCGCGGCGTCCCGGCTCACCGCCCACCACCAGGGCTCGGCCGCGGTGCCGGTGCGGGACGCGCCGCAGCAGTACACCGAGCCCGCATGGCGCTCCGAGGCCCCGGCCCCGTACACCGTCACCGAGCCCGACGGCACCGGAGCGCGCACCCTCACCTCACCGGACGGCACCGTCGTGCGGGCGGTCCACGACGTACCGCACGACGGCGCCTCGTTCTTCCACGCGCTCATCGCCGCGGCCCGGGAGCGCGGGCGGCTGCCCCGGCTGCTCGGCGCCGACCTCGCCGACCGGTTCACCGCGTCCCCGGGCGACCCCGAGGTCACCGCCGACGCGGTCCACACCGCCCGCGACCGCCTCGCCCGGGAGTTGGGCCGGCCCGACAACAGGGACCTGCTCGACTCCCTCGCCCCGGACACCGCCGACACCTTCACCCAGGCGGAGCTGGACGGCGCGGGCATCACGCTGTCCCGGGAGCAGCAGGCCGAGTTCGACGCCCTCGGCCGGCTCCCGGAGACGTTCTGGCCGACGCCGGCGCAGCGGGCGGCGCTGGCCTCCCTCGCCCTGGCCCGCCCGTTCGCCACCGAGCCGCTGCCCGCCGACGCCGGACGGACCGACGACACCCCGGCCCCGCCCGGGCGCCGCGCCGGTGACCACGGCGGCGCCGACCTGCTGCCCGCGCTGGCCGCACGGCTCCTCGGCACCTCGCTGACCGTGATCACCGGCGAGGGCCGCGAACAGCGCTTCCTCCCGTACCGCGACGACCAGGACAGCGCCACCCGTGACGGCACGGCCGCCGTCGACCGCGCGGCCGACCCGGTCCTCCTCGCCGCCGACGGCCACTTCCACGCCGCCCTGCCCGCACACGCCCCCGCCCCGTCCACCACCGCACTGCCGGCACCGGTACCCGAGGGCTCCGGCTCGTCCGGCACCTCCGGCACGTCCGGTGAGACCCGGGCCGCGAGCGGGAAGCCGCCCAAGTCGCCCAAGCCGCCCACCCACCGCAGCCACACCACCGCGCCCTGGCTGCCGCCCGCCGAGGGCGACGGCCCGCGCTACCGCCTGGCCCGCGACGGCGTCCTCACCGCGCCCGACGGCGCCACCTACACGCAGGGAACGCCCACCGGCCGCGGCAACGGCTTCTTCGGCGCCCTGTCCACCGCCCTGCGGCACGCCGCCGCGCAGCCGAGCCCGGACAGCCGGGAGGCAGGCCGCCTGCGGTCGCGTGCCGGGGCGTCGCCCGCCCAACTCATGCGTCTGAACGGCCTGCCGGGCACCCCGGCCGAGCGGACCGCCCTCTTCTCACCGCCGCCCCCGGTACGGCCCCGCGGCGCCCCCGCGCCGAGCCAGGAGGCGAAGGACGGCCACCTGCGCCGCCACCTCGCCGAGGCCCGCTGGACCACCACCGAGGCCGACCTGGCGGTCGCCCGCTGGGCCGCCGCCGCGACCGGCACCACCGTCACCCTCGTCGAGGAGAACGGCACCGCCCACACCTACCCCGGCCCCGGTGGGCACGGCGGCACCCACCTGCGGCTCCGCCGCCGGGGCGGTGACTTCGTCCCGTTGATCGAGCGCACCCCGGCCCCGGCCCGGGTGACCGGGACCGACCGCACCGCGCCGGACACCACGACGACCCGGACCCCGACCACGGACCCGGCCCTGGACGCGGCATCCGTCCCGCTGCCGCCGTCCCCGCCGGCTCCCTCACCGGCCTCCTCGCCATCTCCCACGCCGCTGCCGTCACCCACCGCGACCGCCCCCCGCAGGCGGCCGGCCATCGAGACCCCCGCCGACGGCACCGGCACGGCCCCGGACGCCTCCGCACCGACCGCCCACGCCGTCTTCCCTGACGACGGCCGGGGCGTGAACGTCGGCCCGCACCCACGGGGCGCCGGCCCGCACCAGGGCCGAGAACCCGACCCCGAGGAGGCGTTCGGTCTCGACACGCTGTCCGGCGCGGAGAACCCGGGCGGGGACCGCCGGCCGCGGCCCGCGCCCACGGAGGCCGAGGCACTGGCCCGGTTCCGCTTCACGGAGGACACCGAAGCCGAGCGGCTCGCACAGTTCCGGTTCACCGAAGACACCGACGGCGAGAGCTCCGACGGCGACGAGACCGACGGCGACGAGACCGACGGCGAGGACGGCGGCCCGGACCTCACCCCCGAGGAGTACCTCGACCTCCTCTTCACCCCCGCCGCCCGCAGCGGCCACTCGCCCGAGATGCTCATCGGCACGGCCGTCGCGCTGCGGCAGCTCGCCCGGGAGCACACCGGCACCACGGGTGAGGCCACCGGCGCGCTCAGTGCCCTGCACGCCCTGACCAGGCGGGTCCTGCGGCTCCGCCCCGACACACGGGTCGGCGAGGAACACCTGACCCTCCTCGGCTCGCTCGCGCTCGACGCCCCGCCGTCCGCCCTGGCCGCCGAGGGTGCCCTCGCCTCGTACCTGCGGCGCCACGACCGGGCCCTGGGACGGGCGACCCGGTTCCCGCGGGGCGACGGCACCGTGCGCAACTGGACCGGCACCGGCGACCAGACACCGCCCCTGGACACGTACGCGGTGGACGGCGCGGACGGCCGGCTGACCACCTGGCCGGCGCCGTGGTCGAAGCCGTACGTCGTCCTCGCCCAGGACGCCGGCGACGCGGTCCGGCTGACCACGCCCGACGGCACGGTCACGCTGGACACCGCCGGAGAGTTCGCCCGGCTCGTCACCCGGGACCCGGCCCGGCACGGGACCGACGACATCGTCCTGGCCTTCCCCCACGACGACATCGAGACCCTCGCACGCCACGTCGCCGACCTGACCGGCGCCCGGGTCTGGTACTCCGAGCACGCCCCGCGCCCGTCCACCGACTGGCGGACCGGCGCCGACCACCTCACCCTCGGACCCGTCGACGACGGCGCCGGCACGGTCTGGAGCACGGCCGCGCCGGGTCAGGAAGGCGACCTCGACGACCTCCTCGGCCTGTACCAGCAGGACTCCGGGACCGGCGACCCGGACGAGCGGGACCCCGGACCCGACGACGGACTCCGGGCCCGTCGGCCCGTGCCGCTGACCACCCGCACCTACGGCATCGTGGACGACACCGGCGACGGCGTGCTGTTCCGCAAGCCCGGCGGCCTCCGGGGCAACTGGCAGACCCCGCGGTCGATGACCGGCACGGAGGACGCCCCCGAGCTCCTCATGAACGAGCAGGACTACACCTCCACGCCCGTCACCGGACGGCCCGCCCTGCGCATCTCCGCCGACCGCACCCTCGCCGTCGAGGACGGCGCCTACGGCCAGCAGGTCTTCGCCACGCGGGAGGCCGTCGAAGCCTCCTCGGTCAAACTGGCGCGCGCGGGCCTCGCCGTACGGCTGCGCACCGACGAAGGTGTCGGCATCGTCCTGCCCACCCCCGACGGGGGCAGCCGCCGCCTGTACCGCGTGACCCCCGAATTCCTGACCCGCTCGGGACAGTCCACGGAGGAGGTCTGCCGGGACTTCGCCGACATGCTGGCCGACACCTCCCGCACCTCGCACATGGTCTTCCGCGGCCCCGACGGCGGCCCGCCCGTCACGGCGCCCGTCAACGCCTCCGACGGCGTCGAGGTCACCGGCACCCACCACCTCGCCGACGCCCTCGGCCAGGTGGCGGACGGCCACGAACGGCCGGAGTCGGCGGACCCGGACTGGGCGGCCGGGCTGGTGCGCCGGGACGACCGGCCCACCGGCGGCCACGGCGGGCCGCTGCCCGGCCGCGCCTACGGCAGCGCGCTCAGCCTCGAACGGCCGGACGACCCCCGTCGCGACGCCCTCTCGGAGGCCGCACGCCGGATCGGCGTCAACGAACACGCCTGGGCCGACGTCGGCGAGGCCTACGCGGTCCAGTCCGTCGCGGCCGCCGGCGAGCAGGGCCAGGCCAGCCTGGAGCACAACCACGCCAAGCCGCAGACCGGCGCCACCGGCGCGCACTTCGGCTACCACTTCGCCACCGTCGTCCTGGCCAGCGAGGACGGCACCCACCAGATCTCCCTGGAGAACCACGCCCGCGTCTCGCAGCGCACCCACCGCCACCGCCGGGCGGTCCACGCCAACCTCCGCAACCACGACCTGGACGACCTGCGGGCGACCGCCGCGCGGCTCCGCCGGGAGATCGAACGCCGGGAAGCGGACGCGGCCGACGGGCACCTCACGGAACTGCGCGGCTACCTGGACCTGACCTTCGCCCTGATCCGGGCGAAGCAGGCCCAGACGGAGGGGCACACCGCGGCAGCGGGCTCGCCGGAGCGCGCGGAGGCCGAGCGGAAACTGGAGGCCGCCGTGCGCGCCGCCGCGCACCGCATCGGCAGCCTGGAACCCGTCATCCCGGGCAAGCACCAGTGGTACATGCGGATGTACGCGAAGCGGCCCGGCGAGTCGGCCCACGACACCAACGCCGGACTGCTCACCGAGGGCCCCTCGGCCGAGGCCAACCCGCTCACCGCCGTCGTGCTCCGCGGCCAACAGGCGCTGCCGGTCTCCGTCACCTTCGACAAGGGCGCCCAGCGGACCCCCGAGGGCTCGCTCAACGCCATCCGGCACCTCGCCAAGGTGGTGGCCAGGACGGGCCTGTGGAACGCCACCAACGGGCTGCCGCTGCCGGACGTCACGGTCAGCGGGCAGCGCGCCACCCGCCTGGTCGGCCGGGACCCCGCCAAGGCGCGGGCCGAGGCGGTCGCGGACACCTTCCGCCGCGAACTGGCCGACGCGCTCGCCACGCTCCAGGCGGGCACGCCCCGACCGCACCTCACCGCCGACCGGTTCACCGTCGACCCGGTCTCGGCGCGCGCTCCCAGGGCGTCGGCCGGCGGCGACCCGGGCACCACCGTGGACATCACGGTCGACGACCACCGCGGCGGACCGCGCCACGTCGCCACCCGCGGCCCGAGCGGCAGCCTCAGGACGGGCGGCGGCCTGCTCGGCGGCTCCCGCGACGACGGCCTCGACCCCGTCGCCGAGCAGTGGCCCATCGGCCGCCCGGTCACCCTCGTGCGACCCCGCCACGGCGACACCGCCCCGGACGGCCCCGTCTCCGTCGTACCCGTCGGCGAGGCACCCGCGACACCCCCGCCCGCGCACCTCGGGGACAAGTCCCCGGCCACCGCCGCGGAACGACCCCCGGGGCGCTGGTACGCCTACACCCGGACCGCCGACTCCCGTGCGGAACCCTTCCGCTACGAGGTGGCCGACACCGGGCACATCAGGCTGCCCGACGGGACGGAGCTCCCGCCGGACGGATGGACGCGCTTCGGCCACGACTTCGTGCACCGGGCGACGGGCACGCTGCTGCGCGGCGACAGCGGCTGGATCGGCCGCATCGCCAACATGGACTCCCTCGCCCCGCGGCTGGCCGAACTCGACCCCGACCCCGTGCCGCACCGGATCGCGGCCGACCCCGAAGCCCTGTACGTGATACCGGCCCACGGCTCCACCGCCCTGCGCGTCCCGCTGACGCGGGACCCGGCGCCGCCCGCCGCCCGCATCGACGACCGGCCGCGGACCGTCGTGCGCTCCGCCTTCGACGTACGGCGCTTCACCCACGGCGGCGACACCGTCACCGACCTCACGGTGCGCCTCGCCCTGCGCCCGCACGGCGAAGCGACCGACGCCGTCACGGCGCGGGTGGCCGAGGGCGTGGAGCGGTTCTACAACCGGCCCGGCCACCGCCTCCCCGGCGGCGACCGGCTGCACGTCACCGTCGAGTTCGTCGGCCCGGACGACGACCCGCACCTCACCGTCGACCTGATCGGCCGCGACCGGCCGATGAACCAGCCGGCGTGGTGGGCCGACGCGGACCCGGAGGAGTACGCGCACGAACTGGGACACCAGCTGTTCCTCCGCGACGAGACGCCCGACGCGGCCAACCCGGACCGCCTCGACGCGCCGGGTAGCCTCCTCGGCGCCTTCCGCGAGCAGGCCCCCGACGGCCTCGCGCCGAGCGGGCTGCGCCCACGCCACCTCCAGCTGTGGGCCGCGGTCACCGGGGATGTCGAGCCGCACACCTCCCCCGAGGAGACGAGCTGGGCCGACGCCCGGGCCGCCGCGCCGGCCGAACGGCGCGAACCCGCCTGGGTCGACCCCGTGTCGCTCCCCGAACCCACCCCGCAGACCGGCCCGGACGGCGCGCTCCCGCCGTCGCTGCCCCCGGGCCGCCCGATGACGACGGTGCGGGAGGCACCCGAGGAGTCCGAGCCGTCCGACGACTCCGACGACGAGCCGGACTCCGACGACGAGGACGAGCAGCCGCGCTGGGCCGACACCGGCTGGCTGAACACGGTCTTCGGCCCCCGGTGGGACACCGTCCCCGGCGACCGGCTCAGGGAGACCTCCGAGGCACTGTTCGCGCTGGTGTCGACCGAGGCCGGCGAGGACCAGGAACCGCAGTCGCTGTTCCGCGCCCTGAACCGCGTCACCCGGCAGGTCCTGCACCTGCCCGGCGACGCCCGGCCGGGCCCCGCCGACCACCGGCTCCTCGGCTCCCTGGCACTCGACGCCTCTTCGGACGACCTGGAGACCACCGACGACCTCGCCCGCTACTTCGTCGAGCGGCAGATCGAGACCGGACGCGGCGCCCTGGACGAGGGCACCCTGCTGAGCGACCCGGCGGGGAACGCCGCCGGACGCGACTTCGGCCGCACGGGGCAGCACCCCGCCCCCGCGCCCGGCTCCTACGTCCTGCGCGGCACCGGCCGGGTCGTCGAACGGCCCGCACCGTGGCAGAACCCGTACGTGATCGTCGCCCGGGTGGCGGACGGCGCCGTCGAGGTCTCCCTCATGCCGGGTCGCACCTTCCGGGTGACCCGCCTGGACGAACTCGCGATGCTCATCTCCTACGACAGCCGGCGGCCCCGCGGCGCGGACATCGTCCTGGCACTGCCCCCGCACATCGCCGCGCCGCTCGCCGTCCTCGTCGCCGGCACCACGGGCCGTCGCGTCTGGCGCCCCGAGGCACCGGTCGCCGTGGCCACGCACCCCACGGCCGGGTCCCGGCTCGCCCTGGACCTGCGCGACGGCGACACGGGCGCGGGCTGGGCGCCGGTCGACCCCTCGGAGCGGGACGGCCTCCCCGGCGCCCGCGACCTGAGCAGCGACAGCGAGAGCGACACCGGCCCCGACAGCGACGACGACGGCGAACGCTCCAGCAGCGACGGCGACGCGGAGTTCGACCGCCTCGCCGACCGCCTCGTCCTCGAACGGCGGATCGACGAGCGCCGCACCCGGCCGCTCCTCACCCGCGACTACGGCGTCATCGACAAACACGGCACCGGCGTCCTGTTCACCGAGCCGCTCCCGCGGCACGTCGCGGAGGTCGGCGCCGGGGACGGCACCGGCGCCGAGGCGGACGCGCTGCTCCTGCCGAGCCAGGACCACGGCACCGTCCTCATGGCCGACCGGCCGCCGCTGCACATCTCCGAGGACCGCACCCTGGCGCTGCTCGCCGACGGCGAGGGCACCACCGGCCGCGGGCGCCAGGCGTACGCCACCCGCGCGGCGATCGACGCCTCGTCGGCCCGGCTGGCCGCGGCCGGAGCGGGGGTACGGCTGAAGGCCGACGAGTCGACGGGCGTCCTGCTCCCCCAGGAGGACGGCTCCTACGGCGAACCCCTCTTCCGGGTGGAGCCCGAGTTCCTGACCGCGTCCGGCTCCGCGGAACACGCCTTCACGCGGGACTTCGCCCAGATGGTGGCCGGCACCGGGCCCGCGTCCCTGTCCCACATCGCCTTCCGCGGCCCCGCCGGCGACACCGTCGCCACAGCCCCCGTGAACGGGCAGCACGGCCGCGAGGTCACCGGCACCCACCACCTGGCGCAGGCCCTGACGGAGGTCGCCGAGGGCACCCGCCCCGCCGGTGACGTCACCCCGCGCTGGGCCGCCCGCCGCACCGGCCTCGACCAGCGGTTCACCGGCGGTGTCGTCGGCGCCCCGACCCCCGGCGAACGCTACGGCGGCGCCCTGAGCCACGAACCGGCGGACAACCCCCGCCGAGCCCTCCTGTCCGCGGCGGCACGGCGCATCGGCGTCAACGAGCACGCCTGGGCGGGCGTCGGCGAGGGCTACCTGATCCAGTCGGTCAGCACCACCAACGACAGCGGCGCGCAGCTCTTCACCCACAACCACGCCAAGCCCGGCGACCGGGTCGGCCCGCACGCGCCCTACCACTTCGCACAGGTCGTCCTGGCCAGCGAGGACGGCACCCACCAGATCACGCTGGAGAACGAGACCCACTCCGGCGGCGGCATCCCGGACGACGAACTCGACGCGATCGTCGACGACAACCTCGACCGGCACGGCGGCGACGGCCTGACCCGCCTCGCCCGCGCGGCCGAACGGCGGCTGGCCGACGCACGGCGCGACGGCGCGGACGGCACGGAGACGGCCCGTCTGGACGACCTCGCGCGGGCCGCCAGGGCCCTGGCCGAACTCCACGACGCGGAGCGCATCCCGTTCTACTTCGACGAGGACCGGCCCGAGCACGCCCTCGCCCAGCGCGCCGCGGACCGGGCGCGCACCCGCGCCAGGGAAGCCGTCAGGGCCGCCGCGCCGGTACTCGGCCCCAAGGACCTGTGGTTCTTCCGGGCGTACAGCAAGCGGCCGGGGGAGTCGGCGCACGAGGTCAACGCGGCGCTGCTGTCCGAGGAATCCCCCGCGCTCGCCAACCCGCTGACGACGGTGGTACTCCACGGCCACACCCCGCGCCCCCACCAGCGGACGATCCGCTTCGCTCGCGAGCAGCACGGCCTGCCCGAGGGCGCCGACGGCACGATCGAAGCCCTGGCCCGGACGCTGGCCCGCGTGGGCCTGTGGAACCGGGCTCACGGCCTGCCGCTGCCGGCGGTCACCGTCACCGGCCACGGCAACCGCTCGCAGGCCCGCGCCCGCAAGCGCGCCGAGGCCGTCGGCAGGGAGCTCGGCGCCGGGCTGGCCCGGATCCTGGCCGCCTCGCAGCAGGGCGTCGCCGGAACACCCCTGGCCGTACGGGACTTCGGCCTCACTCTGGACGCCAAGCGGGTACGCGGCGCCTCGGACCCCGACGCGGGGCGCACGGTGACCGTCGACATCGACGACCACCGCCAGGCACCGCCGACACCGCCCGCCTCGCTCACCGGCGCCACGCTCCCGCGCCCGACGGGCGACGTGCCGACCGCCGACGTGCCGACGGACATCGCCCGACCCGTGGCCGCCCCGCCCGGGAACACCCGGCCGGCGACGCCCCAGTCCGCGGTGCCCGAGTCCGCGGCGCCCCGGTCCGAGGGCGCCGTCCCCAGCCGTGCCGCGTCCCGCGCGCGCAGCCGCTCCCCGCTGCCCGGCCCGGAGCACCGGAACAGCGCCGCACCGCCGTGGGTCATGGCACGCATCCGCTACGCCGAGGAGTCCCTCGCCTTCGACAAGCGGTTGGGCGAGTACCTGGCCGAACACGAGGCCGTGGTGGCCGAGTACCGCAAGATGGCGAACGCGGCGTGGAAGGCGGCGCGCGAGCGGCACCCCCACAGCCTCGACCTGTTCGGCGACACCAGCAAGTACAAGGCCGGCGTCGTCGGCACCTCCCGCCCCGCCCTGCAACAGGTGCTGCGCGGCGGCAACCTGCGCGAACTGGTGGCGCTGCTCTACGAGGGCATCTCCAAGGACTTCGTGCCCGACATGCTCGGCGGCCGGGAGGAGCAGCACCCCGAGATCGCCGAGGAACGGCCGAGCCGGCGGCAGCGCGAGACCCACGCCGAGTTCGAGCGGCGCGCCAAGGAGATCCTCGCCTCGCCGGACCTGACCCCCGCGCAGAAGAAGAAGGCGGTCGAGGAACTGGAGCGGTCGGTGACGATCCGGACCCGCCCGGAGGACGCGCGCCCGCCGCTCAGTGCGGCCGAGCGGCGCATCGCGGTCAACGAGCACGGACTGACCTGGCTGCCGGCGACGTCCCTGTACGACCTCGCGATGAGCGCCGGCTTCCAGCAGCGTTCCGAGTCCTCGGGCGGCCTGGTGGCGACCGGCACCGCCGGATCCACGTACCGCTTCATGCTGCACGCCGCCCGCATGCGGGACCAGTGGGGCGTCGACCTCGACCTCGGCCTGATCCGCGCCGGCATGCTGGCCGTCTCCCTGACGGTCGACCACCACACGTTCCACGAGGTGATGCGCGGTGCCCAGCTCGCCCTCGACGACATCGCGGACCACGACAGCGCCCTGGACTACACGGACAACCTGGGCAGGTACTGGAACATCCACCCCTTCGGCGAGCAGGAACTGCGCACCCATGTCGCGCGGGACGGACGCTTCCCCGACGAACACGCCGAGGCCCTCCGCGACGAGCTGGAGAGCGGGTCCGGAACCGGTACCCGCACCGCGACCGGCCTTCCGATCCGCCCGGCAGGGGCCCGCCCCCTCCACACCCGGCCCGCCACCACCGGCCTCAACAGCCCCCAGCCCCGGGAGTCGCACCGCACCAACCCGCTCGGCGACCCCGCGACGACGGTCCCCGGCGCCTCCTCGGGCGTCGCCACGCTCCAGGACGTGACGTCCGACGAGGCCGAGCGGCACCGCGAAGCCCTCCTCGACGCGCTGTACGGCCTCGGCGCCCTCGGCGACGTCGACCGGGACCGGGCCGCCGAGGCACTGGAGCGGCTGGACCGGCTGCGGGGGGCCGACCCCCGCCCGCCCGGCGGTTTCCTGGACCTGGACGCGATGGTCCGCCGGGTGCTGCTGCTCGGCCCCGCCGAGCAGGTGAACGCCGCGGCCCGCGGCGCCCTGGTACGGCTCATGACACTGCCCACGTCGACGGGGGCCACCTCCCTGGCCGCGCTGTCCGCCCACTACCTGGCCCACCGAGGCGTGTTCCACCCGGACTTCCGGCTCACCGACGCCCAAGGCCGCCCACGCGGCCGGAACTGGACCGGCCGCGCCCTGCCGGGCGACTTCGACGCGGGCAGCACCGGCCGGCTCCGGCGCACCCCCGACGGCACGACCGCCGACGGCGGCACCGAGGACGCTCCGTGGCGACCCGCACCGGGCGACCCCGACCCTTACCTCGTCCTCGCCGCCGGGCGGGACGACGCGGTCGTGGTGCGCGGGCTCGGCGGGTTCACGCGCTCCGTGCCCGGCGAGGTGCTGCGCGAACTGCTGGCCCTCGACCAGGACCTGGCCCACCGGCCGGGCGCGATCCTCCTCCACGTCGAACGACCCGGCGGCGCCTCCTCGGACCTGCCACGCACACTCGCCGACCGGCTCGGCCGACAGGTGTGGTCCGCCACCGGCCGGGCGGTCGTCGGACACCCGCCGAGCGCCCCGGACCGCTCGATGCTCCTGCTCCTCGACGAGGAGGGGCGGACGACCCGGGGCCAGTGGCTCGCCGACACACCCGCGGCCCCGGGCACCCCGCCCGGCGGAACGGATGACGACCGGGTCACCGCCCTCTCCGTCGCCCACCACGGCCACCGGTCCACCGGCTACATCTCGATGCCCCTCGCCCAGGAGGCGGACGGCGGCTGGTCACGGACACTCGAACACAGCCGCCTCGGATCGGTCACCTCCTACACCTACGTGCGCAGCGGCTATGACCACGGCAGCACCCCCGCCACCCTGCCCTGGGTCGAACTCGGCCTGCCGACGCCGTACTTCCCCAACAACCACGGCGCCCCGGGCACGGTCATGTGGCACACCCCGCAAGGCCCGAGGGAGGACAACGGGCCGCGGTTCGCGCGCACCCTCGCCCGCCGCCGCAGCCTCACCGCGCTCGCCCCCGGACACCCCGTGGTGCCGCTCATCTGCTACGCCGCGGCACGCCCCGGAATCGGCGGCGTCCTCGGCGGTGACATCAGCGGACCGCTGCCCTTCGTGCCCGACCCGCTCGCGGTCGTGGCGACCGGCCAGCACATGGCGAACGAGACGGGCCGCACGGTGTTCGCGACCGTCCTTTCCAACTCGGTCGGCCCGGCCCGGCACAACGATCCCGAGACATACGTCAACCTTGTGACCGACGCGCGCGGCCGCGCTCACCGGTGGGTCATGTTCCGGCCGGAGCCGGCCGGCGAAGCGCTCGACGGGCCGGCCCGCGAGGCCGCACTGCACACCGGTACGGGCGCCGCCCCGGACGCCGTACGGGAGCGGACCCTGCGGCTGGTGCGGGCGCTGCGCGAGATCTTCGGCCCCGCGGTCGACGACAGCCCGGAGTACCCGGTACTGCTGCGCGGCATGGGCGCGCTCGACCTGATGCACGAGGCCGACCCGGCCCTGAACCGCGACGGCGCGCGCCGCTTCACCCTGGACCTGTACGAGCGGATCCTCGGCCGGCACCGTTCGGCCGGACTCGCCCCGGGGCCGGTACCGCCGGTCACCCCGGACGACCACCGCCGCCTCCTCACCGAGGCCGCCGGTCGCCTCGACGCCGGGCAGCGGGGTCCGCTGAGCGACTGGCTCGCCCTTCCGCACCTGGCCCACCTGCTGGCGGGCCTCGCCGCGTCCCCGCAGCGCGAGCACCTGGCCCGGCAGGTCCTCGGACTCGACGCCACGGCACCGGTCGGCGAGACCGAGTGGTCGCGGCTGGTGTGGGCGTCGTTCAAGGTCGCCATGGTGACGAGCAGGGTGGACCGCGGCGTGTTCGCCGCCGCCGTGCTGCACCTGCCCGCCCCCGACCCGGCTCGGTTCGGCGAAGCGGTGACCGTGGCCCGGCAGGCGGCCGCCGTGGGCCGCGACCCGCGCCGGATCCACGAACTGGCCGCCCACCACCTGGAGCAGCAGGGCGCACTGGCACCGGAACGGCTGCTGAGGAACGCCGACGGCACCGCATGGGGCCGGACCCTGGACGGCACGGACCGGCCTTCGGGCACCTTCGACCCGAGCGTGATCACCCTGCTCGGGCGCGGGCCCGACGGCTCACTGGTCCCGGTCGGCAGCGAGCCCGCGCCCTGGGTGACGCAGCCGGGCCGCCCCACCCCCTTCGTCTACGTCGCCGACGGCGACGCCGACGGGCTCGTGCTGCCGGGCCCCACCCCGGCCGCGGTGCCCGCCCGGCAGTTCGGCGAACTGGTCTTCCACGACGCGGAACTGCTCGGGAAGGCCGGCAACACCGAGGTGATCGCCGTGGTCCCGCACGGCAGCCCGGCCGGAACCCGGCCGCCGCGGGGCAGCCTCCCCGACGAGGGCACCCGCAACTCGGCCCGCAACTGGTGGACCACCCGCGGCGCCACCACCCTCCACCACGACCCGGCGACCGGCACCTACACCGTCGCGATGCTGCCCGGCCCCGACGGACAGCCGGCCCCGACCGGCACCTGGGACCGGACCGGCCGCCCCAAGGGCGACCCGGCGGCCGACGCCACGGGCCCGGTCGCGCCGACCACCAACTCCGCGCCCACGCACCGTACGGACGCGCCGACAGAGCCCCTGTCCGGGCCCGCCGGTGCCCTCGCCGCCGCCTGGGACGCCCATGCGCGGGCGTTGGCCGCACTGGGACGCGCCACCACCGAGGCAGCCACGACGGAGCGGGCCGGCGGCGACGAGACGGCGGTCGCGGACGCCCGCGCCGAGGCCGACGCGGCGCGCCTCGGGCTGGAGCACGCCGAGGCACGACTGCGGACCCTGGGCACCGCCCCGGAGACCCTGGGCGCGGCGCGGGAGGCCGAGCGGGGGAGCGGGGAGGGCGCCGCGGCGCCCTCCGTCCCGGGGGACGCCGACGCCCGCCGCTGGATCGCGGACCGGCTGACCGGGACCGACCTGCCGCCCGCGCAGTCGTCCCCCGCCGAGGACGAGACCGTCGGCCCGCGCGACCTGGAGGCGGCGGGCATCACACTCTCCGTCGGCCTGCGCACCGAGATGGCGCTGCGCGGCGACGACCGGCTCCCCGCTGCCGCACTGCCACCGCTCGACCTGGCCCGGATCAGGATGACCGGCCCCGGTGCCTGGACGGCCGCGTCGGACACGGCGGCCGCCAACGCCGCACGGCGGGTGTGGGCGCGGGCGTACGCCGACTTCGTCGCCGCGGCTCCCGAGGGCTCGGACGAGGCCGACACCGTGCGTGCCTGGGCCGCCGCCGTGGTCCTGGTCCTGCCGGCCGAGCCGCACGAGGCACGTGCCGACTACCGGTACGCGGGCGAGGCCTTCCAGGAGGCGGTACGCCGGGTCGCGGACCACGCGCTGACCGGGCCTACGGACGCCGAGTCCGCCGCCGAACTCGCCGACATCCTCCGCTCCGACCTGGGCCTGCGCCCGCGCTGGACCGCGCCCGCCCCGGACGCGGTGTCCCCCGCCGAGGGCACGGCGGGGGACACCGCGTCGGACGATCCCATCCCGGACACCACCAGCCTCGACCTCGCGGAGGACTCCGCCGAGGGCACGGCGGCGGACACCGCGGCCGACCTCGACCTCGCCGTCCTGGCCGGCGCGGACCTCGACCACGTCGACCTCGCCGGCCTCGACATCACCGCCTTCGACTTCACAGCCTTCGCTTTCGACCCGTCCGGCGACTCGCCCGCGTCGGCCCCCGCCACCCCGGCCCCCGCCACCCCGGTCCTCACCGCCCAGGCCCCGACCGCGCTGGACGCGGCCGACGGGCAGACGGAGACCGCCGCGCCGGAAAGCGCCGCCAAGGCCCGCTCCTCGTCGGCGGGGGACCCCATGGAGGGCGTGGAGACGACCTCGGCTCCCGCGCCCGCGCCCCCACCTCTTCCCGCCCCCGCGCCCACCACCCTCACCCAGCCGCTCTTCACGGGCCCGGTGGCCCCGGCGCCGTCCGCGCTCCCTCCCCGTAGCCTCGTGGCGTACGCGCGCGAGGCGACGGCCCCGTCCGCGACCGGCCTGGAGACCATCGAGCGGCTGGCGCACCAGGTGGCCGCCGCCGGACTGCACAACCGCCGGGAGGGCTGGGCCCCACCGCGCGTCGAGGTCACCGGCTACGGCGCCGACGGCCAGGGCAACCGGGGCCTGAAGCGCGCGACGGCCGCCCGCAACCACTTCGTGCGACAGCTGACGCAGGCGCTTCGCCGGTTGCAGCAGCACCTCCCCGCCGACGCCCCGCGCCTGACCGCCCAGGACTTCCGCGTCAAGGCGCTGGCCATGAACCGGGTGCCCGACGACTGGACCGGCACGGGCGCCCTCGCCGGCGTCGGCCGGGCCGACCTGGGACGGCAGGCGACGATCCGCGTCGTCCAGGCGCCGGACGCGGCCGCCACGCAGACCCTCGACGCCCTGCGCCGCCGCCACCGCACCCTGCGCCACGGCCCGCTGGACGTCGCCGCCCTCGCCGCCCGTGTCCTGCACCTCGCCCCGGGCACGTCCGTGGACCAGGACATCCGCGAGGCCCTGTTCGGGCTGGTGAACAGGGCCGCCGCGGCCGGTCGCGCGACGAGCCTGCCGGCCCTGGCCGCCTTCCACCTCACCGAGCTGGGCGTGACCGGACCGGGCCGCGCCCGCCACTTCACCGCCGGGGGCCGCCGCGTCCCCGGCCTCAACTGGGCCCCGGACACCAGCGAGGCCGCCGAACTGGACACCACCCGCAGCGACGTACTGGAGGACACCGGGCCCGGCCCGTACGACATCGCGGAGACACGGCCGACCCCCTGGCCCCGGGGCGTCACCCCGTACGTGGTCGCGGCGGGCGGGCGGCACGACAGGGTGGAGGCACTGCTGCCGGACGGCTCGACGCGGCACCTGGACGTCGACGAGTTCGTGGAGCTCGTCGCGGCGGACGTGGCACGCGAGCGACTGCCGAAGGACACGCCGATCGTGCTGGCCGTCCCGTTCGCCGGTGACCAGTACCTCGACCTGCCGCGCACGCTCGCGGACCGCACCGGCCTGACGGTCTGGGCGCACAGCGGCGAGGTGACGCTCAGTTCGGACCAGGGCGTGAGCACCGTCGACACCATCCGGCGCCCCGGGGCCCCCGCGGGCGACTGGACCGCGAGCGGGCCCGGCCTGGCACCCGACCCCGACGAGGACGTGCCGGACTGGTACCAGCAGGTGGCCACCCGCCCCATCGTCAGCGCGCTGACGGGCCGACAGATCGGCCGCGCCTCGCACCACGCCGCGGAGTGGGCGACCGCCTTCGAGGACGACGACCGCCACCTGGACCGGATGTCGACGTACGTCCACTACTACCCGGCCACGGGGCGGATCTCCGCCGAGCACGAGCTGCCGCGTCCGGGCGCGGAGAGCGCCGCGTACCGCCTGGACGCGCACGGTTCGCCCGGCCGCCTGCACCTGGCGATGAGGGACGGCACCGTCAGGCCGGTCGACGAGCGGGAGGCCGGGCCGTGGCTCAGGCGCCGCAAGAGCCTGTCGACCCTGCCGAAGGACCACTGGATCGACTTCGTGGTCTGCTGGAGCGGCGTCCCCGGGGACCGCACCGTCCCCGTGCCGCCGAACACGGCGAGCGACGCCTACGCCGGCCCGTTCGTCCCCGACCCGCTGAGCAGCCTCTCCCTGGGCCAGCAGCTCGCCACCTCCACGGGCCGCGGCGTCCGGCTGTCCTACGGCTCGCAGGGCACCCGCAGCCACGACGGCCGTTACACCCGCACCCTGTTCGCCGACGCGCAGGGCCGTCACCGGGCGTGGGCCCTGTTCCGCCCCGACCCCGAGGGGCCCGACCTCGACCGGCTGGCGGCGGTCGCCGGCCTGAGTCCCGGCGGCGGCGAGGTCTCCGACGAGATGCGCGCCGGAACGCTGCGCCTGGTGCGGGCGCTGCGGCTGACCTTCGGCCACGACGTGGACGACGCACCCGACTTCGCGGAGCTGCTGCGCGGCGTGGCCGCCGTGGACCACATGTGGCGCGGCGACACGGACTTCGACGCCGCCGGGCCGTTCACGCTGGACCTGCTCAACCGGGTGGTCGCGGCGCACCCGGAGGCGGCGTCCGGCGTGGACCGGGCGGTCGTGCGCCGCGTGCTGGCCGCGGCGGCCGACCACTGGGCCGCATGGCCCGGTGACGACCTGGTGGGCTTCGTGGAGGTTCCGGCGATCGAGGCCGCCGCGCAGTGGATGCGGGGCGGCGACCTGGAGGACGAGGCCGTGACCGCCCTGGACCTGTCCGGCCCGCACGAGATGGGCGAGCCCGAGCGGTCCCGGATGTTCTGGGCCCGGGTCAAGGCCGAGGAGATCCTGAGCGCCCCCGGCACGAACCTCGACACCCGCGTGCCCAAGGTGCTCCACCTGCCGCCCGGCACCCGGCCGAACGGCTACCGCGGCACCCTCCTCGACCTGCTCACCCGCGCCTTCGCGGCGGGCCGGGACGCCACCGACCCGGACGTGGCGGCCGCCTACGACCTGGACGAGTCCGGGGCCTACGCCACCACCGGCGTGCGCACCACGGGCGGCGACGGGAGCGGCGACGGCCGCGACTACACCGCCGAGCGGACGCCGGCGACGGTCGACCTGGCCCGGTTCGGCACACCCAGCGGCATGACGGACACGCCGTGGGCGGACCGGAAGGGCCCCGCCCCCTACCTCGTACGGGTCACCCCGGACGGCAACGCCCCCGACGTCCTGGAGCTGACCTTCGACGGGGAGACGTACCGCGTGCCGATCGGCGAGTTCCTCGAACTCCTCGCGCACGACACGTCGTTGACGGGCAGGGAACTGGACGTCCCGGTCGTCCTCGCGTTCTCGGCCCACGACGGCGACCCCGGCGACCTCGCCGAGCGGATCGCCCAGCGCCTCGGCCGCACCGTGTGGTGGACCGGCTTCCCGGCGGACCTGTCCCCACCCGGCGCCCCGGGCAAGCCGTTCCTCACCCTGCGGACGACGCCGGACGGTGCCGAACCGGACGCCGACGCCTGGCAGAAGGCCCGCCCCGCCCAGGCCACGGCCCCGGGCGACGCACCGCGCCCGATCCAGGCACCCCTCGCGAGGCCCGCCGCCCGGCCCGGCCCGCACCCCGACGACGATGACGACGACGTGAGCGAGGCCGCCGCCCCGCCCGCACCGACAGAACACGGGACGAGAGGACGAGATGAGTGAGCCCGGCGCCAAGACGCCTGCCGCCGCCGACACCACCCTGGACCCCGCGCCCCCGGAGGAGTACGTCCGGGCCGCCGGACTCGCCCCCGACCACTGGCTCTACCTGCCCGACCCCGCCTGGCAGGGCGAGGGACCACCGCCCGACTGGGCCGTCGTCGGCCAGTGGCGTTCCGACTCCGACGGGACGATCGTCGAGTGGGAGGACAACCCGGAGTACCGGCCGTCCCCGGAAGCGATGGGCTGGCCCGAGCCCGCCGACGACATCGACCGCGCCATCCAGCTGGCCACCACCGGCTACGGCCCCGCCGAGGCCGTCACCGAGGCCCTGTCCGGCGCCGAGGTCGCCGTCCTGGTCACCGCCGACGGCGAACCGGTCCGCGCCTCGGCACCCGACGGCACACCGGTGGTCCTCGCCTACACCTCCCCCCGCCACCTCCACGCCGCCGGCCGCCTGGCCTTCGCAGAGCTCCCGGTCAGCGCCCTCCTCGCCCGCGTCCCCCCGGACCACGGCCTCTACCTCAACAGCAGCGCACCGGTCGGCATGGTGCTGCCGACGGACGGCCTCGCCGCACTGCTGGAAGGGGGAACACCGCCGGAATGACCGGTCCCCGCAGGGGGTGTACGCGTGCAGCGTGAAGCCCGTGGATACCGGCCCCGTACCGCCTCAGGCGGCGCCCCGAGCCGCGTAGGCGGTCGGCGGGACGCCCACCGTGGCGGTGAAGTCACGGACCAGATGGGCCTGGTCGGCATAGCCCAGCTCCGCGGCGATCCCCGCCCAGTCGGCTGCTCCGTCCGCCGCGGCACGTTCCAGGGCGTCGAGCAGCCGGTAGCGGAGGATGACCCATTTGGGACTCACTCCGACGTACGCCGCGAAGAGCCGCTGGAGTGCCCGGACCGAGAGCCCGCCCAACTCCGCGAGGCGGGCGGTTCGGCGCACCGTGCGGTCGTGGCAGGCGAGGGCGGCCAGCTCCACCGCGAGCGCGGCCTGCGGGTCGGGGCGCGGCTCCAGTGAGAGCAGCCAGGAGTCGACGGCGGCTGCGCGGCGGGCGTCGTCGCCCTCCTCGCCGAGGGCGGCGAGCGCCTCGGCGAGCGCCGGACCGGCGCCGGTGACCTCCTCCGCCGGGAGCCGGCGCCCGGTCCATTCCGAGACGGGCGCTCCGGGCGCGAACGGCCGGAAGCCACCCGGCCGGAACTGCACCCCGGCCACCCGTCCCGCACCTTCCAGCCGCTCGGCGTGCACCCGCAGCCCGACCCCCGACACCTCGCACCGGGACCGCCCGCCGCGCCACTGCAGTACGGCGTTGACCGACGGATGCGGCAGCACCCGCGCCTCGTACGGGGAGGGCAGGTCCCAGTCGATCAACCAGTAGTGCTCGACGTATGGCCGGAGCGCGGGCGCCGGCGGCAGACGCCGGAAGGAGGTGCGGCGCAGCAACGCCGAGGGATCGAGGATCCCCCGGGTGTCACCACGAGGCGCCGTGCCCCTGGAGGAACCGGGACCGCCGGGGGCGGGGGTGCGGGCGGCGCTGTCACCGGGCCGGTCCGGGGAGGTGGCGGCTGCGGGACTCACGGGGCGATCTTAGGACCGGGCCCCGGGCCGGTGTCGCGTTTCTTCAAGCCGGCGTGCCGCCCCGCCCCTAGCGTCGGAGGCATGACCACCACCTCACCCGCCACCGGCCACACCCCCATCGCCGTCCTCCTCGACGCCGCCGCCCGCCAGGCCGTACCCGTGGTGCGCGGCATCGCGGACGACGCGCTCACCGTGCCCACCCCGTGCGCCGACTACGACGTGCGCGCGCTGCTGGACCACTTGCACCACGTCGTCGTCCAGTTCCAGGAACTCGCCGCCAAGAAGGAAGCCGACTTCTCCACCACCCCGTCCACCGTGCGCCCGGACACCGACTGGCGCGCCGCGTTCGCCCGGGAGACCGGAGCACTGGTGGAGGCGTGGGCGGCACCCGGCGCGGAGGAGGGCACCAGCGGGCAGATGGGGCTGCCGGCGCGGACCGTCGCCCACATGGCGCTGCTCGACCTGACCGTCCATGCCTGGGACCTGGCCGCAGCCACCGGTCAGCCCTACGAGGCGGACCCGGTGGTCGTCGGCGAACTGGTCGGTGCGGTGGCGGCGATGGCCCCGCAGGCCCGCGAGTACGGCGTCTTCGGCCCCGAGGTGCCCCCGCCCGGGCACGCCACGGAACTGGATCGGGTACTCGCCCTGACGGGCCGGAACCCGCGCTGGAGGCCCTGAGCACCGAGACGCGCGCCCCGTCTCACTGCCAGGCCGTCTCGTCCATGGTCACCACCGCGGCGCCCGGCAGGACGACGTGGACGAAGAGCAGCCGTTGCCGGATGCCGGCGTCCAGGCCCTCGATGCGTTCCTGGAACGCGTCGATGATGTCCTCGTCATCAGTCCTCAGCTCGCCGTCCTCGTAGAGGCAGGGGTTGTCGGCCGCTTCCAGGACCACGCCCACGGTCTTGCCCTGATACGTGCCGAGCTTGTTGGTCACCCCGTTGACGAGTCCGGTGACCAGGTCCTGCACGGTCTTGCAGCCGCCGACCTTCAGGGTGTCGGCGACCACCGTGCAGGCGGCGTAGAAGCTCTTGTCGTCATGCCCGGTCGGTGAGGGGTGGCGGCCGTCGATCACGAAGTCGGGTTTGGCGGCCGTGCCCTCGACGGGCCAGGGCAGGATCTCCGTGTGTCCGGTCTGCCACAGGGCCTTGGCGACGATGAGTTCCAGGGCGGCGTTGTAGCAGGTGCCGTGCAGGGCGCTCGGCGGCCGGTAGCCCGGGTTCTCCATCAGTTTCTGGATGGCGGGTTTCTGCGCGGCCGCGGCGTCGATCAGGTCGAGATGCAGTCGGATGAGGATGCGCTTGGCCTCGGGGGCCAGGACGCCGGGGTCGAGCAGACTGGCGACCAGTTCCTTGCCCCGCTCGGTGATGGTGGCTCGCTGCTCGGTGGACAGCTTCTTGACCATGCCGTTCTCGGGACCGAGGGCGCCGTTGCCCTTCACGATGTCGTTGATCTCGCTGCTCCAGGGGCCGGGCCAGGCCGGTGTCGCCGTCGTCATGACTCATCAGCTCCCATCACTGTCGAGGGATACGTGGGAACCCTGGTCAGGAGCCCGGCATGCCCGTCGACACCCCCCCGGGTGCTCGGCATGCCCGCAGCGGTTCGATCCGCAGGGCGACTTGGTCGTGCGAGGTGTTGTGGCACGACGACCGTATGGCACGCCTACCGGCCAGGGAGAGCTATTCGACTCGAAATGGCCGAAGGTGACTCGATGGCAGAAAACGCCCGGCGTGCGCAGGTCGTTGCACGCTGGAGGCGTAGCGCGGGCGTGTCCTGAGGCGCCTTGGGCACCGGCTCGTCGGGCCGGGCGGGCGCCCGCGGCGGCTGAGCCGCCTGCTCAGCCGGTCGACCGAAGCGCTCGGCCGCAAGGGCGTACACGACTGCACGGGTGAGGCGTCGTCCCTCCGCACTGCGCGGGGCACGGCCCGCCCGCCTTCATACGGGCTCGGCGCGCCAATTGTTCAGTTCGCGAAACATTCCGGTCCTGTGATGCCCATCACATGTTCGATGGATCGAGAGAATGTCCGATCGGGCGGGAGTGGCCCCTTCCCGGGGCGTGGGGCCAGCGTTCCCGCAGGTCACGTATGGTGTCTGAGCGGTAACTTAGTGCTATGGTCTACTCCTGTGCGTGGTGATGTGATCACCTTGCGTCAAAATTTGGTCGGTAAGGGCATGCGCGTTTGCCCCCCGCGATCCGAAATCCTGCAGTCGAGGACCCAGAGCGGCGTCCTCCGCAGCGTCATCTCCCCTCGGCACAAGGCGAGTTGATGCTGCGTTGGCAGGAGAGGACCAGGTCCCGATGTCCGTGAACGATCTGTTCGTGCTGCTGGCGGCCGCCACCGCCGCGCGCGTCTTCCTCCCCGACGTCGTCGCGGGACTGCGCCGGGTGCTGCGCGCCGGCGCCCGGGTCGGCGTCGCCGAGCTGCTCAGCGCGCAGCCGGCACGTACCGCGGGCACCGAGGCCCTCGCCCCGGTGCCCGCCCGGGACGAGGAGGCATGACGATGGCCGTACCCGAGGACAGCAACACCCCCACCCCCTACACCCTCCCCACACCGCCCAAGGAACTGAACGCCTTGCAGGGCATCCACTACGAGATGCCGTCCGACCTGGACGCCTTCTACCGCATGTACGCCCGCCCCCAGCTGCGCTACGCCGCCACCGTGCTGGGCGACACGAAGGCCGCCCTCCAGGTCGTGCGCCGCCTCTACAACCACCTCGCCCTCAACTGGTCCATCGTCCTGCTCCAGGACGGGGGACCGGAGGCCTACGCCTGGCGCGTGCTGAAGATGCGCGTCGAGATGCATCTGCGCATGAACGTCGGGCCCTCCGCCGACGGGCGCAGCACCACCACCGCCGGAACCGCGCGAACCACCGCCGTCCACGACGCCGTCCGTGCCACGCTGGAACACATGCGCACGCAGCTGGCGGCCATCGACTCCCCCCTCGGCCTCTACACGGCCATCGCCACCCTGCCGGAGCGTCAGTTCGACGTCATTATCCTGCAATACGTCCTGGGCTACCCCTGCAAACAGGCCGCCAACATCATGGGCATCACCGCGGCCACCGCTCGGACCCACCGCCGCCTGGCCCGTAAGCGCATCGCCACCAAACTCGGCATAGACCTCGGTGACGACGAGGAGAAGGAGTAACACCGTGCCGCGCAGCATCGACGACTACCTCGACCAGGCCGCCCTCGCGGACACCGTCACCGACGCCGACCTCGACGCCCTGCACCGCGAGATCGTCCGCGACGTCACCGCCACCCTCATGTTCGGCGCGCGCCCCGCCCCCGAAGGCCATTACCCCACCGCCCTCGACGGCGCCGAACAAGCCCTGATAGCCCTGTCCGCCGAACTCATCCACAGCACCAAAGCCGCCGAACACCTCGCCCGCATCGCCGACGCCCCCTCCGACGCCGACGGCGCCCTCCACTTCGGCTGCCTCCTCAACCTCGCCCAGGAACCCGACAGCGCCCTGTGGTGGTGGCAGTTCGCCGCCGGCGCCGGCAATGCCACCGCCGCCTACTGCCTGCACCTCCACCACCTCCTGCGAGGCGAACTACGCGACGCCGACCACTGGGCCCACCAAGCCCTGGACCTCGACACCGACATCCATCTCACCCCCAGCACCCCGACCACCACCCCCTGCCCCGCCCACCCCGCCCCAGCCCTGCGCGAAGCCGTCGAACGCCTCAAGGTCGAAGAACTGGCCGGCGTCCCCTTCCACCACCCTGACCGCCGCCTCGCCGACCAGATCGAGGAACTCGCCGAAGCCTGCTGATCTTCCCCGCGGCCCCGGCGGCCCCGGCGGCGGGGAAGGGCGGGCCGAGCCCTGCCGCCCGCAGCTGGCAACGGGCCTCGGGCCCTGCGCCGGGGTCGGCGCCCTACGGAAGTATCCGTCGGCTCGGTCGACTCTGCCTGACGGGTCGGTGTCAGGAAGCTCGGCCGGCTTGGCCGCTCCGGCCCCTCCTGAGCGTCGGCAGGGCGGACGTGCCTCATGCCGCCGCGGGAGGACGCCGCTCGGTTCCCCCAGGCGCTCGGCGCTCGCCGCAGCGCGGGCACCGGCGCCCCCCGAGGACGCCGCGCGTTCGAACCGGCGGTGGGCGGGCGGCAGGCGGCACCGTCCGCCGCGGGTCAGCCGTTCTGCGGAGCGATCAGCCACGCCACGACGGTGCGCCACCGCTCGGGCTGGTCGGTGTCGCGCGGTCCCACGAGGTAGACCTCCTCGACGAGGTCCTGAGAGCGCAGGGCGTTGCGGGCGACGAAGGAGCCCACGGCGCCATAGGTCAGGTCGAGGTCGTCGTGCTGTCCCTGATGGGTGGCGACCGCGGCCCTCCGCCCCGGCAGGCGCAGCTCCCGCACCGTGCCCGGCGCATCCGCAGGCAGTGATGCTTCGGAGGGGAGGTACACGGTGGCACGGCCATGGCCCTCGGTGAACAGGGTGTGCTCGTACCGACCGCCCGGTGGGAGGACGGAGCGCTCTCCGGTTGCCGTGTCCAGGTCCCGCATGGCTTTGTCGTACCAGTCGAGGCCGGCTCCCTCCGGTACGTCGAGGGACACCGCCAGGACGCGCTGAGCGGGGAGTTCCTCCAGCGTCACCGCCCGCTCCGCCTCCGGGTCGAGGAGTTCCCGGAGTGCTTCGACGGCCCGTTGGGTGCGGCCGAGCCGGTCCTCGAGCCGGCGGAGGTGGGCCGCGACGACCTGCTGGGCGGTGCCGTCGTCCGGCCCGTCCGCGGACCCGGCGGCGAGGAAGCGCCGCAGGTCCGCCAGGGGGAGGTCCAGGTCGCGGAAGCGCTTGACGGTCAGCGCCGGCCGGATCTGCGTGGGGGAGTAGTAGCGGTAGCCGGTGTCCGGGTCGACCTCGGCGGGGACGAGCAGGTCCTGTTCGTGGTAGCGGCGGAGCATGCGAATGCTCAGGTGTGTGATGCGGGAGAACTCTCCGATCGTCAGTCTGTGCGTCATGGTGCGCTCCTCCTCGTGGGCGGCCCGTCGTCCGGCCGCGCGTCGTCAGGGGTGATGGTCAGCACGGTGATCTTCCCCCGTGCGTCGCGTTCGAAGGCGAAGCGGAGGGTGACCGGGCTGCCGGGGAAGTCCCCGCAGACCTGCGCGACGGCTCGGCAGACGGCAGGGGTGCCGGCCACCTCCAGCAGGTCGTACTCGACGTTCGGCGTCCCCTCGCGCCAACGGCGCACGTCCGCGAGCCCTCTGAGGCTGCGCCCGTCGTCGTGCACGGTGGCGTCGTCGTGGAACAGAGCGACGTAGCGCTCGCGGTCGGGACCCGTCGCCGCGGCGACGTACTCCTCGACGAAGGCACGGATGTCTTGCACGGCTGTCTCCCATGTCGTGACGGTGGATGTTTCACACGGTGCGGATGGTGCCGCCGTCGACCACGTGCTCGGCTCCGGTGATGCCACTGGCCCGGTCCGAGACCAGGAACGCGATCGTCTCGGCGACCTCTTCGGGCTCCGCGGGCCGTCCCAGCGGGATGCCGCCCAGTACCCGCATCAGCTCGCCGAGCGCGGCCTCGCGGGTGATGCCTCCCTCACTCATCCGGCGTGCCAGGAGGCCCTCCGCGCCGTCGGTGCGGATGAAGCCGGGAGCGACCGAGTTGACCCGGACACCCCTCGGGGCCACCTCGTTGGCGAGACCCTTGCTGTACGTCGTCAGAGCACTCTTGGCCGCTGCGTAGGCCAGGGTCGAGTCGTGCAGCGGCATGCGGCGCTGGATGGAGGTCACGTGCACGACCGCGCCTGAACCACGAGCCACCATGCCGGGGACGATCGCGCGGTCCAGGCGGACCGCGGGCAGGAGGTTGAGTGACAGTTCCTGCGCCCACCGTTCGTCGTCGAGCGCCGCGTATCCACCGGCCGGAGAGCGGGAGCCGCCCACCACATGCACCAGTATGTCCGGCACGCCGACCAGCTGGGCCACGGCTTCCGACGACGTCGTGACGCCCTCGGGTGTGCTCAGGTCGGCGGGCACGAAGACCACGTCGGCCGTTTCCGGAGCCGTACGGGCGATGGTGACGACCCTCGCCCCCGCCCGCCTCAGCAGCCGTGCCGTCGCCAGCCCGGCTCCCTTGCTGCCACCCGCCACCACGGCGACGCGTCCGTCGAGATCATTGCTGTTCATGTCCGCCAGCGTGGGCCCTCTCCCGGGGGGAGACTCAAGTCCGCCCGCCGCACCCGCTCGCGCTGCCGGTCACGGCTTCGGCACGAGGCACACACCGTTCACCCGCCCATGTGCTGCGGCACGGAGGGAGCCCCCAGGGGTGTGCGGAACTCGGCAGAGGTGTACAGCCGACCCGGTGGGACCCGTGCTCGACACGGCCCGGGGTCCTGGTCGGCGTCAGGTGGTGGACTTCTCCTTGAGCTTCCGGGAGAACGCCGTCGCGGACGCGCGCGACGCCTGTTCCACGATGCTGATGCCGACCTCCTGGGTGCTGCAGCCGTCGAGAAGTACCGCCATCAGATAGACGCGGCCCTCGTGCTCTATGCGACCGATGCTGTTGACGTCCCACTTCTCGGTCTGAGTCCGCTTGAGCCACCCGTTCTTCAGTGCGGTCGTGCCCGAGTCGGCCGCCGCGGACACGCCCCAGGCCTGGCTTCTCACGACGTGCCGCATCAGATCCTGGATGTAGGCACGCGACGCCTCGCTCAGGGGAGACTTGTCGCCGAACACGGACTGGAGCAGGCGTATCTGATCCTCCGCCGTGGTTTGGGTGATACCCCAGACGGTCCCCGCACCGCCCCGTGTCCGAGACAGGCCGAGCCGTTCGTTGGCGGCGTCGAGCCCGGTGGCGCTGCCTATCCGGGTCCACAGGGCGCTGGTGGAGTCGTTGTCGCTCTTCTGGATCACGGCAGCGGACTGGAGGCGCTCCTCGGCGCTCAGACTCCGCCCCTGGTCCTGGGCCTGGAGCAGCAGGGCCGCCAGGATGTTCACCTTCACGATGCTGGCGGTGTCGAAGGCGTCGTGTCCGTACGTCGCCATGGCGCCGCTGTCGACGTCCAGCATCGCCACGGACATCCGGTTGTCGCCGAAGAGCGCGGTCACGGGGGCCAGAGCCGGTCCGAGATCGAACGGCTTCTGCGTCGTGGTGGGCGACGGCAGCGGTTCCGCTGCGTCCGCGGGCGCCTCGCCTGCCTTCGCCCGGGCCGAACCGGCCGGTGGGGAGGGAGCCTTCGCCCGGGCGGACGCGGACGACTCACCGGAGTCGCTCCCGGTGAGGGCATGGACGGTGACGCCGATGAGGATCACGGCCGATGCCACGGCCCACGTCGTGCGGCGTCGTCTGGCCTTGCGGCGACGTCGTTGCTCCCGGCGGGAGCGGCCGCGTCGCCGAGCAGGTGGGTTCGCATCCACGGACGAGATCATAATCGAATCGAAGTTCGAGACCGCCAGGTTTCTGGGCCACCGATGCGGTGAAACACCCGCTCGCTCCCCGGTACCGTCGACGGCCCACATCCGGAACCGGTCGCAGAGGCCCCGCGTCTCGCCGGAACGTGATCGGCGATCAGTGACCGCCGGGTCCCCGAGGAGGGTTTCCTGGTCCACGGCCTGGATCTCGCCGCCTCGGTGGTGGTGTTCTCGCTGAGTACCCCGCTCGCCCTGACGATCGGCCCGGTGGCCATGTGGGGCTGGCTCGTCCTGGTCCCGGTCGAGGTTCTGCTGGGACGCTGGGCGAACGCCCTGCGTCGCCCGCACCGTCTCACCCGCCCGCCTGGTGAGTGACCGACGCCCCGCTTCCTCCGCCGGCGGCGCCGCTCAGCCCTGATGTCGCTGTGACCGGGTGAAAACTCGGCTGCGGGAGCTCCCCGCATCCCTTTAGGCTTCCGCCGCGGGGCCGGTGGTGCCCGGCGGTCGGTGGATCGGAGAGGCACGGGATCATGACTTCTCAACTGCTGGCGGTCTGCCTCGGCGCGAGTCGACCGCTGCGTCTGGCCCGGTTCTGGTCCGGGCTACTGGGCTGGGAGCTGGACGACCGTCCCCGGGACGGCGTCGTACTGTTGCCCACGGATGGGACCGGGTTCCGGATCCGTGTCGCTCCGAGCCGGGAGCAGAAGGTCGGGCAGAACCGGATGCACTTCGATCTGACGAGTGCGTCCCTGGAGGATCAACAGCAGACGGTGGCCAGGGCACTGGCGCTCGGCGGGCAGCACATCGACGTCGGCCAGAGCCCTCAGGACGAGCACGTGGTACTCGCCGACCCCGAGGGCAACGAGTTCTGCGTCATCGAGCCGGGCAACACGTTCCTTGCCGACTGTGGTTTCATCGGAGCGCTGGCCTGCGACGGTTCCCAGGCGGTCGGGTACTTCTGGAGCGAGGCGCTTGGGTGGCCGTTGGTCTGGGACCAGGACCAGGAGACCGCGATCCGCTCACCGCACGGCGGTCCGAAGTTCACGTGGGGCGGTCCGCCGGTGGCGCCCAAGAGCGGCAGGAACCGGCTGCATTTCGACCTCGCCCCGCCCGCCCACGCTGACCCGCAGGCAGAGGTCGAGCGCCTCGTTTCCCTCGGGGCGACTCGCCATGACACCGACCGGGGCGAGGCCGGCTGGGTAGCGATGACGGATCCCGACGGGAACGAGTTCCGCGTACAGCACTCGGATAGCGCGACGACAGACTGCAGTCACGACCGACCTGGTCGAGGAGTCGGACGTCGGGATGAAGCGGCTCCCGGCGAACCGAGGCAGGCGCGCGCAGGCCGGGAAGGGGCGTGCGCGACAGGTGGCTCACGGCGCGTGCGGCGATGCGGGCCGAGCCCGCGATCTCGCGTTCCAGCGGGCCAGGGTTCGGGGGGTTGTCGCGACAGATCGGTGCCTGGTTCTGGTGGCGTCGCAGCTCACCGCGCGTTCCTCCTTCGAGTCGTACGCCGCGTCGTGGGCCTCGGCGCTGCGCGCCCCGAAGGGGTGATGTTCTTCGGGGCGCGCGGCAGGCCTTCGGGTTCAGGCGTTGTAGCCGCCGTGGGCGTCCAGTACCGCGCCCGTGACGTACGACGCTGAGGGGCTCGCCAGGAAGGCGATCGCTGCGGCGATTTCGTCGGGGTGCCCCATGCGTTGCAGGGACAGTGAGCTGACGAGGGTCTTGAGGGTCTCGGGGTCCGGCGGTTCCATGCCGCCCTCCATCAGTCCGGCCTCCACGACGCTGGCCGTGATGTTCCGGGGCCCGAGGTCGCGTGCGACGCCCATGGTGTACCGCTCGATCCCTGACTTGGTCGCCGCGTAGTCGGCAAGGCCGGGGGCTCCGACCCGGGACCCCAGCCCGGAACTCACCGTGACGATACGGCCGCCCGTGCGCAGCACTCGGGAGGCGGCCCGGATGACGGCGATCACACCCAGGTAGTTGGTGGCGTGCATCCGGTCCAGTGCGGCGGTGTCGGCGTCCGGGTCGTCCACCGCGCCGGCTACGGAGATCGCCGCGTTGTTGACGAGGATGTCCAGGCCGCCGAAGTGCGCGACGACGTCGTCGATCAACGCCGGTGCCCGGCTCGTGTCCGCCTGGTCGGACTGGAAGGCGACGGCCTTGGCTCCCTTGCCGTGGACCTCGTCGACGACGGCTTGCGCCTGCTGCTCGGAGTTGACGTAGGTGAAGGCGACGTCGGCGCCCTGTTCGGCCAGCAGTCGTACGGTGGCGGCGCCGAGTCCGCGCGACCCCCCGGTGACCAGGGCGACCTTGCCCGTGAGTGGCTTGCTCAATCTTCTCACCTCGTTGATTGACTCTCCCTGACAGTCGGAACATTAATTGTTACGACCGGCTGTTGCAACCGTACCTGTTACGACTGTGCTGTCGTAACATGAAGCGTTGCGGCCGAGAGGAGCAGTTCATGAGCGCCAACAGCAGGCTGACCATCGCCGCCCATGCGCTGGCCTGGATCGGCCTCTACCAGCGCCAGGGCCATGAGGTCGCCACCTCCGAGCAGATCGCGACCAGCGCGAACACCAACCCCGTCGTGATCAGGCGGCTGCTCGGCGACCTGCGCAGGGCAGGGCTCGTCGAGAGCCGGCGGGGCGTGGGCGCGGGCTGGTCGCTGGCACGCGAGCTGGAGTCGATGACCCTGCTCGACGTGTACGAGGCAGTGGAACCCGGCCCGCTCTTCGCCATGCACCGCACCACCCCCGACCAGGAATGCGTGGTGGGTTACGGCATCCAGCCGGCGATGCAGGCCATCTACGAGGGCGTCGAGGAGACCCTGAGGCATGAGCTGGCCCGCGTCACGCTCGAGAACGTGCTCCGGGATGTACTCGCAGCACCTCGCTAGCCTCTCCGTTGCGTCATTCCGCGCTCCAAGAACAGCTTGTCGGTCCCACCTACCATGACCGGGCTGACTTCCAGGGCCTGTTGCTCAACGGTCGCCAGTCAGGTGGCAGGCGTCGGGGCGGCAGACCACCGTCAGCGGCGTCCGTCACGCTGGCGCAGATGCCCTGGTACTCCTGGCCGAAAAGGTCCGTCAGACGCCTCGTACGTGCCCCTGGGAGGTCAGAATTCGTTGGTCGAGAGGGGGGTCGGAGCGGGAAGCTGCATGCGTGATCGAGCGAGAAGCCGCCGTTCGGGCCGTTGAGGAACAACTGGAACGCGACTGTCAGAGGTGGCGGGCCGAGGGAGCGGAGGCACTGCGTATGACCGTGGTGGACGTCGAGGAGCACGAACTGGTGTGGATCGTCTCCTGGACCTCCGAGGAGTTCGTGCGCACTCGAGATCCGGAGTTCATGCTCGCAGGCAACGGGCCGTACCTGGTAGACCGTGTCGACGGGGGACTGCATCGGGTCGGCGTCGTCTCCGCGATGACCGGGGAGTGGGAGGACGACTACCGAGCCCGGATACGGGGGCTCCCGGTGCGCACCGCAGTGGACGAGCTGCACGACGCGCTCCGCGAATGCGCGACAGGTCACGGACGCTTGCACGCTGCGCGGACACTACGCCGGAAGCTGCCGATCTTCTCGCCTGCGGAGGCCATCGCATACGTGAGCACCCTGCTGGACGGTGATGCGCCCGCGCGTCTCGTGGCCCTCGCCACCAAAGAGCTCGTGGAGCCTCTCGACCCGGTCCTTGCGGTGGAGACGATTCTGAGCGGGGCGAAGTCCCGGGCCGGTCAGAGACCCGAGGGGTGACGGGAAAGCCGGTCGGCATGCCGATCGCGCACTCGGTCCGGTTCCTGGGACGTGGCGCGGAAGACGTCGACGCCACCGTCGCGCGGTGGTGAATGCGCTGCACCCGGTGTCGGTGATGAGGACGCCCGCCACCTTGTCGTTGGCGATGTCTCGGAGCCGCTCGTCGATGCGGCCACGCCGCCAGGCCCCTCGGGCGTCGTGCCGCCGCGCGGCGCGGCCTCGTCCGCGTCCGCTACGGCTGTCGGCGGCAGGTTCTCGCTCGGTGGACGCCGTTGTGTCGCTCTTCGGGACCGGTGGCGAGGGGCCAGCTGTCAGGGGTTTGCCCAGGCGCTCGGAGCCTTGGTCAACGCAGATACATCGGCGGGCAGGTTCGATGAGGCGACGTCGGCGAGCGATACGCCCTCGAGGATCTCGCGGACGTTGGACCGCAGGGCGATCCACAGGGGGAGCAGCGACTCGGCGGGGCCGGTGTAGGACAACTCCGGGGGGCGGACTCCGCGTACCGAGACCAGTGGTCCGTCCACGGTGCGGATGACGTCGGCGATGCTGATGGACTCGGCCGGCCTGGACAGTCGGTACCCGCCGTTACCGCCACGCTGACTGAGAACGAGGCCGCCCCGGCGCATGTCGTTGAGAATGCTTTCGAGGAATTTGTGCGGAATGTTCTGAGCGTCGGCGATGGCTTCGGCTTTGAGGGGCGCGTCGTCTCGTGACGCGGCGAGCTGCAGTGCGGCACGTACCGCGTAGTCCGCTCTGGCTGAGATCCGCATGTGCCCATTATCCCGTAGAGCCTCGGCCGGTGTCCGGTGCGGGCGGGTTGCCGGGCAGAGGCGGGTGCCCTGCCCGGCGACCCGCGAGGGTCAGGCTGCGGCCGGGGTGTAGTGGGCGGCGTCGTCACCCTCGATGACGTGGCTGAGCGTGCCGTCGACTCCGGCCGGGGCGTCACCGGCGACCGTCACACGGTGCAGCAGGCGCGGAACGTCGCCGTAGTCGTCGGGGGCGTAGTGCTGGGTGATGCGGTTGTCGAACAGGACGAGATCGCCGGGCGTCCAGGCCACCCGCACGATGTTCTCGGGGCGGGTGACGTACGACTGGAAGATGCGCAGCAGGTCGCGGGAGTCGGAGGGGCCGAGGCCGATGATGCTCTGGGCGAAGCCGCCGATGAACAGGCCGCGCTCCCCGGTCTCGGGGTGGACGCGGACGACCGGGTGGGCGGTGCGGTACTTCCGGGAGACGAACCGCCTGCGGTGCTCGGCCGCCTTCTCACTCCTGGGGGCGGCGTAGTCGTAGTCGTTGGTGTGCACCGCCCACAGCTTGTCGGCCAACTCGCGCAACGGCTCGGGCAGGTCCCGGTACGCGGCGGCCGCGTTGGCGATGAGGGTGTCGCCGCCATAGGGCGGGATCACGATGCTGCGCAGTGGGGACGCCTTCGGGGGCGTCCGGACGAAGGTGACGTCCGTATGCCAGTGGTTGGCGCGGATGCCCTCGTTACCGTCGACCGGCAGGATCTGCGGCTGGCCGTCGACGGAAGGCACGGTGGGGTGCGCGGTGGTCAGCTCGCCGAAGAGGGAGGCGAAGCGGAGCTGGCCCGCGTCGTCGAGGCCCTGGTCGCGGAAGACGAGCGCCTTGTGTTCCAGAAGAGCGGAGTTGATCTCGGTGACGATGGCGGGGTCCAGGGCGACTGAGAGGTCCACACCGAGGATCTCGGCGCCGATACGGCCGCCCATCCTGCGGATGTCGAAGCCGGTGCTGGTGGTCATGCGTGGGTGTTCCTTCCAGGGAAGTGATCACGGGGAGGTGATCGGTCGGGAGGTCGTCAGGAAGTGAGGCGGAAGGGCTGGTCGCGGGGTGCGGCGTGGGGCCCCAGCCGGTGTGCAGGCGTTTGACCACGCCGCAGATCTCGCCGCTCGTGAGGGCCGCGGCGCCGCAAGCTCTGCTCGTACGACAGGACTTCACCTTGACTGCGGCGATGACGTCCCCGCGACGCTGCCGGCGGGGCTCGGGCTCGGGGCTCGGGCTCGGGGCTCGGGGCGCCGGTGGGCCGGAGCCCGGCTTCGCCCGCTGCGTCACCAGGCGCCCGGTACCGGGGCGGACGCCCGGCGGGCGGGCGAAAGGGAGCGTGGGGGACAGGCGCCCGTCAGCGCGAGTGGCCGACGGCACAGATGGCGCTGGCCTGGCGTCGCAGATCGACGTGCAGGCGCGCGGCGAGGTTCTCGGACTTGCTCACAGCAGAAGATTTTCAGTGGGATACGGCCGGGTCAATGTCGTCTCCGCAGGCGTCTCATACTCCTCACCGCCCGCCATGTACGTGAAGCGCGGCGTTCACAATGGTCCGGATGTCGGGTGGCGTGGCGCATGTCGATCACGCCGAGTTCGCCAGGGGACAGCCACGCGGCCTAACGAGGTCAGACAGGCAGGGTGAACGCAGGGTGCGCACCGTTGAGGTAATAGTCCCCGACATCACGGAGCTGGTGAGCGACGGGCTCGTACAGGGCGTGGGTGCGGGCATTGCGCCAGAAGCGGTCGAAGCCCAGCCGTGAGGACGCGGAGCGGGCGCCGATGATGTCGAGGGCGCGGGCGGTGGACTCCTGCGCAGCCTTGGAGGAGGCGGCTTCGGCCATGGCCACGAGGACCGAGATCTCGGCGTACTCGTCATAGGTCAGGTCCTCGCCGCGTACCAGTCCGCCGTGTACGGCTTCCCGTGCCTGATCGGCGAGCGCGGACGCGGCGCGGGTGAGGACGGTGAGTTCTCCGTAGGCGGTCAGCACCTGCGGGTCCTGGGGGGAGCCGGCCGGGTGGTCAGGGTGCCAGGGGGACGGGCCGGCCCCGCGGTACTCACGGGCCTCGGCCAGAACTCCCTCAGCCATGCCGAGGCGGAGCTGGACGGAGAGGAGCCGCCCGAGCGGAGAGGTCAGGGCGGCCAGGGGCGACAGGACGGCCTCGTCCACGGTCAGGGAGCCGAGTACGTCGTCGGCGGCGACCGGTACACCGTCGAATTCCAGGCTCCCGCCGGCGGCGAGCCGCTGGCCGAACGTGTCGGCGTCGCCGTGGATCCCCACGCCGTGACGGGAGGGATCCACGAGAACGGCGAGTGATTCGCCGGTGCCCGCCCGCACGGCCCGCACGGCGAGCCGGTCGGCGACCAGGACCCCGGTGGGGTGACTCTGCCGGCCGTCGAGCGCATAGCCGCCGGCTGTTCTGGTCAGTGTCAGAGGCCGATGGGCGTAACCACCACCCCAGCACCACTGCTCGGCCGCGGACTTCTGCTCGATCTCAGCGGTGTGGGCGGGCTCGGTGAAGAACCGGACACTCCACGACAGCAGGTAGTGACAGCTCAGCAGTTGAGCGATCGCGCCGTCAGCTGCGGCGATCGTCCGGACGGCGGCGTAGGCGGTGGGCCAGTCCGCGCCGCCTCCCCCGAGCCCGGCCGGTATGAGGAGCGTCAGCAGTCCCGCCTCGCGCAGCCGGGACACCTCGTCGAAGGGGGCCTTGCCTGCCTGCTCCCTGGCCACCGCGTCCGTGGCCAGGTCGTCCGCCGTCTCGCGGGCCACGCGCAGCCAGTGCGCACGGCCGGGCCCGGTCCGGTCGGATTCCGAGCCGGAGCGGCCGGACGGTGCGGTGGCAACGCCCATGGCAGGGCTCTCCTCAAGGTCGGTGGCAGAGTGAGGTGTGGGAGCTCTCGGGCTGTTCGGGCACGTACTTGTAGCCCACGCGCCGCACGGTGACGATACGGTGCCGGTGGGCGGTGCCCAGCTTGCGGCGCAGGCGCGCGATGTGGACGTCCACGGTCCGTCCGTCGCCGATGTGGTCGTATCCCCAGATGTCGGCCATCAACCGCTCGCGGGAATGCACCTGGTGCGGCTGCTGTACGAGATGGACCAGTAGCCCGAACTCCAGGTAGGTGAGGTCCAGTTCACGGCCGTCCACCTCGGCGAGACGCCGCGTGGGGTCGACGCGGACGACACCGTCTCGCGCCTCCGCCTGCTGCACGGGAGGCGCGGCCGTGTAGGCGACCGGCCGGATGTCCGGCCGCGTCACGTCCTCGGCGAAGAGCTGGGCGGGATCGGTGCCCTGGGGGACCAGCACGAGGTAGCCGACGAGGGGAGCGGAACCGTTTCCCTCGTCGCCGGTGTGCGCGGTGTCGCCCACGAGCCGCAGACGGCGCATGTCGGTGAGCGGTGAGTCCGCTGCGGTGGCCTGGGCCGGAAGTGCCGTGGTCATGGCGGTCGTCCTTCAGAAGATGTCGGGCCGTCAGGGGAGGTGCCGGAACGCACCTGATCGCCTGGGATGAGAGAGAAGGAGCGGACTGGCACGCGCAAGGTGTGAGTCGCGTGCCCTACGCGCTACAGCAGGCGGCGCTGACGACGTGACCAAAGTCGACATGCCGACGACGAGTGAGTCGTTGCTGCGTGGGGGACATGAGGCCATCCTGCGCGGCCGCGGGACGGGCCGTCAATACTTCCCTAGTAAAACGATGGGAAATATAGGGAACATGCCGGTGGATGGACTCACCGCTCATCCCTCACCGGCCACCGTCGGCCGTCGGGCGGGCCCCGGGCGCGGTCGTCCTCTCCAGCCGGACACGACGTGCGGCCGGTACGGCCTGCACTTCGCCGCCAACTACCACGTCAGCCCGGCCACCGTACTGGAGGCGGCCGAGGGTTATCGCGCCGCGTTCCAGCCGTCCGACCACCTCGACAAGCCCTACGTCAGTGTCTCCGCCGACGTGTAGTCGCGGAGGACGACGAGAGCGCCCGCGAACTGGCCATCGGCTACGGCCCGTGGCCCCGCAGCATCCGCACCGCAGAAGGGGCCATCCCCTTCCCGACACCGGGGCAGGCCCGCGCCCACGCCTGGACCGAAGCCGACCGGGCACTGGTGGCCGACCGCGTCGACACCCGGTTCGTCGGCTCTCCGGGGCGTGTCGCCGACGAGCTCGAACACCTTGGGAGGCCACCGGCGTCGACGCCTGGCAGAAGAGTGGCAACGCCGATGAGCCGATCGAGCCGGACTCCACCGGTATCCCGCTGCTCAGACCACGGGGAGAAGGAGGTGACGTGCCGGGCTCCGCCGCACACATCGTCGAGGAGTTTCTTGTCGAGTTGTTCGGTCTCCGTCTCCAGAGAACAGTCGAGTCCCTGGTCGACCTGTTGGATGCGGGTGATCGCAAGGTGGAGTCCATGCCGCTTCCCGGCGGCGTGTTCGAGGCGGCACCAGTCGCGGTCCTGCCGGTGGGGCTCGGCCCACGGCAGGGCGGCGCCTCCGAACGGCTTGCCGCGCACCAGACCCCGCCGCCTACCTCGGCGTCCTGTGCCACCGCTCCGCGTGACCCCGTAAGGCGCCCGCCCGCCGCTGGGTACTCCTCAGGGGGCTCCGCCCTGCGCAACGGCACGAGCAACGTTCCGTACGCCACGTCCAAGGCGGCCCTGTTCCAGGAGTGCCGTTCGGTCGCCGTCGACTACGGGCGTCAGGGAGTGCGAGCCAACATCGTGTGCCCGAGCTGGGTGCGCAGCGAGATGGCCGACCGTCGCATGACGCGCTTCGCCGAGGAGGCGGACTTGGAAGGCGGCGGAGCCGGGGCCGCCTACGAGGAAGTGACCAGGCTGCTGCCACTGGGGCGACCGGGTGAGCCGCGCGAGATCGCCGAGGCCTTCGACTTCACGTCGCCCCTCGCGGCAGCTAGCTCCCCGACCGACCACCACCGCCCGGCTCCGAAACTACCGGTCCTGTGCCTTGAACCAGCGGACCGCAGCGATGCCGAGTCCCAGAAGAGCCATGATCGTAAGGAGCATGCTGATCACCGCTCCAGCGTCCATCGTTCCGAACATGTGCGACTCCCTCATCAGTGCCCGCAGCCGCTTCCTGGCCTCACTCGGGCGTCCGCGTGGGATGACCATGACATGCCCTCCGGCCATCTCGGCGTTGGACGTCGAAGTCTTGAGGCTCTTCTGAGCAAACCCGAGTCCTGACCACCAGCGTTTCACGTAAGCAGGGCCTGGCTTCGGGTGAGTCAGTCCCCGCACGCGGACAGAGTCGGCCACAGAAGACACGGCGGACCGGGCCTGCGAAGCTCCGGCGGGCGCTGAACACCGGCGGAACTACAGGTCGCAAACCTTGCAGGCAACACTCGCCCCACCGCCGCTGGTCCCGCCGCGGCAACGACCCGAACACATCGACAACGATGGCCGAGGTGGCTGTTCGTCATCAATCCCTGGAACCGTAACGCGGGAAGCTACTGGACCGCCGGGATGTCCGGCAGGGCGAGGTAGTCCGACCACGAGATCTTGCGGCCGATGAAGCGCGGCTGCTCGAAGGGCCAGTCGGCGGTGATCCATTGTGGTACCAGTGTGTTGAGGGCCTGCTCGACCGTGGTGTCCACCAACTCGTCCACCACCCACCAGGAGACCTCAGCGTCTGCACCGGTCTTCTCTGGTGGGTCGATGTAGACGCAACCGAGGAGAGCTGTCTCCGCCGCGTCGAACAGTGCGTAGTTGAACGACTGGTGTGCGGCTATTTCCTTCTCGTGCCGCAACAGGTCGGCCTGGTCGGCCTCGTAGGTCATGGTGGCTGCGGGCCAGCCCCAGGCCGGGCCGAAGATGGTCCACAGCCGCTCACGCGAACCCATCACGGCCGGATAGTCGAGCGGGGCGTCCGCCTCCCGGATCGGCCGCAGGTGATGATCACCGCCCGGCAGCGGGACCAGAACGGGATGGACGAAGTCATCGGGAAGCCAGCTCATGGGGCCCGACCGTAGCAGCGCGCGGCCGTTCGATCCCCTGGGTTTCCTCTGTGGACCGCCGAGCCCAACAAAGCTGACGTCTTCCTCGCCTGGCTGCCGCGGTCAGTACGAGCCGACGGTGATCGAGCAACCGGCACCGGCGCTGATGTCGGGACGGCTTCCGTGGCCCTGCTCCGCGAGAAGCTCGGCGGTGAGGAAGGCGACCTGCGACTCGTGGTCTTCTTGACGCAGCTCAGGTCGTCGGGCGCAGCCCGCCCACCAACCGTCCGTCGTGAACACGGTGCCTCGGAGGCCGCCCCGCCTCCGAGGCACACCCCTTGCGCCACGCCGGAGTAGCGCGCGACCCGTACGAGCAGCGCCACGACGGATGCCGCGGCGGGGGAGGCGCGCTGCGCCCGCACCCGCCGCCGGGTTGTCGAAAGATCACCTTCACAATCCGGCAACGAAGCTGTCATGGGGCACTGGGAATCGGCCCCTCTGGGGCCGGTTTGGCCCAGTCATGACTGTAGGAGTGGCTATCGACGCGGCGAACGCCGCCAACCAGATCGACGCCAGTGTGCGACTCGCCAGGGAGGCGGCGGAAGCCGGGTTGAGGTCGGTCTGGTTCGGCCAGCACTTCGGCGCCGACTCACCCCAGCTCGCCGCGCTCGTCGGACGTGTGGTGCCGGACCTGCACGTGGGCACGTCTGCCATCCCCGTCTTCGGACGACACCCGCTCACCGTCGCCGGCCAGGCCCTCACGGCGTAGGCGGCCACGCACGGCCGGTACCACCTCGGACTCGCGCTCGGCACCGCGTTGCTCACCGAGCGCGGCTTCGGCATCCCGTACGAGCGGCCCATCCGCGGACTGCGTGAGTTCCTCACCGTCGTACGACAGGTGACCGACACCGGGACGGCCGAGTTCCACGGAGAGCTGCTCACCGCTACCACCCCGGTGCCCGCACGTGTGCCGGGAGCGGAAACCAGGGTCCCGCTCCTGGTCGCCGCGATGGGACCCCAGGCGCTGAGGGCCAGCGGTGAATTCGCGGACGGAATCCTCCCGTATCTGGCCGGCCCCCGAGCCCTCGCCGAGCACATCGTCCCGGCCGTCACCGCGGCGGCCGAGTCCGCCGGCCGCCCGGCACCCCGCATCGTCGCGCTCGTGCCCGGCGTCGTCACCGACGACGCGGCCGCGGCACGCGAGAAGGCCGGTGAACAGCTCGCCTTCTACGAGCAGTTCCCGTCCTACGCCCGCGTCATCGAACTCTCCGGTGGACGGCGGGCGGTCGACGTCGCGGTGATCGGCGACGAGTCGGCCGTCGCCGCCGAGGTCCGGCGTTACAGGGACGCGGGGGCGACGGAGGTGGTGTTCACCACGACGGACCTCACGGGCGACGCCGACCGGCGCCGGACCTGGGAACTCCTCGGCAGTACGGGATGACCGAGGCACGCGCCCGCTGCGTGCTGTACGTCGGATCAGGTTGGCCGGTCGTGAGCGGGCGGGCCGGCACCGCCGATGAGGCGAGGCGCCGCGCCCGGGCCGGCGCTGAACGCCGGGACGTGGGCCGCCCTTGGTCAGCCGGCTGAGTCGGTCTTCTCTTCGCGGGTGCGCGGCCCAGTGGCCGGCGTACCGGTCCAGCTGGCGAGGAGGCCGAGGGCTTCGGCGGAGGGGGAGGCGGGTTCGGGGGTGTAGACGGTGAGGGTCTGTTCGGGGTCGCCTTCGACGGCCATGACCAGGTAATCGAGGGTGAGGTCGCCGACAAGCGGGTGGTGGAGGCGTTTGGTGCCGGTGGTGTGGGCTTGGACGTCGTGGTCGGCCCACATGCGGCGGAAAGTGTCGCTGTGCAGGGACAGCTCCCCGATCAGTTCGGTGAGCTGTGGGTCGTCGGCGTGGCGTCCGGCGTACAGGCGCAGCATGGCCAGGCAGTCGCCGGCGACCCGCTCCCAGTCGGCGTACAGGGTGCGTGCGGCCTCGTCGAGGAAGACGAAGCGGGCGAAGTTGCGTTCGCGGCGGGGCCGGGCTTCGAAGTCGGTGTAAAGGGCGTGGGCGAGCCGGTTGGCGGCCAGGACGTCGGTGCGTCGTCCCTGGACGACGGCGGGGACGCTGAGAGCGTCCAGGGTCCGGTACAGGACCGGGTGGACTCTCTGCGGGGCGAGGGGGCGACGGCGGCGGGTCCGGGGGGTGGTGGGTTGGGCGAGGTCGAAGAGGTGGGCGCGTTCGGTGTCGTCCAGGTGTAGGGCGCGGGCGACGGCCTCCAGGACGGTTTCGGAGACGCCCTGGGTGCGGCCCCGCTCCAGACGGATGTAGTAGTCGACGCTGACGCCGGCGAGCTGGGCGACTTCCTCACGGCGCAGTCCCGGTACGCGGCGGGGGCCGCCGTGCGGGGCGAGGCCGGCCTGTTCGGGGGTGATCCGGGCCCGGCGGGTGCGCAGGAACTCGCGGATCTCGCTGCTGCGGTCCATGGGTCCACCGTACGACGGTACCCGGCAGGTCAGCGTGCTGAAGGGGGTACTGGCAGACCCCCGGAAGAGCGGTGCCCTTTTGAGCGGTCCACGGGGCGTTCGCGGGTGGTTGCCTGGATAGCGGGCCCGGTGCACGGCACTGATCATTCGAGCACTACGCGCCGTAACCGTCGGCACGAGACTGTGCCTGCCGCTGCCCTCCCCTCACGTCGTACGTCTGGAAAAGAGGACACCCCCATGGCTTCGAAACTGACCGGCACCGTCGCACTCGTCACCGGCGCGAGCAGCGGTATCGGCGCCGCCACTGCCCGGCGGCTCGCTGAGCAGGGCGTCTCGGTGGCGCTCGTGGCGCGCCGCAAGGACCGCCTGGACGCTCTTGCCGCCGAGATCGAGCAGGCGAGTGGCACCGCCGCGGTGGTGGAAGCGGACATCACCGACCGCGTGCAGGCCGAGGACGCCGTACAGCAGGTCTTCGACCGGTTCGGACGGCTGGACATCCTGGTGAACAACGCCGGCTTGATGCTCCTGGGCCCCGTAGAAGGCGCGGACGCCGAGGAGTGGGACCGCATGATCGCCGTCAACGTCCGGGGCTTGCTCTACACCACCCGCGCCGCCCTGCCGCACCTGCTCAAGGCCGCCGAACAGGACCCACGCCAGGTCGCCGACATCGTCAACATCGGCTCTGTCGCCGGCCGTGTGGCCAGCCGGGGCTTCGGCGTCTACAACGCCACCAAGTTCGGCGTGCACGCCTTCACCGAGTCCCTGCGCCAGGAAGTCACCCAGCGCCACGTGCGCGTCGGCGTACTGGAGCCGGGCGCCGTGGAGAGCGAACTGGGCACGCACAACAAGCCCGAGGTCCGCGGCGAGCTGATCGACCCCTACTTCGAGGAGACCGAAGTCCTGGCCGCCGAGGACATCGCCGACGGCGTCGCCTACATGGTCACCCGTCCCCGCCACGCCGCTGTCGGCGAACTGTGGCTCATGCCCACCGAACAGGCATGAGCCCCTCCAACGCCGCACAGCCTGGCCGGTACGACCCGCCGACTCCCCCAACCCACCGGGCCCCGCCTACGAACCCCAAAGGAATCCCTCATGAGCAAGGTCATCTTCGTCACTGGTGCCGGACGCGGTCTGGGCACGGACATCGTCCGCCAGGCCCTCGCGGCCGGGCACCAGGTTGTCGCCACCGGCCGCCGCCCCGAGGAGGTCGAGAAGACCCTGGGCGGCCCGCAGGACAACCTGCTGGTCACCAAGCTGGACGTCACCAGCCTCGACGACGCGCACGCGGCCGCACAGGCCGCCGTCGACTGGTTCGGCCGCATCGACGTCCTGATCAACAACGCTGGGAACTTCTTCGCCGGCTACTTCGAGGAGATCTCCCCGGAGCACATGCGTCGGCAGATCGAGACCAACCTCTTCGGCCCGATGAACGTCACCCGCGCCGTCCTGCCCGTCATGCGCGCCCAACGCGACGGCCACGTCATCACCCTCTCCTCGCTCGCCGGTCAGGTCGGCACGGAGTTCACCTCCGCCTACGCGGCCTCCAAGTTCGCCGTCGAGGGCTGGATGGAAGCCCTGCACCACGACATCAAGCCGTACGACATCCGCACCACGATCGTCGAGCCCGGCTACTTCCGCACCGAGCTGCTCGTGGACGCCTCCACGACATGGCCCGAGCCGACCATCGACGACTACGCCGAGCGCACCACCGCCACGGTCGAAGCCTGGAAGAGCATCAACGGACAGCAGCCCGGAGACCCCGCGCAGCTCGCCAATGCCCTGCTGGCCGTCGCCGGCCAGGACCAGCCGCCGCTGCGCTTCGTCGCCGGCGCCGACGCCATCGAGGGCGTCACCGCCAAGGCCCAGGAGCTTCTCGCACAGGTCGAAGCCTCGCGTGAGCTGGGCGGCAACCTCGGCTACGACGACGCTGCCTGAGCGGCAGTACCACCAGCGTCTGACCTCTACCCCGAGCAATGATCAAGGGCAGGTGCCATGGCACACGTCACCAAGTCTCCCACCATGCATGCCCCGGCCGACCGGTTCACCGGCGACGTTTACCTCACCATGATCGAGCCGCCGTCCGAACCGTCCAGGCTGACCGCCGCCCTGGTCCGCTTCACCCCCGGCGCCCGCACCAACTGGCACTCCCACGCCCTGGGCCAGGTCCTGCACATCACCGACGGCGTCGGCCTGGTCGGCACCCGCGACGGCACTGTCGTACGCGTCAGCGTCGGCGAGACGGTCAGGTGCCCGGCCGGCGAGGAGCACTGGCACGGGGCCACCGACACCAACCTCATGGCCCACATCGCCCTTGTGGTCGGTGACGGCAACGGCGACGGCACCACCTGGCTGGAGCCCGTCACCGACCAGCAGTACGCGGAAGCCCTCACCAGCCACCGCTGACCAGTCCGCCTGCCCGGCGTCTCCCTCGCACCTCGGCGTGCCGGGAGGCGGCGGGCAGTCCTGCTCCGTACGGAACTCGAGCCTCTCCGACGATGCAGGCGGAGCTACTTGTATTCGCCTGCACCTTCATCTCGCCGTCCGACGAGGGAATAGCGCACGCACCACCCTGCGCTTGACCGGCCCCACGACCGCCTTGCCGCAGAGCGCGCCTACCGCGCCGTCGCCGCCTTCCTCGCTTGGAGCGCTCGGCGAGGGTGTCCTCCTCCGTGGTGGCCACTCGGCCTCCTGACCGCCACTTCCTGGCGGGCCGAACCCCAGCGGCCAAGGGCGACGGTGGCCGAAGGCGAGGGTGAACAGGACCACCATCGCCATGACGGTGTCGTCGCCGCTGCCCGGATGACCGACGACGACACCGAAGACCAGCGTGATCAGCCACATCTCAGCCGCCACCCGGGACCGGCTGCGCAGCGCGACCCGGGTCACGACGATCAGGTGGCCGGGGAACCCGGCGACCGTCCAGGGATACGCGCCGTCGAAGCCGACCAGGTCGATGATCACGGCGCACGAGCTGATCGCCATGGACGGTCGGAACGCCGCGACGGGCCTGGAGAGTGTCAGCAGGACTGGGCCGGCGGCCAGGACGACCACACCGTGCGGCAGCCACGTGCCGTACGGCCGCAGCCGCTTCGGTATCAGGCGGATCACCCGGTGGTCGCCGACCGGTTCGAGGGCGCGTTCGCGTTCCGGCCGCTGTCGCCGCTGTCGCCGCTGTCGCCGCTGTCGCCGCTGTCGGCGCTGTCGCCACTGTCGGCTGCGAGGCCCGGATGATCCGCGGTGGATGTGGCGCGCTGCGCGGTGGAGGCGCCATGAGGCTCTGAGCTGTCTCGTCCACGCAGACGACGGTGTCCGTTCCTGCGCGACGTCCGCCGGGCACCTTCAGGCGGCGGCCTGTTGCACCGCGGCCCGCCCACGCACCACGCGCCGTCCGCGCGCGAGCACGGTGGCTCCCGGGTTGCCCACGTTCCAGGCCGCGCCCTTGCAGATGAGCTCCTTGTAGCGCGCCGCCGTCCGGCCTGTCAGGACCCGCTCCACCGAGGTGTCGTCGGCGGTCACGAACTGGATCAGGCCGTCCCCGCGCCCCAGAGAGATGCACTGGTTGAAGTAGCGCAGCGGCACCTTGGGCTGCTTGCGACCGGTCAGCTCCGACACGATCGCGTCCGCGGCCTGCCAGGCCATCGGGGTGCCGGTGGCGCAGGACATCCGCAGCGGCTTGTCCTTGGCGCCCATCGCGTAGCCCGCGTCTCCCACCGCGTACACGTCCGGGTGCGAGACCGAGCGCATCATCGCGTCGACGACGATCTGCCCGCCCTCGGTGACCTGAAGACCGCTGGCCTCAGCGATCGGGTGGGTGGCGAAGCCGGTGGTCCACACGGTCACGTCGGCCGCGATCGCCTCTCCGTCCGCGGTCTTCACCTGGTCAGCCTCGACGGCGGCGACGACGGTGTGCTCGTACGCGGTGACGCCGAGCCGGCCGAAGACCTTGCGCAGGTGCGCGGCGCCCTTGCGGCTCAGCCAGTCACCCAGCTCACCGCGGGCGGCGAGGGCGACGTCGAGGTCGGGGCGGCTCTCGGCGATCTCGGTCACGGCCTCGACGCCGGTGAGCCCGCCGCCGACGACCAGGACCTTCCGGCCGGGCGCGAGCGCTGCGAGCCGCGCCCGCAGCCTCAGCGCACCGGTCCGGCTCGCCACCTCGTGGGCGTGCTCGACGGCGCCCTGCACGCCGTGGTCGTTCCAGCGGCTGCCGAGCGCGTAGACGAGCGTGTCGTACCCGAGCTCCTCCTCGCCCGCCGTACCGGTCACGGCCACGGCCTTGCGGTCCACGTCCACTGCGGTCACCTTCGCGATCTTCAGTTCCACGCCGGAGCCGGCGAAGATCGCGTCGAAGGGGCGGTGCTTGAGGTCCTGGCCGACGGCCAGCTGGTGGTTGCGGACTCGCTCGACGAAGTCCGGCTGGTCGTTGACGAGGGTGAGAGCGACATCCTCGCGGTGCAGCCGCTTGACGAGGCGGCCTGCTGCGGCCGCTCCGGCGTAGCCGGCGCCGAGGACGACGATGCGGTGCTTGCGGATACCGGTCATTTTCTGCCCCTGCCTGTCAGTCCCCGAGCTCTCGGATCGGGGCCCGCCTTCGCGGTTTCGCGGTTACGCCCGTTGAACCGGGCAGCCCCCGGATTCCTGACAGACAGCGGAAGTGACCTACATCACACCTTTCCGGGTGCGGTCACCAGACCTCCAGGACCAGCGGTTCCCCGTGCTCGGACGCGGCCCAGGCCTCCGTGACCCGCTCCAGCTTGTCCGGGTTGACCTGGCTGCGGACGGCGACGATGCCTTCCTCGGTGCGCTCCAGGCACATGACCCCGAAGACTCGCCCCTCGACCACGATGACGAGGGCCGGGGAGCCGTTGGCCGTGGTGGCATAGGCCTGTGGTGCGCCGCCGAGCAGGCGGCGCTTGCTGTCGGCGGGCTTGAACATTCCGCGCAGGAAGGTGGCCACGGCCAGGGCGCCCTCGAACGGCGTGGCCTTCGCCGGGACCTTCCCGCCGCCGTCACCGATCGCGATGGCGTCGGAGGTCAGAAGCTTCACGAGCGGCTCGGTCCGTCCGCTGGTCGCGGCCGCGAGGAACTCCTCGACGATCCGCTTCGCCGCCGCCTTGTCGATCTCGGTGCGCGCCTTGCCGGCCTTCTCCTCCGCGAGGCGCTTCTTCGCCCGGCTGAACGTCTGCTGGCTGGCGGCCTCGCTGATCTCGAGGATCTCGGCGATCTCCCGGTGCCCGTACGCGAAGGCTTCCTTGAGCACGTACACCGCGCGCTCGTTGGGGGAAAGCCGCTCCATGAGCGTCAGGACGGCGTACGAGACCGACTCGCGCTGCTCGGCCGTGTCCGCCGGGCCGAGCATCCGATCGCCTTCGAGCAGCGGCTCGGGCAGCCACTGCCCGACGTAGGTCTCGCGCCGGGCGCGGGCCGAGGTCAGCTGGTTGAGGCAGAGGTTGGTGAGCACCTTGGTCAGCCAGGCCTCGGGAACCTCGATCCGTTCGACATCGGCCGCCTGCCAGCGCAGATACGTCTCCTGCACGAGGTCCTCGGCCTCGCCCGCGGAGCCGAGCATGCGGTAGGCGATGGCTTCGAGGCGCGGGCGCGCGGCCTCGAAGCGGTCCACGTCGGTCATCGTCAGCGGCATGGCACCGATCCTAACGACGGGGCTGGACACGGACCTGTGAGCGGGCCCGGGCGCAGGTGCTTGCGCGGGCTTGTGCGGTGGTTCGTGCGCGGGCTTGTGCGCGCGCCTGGCGGCCGGGTCAGGGAGCCATTTGGGCGATCTCCTCCGCGACGACCGCGCAGGCGTCTGCGTGGAGGAGGTCGATGAGCGAAAAGGGGGCAATGCCCTCGCGGTGTACAAGACGTTCACGTCCTCGCGGCCCTGCAATACGGCCGTGGCGATCCCGATGGGCCGCAGGGCGGCAGGACCGGTGAGCGCGGCACGCTCGGGTCAAGGGAAACGGGGGTGCGTCGGGTCGGTGAGCCCGGAGAGCATGGCGGCGTGGCTGATCTGCCGTGGGAGGACGTGAGTGCCTTCCTGATCCGGACTTGACGGGGGCATTGCCGGACGTGCGTGTCCCGAAAGCCTCGGTGGAGGACTGGCAGGCGGCCCTCCATCCGGTCGCGGAGAAGGGCTGGAAGGCCAGCACTCCGAGGGAGAGGCGGTGCTTCCGGTGCCTCGGGCGGAGGTCGTGCTGTCTCGCCCGGCAGATGCAGAGTGCCCGGGCCGGTACCGCTGGCTTCGATGATGAACAGGTAGCGACCAGGAAGTCGATGCGCCGGTCCTTGTGCGGGGGCAACCGCGCGAGGTGAGGAATCGTCCAATGGCCCGTCAGGGGACGGGTGGCGTGTAGTTGCACATGCCGTAGCGGTATGTGGTGTCGTCGAGGGCACCACAGCACGAAAGGCACTGTCTGCGATGTACCCCTCAGCCACGCCTCCCCGCGAGGTCAAGATCGGCGATGCCGCCGCCTTCGTCGGGACCACCCCGCGCGCCATTCGCCACTACCACCAGATCGGTCTGCTGCCGGAGCCCGAGCGGGGCGGGGACGGGCGCCGCCGCTACGGCTACGACGACATGATTCGCCTGCTGTGGATCCGCAAAATGTCCGAGGCCGGCATCAGCCTCGACGACATGCGGGCAGCCTTCGACGAAGCCCGAGACGTGGAGGACGTCCTGGGCCGACTGGAGGAGACCCTGGCCGTCCAGGAGGCCGACATCAAGCGTCAACGCGCGGCGGTCCAGCGCCTGCGGAGGGTGGGCAGCCCACTGGGCTTGCTGTCCCCGCTGGTCACGGACCGGCTCAGCCACCTGCCCTCCGGCGCCCTACGCCCCGGCGACCTGGACACGCTGCTGGTCACGGAACGGATCTTCGGGCCGCTGGGAGCCGCGGTCCAGGCCAGCGTGTTCATCACCCTGGCGACCCATCCCGGCCTACGGGCCGAGGCGGACCGCCTCGACGCTGCCGACGCCGCCCTCGATGACACCGTCGACCCCTACGACCCGCAGGTCGAGGAACTCGCCGAGCAGCACTTCGCTCACCACACGGCCCTGCTCCAGGCCATCGAAGCGGCCGGACTGGACGTGGCCGAGGAGAAACTCTTCGAGATCCATGAGGCCGGGACGAGCGGCGAAGAGGACGCCCGTATGAGTGCCTTCGACGCGGTGGGCAAGATGCCCTACGGCTTCTCCGCCGCCCGGACGCGATGCGTGGAACTGACGGCACAGCTCCTTGGCGGGGACCCTTCCGCAGGCAGCTGACCTGGCGGGCGGTGTCGCCGAGGGGCTGGTCGTCGCGGACGAAGGACCTGGCGAGCATGGTGACCGGGCCGGCCGGTGAGTGCCGCACCCGCGCTCACCGCCCCCTCCCGCCGTGCCGCAGGCCCAGGCACAACTCAGTACGATTGACGCATAGTTGGTGGGAAACGCGGTCGTCAAGGGGGGCACCTCCGGCAAACCGGCAGCCGAAGTGGGCTACTCGACCGCGGCGCGCGCTCGTGGGCGGGGAGCGGCCTCGCGCGCTCCGGAGGCACTCACCGGCCGGGCCTTTGAGAGCTTCGAAGCTGACGGGCTGGAACGTCTCGGGCTCCTTCACCAGGGGGACGACCTGGCATCGTGCCGGGTTGCACAGAAGAGCCGCTACGACTTCCACACCCTCCTGCCCGCGGCACCGTCCCCGGGGAGTGCGGCACGAGTGAGGCCCTCAGTGAGCAGCGGACCGCTCCCGAAGGCCAGGGCGACACGGCACCACCCGCCTGGCGCACGGTGGAGGCATGGTCGGGCGGGTGTGCCGCTGCGCGTGCTTGTCCTGAATCCACTCGGTCGCCCCGCCCTGACGTGGTCTTCCCGCGCTTGTTCCTCATGTACAGGTCCTCGAATGAGGACGGCACCAGACGGGAGGGAAGCGGCAGCGTTCAGAGCGTGGGGTTCTCGGCGTCGGCCAGCATGTTCTCGATGAGGTCGGCAGCGCGCGGGGTGCCGCCCTCGGCCCGGCCGGCGGCCCGCAACTGCTCGGACCGGCTGATTCGTTCCGGGTCCGTGAGCAGGTCGTTCAGCGCCGCGCGGAGGGTCTCGGCGGTGGCGTCGGCGGTGTCGACACGGCGGGCGACGCCGAGTTCCACGAGCCGGTCCGCGTTCATGAACTGTTCGGCTCCCTGCGGCACGGCGATCATGGGAACGCCGGCGAGGAGCCCTTCGCCGCAGCCGCCCATACCGGCGTGGGTGACGAAGGCGTCGGCCTGCTCCAGGATCGCCCGCTGGGGGACCCAGGAGTGCACCTCGACATTGGGCGGGATGGTGCCGAGTTCCTCGGGGTCGGTGTACTTGCCGATCTGGAGTACGACATGCCAGCCGGGCAGCTCGCCGAAGGCGGCGACGCACTGGCGGTAGAACGCGGGTTGGCGTGTGTACGCCGAGCCGAGCGAGATCAGCAGCACGTTGTCCGCACCGACCGGGCGGGTCCAGCCGTCGGTGTCCTTGCGCGTGTCGAAGCAGGGGCCGACGAAGGTCACCGTGGCGGTGTCGACTCGATCGGCGTGCGGCTGCATCGCGCGCGGGATCAGCGCGAGGGCCCGGGCGGGCGGGCCGGAGAACGTGTCCACGTCCGTGGTGGCCGCCCCGCAGTCGGCGAGCCATCGTGCGAACCTGTCCCGGTACGCGTCGGCGCCCGGCAGCTGTCGCAGATGCGCCGCGACTTCCTCCTGGTAGCCGTCCCAGCCGACGAACGTCGGGGACAGCTGTACGAGGGGACGGCCCTGCGCTTCGGCGAGGGCGCGCGCGGCATAGGCGCCGATGTCGTAGAGGTACAGGTCGGCCGGATCGTCGTCGTAGGCGGCACGCAGTTGCGGGAGCGCCTGGACGGCGTCCTCGAGGAAGAGGCTCGCCGCGGCGATGGGATCGGCGGGCCAGTCGTTGTCCGCGACGGGCAGCGTGGAGGTGCAGGGCACCAGCTCCGCGCCGGTGGATTCGATCCGGTCGGCCACGAACGGGTCGTTGGCGTAGGTGACCCGGTGCCCGCGGTCCACCAGCTCGCGGATGAGCGCGAGACTGGGCAGGACATGGCTGACGATGGGGATGCCGACCATGGCGATGTGGGCGCGGCGACGGGACACGGTGATCACTCGTTTCTGGCGCGGGCCGGGTGCGGGCGGAGTGGCGAGAACGCGCTCTCAGGGCCGGTCGATCTGCGCGCCGGCCTGCTCCAGGTCGGCGACGGTCCCTGACATGATCGTCCGAACGTGCCTGGTGATGTGCTGTACGGGCCAGTCCCACCACGCCACGGCAAGGAGGCGGGCGATGTCCGCTGCGTCGTAGCGGGTGCGGATGAGCCGGGCCGGGTTGCCGCCGACGATGCCGTAGTCGGGGACGTCGCCGGTGACCACGGCGCCGGCGGCGATGATCGCGCCGTGACCGATGCGTACACCGGGCATGACCGTGGCGCCGTGGCCGAACCACACGTCGTTGCCGACGACCGTGTCGCCGCGGCCGGGCAGGCCGGTGATCAGGTCGAAGTGCTCCGCCCAGGAGCCCCCTATGGTGGGGAACGGAAAGGTGGAAGGACCGTCCATGCGGTGGTTGGCGCCGTTCATGAGGAACCGGACACCCGTCCCCAGCGCGCAGTACTTGCCGATGACAAGCCGCTCGGGACCGTAGTGGTAAAGGACGTTGCGCGTCTCGAACGCCGTCGCGTCATCAGGATCGTCGTAGTAGGAGAAGTCACCGATCTCGATCAGCGGCGACTCCACGAGCGGCTTGAGCAGAACCACGCGCGGGTGCTCGGGCATCGGGTGGAGCACGGTGGGGTCAGCGGGAACGGGCGGCATGGCGGAGGCGGTTCCTCTCCCGAGAGTGCAGAGCGACAACTGTCGCATTAGGATGCTGGCACAGCCCTGCCGCCCTGATCAACCGGATACAGACTGCTGATGACAGACCCACTGGACACGACGACGGACCGCCGCCCGGGCGGTCGCACCGCCCGCGTCCGCGCCCAGGTGCTCGACGCGGTGCGCGTCGAACTCGCCGAACGCGGTCACGAAGGACTCACGATGGAGGGAGTCGCGACGCGGGCCGGAGTGCACCGTGCCACGGTCTACCGGCGTTGGCGCGATGTCGGGGGCCTGCTCGTCGACGTCATCGCCGCCGCCGGTGAGATCGACTGGCAGCCGCCGGACACCGGCTCGCTGCGCGGCGATCTGACCGCCCTCAACCACGAGATCCAGGAGTCCCTGGTCGTACGGCCGTCGCTCGCCGTCGCCCTGATGGCCGCCTCGTTCCACTCCGAACAGGCCGCGCGGGCCCAGACACAGCTGTGGGCGGACCGGTACGCGCAGTGCGAGATCCTCGTCGAGCGCGCCATCGAGCGCGGTGAACTCCCCGCACAGCACACGGACGCGCGAAGCCTGCTGATCGCCGCCACGGCGCCGCTCTACCACCAACTGGTACTCCTACGTGCCCATCCGGACCCGCAGCTCCCGGAACGAGCCGCGCAGGCAGCAGTCCTGGCGGCTGCCGCGGGTGCTTTCTGCGAACGCCGGGAAGAGGGCGTGTGATCAACGAGGCAGGGAGCGAACGCACGCACAGTCAAGAGCGCGACAGGACCTCGATCGCGGTCCGGCTTCTTTCCAGGCCGGAAGTCCGGGCCGGCCAGGTTCGCGGCGGTGCGGGCTGTTCAGACCGGTGCCGCGGTAGCCGCCGTTGGCGACGCCTGTCGTGCTGCCGACGGCGGCCTTCGCGCCGGATGACTCCCGCGGGTGGGTACCAGGGTTCCGTCCACGATCAGTACGGCCTCCCAGCGGAACCGCTTGCGCGGCAGTGGCGCGAACGACGGGCCGAGGTAGTCGATGATGCGGTCGGCTGCGGGCTTCGAGATGCCGAGCAACGGAGCTGGCTGCCTGAGGGCCGGATACGTCCGCCAGTACGCAGCCCGAAGCAACACCCGGTCCTTCCGCCCCACCGCCTTCTTTTACGGGGCAACCCTTCAGAGCCTTGGGCTACCCCATGACCCCGCGGGCCGCGTCGAGGAACGCCGACCGGTTGCCCTCCAGTAGTCCCGCACGCTCTCACCGTCGGGCAAGCCTTGCCACACGGTCCTGTTGAGGTCGAGAAAGTGCGCGTGTGCGGCGTCGTGCACGGTCAGGGGGAACTGGATACGGAGAAGCCGATCCGCGACCCACAGCCTGTTCATGACGTCCTGGGTCGTGAGGTACCAGTCATCGGTGTCCTCCTGCTCGGACGGCCGGGTATAGGCGCAGCGTTCCGCCTCTGCCGGGACCTCGACGAACCGCTCCAGCAGCGCCAGCCGTTCCGCGCGGCGGGTCTCCGACAAAGCGATCCGCTGCCGTTGCTGTTCGACACGTTCGGCTGACCGCTGAGTCCTGTGCTGGACGAGGTAGGACAACACGCCGCCGAGGACAACGCCGCCCAACGATATGAGGGATACCCAGACCTGACCTGCCTGTCGACAGGCCACTGGATGATCAGAGTGTGGTCTGCCGTGGAACAATGTGTCGGGAGGAACACAAGTGGGGGTGTGATGCGGCGGGGACAGGTGACGACACTCTGTGCCCTCGTGGTGGTTCTTGCGCCCACCATCACTGGGTGCTTCGCACGTTACGGGGCCTGTCCTGGGGAAGACGGCCGCCCCGATGACCTGGCCAGTGGCGACTTGGTCGGCACTTACCGGAACCCGTCAGGAAGCTCGGTAACGCTGCGGGGCGATGGCTCCTTCACGACAGTGGCTTGGCCTGCCGACCTCGACGATGCAACGGGACCCCTTGACCGGAGAAGGGGCAGTGGGCGGTGGGTACTCACCGGCGGCGCTCGCAACGATTTCGACGTTTCGCTTCTCCTTCCACGAGATCAACGACTATGAGGGCGATCCGGGCAGTTACGGGTCCGGGCTTGACATCTGCGGCAACCGTGAAGATCCACGACTGTTTGCGTGGATCGGTGACCCTGACGACTGCACCAACATGAGCATCTTCAGTAGGGAGTCGCTTGCTCAGGAAGCCCTGCCGGTCAGCCGGTTCCCGGCCATGGCGCGGGCCGGAGCAGTTCTGTGACGCGCTCGGACCGAGACCCGGGCTGGGGCGTATTGCGGAGAATGCCGACCGCGGACTACAACGATGTCTGATTGCCGCCAGCAATCTCGTGCTGTGAGGCTCATGCTTGCGGCATGACGATGTCATCCACTGCGGAGTCAGCAGCAGTTCTCACCGGCATGTATGCGGCTGAGGCGAAGTACCTGGCGGCGGGAGGCCCTGGCGAGGCTTCGTTCGACCTGCTCGCCCCCTTCTTCGCGCCGGATGTCGAGCTGCATCAAGCAGATTCGCTGCCCTATGGCGGCACTTGGTGTGGGCACAAGGGCATGACGCAGTTCTTCCTCATGATGGGAGAGGTGTGGGAGTCGTTCGACATGGTGGAGCAGGAGTTTCTTGCGACTGGTGAGACAGCGGTCGTACTCACACAGGTCCGTGCTCGCGCTCGCGCGACCGGCCGTGAACTCAGCTTCCCGATTCTGCAAGCGATCACGATCAAGGACGGGCGGATCACCGAGGTCCGTCCGTTCTACTACGACACCAAAGCTATCGCCGAGGCCTGCGCAAGTCCGGCGTCGACAGACTGAGGTCGACCTGTGTGGCCGGGCCCGGTGCGGTGTCGGGTGGTCGCGGTCGGGCCGGGCGGCCAGCCTGTGCAGAGGGCTTGCACACTGGGCCCACCGGGCCGCTTACGGGTGGCGTGTGCGTCCATTGACTGTTGCGGCCGGGTGGGTGACAGGTGGCCGGACGGCGTCGCGGCGCCGTCTTGGAGCAGCTCGGTCATGGGCGCGGCCAGGACGGACACGTCGCGCAGGAACACAGCTGGTGACCGCTTTGCGGCGGCGGTGAGGCGCCCTTCGAGGTGAGTCGTCTCTGGGCGCAACCACCCTCGGGAAGGGGGGCAGGCCCCGCCATGCAGATCCACACCGTACGGCCGACGAGGCACCCGCGTGCATGGAGCACCGGGTCGACCTTCTGCCGGCGGGTCTGCCTCCCTGACCTCGGCTGACCGGCACAGATGCGTGGCCACTGCCGCGTGCGCCGTTCCTCGAGGGCTGGGGTCGCACCGGAAGCGACGCGCTCGTCCAGGGCGAGTGGGGTACTGAACGGGGGGAAGCGTGCTGCGGCGATACGCTCTGGAGGGTGACCCAGCAATCGATACCCGGTGAGCGGCGGCCCGCGAACGACGGGCGCAGAGTGGCTGCCCGCAACCGGGCCGCTCTCGTGGCCGCCGCACGTGAAATCTATGCGGAGCAGGGACTCGACGCCCCGTTGTCCGCGATCGCGCGGCGTGCCGGGGTGGGGCAGGGCGTGCTGTACCGCCACTTCCCCGACCGGTCAGCCGTCGCGTCCGCCGTCCTGGAGGAGAACGTCCGTCAGATCGAGCAGGCAGCGGCAGTTCCGGACGTGGACCTTGCCGAGGTCCTCGGGGTGCTGACCTGGCATCAGGCCGAGTCGGCGGCCTTCATCAGCATCCTGCACGCCGACGGGGCGGCCGACGGTGTCGGCGTGCCTGCGTTTGCTGCGGCACTGTCCGAACGGGTCGAACGGGCTCTGCGGGCGCACCTCCCGGACGGTCACCGACTGGCCACGACGAAGGGTGACCTCATGATCGCCGTGGCCATGGTCTCGGGCGCCGTCACCGGCCCCAACCGGGAGCAGCGGGAGCGCCGCGCGATGGCGGCGTGGCGGCTGCTGGGCGTGGACGTGGGGCCGGTGCGCCCGTTCACGGGATGAGGAGGGCGGTCAGCCGCCGTTGGACTGGCGGATGCCGTCCGCCAGTGCCTGGAAGGTGTACAGGTACCCGCCGGCGGGCCCGCTGACCGTCATGTAGGCCTTGGTCCCCCCGGGCGTGATGGCGACGTTGGTCGCGGATTCCAGGCCTTCGGCGGCGTGTGCGGGGATCTCCACGGTCGCCAGGCGCTCACCGTGCCGGTCGTACACCGCCATGGCGGGGCGACCGTGCAGAGCCTGGTAGAGGTTGCCGTCCGCGTCCACGGCGATCGAGTCGGTCTGGGCGATGCCGCCGTCCACCCGGATGCCCGTGTGCTGTGAGGCGACGCCGCCCTTGCCGTCGAGGAGCAGGTAGGAGACGCGGTTCTGGGTGAGTTCGCTGACCCACAGGCCACGGTACTCGGAGTCGAAGGAGATGCCGTTCGGTGCCGCCATGCCGTCCGCCAGGACGGTGGCGTTCTTCCCCTCGCGGTCGATCCGCACCACGCGTCCGATCGCCTTCCCCTCCGACATGCCGCGCGAGTCGCTGACGTACAGGTTGCCGTCCTCGTCGAAGGCGAGGTCGTCGGGGTTCATCGCCGCTCCGTCGACCTGGCCGGAGAAGAACGTCCGCGGGTCGCTGCCGTCGGGAGCCAGGCTGACGATCTCGCCGTGGGAGAAGTCGGTGAGGTAGATGCGCCCGTCGTGAGGGCTGAACTGGGCCGAGGTGTAGGTGCCGCGGTCGTCGGTGTGGACCTGGCGTGACGTCTTCTTCTTCACGTCGATGCGCAGGACCTTGGGCTTGCCGGCCGGTGCGGTGACGTCGACGACGAGCAGTTTCCCGTCCGCGTCGAAGGTCGGACCCTCCAGCAGGGTCATGCCGGTCTGGGGATGCACCTTCGTCAGCTGCATCAGCTTCTGGGCGCGGATGCTCCGGTCCGCTTCGGTGCCGCCCACGTGCTGCGAGCCGCCGCTGCCCCGGGTGTCCGTACCGCAGCCGGTGAGGACCAGCAGACCGATCGCGGCGAGCCCGGTGAGGGATCGGATCGGGAGTCGTTGCATGGGGGGTTCACTCTTCCTGTCCGAAAGTTTGCGGAAGCTGTCCGCATCGCAACCGGACAGTGTTGTCCGGGTCTTGTTACGGTAGTGCATGCTGGCTCAAGTCCGCCGCCCCCGTGCGTCTTTGGCGGACCGAGCGGCTTCCTCGCACCGAACCGGAAGACAGAGGTCCCCCCACATGACGTACTCGGATGCACTTTCCTCCGAGGCACTGACCGAGCTGAGGCGCCGCTACCGCCAGGAGCGGGAGCGGCGCGTACGCCCCGACGGCACGCGGCAGTACCTGCCCGCCGACGCTCGGTTCGGCTATTACGCCGATGACCCCTACGCCTCGGAGGTGCAGGAACGCGAACCTCTGCGGGACCGTGTGGACGTGGCCGTGATCGGTGGCGGATTCGGTGGCATCCTGGCGGGCGCGCGGCTGCGTCAGCAGGGGGTCGAGCGGGTCCGCGTCCTGGAGAAGGGCGGTGACTTCGGCGGTACCTGGTACTGGAACCGCTACCCGGGAATCCACTGCGACGTCGAATCCCACGTGTACCTGCCGATGCTCGACGAGACCGGGTACGTGCCGGAGTGGAAGTACTCGCCGGGGGAGGAGATCCGCCGCCACGCGGTACGGATGGCGGAGAAGTTCGACCTCTACGCGGATGCCCTGTTCTCCACCTCCGTCACTTCTCTGACCTGGGACGACAGCTCCGAGGCCTGGATCGTGTCGACCGACCGGGGTGACAAGTTCCGGGCCACGTACGTCATCACGGCGACGGGCACCCTCTCCGAACTCAAGCTTCCCGGCATCCCCGGGATCGAGAAGTTCGAGGGGCACACCTTCCACACCTCGCGCTGGGACTACGGCTACACCGGGGGCACCCCGGACGGCGGTCTCACCGGGCTCGCGGGCAAGCGGGTGGGCGTCGTGGGCACCGGTGCCACCGGCGTCCAGGTCGTTCCGAAGCTGGCCGAGGACGCAGGGCACGTCTACGTCTTCCAGCGCACCCCTTCGTCGGTCGACGTGCGTGACAACCGCCGTACCACCGCGCGGGACGTCGGTGCCGACCACGACGGCTGGGCCCGCGAGCGCCGGGACAACTTCCTGCGCATCGTCTCCGGCGAGACCGTGGAGCACGACCTGGTGGCGGACCAGTGGACCGCCACGGCCGGCCTGCTGGAGAAGCTGCTGCCGGGCTTCCGTCGTCCGGCCGACCGGCAGGCGTTCGAAGCGGCCTACGAGGTCGCGGACGCCGCGAAGATGAACGAGGTACGGGCGCGCGTCGAGCGGATCGTCGCCGACGCGGACACGGCGGAGAAGCTCAAGCCCTGGTACCGGTACGCGTGCAAGCGGCCGACGTTCTCCGACGCCTACCTCCAGGCGTTCAACCGCGACAACGTCACCCTCGTCGACACCGCGGACACGCACGGCATCGAGCGGATGACCGAGCACGGGGTGGTGGTGGGCGGCACCGAGTACGCGCTCGACTGCCTGGTCTTCGCCACCGGCTTCTCCGTCGGGGTCTCCGGCATCCACTCCGGGAAGCTGTCGGTCCGCGGCCGGGACGGCGTCGAGCTGTTGCACGCGCTGAAGGAACGCGGACCGCGCTCCCTGCACGGGTTCACCAGCAACGGCTTCCCCAACCTGATCCAGTTGGGGGCCACGCAGAGTGCCAGCAGCGTCAACTTCACCCACGTACTCGACGAACACGCGGTTCACGCGGCGGCTCTCGTCGCGGCAGCCGAAGCCGAGGGGGCCGTCATCGAGCCGTCCCGTGAGGCCGAGGACGCCTGGCTCGCGGTCCTCGCCGAGGGCGCGCCCGACCACGAGTGGTTCCATGCCGAGTGCACACCCGGGTACTACAACGGCGAGGGACGTGGCCGGCCGAACGGGCCGATCGCCTACCCCCACGGGGCGGCCGCCTTCCACGACCTCCTGGAGCAGTGGCGTGAGACATCCATGAGTGAGGTCCTCCGGGTCGGCGGGCCTGCCTGAGCCCACGGCACGGACACGATGCGGTGCGGGGCCCGGCTGCGTGAGCCGGGCCCCGCACGGTTCCTCACCGCGACACGTCGTCGGGCGAGGTGGGGGAGCAGCCGTCAGACGGCGGACCAGCCGTCGTCGACGGGCAGGATCGCGCCGTTGATGTTGCTCGCGGCGTCCGAGGCGAGGAACAGGATCGCGGCCGCCTGCTCCTCCGGCTGCGACACGCGGCCGAGGTTCACGAAGTGCGGGCCGATCGCCGCCGGTCCGTGCGCCGTGCGGTCGGCCTCGACCGCGATGGCGGTGGCGGTGCCGCCGGGGCATATCGCGTTGGCGCGGATGCCGTTCTTGCGGTACATCACCGCCAGCGACTTCGTCAGGCCCACCACACCGTGCTTGGAAGCCGTGTAGGCGGCACCCGCCGCGCTGCCCCGCAGGGCGGCCTCGGACGCGGTGTTCACGATGGCACCGCGGCCGGCGGCGAGCATGTGGGGCAGCACCGCGCGGGAGAGCAGGAACGGCGCGGTCAGGTTGACCCGGATGACCCGCTCCCACTCGGCGTCACTCACGTCGGCCGGCGCCGACATGCTGTCCATGATCCCGGCGTTGTTGACCAGGACGTGTACGCCCCCGAACCGCTCCACCGCCGTCGCCGTCACCCGATCGACGACTCCCTGCACGCTCAGGTCGCCCGTGACGGCGACCGCCGTGCCGCCCGCCTGCTCGATCTCCCCGACGACCGCTTCGGCCCCGTCGGCGTTGAGGTCCGCCACCACGACGCGGTCACCCTGCGCGGCGAAAGCGAGCGCGGCCGCGCGCCCGATACCGGAGCCGCCTCCGGTGACGATCACGCTGCGACCGTTCAGATCGTCGGTCATGAAGTACTCCATCCAGGACGTGCTGACGCGGGGGACCCATGTCACGCCGCACCGCCAGCCTACCTGTTTATGTCTCTCAGTGACATAAACTCTGGACCGGGGGAGAATGGCCACGGCATTGCTCGACCGGCGCCGGAGGTTCAGATGACCGCAGCTCGTGGACGGACCGGGCGACCTCCGCTGACCGAGGAGCGCAGGACCGCCATGCGGCTGGAGATCGCCCGGGCCGCGGTCGACCTGTTCATCGCCCAGGGCGTCGCCGCGACGACCGGAGAGCAGATCGGGCAGGCGGTCGGCGTCTCCGCACGCACGGTCTGGCGCTACTTCCCGACGAAGGAGAGCTGCGTACGGCCGCTCTTCTCGACGGGTGTCGACGCGATCGCCGCCGCGCTGCGGCAGCGGGGTCCCGGGCAACCCCTGGAGAGGGCCTTCGACCACCTGTGGGCCGCCGACGTCGTCCTTCCGGGCCCGGACGTGGGCGCTCTCGTGCGGCTGACCCGGAACGAACCGGGGTTGCGGGCCGTCTGGCTGCAGACCCATGACGAGGCGGAACCCGTCTTCGCGCGTGCCCTCGCCGAACGGGCCGGGCTGCCCCACGACGATGTACGGCCCGCCATCTGGGCCGCCATGCTCAACGCCGCGCTGCGCGCGGCCGTCGAACACCACGCGTACCGCACGGCCGAGCCCGCCATCGACGCCGCAGCCGCCCGCGCCGAACTCGCCGTGACCCTGCGCACCGCGCTGGCAGCCACGGCGGCCGGCCTCGGCTGAACGCCGTCCGTAACGGCGCGCACTCCTCGAACGAGGTGGTCGACCGGCTCGATTCCTCCGGACGAGTTGCCGTCCAACGGCACCTACGTGGTTGCCGACCATCTCGGTCCGGTTGTCGAGGGGTTTCTGGCCGACAGCATGCCCGGCGTCGTCGCCTGGTCGGACCTGGACCAAGCGGAAGACCACTTGGAGCACGCCACGGCGGAGCCTGAGATCACGCCTTTGCCTATCTGGACCAGCAACGTTGGAACATCACACTGAATGCCCTTGCGCATCCAGGCGGGCGAGGCGGCGGTGGCCGATGAGGATTGCGGCTGTGCCGACGAAGGCGAGGCCGTGTTCGGCCTTGCGTGCGTACCGCCGGTGGAGCCTGCGGCAGCCGGCCAGCCAGGACACGGTCCGCTCGACCACCCAGCGGTGTCGGCCCGGCCGCTGCGAAGATTCGATGCCCTTGCGGGCGATGCGATGGGGCTATGACTACGACCACCTGCGGCGATGGCTGCGTGACCGTGGGCTCCGTCGTTGATGGACCTGCACACCGACGTCCCGTGGATCCTCCAGCTGGCAGAAGCCGCAGGGGTCGACGACCCGGCCCCGACGACTACGGCGTCCCGGTCTCAGCGGTGGCTCGCCACCGGGCCGAACTCTTCGAGCAGCCCGTCTACGACGGCCCCTACGCCAAGGCGGCCGCACCGTTCCGGCATCCCGGCCGCCGCTCACGCTTCGCCAGTGCCGAGACCGCCCTGCGCGGGTCCCCGGTGGCTGGCGAGGGTTCCGCAGTAACCGCCCCGCAGTGTGCGCCGTCGGCGGCCCCACGAAACGGCCGGTGCGTGGGCACCACCCGGCTTGCCCGGGACGGCACCGAGCCTCGTAGGATCGGCGCCATGGTGGCCTTCGTACCGTCGTTCGTCTGCTTCACCCTGTTCTGTGCTGGTGTGGTACAAGACCGCCGCCGAGTGAGCAACGCGGTCCTGCTGGGCCTGTCCGCCGTCTTCGCGGTGCTCGCGCTCCTGCAGCATGTGGCCTCCGAACGGGCCCAACTGGGCCGCGACCTGGCCGTCGTGCTGCTGACCCTGGCGGGCGTGGGGGTCGTCACGCTGGCGTGGTTCCTCATCGCCAACGGGATGACCATGGTTCGCAAGGAGGGCAGGAGCTTGGCGAACCTGCTCTCCCTGGGGGCGGGCATCGCCCTGGTCGCCCTGCTCGCGCTGCTGATCACCGCGCTGGTGCTGCACACGCACACGCTCGTGGTCGTCGCGGCGACGGCGGTGGCACTCGCCGGGTACGTCGCCTTCCTGTTCCTCTGCTTCCTCGTCTACGGAGGCCTGTACGGACGTCTGCGCATCCGGCGCCGGGCGGACTACGTGGTGGTCCTCGGCTCGGGCTTGACCGGCGGCACCACCGTGCCCCCGCTGCTGGCAGGCCGTCTCGACCGGGCCCGGAAGGAACACGCCAGGCTGTCCCGGAAGGGCCGGCGCCCAGTACTGATCACCTCGGGAGGACAGGGGCCCGACGAGAAGCTGCCTGAGTCCCACGCGATGGCCGACTACCTGGTCACCCGCGGTTTCCCCGCCGACCTGATCGAACGCGAGGACCGCTCGACGACCACGGACGAGAACCTGATGTTCAGCAAAGCCCTGATGGAGCGGGCGAATCCGAACTACCGGTGCGTCATAGTCACCAACAACTACCACGTCTTCCGCGCCGCCATCACCGCCCGCCGCACCGGCGTCCGGGGCCACGTGATCGGTGCCCCGACCGCCGCCTACTTCTGGCCGAGCGCCATGATCCGCGAATTCGTGGCCCTCTTGGTCGCCTACCGCCGCACCAACACCGCACTCTTCCTGCTCGTCCTGCTGAGCGGCCTCTTCATCTGGTGGCTGGGGTGGCCCTCGCCAGGGGCCGTCACCTGAAAGTCGAGATCTCTCAGCGACGCAACCGCCGACCCCGTGGACATACGCTGAAACTGCCGACTCCGAAAAGCCGGAACACCACCCGGGTCTGCAGCGGTACGACATCGTCCAGCGAGAAGCCGCCTGCGACCTGCGGGCGAGGGATCACCGACGCCGGCCCCCACGACATACGAGCCTGATGCACCGCGCTGACACGAGCGGACGGGGTGTCCACTCCCGCGAAACCTGGGCCGGGCAGCCCGCGCACCAGGCCCAACCGTGTGCGGGCCGACAAGACGTACGCCCCCGGAAGAACCGTGCTTACATGCGGCGGCGCGGGATCCGCTGCACCATCCCGGACAAGGCCGGCCAGGCCGGCAACCGAAACGCGGTTCGCACGGTGGCCGGCCGCCGAAGTCCGACCCGCAGGACTACAAGGCTCGGCACGTGGTCGACTGCGGCATGAAGCGCCTCAAGAGACACCGGGCCGTGGCCACGAGGTACGACAAGCTCGTAACCGCCCTGGACGAGCAGACCGTCACCGTCCGAATGCTCTGAACTGGGTTCGATACCGCTGCCGGCGCTCCCGCCGTAGCCCCACGTTAGTGTCTGGGGTATCTCGATTCCTTGGAGCATCCGTGCACAACGATGGAAGGGCTCATGGGGACCAGCGCTCAACGCGTCATTCCGGTCCGGCGGTGGTGAGCCGAGAAGCCGAGACCGCAGAAATCATCCGGCGTGTGGGCACCGACCGGTCCCACAGCGACGTTCTGATCGTCACGGGTGACCCCGGTGCCGGAAAAAGCACGCTGCTCGACCTCGCGGCCGATCGCGCACGGGGCGCGGGTGGCCGAGTGCTGCGGGCGGTGGGGAGCGGATCCGAGGCGCACCTCGGATTCGCCGGTCTTCACCAGTTGTTGCGCCCGGTACTCGCTGAAGCGCAGGGACTGCCGTCGCGGCAGCGCTCCGCGCTCCGAGCCGTCCTGGGGCTCGAAGAGTGTGCGGAGACTCCCGACGCAATGCTCGTCGGTCTGGCGGTCCTGACCTTGTTGTCGGAACTGGCGGAAACCGCCCCGCTGCTGGTGGTGGTCGACGACGCCCAGTGGATCGACCGCGCATCACTGGACGTTCTCGCGTTCGTGGCGCGACGCATGGACAGCGAGCCTGTCACGCTGCTGGTCGGAGTCCGCACCGCGGCCGCCCTGCCTGGATTCGACAAGGGATACGAGCGCCTCGAACTCGGCCCGCTGGACGCTGAGGCGGCCAACCTCCTGCTGGACCGGCAACCCACGCCGCCCACCGGCCGAGCCCGGGAGCGGATCCTCCAGGAGGCGGCCGGCAACCCGCTGGCCCTGGTGGAACTGACCCACGCCACCGCGATCCGGCACCCCGAGGGCAGTGGCGTGCAGGGCCCGCTGCCGGTCACCGACCGACTGGAGCAGATCTTCGCGGGGCACACGGCGGACCTGCCGGAACCGACCCGCCGCGTCCTGCTGCTGCTCGCAGCCGCCGACGCGGCGGACGCTCGGGCGGTGGCCGTGGGACTCCCCGAGGCGGACGACGAGGCATGGACACCCGCGGACCGGGCCGGTCTCGTACGCCAGAACGGATCCCGGATCTCCTTCCGCCACCCGCTCATCCGCTCCGCCGTCTACCATGCCGCGTCGTTCGAGGAGCGCCGCCGGGCCCACCTCGCTCTCGCGGAGTTGCTGCGCGAGGAGCCCGACCGCCGCGCCTGGCACCTCGCCGCCGCGACCGTACGCCCCGACCAGGACGTGTCGGCCGCACTGCAGCAGACGGCCGACCGGGCCCTGCGCCGGGGTGGTTTCGCGGCCGCGGCCGCGGCCCAGGAGCGTGCCGCGGAACTCAGCCCGCGCCGCGAGGACCGGGCGCGTCTTCTGACCGAAGCCGCCACCACCGCCGTCTTCACCGGCCAACTCGGCTGGGTGGAACAACTGGCCGCCGCAGTCCGCCAGTGCACCGACGACCAGGCACTGCTGGGCAAAGCCGCGCTGGCCACCGGACAGCTCATGTCCCTGGGCTCCCCTCACACAGCAGCCTTCGCTCTGCTCAAGCGTGTTGCCGACGAGGCGAGGGAAGCCCGGTCGTCCCTCGTTCTCGACGCGTTGGCCGCGGCGGCGGTGGTCTGCTACTACTCGGGCGAGGAGTCCCAACAGCGGCAGATCCAGAGCCTGCTCTCCCGCATGCCCGACGATGCCGCCTCAGCGGCGCTGCGCGCCTGGGTCCTGGCCGTCTCCGACCCCAGCGGCGCAGGAGCCGTCCTCACACCGGCCCTGCCCGGGCTCATCGCCAAGGCCAGGGGCGACGCCAGTCGCCTGACCATGCTGGCCATCGTCGCCTGGCTGCTCGACCAGACCACCCTCGCCGCCAGGACCTTCGGCGAGGCGTTCGACCAGTGGCAGGCCCGTGGATGGCTCCCGGACGGACTGGGATGCGCGATCGGCTGGACCCGCCTGGAGCAGGGCCGATGGGCCGAGGCCCGCTCGGTGGCGACTGACATCGCGGCCATGGCATCGTCGGCCGGACTCGACCATGCCGAGGCATGTGCTCACGCACTCGATGCCACGGTGGTCGCTCTGCGGGGCGATCCGGCCACCGCACGCCGGCTCGTCGAACGAACCCTGGCTCTCGTCGATCCACTGGAGAGCCGCTCCGTCGCGGTCTTCGCGCGTCGGGCCCTGGGGATGGCGGCCGTGGCCGAGGGCGACTACGACACCGCGTACACGCAGTTCCGCTCCGCGTTCACCGATGACGGCGATCCGGTCCACTACCACGTCTCCTACACCCTCCTGGCCGAACTGGCGGCGGCAGCCGCCCGCCGAGGACGACAGGAGCACGCGGCAGAGCTCCTGGAACGGTCGGCGCGGCGCCTCGGTACAGGCACGTCGGCACGGGTGAGGGCACTGATCGACCGGGGCCGCGCCCTGCTGGCGGAACCCGAGCACGCGGAGCTGTTCTTCCGCGCAGCGCTCAAGGAACCCGCAGGTGAGCAGTGGCCGTTCGAACGGGCGCAGACACAGCTCGACTACGGGGAATGGCTTCGGCGGCAGCGCCGTATCGCCGAGGCCCGTCCGCTGCTGAGCTCCGCCCTCGAAACCTTCCAGCGGCTGGGCGCGCGGCCGTGGGGCGAGCGGGCAAAGGCAGAACTTCGCGCCGCCGGAATCGAGGCCGGCGATGTCGTACCCACTGCCTTCGCGGAACTCAGCCCCCAGCAGCAGCAGATCGTCCGACTGGCGGCCCGAGGCCTGACGAATCGTGAGATCGGGGGAAAGCTGTTCCTCTCACCGCGTACGGTCGGTTCTCACCTCTACCGGGTGTTCCCCAAGCTCGGCATCACCGCCCGCTCACAGCTCCGCGACGTGGTCGAAAGCATCCTGTCGGGCACGGGCGTCCAGGGTTGAGTGCCGTTTGCCCGCAATTGTGGACACTCGATGCCTACGCTGTGAGGGCGTGTTCGTGCTCGTGTCGCTGCCGGGTCTCCAGCGGGGTGAGGTAGCCCCACACCGGATGCCTCCGCAGCCGCTTGCGGTGCTGGAAGGTCTCGATGAAGGTGAGAATCCCAGCGCGGGTCGTGGTCCGGTCAGGCCAGCGGCAGCTGCCGAAGCCGCGGCAGGGCGTGTTCCACCCGCGCTGGTGCCCGTGGATGGACGGCGCCCTCTGCTTCCGGTGGTGGGCTGAGATGGTTCTGGCCTCGTCGTGTCGCCTGCAGCAGCACATCAGTCGCCTCGACGCGACCTTGACCGCGCTGGTGCGAGCTGCGGACCCGCTCGTCCCGGACCCCGGCCGCACCACCATGGTCCCGCCCGAGCGCGTTGACATCCCGTCGCCGCACGGGCCGGTCCCGGTTGTCGCGGTGCGCTGCGTCGATCCCGAGGGCCACGGCAACGCCCAAGCCGTCTGACACCCGCCGGAACGCATCACGGGGCGACCGCACACCCTTGCATTTTGCTGATTTGCAGGCATCAAAGCCGTCGGTGTGCAAGGCAGGGACAGCCACCGCACACGACACGGCCGACAAGCGGGCATACGGATGCGGCTGCCGTCTCGTGAACGCGGTGAGGTAGCCACGCGCTCACCCACAAGACATCCGGGAACGGAACTGGAAACGGGGAGCCGCCTCGCCTCTCACCTGGTCCAAGAAGAAGTGAAGTCCCTGTTCAGAGCCGTACACACCGGTGCAGTCATGTGACGGATACCGCGCCCGCTGAAGTCGCTCGTACGGTGGGGTAAACCCTAGGGACTCCAAGGAATTCACATGGAAAAGATCACGCTCGGCAACGTCTCCATCACCCGCGTCTGGGAATATTACGGGTCCGTCGAAATGGAGCCCCACGTCTTCTTCCCGGAAAGCTCGCAGGAAGTCTGGAAGGACGGCGTCCACTGGCTGGCCCCGCATTTCCTGGACTCCGAGACCAACATCGTGAATTCCGCGATCCAGACCTGGCTGCTGCGCAGCGGAGGCAGGACCATCCTCGTCGACACCGGTGTGGGCAACCACAAGGAGCGCCCGTACGCGCCGGTCTGGAGCCACCTGGAGACGGACTTCCTGGCCAACCTCGCCCGGGCAGGTGTCCAGCCCGAGGACGTGGACATCGTGATCAACACGCATCTGCACATCGATCACGTCGGCTGGAACACATATCTCGACGGGCGGAGTTGGGTTCCCACCTTTCCCAACGCCACCTATCTGATGCCGAAGGACGACTTCGACTTCTGGAACCCGGCAAACGGCCACGAGCCGCTGCCCGGGCGCGGCAACCAGAATGTCTTCGAGGACAGCGTGGCCCCGGTGCACCAGGCCGGCCAGACGCTGCTGTGGGAGAACAGCCATCAAATCGACGCCGACCTGCGCCTGGACGCGGCTCCCGGACACACCCCCGGCTCCTCCGTGCTGACCCTCAGCTCCGGGACGGACCGCGCCGTGTTCGTGGGTGACCTGCTGCACAACCCGGTGCAGATCGTCGAGCCGGACGCCAACAGCTGCTTCTGCGAGGACCCCGCGGGCGCCCGCGCCACCCGCCGCAAGGTGCTGGGCTGGGCGGCCGACAACAACGCGCTCCTGATCCCCGCGCACCTGGGTGGTCACGGTGCCGCCGAGATCGCGCGTAACGGCAACACGTTCGACATCAAGGGCTGGGCGCCCTTCGCCCCGTACTCCGAGCAGGGCTGACGTCCCGGAAAGGCATAGCTGTGAACCACGAACCCGAGCCCGTCGTCACCACCGCACAGGGAGCCGTCCGCGGTCTCCGTCAGGACAACGGCACCACCACCTTCCTGAACATCCCCTACGCCGCTCCTCCGATGGGCGCAGGCCGGTTCGCCCCGCCGCAGCCGCACGAGCCCTGGAGCGGCGTACGGGACGCCACCGCGCCCGGCCCCAACGCCCCGCAGCCCGAGCGGAAGCTCGGCAGCATCGACATGACCCCCTACTTCGGCGCCGGCTGGAGCCGTGGCGAGGACTACCTCACCGTCAACGTCTTCCAGCCCACCACCGCGGACAGCGGTCTGCCCGTGATGGTGTTCGTCCACGGCGGCGGGTTCGTCGCCGGATCGACGCGGTCCGCGCTGTACGACGGTTCCGCCTTCGCCCGCGACGGCGTCGTCCTGGTCACACTCAACTACCGGCTGGGCATCGCCGGGTTCCTCGACATCCCCGGGGCGCCCGCCAACCGTGGCCTGCTCGATGTCGTCGCGGCGCTGCGCTGGGTACGGGAGAACATCGCCGCCTTCGGCGGTGACCCGGACGACGTCACCCTCTTCGGCCAGTCGGCCGGGGCGACCGTCGTCGGCGGCATCCTCGCCACCCCTGAGGCCGCGGGCCTCTTCCGCCGGGCGATCGTGCAGAGCGGCAGCGGTCTGGGGGCGTTCACCTCCGAGCAGGCCGCCCGTGTCACCAAGGCCGTGGCCGAGGAACTGGGCATCGAGCCGCATACCGACGCCTTCGCGGACATCTCCGACGAGCGCCTGGTGGAGGCCGCCTCCCGGCTCGCGGGCATCGACCTGCAGACCGGGACACACCACGATCCGCTGATCGGCCTCAGCCCCTTCAGCCTGGTGCTCGACACACAGCCTGCCGTCTCCGTCGGCGCCGGCCTGAGCGCCGATGTCGACCTGCTCATCGGGACCAACACCGAGGAGGGAAATCTCTACCTGGTCCCGGTGGAGAAGTACGCCACCTCGACCGCCGGCGATGTCGACGATACGGCGGCGCGCTCGCACCCACAGCCCGCCCAGCTTGTGGAGACGTACCGCACCACCCGCCCCGAGGCGTCCTTCGGCGAGCTGCGGTCGGCCATCATGGGCGACGCGCTGTTCGGAGCGGGCAGCTGGGCCCTGGCCGGCGCACATGCCGCCCACCCCCAGTCCGCCACGTTCAGCTACGAGTTCGCCTGGCGCTCCCAGGCCCTGAGCGGAGACCTCGGCGCCACCCACACGATGGAACTCCCCTTCGTCTTCGACAACACCGAACTCCCGCAGCTGGCGGGTGAGGGCGCCCTGCTCGGCCCCGACAAGCCCCCCGGGGACCTCGCCACCCGCACACACGAGGCCTGGATCCGCTTCGCCAGGACCGGCAACCCCGGCTGGGACCAGTACGACACCACACGCCGGACCACGATGCACATCGACGCCGAGTGGACCCAGGTCGACGACCCCCGCAGCCAGGAGCGACGGGCCTGGGCCTGACCCCGTCGCACAGATCGCTCTGTGAGCCCTTCCGACAAGGACACACCATGAAAGCCGTCATCACCACCGAGAACGCACCCACTCCGGCAGCCCCGCTGTCCCAGGGCATCAGCAAGGGCCCGATCCTTCAGGTTCCCGGGCAACTCCCGTTCGACCCGGCCACCGGCGCGGTCGTCGGCACCACGGTCGCCGAGCAGACCACGCAGACCCAGCGCGACGTCATCGCCGTCCTCAAGGCGGCCGGCGCCGGACCGAAGGACGTCGTGATGCTCCGCGCTTACCTCACCGACCCCGCCCACCTGCCGGAGCCGAACGAGGCGTACACGGCGGCCGTCGGCGAACCGTTCCCCGCCCGCACCACCGTCTCCATGCAGCTCCCTCCGGGACTGCTCGTGGAGATCGACGCCCTGGCAGTCCTGGACGACTGACTCGACTGCAGGGCGCGGCCGGTCCGGCGCGGCCCCCGGGACCGCGCCAGACCGGGCTCCATCCCTGAAGATGGAGGGGGACACGATGGATGATCGCCCGTCGAGAGCGTGCGTCGACCTGAGGGTTGCACCGGTGAAACTGCTGGACGCCTGGTGCTCCCAGTCGGGGCGCCCTGCACCGCCCTCCGGTCCTCGTCCGGCACGGCGCGTCTACGGGCGCGTACTTCACGCAGCGACCTCGCTGCCGCTGGGCGCGCTGCAACCTGGCGACGTGAGCGCGGCCACCGAGGTGCGCGCCGGCCTCCCGAACGCCCACGTCCCGCCGCTGTCGGACGCGATCGCACGTTGCATCCAGCACACGGTCGACGACCTGCGGCCCGCCGACCTGTGGACGCCGGCACGCTGTACCGCCATGACTCGCGACGACCTCGCGTGGGGCGTCACCGCATCTCTGGCGGGAGAACGCCACGAGCAGCCGGACTTTCTGGACGACATCGCCGCGCAGGCCACGGCTCCTGCTACGCATCCACACTGTTCGGACAGGCCGTGAGTGCCGTAGGCATCATCCACAAACGCACCCGGCCCTACCGTCCGCAAACGAACGGCAAGGGGGAGCGCCTGGATCGCACCCTGCTCGACGAATGGGCGTACGTGCGCCCGTACTCCAGCCAGGCTGAACGCACCGAAGCTCTGGCGGATCTCCTGCACACCGGGCGCTCCTGCCTCCGATCCGGCCGACACCGCGGAGGTGCGGCTGCTGACGGCGCTCGCCGCCATGGTGGACCGTCTCGGGCCGGCCGGGGTCGACGCCGCCCGCAGTACCCTGGCCGAGTCGGCCCGGGCCGCCGCCGGGGGCGGGCCTGGACGACGTGGAGCCCCTGTTGTCGCCGGCCCTGGCCCAGCCGCGCGGGACCTGGCCGACCGCCGGCTGGTTCCTGCGTCTCCGGCAGTGTTGAACGCCCCGCGATCGTGCCCACGGTACCGGCGCTCTGGGCACGGCAACGCATCCGCCAACGGTTGAAGTAGTCCTGAAGCTCCCGGGGCGTGCCCCAGGACCTGCAAGCGCAGGCTTTGGTGGCGGTGTTCACCGGAGTGCTTCGGGTCAGGCGGCCCTTCCGGTGCGACGCGGGGGATGCGAGTGCCGTCGATCACCGGTCGGGAGCGGTGCGGCGTTCCAGCCGGGACAGAGAAGCAGGAAAAAGAATACGTACCAGAGGCGGCAGTTCAGTCCGCGAATGCGGCGACATACGACGCCACGCACGGCTCCGGAGTGGCCAGTGAGGTGACGACGTGGCCGTCGACGGTCACCGGCGGGTCGAGCGGCCTCTGGAGCAGCCGCTCGGAGCGGGACACGTCGAGCTGCTCGGCAGCCATCAGAGTCCAGCCCTCGAGATGCCGGCCGACCTCGAACAGTACGTTGAGCATGTCCCCGGCCGGTGGCCGCAGCGGGACCACCGGCACGGCGGCGAGGATCGCGTCATGCATGGGCGGGTCACTTTCGCGGGCGGGAAGCCGCAGACCGTACGGGTCGAGGTCGTGCAGGCTGACCACGGCCTTGTCGGCGGCCGGGTGTTCACGCGGGAGCACCGCGTGCAGCGGCTCGGACCAGGCGCGCACCACCGTCACCGCCGCGGAGGTGAGTGTGCCCCGCACCAGCGCCAGGTCCAGCTCACCGTCGCGGACGGCGTCGAGTCGCGCGGCCACCGGCAGGTCGACCAGTCTCGGCTCGGCGGGGCGTTCGCCGGCGCTCAGGCGGCCCACCGCACGGTCGAGCCGTCGGGTGACGCAGGACGCCACACCGATCCGCAGGACGGCCGCCGGTTCTCCGGCAACCACCCGCACCCGGGCCGCCGCAGCGAGGGTCCTACGGGCCGCGGCGAGCACTCGCTCGCCGGCCGGGGTGAGCCGTACCCGGCGCGAGGTGCGATCAAGCAGGCGTACGCCGAGCTCGCGTTCGAGCCTGGCGATCTGCTGGCTGACCGCCGGCTGCACTATGCCCAGCCGTTGCGCAGCGCGCCCGAAATGCAGCTCCTCGGCCACGGCCACAAAGTACTGCAGCGCTCTCAGTTCCATCTGCCTGATCTATCACATGATGTGATTGCTGCCGAGCGTTTCTGATCATTGTTCGCACCGGCCAATCCGGCTGTGATGGGTAGGAGCCCGCCGGATGCCGCGACGCGGGGACACGCGAACGGAGAACAGAGTGAGCACAACAACCCTCGGCGTCATCGGCACCGGCATGGTCGGCCTCGGGGCCGCCCGCCGCGCCGTCGACGCCGGTCTGAACGTCGTCCTGAGCAATTCACGCGGCCCAGAGACCCTGGCCGGTCTCGTCGCGGAGCTGGGCGAGCGGGCCCGCGCGGCCACCCCGGCCGAAGCGGCGAGCGCCGGTGATTTCGTCCTCGCCTCCGTGCCACTGGCCGCCTACGAGAAACTGCCTCGAGCCGAGCTGGCCGGCAAGATTGTGATCGACCCGATGAACTACGCGCCCCATGCCGACTTCGAGATACCGGTACTCGACAGTGACGAGCTGACCTCCAGCGAAATGGTGCAGCGCCACCTCGAGGGCGCCCGAGTGGTGAAGGCCTTGCACAACATCGGCCCCAAGCAGCTGATGGAGCTGTTCCGCCCGACCGGAGCCTCCGACCGTACCGCGCTGCCGCTTTCCGGCGACGCCCCGGACGCCAAGAAGGAGGTGGCCGACCTGCTGGACGACCTCGGGTTTGATGCGGTGGACCTCGGTACGCTGGCCGACAGCTGGCGCAGCGAACCCAACAGCCCTCTGTACGCGCTCCCGTACGTGGGACAGCCGCCGTCCGGCCTCACCGTCAGGGAGTTCGTGGCTTGGGTCCAGCAGGCGCCCGGTGTACCCGTACCCGCCGCCCGGGTCAACGAACTCGCCGCCGCTGCGGTGCGGGGGCCGGCGGGTTTCCGAATGTAGCAGCGGCTTGGGTTCGGGCTCTGTCGTATCGGCGGCTCTGGCCGGCCGCGGCCCGGACGGCCGACTGTGACCGCTGCCTGGCGCGGGAGTCACGTCGGTGGCGGCGGAAGCAGGCCCACGCGAACAGGGCGAAGCCGTCGCCGTCACGGCGGACCTCGGCTCCACCGTGCCCCAGCAGCAGCGTCGCGGGCGATGTGGGCCGACGCCGGTCCATGTGGCGGCCGACGCCGGTCGAGACCGGCTCGGCCGCTGCCTCGGGCACGGCGCCGGTCAGGCCGTCGAGGTGCTTGACGGCCTCCACGTGATGGAGCGGTCGGGGTCGGGGGATTGCAGGTAGCGCCGCAGCAGGTCGGCGTCGAGGCCCTGACGCTGGAGGTAGGAGGCGAGGGTGCCGACTAGGCTTCTCCGGCCGATCATGCCGCTCGCTATGGTGACGTCGGGGGAGGGGCCGGATGCGTGCAGTGGGGTTGAGTCGGGCGGAAGCGGTCGCGCTCGTGCAGCGGATCATTGAAGCGGACTACGTCTCCGAAGATGAGGTGAACGACTGGCTCGACAGGCTCGACAGAGCTCTGGCCTGTCCGTCCGGTCACGTCAACGACCTGATCTTTTGGCCGCTGGAGCGGGAGTTGTCGGCCGAGGAAGTGGTCGACCTGGCCTTGGCGTACCGGCCCATTGCCTTGTGACGCCGGTGCTCAGCTGCGGAGCCAGATCATGATGGCTGCCGCGGTGGCGGTACCGAGGAAGACGTGGCCGCGTTTGTCGTAGCGAGTGGCGACTGCGCGGTGCTGCTTCAAGCGGTTGATCGCCCGTTCGACCGTGTTGCGTCTCTTGTACCGCTCCTCGTTGGAGCCGGGTGGCCGTCCGCCGCGTGAGCCTTTGCGTAGGCGGGCGGCCCGGCTGTCGGTCTTCTCCGGCATCGTGTGTCGGGTACCCCGCCCGCGTAGGTACTCGCGGACGGGGCGTTGCTGTAGGCCTTGGCCGCCGAGACGCTGCCCGGCTTCGAGCGGGGCCTGCCTGGCCCGAGCCGGGGGACGCGGATCTTTCTCCAGCACCGGCTTGAACTGCTGCCGGTCAGACGGCGGATCGCCGAGCGGCTCACAAAGACGGTCATGCCAGAGGTGTGGGTGATCGACGACGTGTCGTTCCCCAAGTGCGGGCAGGCGTCGGCCGGCATGGCCCGGCAGTGCTGCGGTGCGCTCGGCAAGGGGGCAAACTGTCAGGTCGCGGTCAGCGTCCATGCCGCCACCGACACCGTCTCATGCCCGCTGAACTGGCAGTTGTATCTGCCGCGGAAGTGGACGGGCGAGCCGGATCGCTGCCGCCGCGCAGGAGTCCCCGACGACGTCGTCCACGGGGGGCTCCGTCACCGGCCGGGAAAGGGCCGGGGCACGGTGCAGGAGCCGAGGGCGGGCGGCAAGCTGTCGCCGACCTACTGGAGGCCTACGGTCTGTTGCGGGCCGTGAGGGGTCTCGCTGCGCCGCTGGGGGCGTTTACGCGGGTGGAGTGTGGTCATGGCAGTGCCGTTCTTGCAGCCGGTCCCACGATTCGGCGCCCTCGGGCGGCCGGGGGCCACCGCGGGGCGCTGTGAGTGACGCGGTGCGTCTAACTGGCTCTAACAAAAGCTGCTGATCATGAGACTCTCGGCCTGCTGTCTCGTAAGTCTGGTTATGGGAAACCGTCAGTCGCGGCCGTGGATCGTG